>CAZJXD010000081.1:0-23206 GCA_964549945.1 uncultured Desulfobacteraceae bacterium | reverse complement strand
CTGCCACCCTCTAAAACTCTAATGTGTATGGGAAGATCTTAACTTTTACAGATAATACGTATATAAACAATTTCGATCCTAATCGGGTAAAAATATAAGATACTTATATATCGATGGAGTATTTTAGTAGCTTATGGGCGTCCCGGTAGCCCTCTATTTCCTCGCGAAGATGTTTTCCTTAAAGAGAAGTAACTCCTTCCGGGCACGGAAGCGGGGCTGGCCACCGAATCGGCACTTAATCATTAAACTTATAGGCGATACAAATGAACGGAATCGCACGGGCGGACATCAAACCGGGAACGCGTGTTAAGGTTGTACTGAAACAGGATCAGCGATCCGGAAAACTTACGGAAGGCATCGTCAAGGATATTCTCACAAAATCCGCCACACATCCACATGGGATCAAGGTTCGTTTGGAAAGCGGCATTGTAGGGCGCGTGAAAAAGCTCATTCCCTGAAGTCCGCATTAATCTTTCAGTACTCATAAAGGGGTCACCCATTAAAGGGTCTGCTCTTGACCCATGTGTAATCGAGTACATTAGATTATAAGTTAACATGATACATAATATGTAAGGAAAAATAGGTGTTAGGTCGCAACATCCATTGGACACCTAAACGCTGGTTGAATCAGCTGAGATCGGGGACCGCAGATGAAAACAATTGAGAGGCGAAATTTTTTCTTTATTAGACTCATAGTCCATCATATAATACATACAAAAACAGTTCACCCTTGATTTGTACCTGATAGATGAGTTGGCTTTCCTTGAGATTATCTTCGAGTTGTGCGAAAGTCCGATTTACCTGCTAACCCCTATTGCTTTTGGTAAAGCAACAGTCTGCTTTGTGATACTAAACGAAAGTAAGAGGGAGAGATAACATGGCGAAAACAGGAACTATGCTTGTCAAAAACCTACGTTACCTTTGCCTGGTAGGTGTTATTGCCCTGGGCTTGATAGCAATCGTTGGCAGTAACGGTGGCGGCGGCGGAGGAGGTGGTGACGGTGAGACCGATACAACCCAGAGCTGTCAAAATTACACTGCAATTGTCTCTTCACCTTCCCTCTGGACGCAGCTCAGTCCAACCGGAACGGCCCCCACGGCGAGGCGAGCTCATGTTTCTGTTTATGATGCCGCCAATGACAGTCTGATCCTTTTCGGCGGGAGAAACAGTAGTCAGTATTTTAACGATACCTGGGTGTTGACCAACGCATCGGGCGCCAGCGGCACGCCATCCTGGAATCAACTGACCACGTCGACCACCTCCGTGCCATCCCAGAGGCACCTTGCGATAGGTGCCTACAATACCGAAAAGAATATGCTGATCATTTTTGGTGGGACAGATCAGAATAACGCCATACTAATGGATCTCTGGGTCCTTAGCAACGCTAATGGTCTAGAAGGCGGCATCCCAACGTGGAGCCAATTGAGCATCAGCGGGTCGGCTCCATCACTGCGCGTGTGCATGCCAGGTGTATACGACGAAAGCAGTGACACACTTATTTTCTTTGGCGGGCTCTCATGCACGACTACAGCATGTACCCCATACGATGAGGCCTATACCATACGCAACGTAACAACTACCCCGACCTGGCAAGAGCTATACCCTTCGGGCACTCCTCCGGCGGCCAGGGCCTATCACTCAGCGGTGTATGACGCAACAAACAACCGCATGATCCTGTTTGGCGGCACTACATCCACCGCAAACCCACCTGCTGCGAGTGGAAGGGTTAGGGACACATGGGTCCTGTCCAACGCCAATGGTACTGAGGGTACCCCGGCTTGGAGCCAGCTGACCACCGCGCAGCAGCCTCCTGCGAGATCAGGGCATTCTGCGGTGTTCGATGAGACAAACAACAGGATGATCATCTTTGCCGGAGCCGGCACTGATAATTATGTAAGAAATGATGTCTGGATATTGACGAATGCCGGAGGAACAACACCCGCATGGGCTGAATACGACACGGGAACGCCGAAACCCGCTTCAAGAATCCATTATTCCGCCGTGTATACAGATACCGCCAAGAACCGAATGATAATCTTTGGCGGAGATACGGGCAATAGCACCTATGTGAACGATGCCTGGGTATTGAGAAATGCCAACGGCATTCCGACAACACCAGTAAACAGCATCACCATCGATTCTGCTTCCACAACCGTGTGTACAGGATATACGATTCAGCTTACTGCTGTAGCGACAGATTCTTCCGGCAACGAAATTAGCGGGGTGCTTTATATCTGGAGTTCGAGCAGTAGTGCCGTTGTAACGGTCAGCTCAAACGGCCTTGTGACCGGCGTGGGCGCCGGTACAGCCACGATTACCGTCTCAAACGGTGATATCTCAGGACAGTTGACAATGACAGTAATCCAATCCACATCTCCGCCTAGCGACGGGGGATATACGGCCACCTATGTGGGGACGCGAACCTTTTGCATCAACTCGGTTTTAGGAAACCCGCCTAGCTGCGGCACAGCCGATGTCGTTGTCACAGTAAGCAGCGACGGTAGTGTCACGGATGGGGCCGGCTTGACGGGAACGGTGGATTCTAACGGCAACTTCGACGGCACTTACTCATATGGGGGCAGCACGTGGACAGTGACTGGCACCTTCTCCACGAGTGCACCCTTCCAGCTCAAAAAGCAGCCCGTCCTGCCCACTGACGAAAGTGGTGTAAACATCACGTGGGACCTTCAGAAGCAATAGAGGCATCACATCGAAGGGTCAATCTAAGTTGAGCAACTCCGCACGTATGCTCAATTCTCTCTTATGCCCCATGGAAGAATAAGGGAACCTGTCCTGTATGTGATGGTTTTGAGTTGATTAGGAATTACAGCCTTGATCCCTTCAACTTCATATGGTCTGAGGCGAGAAGCCATTTCACATTAGAGAAGGGGTGAATTCAAGTTCACCCTTCGTCAATGGTGAATACGTGGATGGGCATAATGGATGGGGTCAGGCATAAGTAATTAAGTATTTGTATCAAATGGTAATTTGCCTAATCGGGCAAGAGGGAGTCTCTAACTCCCCCTCCCCACACCATCCGCCTTCGTAATGATGCTATGGCGGGAATAAAGACATCAACCCACAGCTTTTTGAATAAAATCGTTTCACGATGTTATAAAGCGGTTTCACCGCACTATTAACACAGGGCTTATGTTTAGAGGGCTTTACGCCTAAGGCTCACAAGCCCTCACGGGCTGGTCACATCATAAGCCCTTCGGCCTTGAGTCTTTAGACCCTGAGCTCACGACCGAAAGGCTCACGTCCCCTCGACGAACTCAGAGTCTTCTACATGCTGATCACAGATCCCGCAGTCGGGGAGCGTAAACAAGCGAGTCAATCAGAAGGCGAGAAGCTCGGCGGCCTGCCAGAAAAGTTTCGGTGGCCCCACTGATTACCCTTGTCGTTAAGCCTTGATATGTATACTATGAGATTGGTAGCATTAGTATTTGGCCGTAAACCAAATCAGTTTTTCGAGAAAAGAGTAAGTTAAGATGAAATTTGTATCTGAGCCAAAAGGCATTTACACGATTGGTTTAAGGGAATCGATAGTATTCCAGGGAGATGCTAAAGAGATTCTCAGCCAACTTCCTTCTGGATTCTTTAAGTGCTGCGTAACTTCCCCGCCTTACTGGGGCTTGCGGGATTATGCTTCGGAAAGACAGATTGGTGCAGAAAATGATCCCTCTGAATACATTTCCCGTGTCGTGGCCGTTTTTAAGGAGGTTCTCCGGGTCCTAACAGATGATGGAACTCTTTGGCTTAATATAGGTGACAGCTATACAAGCGGCAATCGAGGATACAGAGCGCCTGATAAGAAGAATCCGGTCAGGGCCATGCCGTACCGGGCGAAAACCCCTTCTGGGTTAAAGCCGAAAGACTTGATTGGCATCCCTTGGCGACTGGCTTTTGCACTTCAAGAGGCAGGTTGGTATCTGCGGAGCGACATTATTTGGGAGAAACCGAACTGTATGCCTGAAAGTGTTAAAGACAGACCAACCAAATCACATGAATACATTTTCCTATTCTCTAAGTCTCTCAAGTACTATTACGACTATGAGAGCCTCCAAGAGCCCAGCGGCCGCAATCGCCGTACAGTATGGTCAATCCAGACTGAGCCATACCCAGGAGCACACTTTGCAACCTTTCCTCCAAAACTTGTTGAACCCTGTATAATAGCTGGCTCTCGGCCTGGTGATTGGATACTTGATCCATTTTTTGGGTCAGGCACTGTTGGGGTTGTATGTGAACAGCAACATCGGCAATACGTAGGGATTGAACTCAATCCAGAATACGTGACCCTTGCGGTCAATCGGATACGGAATACTGAGCGATTGCTTTTCACTTACGACAAGGAAATGGAATCATGAGCCAATTCAAGATTCCCAAACCCGATCTCCAAATCACGTTCTTTCATCGATTGAAAGAGATCCGCAAAACCTATCTCCTCGATTCTCTACTTTCAGTTGTAGCTACATTGCAAATCCCCAAGCTCGACGAAGAACTGGGCGCTTTTGTTTCAAACAAGGGCTTACAAAAGGTGGCCGGTTGGGGCCTCCGAGGAGAGATAGTTTTCCCAGTTCCTTGCATTTTACATGCTAATCCCAAAATTTTAGGATATTACCGGCTCCTATTAGGTTTTTCTCAGAAACAGTTTTATGGCAGTCAATATGGTTTTGGACACTTCAAGCCAATGGAAGAAAAGGGGCTACTGTCCGCGGAAAATGAAGCGGTCTTGACCGATCTTTGTCAAACGTTATGTGCAAGTGCTGAGTTTCTCATCCAAGGCATTGATGAGTTGTCGCAGGAATCTGTTCACGAGCTTACATTGCTTACTTTGGGTCCCCAATTACGAGGTGGTGCTCTAAATATATTAGGAACCCGTGCCACTCAGCGGGTGTTTGATCTAATAAGTTCAATTGTTGAACCATCCCTGGTCTCAAAAACCGATCGCTCACTGGAGATCGAGAACGCAGCCGGCCGCCCGGTAAAGATAGAGTTTGCAAGCGATCCTGACATTTGTATAAGGGAAGAGCTGCCATCCGGCAAATTTAGGAACCTTGTTGCAATCGAGATCAAAGGGGGGAGAGATTACTCCAATATCCACAATCGGATTGGTGAGGCTGAAAAGAGTCATCAAAAGGCGAAAAAACAAGGTTATGTCGAGTGCTGGACTATGGTCGGAGTCCTAGATCTCGATATGGCTCTCGCAAGGCGGGAGTCACCGACTACCGATAGATTCTATTTGATTGAGAACATAATAGAAAAAGCAGGTACGGAATTTGAGGACTTTCGTGAAAACCTTCTTTCGCGCGTCGGAATCAGGGGATAAGGTTCCCATGTGCGACCGAGCCTAAACTGATAAGGGGGTGCTTCTAAGTCCCCCTCCTCACACCGTCCGCCTTCTCAATGATGCTATGGCAGGAATAAAGGCATCAACCCACAGCTCAATGAATACAATCGTTTCGCGATTTTATAAAGCGGTTTCACCGCACTATTAACACAGGGTTCATGTACAAGGAACCTTACGCCTAAGGCGCACAAGCCCTCTCGTACGGGGCACCCAAAGCTGCGATCACTAAAGAGCGGCATTAAGCGCACGACGATTTGGGGACCAAGGAGGCCCCACCAATGAAACACTATACCTTTCCTGACACGAGTATCCCCGCGGCTTACGGCCCTTACTCCCACGCTGTAGTCGCGGGTGACTTTGTTTTTATCGCGGGCCAGACTGGGCGTGACCCGCAAACCGGCCGCGTGATTGTAGGGGACGTCGGCGCACAGACGCAGCGCACTCTGGAAATCGTGCGCGAAATCCTAGGCAAGCTTGGTCTCTCCTTTAGCGACGTCGTCCGAACAACTGTCTACCTCGAGAACATCGACGATTTCGCGGCAATGAACAGCGTCTACTCAGCTATATTTCAGCCGCCCTATCCGGCCCGCAGCGTCGTTCAGGTCAATATGCCGTTTGGCGCCCTCGTCGGTGTGGAAGCCATTGCCTACCGCAAAGGCATTGCCGATTCGCAGCCCGCAGTTTATGGCGAAGTGAAGTGACGCTGTACTTAACCGGATCAAGTCTGACCGATATTTAGCTGCACTTCATCACGGTAGCTTATACGGCCGTTGAGCGGCCAACGCTGAAGTTCCAAGGAGAAAGGAGAAAAAATATGATCAGCCGAATCTGGCATGGCTGGACAGCCCCCGCCAACGCAGACAAGTATGAGGCATTGCTTAAAGAGGAAATCTTTGTCGGGATCCAGAACCGTCATATTCGTGGCTTTAAGGGTATTCAATTACTTCGGCGCAAAGCCGGAGAAGAGGTAGAGTTCGTCACGATTATGATGTTTGATTCGCTGGATGCTGTGCGGGAGTTTTCAGGCGAGGATTACGAATTGGCGGTTGTCCCGAAGAAAGCGAGAGCACTACTCTCCCATTTCGATGAGCGATCACGGCATTATGAGATTAGAGCCGAAAGAAAGGGAGAGGGATAAAGCATGTGACCCGTCATTAATATCCTTTGCGAATAGCTTGCTTAACATCATTGATATGGACGCTCGTGCAGAAATTGCTTTAAATATTTTAAAGAAAAGGGGAGGGCGCTAATTAAATAACAATCGCGAACAGGCTAAAGCAGAGGATTCAACTTTATTGTGCTACTGGGCCGTAAAAGAGCTCTGCTAAAGTATATTGGATATAGCGGGGCGGCCTGGAATGAGCCAGCCGGGGGTAGTGGATGCAGTAAGAAGAGGGGAACGCATCCCGAACGAAAGTGATCTCAAAGTTACCAGCGTCTCGCTGAAGAGGTGATATTATGAAAATTATCAAAAAAATGAACCCTTCCCGGATGTGTATCATAGTGCTTCTGGCACTTATCTCTGTGTATTTTCTTGAAACCCGTGCTCGTGGATGGACCTATATAGGTAATTGTCCTCAGCAGGAAAAAGCACAGAGGTATAAAGATGTTTATTCTCACTACAAAAATAAGTATGACAGTATTGACCGCTCAAAGCTTCCTCCTGATGTCTCCAATTCGTTGAGCAGCCAGTGGCAAAATTTAACAGGCGAGTTTAATATCCTCCTTCAAAAGTTGATGGATTTTGGCAATTATTGCGCCAGGCTTAAGGCCAAAGGAGAGTCAACTGCTGCTGAAGTAAGTAAATTTAACAGCGCTTGTGGCGGAAAAGATTGGGATCTCCCAGCCTTTAGTCATTGCGAATCCTGGAGCGCACAACTTAGTGCTGAGATTAATGCAAGGGAATCTGAGTTCGCTGCGTTTCATAACCAATGGGACCCATTTTTAGAAAGAGAGAGGAGACTGGATCTGGGCTTCAAAGAATTTGCCGAAATGCTTGATCAAGCAAAATGCGATGCGGTTGTACAAGAGTATTCTTCATACAAAAGTTCATTTGAAACCTTGGAGAATAGGAAGAAGCCGCTTCAAGAAAAAATAAACATACTTAGGAAGAAAATAGCTGAAACGGTGGAATTCCCCAGTAAGGATTACTCACCACAGGATCTTGCTGAATGTGAAGCCCGCGCATACTCAATGATTGGTAGCGGCGGCGGTGTCCACTGTAGTATTTGGGATAACAGTGATTGGGCACAGAAAAATCCTATATTGGGAAATTACAAGGTAGAGAAATACTATCTGGAAGTAGATTTAGCAAAGATTGACAAAGAAGCCAAACGAGTAATGGAGGAATGGCAGGGCAAATACATATACTATCGGTTCCAGGAGAAGCTTCAATGCCCGGGATTGGAGAAGCTGGAGAAGTTGTACTGAGTTTACTATTTTTGGGACTTCGTTCATTAAAAGGCACAGAATAGGGGACGCAACCACTAGAAGTAACTTGGCCATGAAACCAACGATGTAAGTGTGTGAGGATGATTCTGTTCAGAACAGAAATGGACTTCGAATCGGGTAAGGGAGAGCTTCTAACTCTCCCTCCTCACAGCACCCCCTATGAAGTGGGATCTACGACGTAGCATTCGGGTCTTGTACCCTAGCTTCCAGGGTGTAGATATAGATTGTTTCTGGCGGGGAAGGGGTATCAATAGCCAGAACTTTTGAAATGGCATTCAATTTATCGCTATGACTCGATAAAAATAGGTTAAGGTGCCGACATTAGTGGCGGCAAGTGCCACAGGCGTTCGGCGTTGCCGTGCGCAAAGACGTGAGCAACCTCGGTTGGTAATTCATTGATCGCCTCCCGCCAAATAGCAACCGTATTCAGATAATGCCGGCCCCACATACGAGCAAAGACCATATCGAATCCCAGAATAAAACGATCTGGATGCTGAATTATTAGTTGCTTCCAGTCCGCCGAAAGATTTCCGCCATCAAACATATTAGTCCAGGGGGCATTCTTAGCATAACTTGGAGTTGTACTGGATGTCATGAAGTAGATATTGCCATGCGCTTCAATAAGCTGCTGAACTGCGGCACGGTCAAGCTGTCCCATGTGTATTAGGGCAAAGGGATGCTCCGGATATTGAACAAGCAGAGTCTTAAGCTCGGTCATAAATTGGTCACGTTTAGACCCAGCCGCTGCGAACTCGATATGGATTATAAATGGCCATTCTTTGTCCAGTGCATATTTAAGTGCCGCTTGCACCCTCTTATCATCGAAATGAGCTTCTATTATGGGGACATTGACAGTTCCTAGCTTTAAGGAATCATGATACATCAGCACTTCAGCCATGGCACCATATTGAGGGATGTTCATCTGCTCTTCCAGAAGCTTGTAATAATCCTTGTCTCCTCGCATCTTGACCTTGGTCCTGACCGCGGGGATAATCCTTTCGGGATTCTTAGAAGCGAGAGAAACCAATTCTTCAGGCGTCACAACTCCTCTGGTAGAAGTAACGCCTGGAGATAGGATTGTACAAGCAACCCCAGCCTTGTCCATCAGCCTTATCACTCTGCCAATGTTCTCGGGAACGACTTGGCTGTGGGCATCGATAATGGGTATCTTGGCTTCAGGCATAATAGCCGGACTTGGAGTAGTGTTCGGTGTTGGTGTTGCCGGAGCTGTGGCGAGTGTTGCAGATGATGGGGGAATTGATGGCTTTGGAGTGCAACTAAATATTACTAGCAGGATTAAAACCAATATGACAACGAAATTCCGCTTCATGTCTACCTCCTCACCCTGATTAGATGAGATGACAAGAAGTCTCTTTTTTGTGGCCGGAGTATAGGGAATTTCTTCTTGTGTGTCAATCCAAATTCAGCCGATTGATCTTAGAATTGCCTTTATAGAGTAGCTGTGGTAAATTGGAACAAGGTCAAGGAGATACGAGTAATGATTGTAGAAATCGAACGTGAAGACGACGGCCGATGGATTGCCGAGGTAAGGGATTTGCCCGGCGTAATGACGTATGGCAAAACCCGTGAGGAAGCCATTTCGAAGGTGAAGGCTTTGGCTCTGCGGGTGTTGGACGATCGCTTGGAGCATGGGAAAGAAATCCCTGAACTCCGCCAGGTGTTTGCGGTACCAGCATGACTCAGTGGCCATCGACCAAGCGCGCTTGGTGATTGCTGCTCTGCTACGAATAGGCTGGCCTATCAAACGTCAATCCGGAAACTTCCCATCGTGTATTGTATCAACAAGGATGGCCGGATTTTGTGTTTGCGTTCCACGATAGAGAAGAGATTGGTCCCCGCATGGTAGCTCGTATCATAAAACATACTGGCTTTACCCCAGAAGATCTGTGATGTCCCTGCCGAATCGGGTAAGGCGGAGCTTCTCACTTCCCCTCCCCACACCATCTAGCATGCAGGTCCCCTCCAGAGGTTTACACTCCTCAGGAGGGCGGGCAAGCTTACTAGGCGGTTTACGGAGATTATCGGGTCCTGCGGGAATAAAGGCATCAACCCACAGCTCTTTGTAATAGTAATAGGACATTCGTGCAAAACGTCCCCTATGATTTCGAAGCTTAAAGACACAGCAGTGCTGTTTGGTTAATCCTTTTCTTCCGGCTCTATTAAAAAAGGCCTGGACATGCCCTTCCTGGTGTTCACCTTCCTTATGGGGGTGTAGATGTTCCCCTTTTCAAGCTCCTCCATGGCCTGGGGGTCCTTTATGGCCTTATCGGCCTCGACCATGGCCTCTATGTAGTCATCCAGGCTTTCCTTTGTCTCCGTTTCCGTGGGCTCGATCATGTAGAAGTTGGCCTCTGGAAAATGGATGGTCGCCTGGAGCTTGTTGAAGCGCTCCGACAGAAGATGACCCAGGGTATCGATATTCTCGTGTTTCATCACGCACTCATGCATGCAATGCTGATCTCCGTAAGGAAACTCAAATCCCTTCTTCTTCAGTTTCTCCTGCATGTAGTTCGCGTGAACCACTGCCGTTTCGCTGACCCTTCTCAGCCCTTCGGGACCGAGCATGAGTATGTATGCGCAAGCCTTCTCCAATACCGAGATGTTGCCATAGAATGCCTTTACCCTTCCAATGGTATTCGCCAGGTCATAGCTGAGCCTATATCGATCTCCATCCCTTTCAACTACAGGTATCGGCAAGAAATCTTTCAATCTTTCCACCACCCCAGTCGGCCCTGCTCCGGGGCCGCCCATTGCATGAGGGGTAGCGAAGGTCTTGTGGAGGTTTATGTGGACGATGTCAAAGCCAAGATCCCCGGGCCTGCATTTTCCCATGATGGCATTGAGGTTCGCGCCGTCGTAGTAAAGGAGGCCGCCCTTTTTATGGATGATTTCCGCAATATCCCCTATGTGTGGGTCAAAGAGGCCATAGGTATTGGGATTGGTGAGCATGAAGATCGCCACATCCTCCGTCATCCTGGCCTCCAGATCCACCAGATCCACCCATCCCCTCTCGTTTGAGTTGACCTGCTCGTATTCGAATCCCAGATTGGCAACGCTCGCGGGATTGGTGCCGTGCGCTGAATCAGGGGCCAGGATCTTGGTGCGTCGTTCGCCCATCTGATGAAAGTGTGCTCCCCCTATCATGATACCTGTACTCTCGCCATGGGCGCCCGCCGATGGCTGAAGGCTGAACGCGGCCATTCCCGTGATCTCGCGAAGGTACAGATCCAGGTAGTGCATGACCTCCAGGGTTCCCTGCACGGTGGATTCATCCTGGTAGGGGTGTATATCCAGGAAGCCCCCTTGGGCCGCGAGCGATTCCATCAAGGGAGGATTGTACTTCATGGTACAGGAGCCCAGGGGATCCATCTCCGAATAGGGGGAGAAGTTCAGCTCGGCCAGGTTTTGATAGTGTCCCGCGATCTGCCTCTCGCTCACCTGTGGAAGGTTCAGCCCTTTCCTGCGGTATTTCCCTAGAAGATCCCTCTGCTCGATGGCCGGCCTTGGCAGCGTGTAGGCAGCCCTGCCAGTTTTGCTTTCCTCAAAGATGAGTTTGACACCTCTCTTTTCCATCACTCAAGCCCCTTCTCGTTGAGGTATTTCAGTATGTCCGCGAGTCTATCGATATCATCCTTGCTGGTCCTCTCGGTGACACAAAAGAGCGCCTTGTGTTCATGTTCCCAGTAAAATCGGCCCACATCAAGCCCGCCGATTATGGCGTGATCCAGGAGTTTCCTGTTGAGCAAACCCACCTCATGGGGGCACGTGAGGACAAATTCGTTAAATATCTCTTCTCCCGGAAATGCGGACTTATAACCATTTATTCGGCCTATCCTTTCATGCGCGTAGTATGCCATCTGCATGTTATGGATATCGGCGAGCTCCTTCAGGCCCTCGCTTCCGTACCACGATAAGTAAATGGATGCGGCGAGCGCGTTGAGGGCGTGGTTGGAGCAGATGTTTGAGGTGGCCCTGCTCCTGCTGATATGCTGCTCCCGTGCCGCGCCCCATAGCATGTAGGCGGGCCTTCCCTCCATATCCTCTGTCTTGGTCACGATCCTTCCCGGGAGCTTTGATTTGTGCTTGCTGTAGCAGTTAATAAATCCCAGGTGCGGTCCACCGAAGCTCATGTGGGTGCCGAAGCTCTGTGCCTCGCCCGCAACGATGTCCGCGCCGAACTCCGCGGGTTTTATCAATGCCATTGAGAGTGCTTCCACCACGAGATAAATGAAAAGCGCCTCGTTTTTGTGTGCCGTCTCAGCTACACGTTCCATATCCTCCAGGATTCCGAAGAAGTTGGGGCATTGCACGATGACCGCAGCGGTTCGATCGGTTACCCTTTGCGCAAGCTCGCTCATGTCCGTTTTCCCGCCCTCGATGCCCACCTCGACTACCCGCCAGTCACCATATCGGAAGTAGGTCTCGAAGACCTGCCTGTATTCCGGGTGCACGGTTCTGGAGATCACTATTTCATTTCTTCCCGTAAGCCTCGATGCCATTTTCGCCGCCTCGACCATCGCCGTTGCGCCGTCATAGAGGGATGCATTTGAGACCTCTAAGCCGGTTAACCGACACATCATGGTTTGATACTCATACATGGCCTGAAGGGTTCCCTGATTTGTCTCCGGCTTGTAAGGCGTGTACGGGGTATAGTATTGAGGAAGCGCTGTGAATAGATCCACGATGCTCGGAATGTAGTGATTGTAGCACCCCGCACCGAGGAAATAGGTGCAGGAATGGGAGTTTCTTGCGCTCAAATCCCCCATATACCCTCTGAGCTCGATCTCGGAGAAGGGCAGGCCAACTCCCTCAATGGGCGAGGGCAGGGTGAGCTCTCCTCTCAATCTCAGGTTGCCGGGAATAACCCCAAAGAGCTGGTCGACCTCCTTAACGCCTATTTCCGTGAGCATCTCGGAGAGGTCTTCTTCCGTGGTCGCGATATAGGGTACCTGATTTTTCATGTTATCTCTTGGCCCTCCTCAGCATAAAATCTATAGCGGTGGTGAGCGGATCGGGAATATCCGCGATATCGGGGCAATAGGCCAGTTCCCCCCGCATCATATCGGTGAGCGTAGCTTTGGCCGAGAGGTAGGCCGAGACGATATCCAGTCTGTTTTTCACGGCGCATTTTTCCCCGAATACCTGGCCGCCGAGCAGCCTTCCTGTTTTGTCCGCGATGAGCTTCACGATCAGCTGCTCGTGGCCTGGATACCAGTGGGGCTTGTTGAAGCCCTTTGCCTTTTGCATAATGAGCTCATAGCCCTCCTGCGTTGCCTGCTCCGTTGTAAGCCCGGTAGATCCTATTGCATGCCCCCCCAGTACTGAGATTGAGGTGTTCATGGTTCCACCGTAGGCAGCCCTTCCGCCTGCCGCATTGATCCCCGCAACCCTTCCCTGGTTCATCGCCGGCACCGCGAGCATGGATCTGCACCTGTTTCCGGTGATCGCGTGAAACGTCTCCACGCAATCGCCTGCCGCATACACCCCCCTCACATTGGTCAACATACCCCTGGTCGTGATAATACCGTTTCTATTGCAGGCGATACCGAAAGCCCTTACCCATTCCACGTTGGGGACGGTGCCACAGGCCAGGATGGCGAGATCTGTCTCATAGGCCTGCTCACCTATGGTGATGCCCTCGAGCCTGGTTTCCCCCCGTACCTCCCCCACCTTCGAATTCGTAAACACCGTGATTCCACGCGAGTCGAGGTAGTCCTGAACATGTCGAGCCATGTCCCTGTCAAGCGCACCTGGAAGCACCTGATCCATTATCTCCACTACCATCACCTCGAGGCCCTGGTTTCTCATCGCCACCGCGAACTCGACGCCGATAGGGCCGGCCCCGATCACGGTAACCCTTCTGAGCGTATCCTTGGCCTGGTACAGCCGGAAAACGTCTTCCCAGGAATAGAGGGTATGAGCATATTCCCCCAGGTAGCCGTCCAGATTTGCTATGTTCGGGACAACCGGCTTTGCTCCGGTGGCGATGATCAGCGCGTCGTAGGGCAGGGCGCGCCGTCCCCCTCGATCCTCTATTCCCACCTCTTTTTTATCCGTATCTACGTGTACCGCCTTGGTTTCCAGGTATACCTTTGTCCTCGGACCTCTGGCGGGAAACTCGTGTTTCAGGGATTCGAAATCCAGCCTTCCATCGAATGCGAAGGGCATGCCGCAGGCAGAGTACATCTCATAGCCCCTCTTCTCTATAATGCTCACCTCTGCCCCGGGGCTTGTATGGTTCACCGCAGCGGATGCCCCCGCTGAAGCGGTGCCCATTCCTATAATGACGATCCTCTTTTGACCCATGTTCTCCTTCTTTTGATCTTGTCCAGGAAACCAGCGGCGTGGAACGAGCTCCTCGCATAGGGGCCGGATTCTACGTGCAGGAATCCCAGTTGCTCCGCCTCTTTTCTATATCGATCAAAGGTGCGGGGGTGAATCCACTCGGAGACCTGGATATGGCTCTTGGAGGGCCTCGCATATTGTCCAATGGTGAGCACATTGCAGCCCACTGCCCTCAAGTCTCTCATCACGCCGAGCACTTCTTGAGAGGTCTCCCCCAGTCCCACCATCACGCCCGATTTCGTGAAGATCTCTGGATCCATTTCCTTTACCTTGGCGAGCAGCGAGAGGGATTTCTCGTAATGGGCCTGAGGCCTGACCGATTGATAGAGCCGCGGGACAGTCTCCACGTTATGGCTTATTACATCGGGTTTCTCCCTCACGACCTTGCCTATGGCGTGAACGAAATCAGGAACCAAGACCTCGAGCACGGTGTCGGGATTTTTCTCCCTGACCGCCCGTATCGTGCTCGCGAAGTGTCCCGCGCCTCCGTCCTCAAGGTCATCCCTCGTGACCGAGGTGATGACCACATAATCGAGAGAGAGCTCCGAGAGGGCCCCTGCCACCCGGTTGGGTTCATCATCGTCAACGCCGCTAGGCCTCTTTGATTCCACGTTGCAAAAGGCGCAGTTTCTGGTGCAGTTCCGTCCCAATATCATCACCGTGAGGGTCTTATTCCTGTAGCATTCACCACGATTTGGGCAGGCGGCTTCCTCACACACGGTGTTCAGCCTGTATGCCATAATCAGGCGCCTCATCTCGAGGAGGTCCCTCGGCCTGATTACCTTCCTGAACCATTCGGGCTTATTCATCGATTTCATAGTCGAATACCTCTGCAAAGGCCCTTATGTAATGTTTTCGAAGTTCCGTGAAGTCTACTGCGTGTCCCAGGATCCGTTCCATATTGGTGAGCTTCATGCCGGGCATTCCGCAGGGATTAATATAGCTGAAGTTTTCCATCTCATCCAACACATTGAGGGCAAATCCATGGGTGGTGGCGACCGTGGTTCTTTCGCGGTTACGAATCCTTCGAAGGGCGTATCCTACCGCCGCGATCTTTTTCCCCTTAACCCAGATGCCTGAGAGCCTTCCGTGGCCTTCCACCGCTTCTATCCCGTAATGGGCCAGCGCCTCTATGATGCTCGCACAGAGCCTGGATTTATAGTCGCGCACGCCCTTTCTGTACGTGTCTATGATGGGGTAGCAGATCAACTGTCCTGGACCGTGATAGGTGACGTCTCCGCCTCTATCGATGCGATAGACTCCGATTCCCCTTTTCCTGAGCGCCTCCTCCGGTGCGAGCACGTTTCTTACTTTCCCGAAATACCCGAGGGTAATTGCCGGGCTGTGTCTCAGGAGCAGAAGGGTATCGAGGCCGCCTCTCTCGACGATGTCGCGGAGCGCTTCCTCTTGAAGCATCAACCCGTGGGGGTACTCCGTCTCCGCGTCTTGCGCAATCACTCTGAGGTTCATGTTACTCCGAGGCGATTTTCTTCTTGTACTCGTCTGGCTTCAGGAGGTTATTTACCTGGGCTTCATCACGTGTTTCCAGCTCTATGAGCCAGGTTTCGTAGGGCCTTTTATTGATGTTGAAGAGGTCTCCTCCGTACACATATGTCTTGGCCGTTTCCCCCGTGTCGAATACATCCCCAAGGCCGTCGTTATTGATCGCCACCGCTTCTCCGCTGAGAGGGGAGGCCAGCTCTGAGGCGCCCTTTTCGGATTCTATTTGGCCCCATGCCTGGAATTGTTCCAATTTCTCGCCCACCTTGGGCAGCTCAACAGCATAGATATCCTTGAGGTTATCCTGGGCATAGTCGGTGATCCCCACCTGGAATCTATGTTCCCCGATCTTCTTGGCCCACTCGTGCGTCTCCGTATACAACCTGTCTTCCAGTACCAATTCGCCTCTCTTTGTCTCTGCGCTCATGGAACCTACCTCTTTTTTGATTGCTCAGTTAGAACCGGTGTAACATAAGGGGCTTTTGTATTGCTATTACATTTTTGTATAATTTTCCCCTCGCCTTGGCCGAGGGATAGTTAGCTTTCGATGAATGCCTTAAACCTACCGAGGCCCTCCTTTATATCCGGGGCATTTATGCCCGAGTAGGCCAGGCGGATATAGAAGTTCTGCTCGTCTTTTTGAGCCCGGCCGAAATGCAGCCGCGTGCACACCGAAACGCCGGTCTCCTTCAGCAGGGTTTTTCGGAAGGCATCATAGTCGGTAAGCCCCTTCTTCTGCATTGCCTGGGTGATATTCGGATACAGGTAGAACGTTGCGTTCGGCCGGAAGCAGCGAACGCCATCAATGGAGTTGAGGAGGTCCACCGCGGTATCACGCCGATCCTTGAGGGTTTGTAGAATCTGCTTTGCCCCAGTCTGGTCGCCGGTAAGCCCCTCAATGGCGGCGTACTGAATGAAGTGGTTCGAGCAGGACTCCTGGTTGACGTTGAGCTTGGTGATGACATCGATGATCTCCTTGGGTCCGATGGCCGCGCCGAGCCTCCACCCAGTCATGGCGAATTTCTTTGAAAAGCTGTACAGGATCACACATCGATCACCCATGCCCGGCAGGGATGCCAACGAGCTACTCGTGCCCTCATAGCGAACGTCGAAGTATGCCTCATCACACAAAACATAGAGATCGTGCTTGAGGACCAACTCCGCGAGCTTTTCACGTTCTGCTGGCGAGCACTCTGCCCCGGTGGGGTTCTGAAGGTCATTGAGCACCAGCAGTTTTGTGCGCGGCGTGATCTGCCCTTCAATGGCATCCATATCCAGTTCGAAGTCCTCTTCCCCCTCGATGTAGCCATAGGGAACTGCCTTTCCGCCGAGGAACTCGATCTGCGATTCGTAGATTGGATAGCCCGGATTGGGGTAGAGCACCTCGTCGCCTGGATTCATGAGGGCCAGAAAGAACTTAGAAATGACAGGCTTGCCCCCGGGCTGGATCGAGACATTGTCCATGCTATAGGTGACACCATGCGAGGCGCTCACATCAGCCGCCAGGATGTCGCGCAACTGGGGGATGCCGGCATTAGGGCAGTAACCGGTCTTGCCGTCCTTCATCGCCTTGACGGCAGCCTGGATGATATTTTTCGGCGTGGGAATGTTCATGTCACCCAGGTGAAAGGGGTACACCCTATTGCCCTGAGCGGCGAAGGCAGTTGCCTCAGTGGAAACGGCAAAGGCCGTTTCGGTTCCTAAACGAGTCACCCTCTCTGCAATCCTCATTTCCTTTCCTCCTTTCTGGTTTCCCTGTTCAGAGGTTTAAGGCCTATTTAATGTAGGCTGGTAGACCTAGCTCTTTAGCGTTCACAATGCTTGGTGCTGCCTTGGGAGGATTGTTGGTCAGAAATAGCGAGATATCCTGATCCCGCCATGCTGGATACCCCATCAGGATTCCGGCTACGTTGCTGGCTGCCAAGGTGGCCATGCCCTCCCTGGTCCAGATAGTTGCTGAGGCAATGTGGGGCACGATAACCACGTTTTCCAGATCGGACAATCCAGGCTTCATCTCCGGCTCGTCCTCAAACACATCGAGTCCAACCCGGAAGTTGGGATGCCCCTGGCAGTGAGCAACAAGGGCCGCCTCGTCGATCACCGGCCCGCGGCTCGAGTTGACCAGAATGGCATTCTCTTTCATGAGGGCGAGCCGCTCTGCATTAATCAGATGGCGGGTGGTCTCATCGAGCACGGGATGCAGACTTACCAGGTCTGCCTTACGCAGCAGCTCCTCCACGCTCTCCGCTCGCGTAAAAGACACGGGCTCCTCTCCCTGAGATTTGAGGAACTCCCCATAGGCGGTCATATAGTCCTCCAAGGCTTTGTTCCGATAGAGGTCGTAGTAGATGAGGTTCATCTTATGCCCTTCGACCATCATACGGGCATATGCTGCACCGATGCGTCCTGCGCCGATAACGCCCACCGTCTTTCGCCACAGGAGCTCCCCCAGGAAGAGGGCCGGCAGCCATCCTTTGAACAGACCGCCACGCATAAACCTGTCGGCCTCAACCACCCTCCGTGCCGCCGCGAAGGTTAGCGCTACGGCCATCTCCGCGGTGGTTTCAGTCAGCACACCTGGCGTATTCCCCACGGGGATACCCCCTTCGGTGGCCGCATCGACATCTACATTGTTGTAGCCAACGGCGTAGTTGCTGTAGACCTTGCCGCCCGCGGCCTTGAGGGCGGCGAAGAGCCCATGCCCCCATTCCTCTGTCAGCTGCCCAATGGCCCCGTCGCACCGGTCACCGATTGCCTCTTCGATCTCCCCGGCGCTCAGGATATTTGTCGAGGTACAGATCTCCACCCTGCAGTCGGCCTTGGTCAGGATTTCCAACCACCGACCCCCGGGAAGCTCTTTGGTCACAATAATACGCTTGCTTCCAGATGGATTGAATGCTTTCCATTCACTCAACCTAAATCCTCCTTTCAACAATAAAGCACAACCAAGCTTAAAAAGGTGATGAGCCCTCCTAAAAAAACAGGGGAGCCTCGAAATGGTTTCGAAGCTCCCCTGTCCTTTTACCTGAGAGATTACCCCAAACCCGAAGGTTTACTGGGTTTCCCCTTCGGTGGCCTTAAGAAAGACTCTCTCCAGAGGATAAATGGATTACAGTCCTTTTGCCTGAGAGTTTCCCCCATCTTTGGGGTTTCACCTTCGGCGTTTCGCACAGGAGCAATAGCTCACTCGCGAAATCTCTCCTATAATCCATAACCATTAAACGCTTATACTTTAAAGTACATAAGGAACTCTTAAATTATAACTTTTATAGATAACAAAGGTTTCCACGGATTGAACATCCTTTATCCGGCTTACCTCTTCCGTATAGAACTCAAGCAGACCGAAGTCCTCATTCAAAAGCACCGTAAGGATGAGGTCGTATCTGCCTGTCACCACAGTTGCTGATACAACACCTCTTAATTCTTTAAAATCCTCACCCCTCTTAACCAACTCCATAGTGCTAAGCTTAACACCGACTAGTACCACCATATGCCCCGGAATCGATGTTGGATCAACAAGTCCAGAAATCTCTAGAACTCCATTATGTAGCATTCGATTAATACGTAATCTTACAGTATTCTCCGAGAGTTTCATTTCGTTAGCTATTTTTTTTATGGATTTTTTTCCGTCTCTGAGATGCCTGAGAATAGTAATATTGATTTGGTCCATTTTCATAACAGAATTATAGCCATATTTTTATAATTCCATCAATTTCTTTTATTATTTTAAAGATAAAATTTAAAAATAATTATATCGTTAATGAAATTACAATTTCATATCTTCTTTTCTTATTAAAATACTAAAATATATCCTTATTAATATATTTTTTACTATCTATCAAGATAATTTTATAGAATCTAATAAAATATTTTTTCAATATTATTATTTATTGACACGATTTTCAAATATATGTATATGTTCCCCTTCATTTGGGTTTTCTTGTTGTTGGACCAAACTAATTCTATGAGGAGACGCTTCACAATTTTACCTGAGTTTAGCGCTGAGTCTCTCCTTGCCACGATTTTTCAAGATAAGTATATCTTACGGGTAAAACGCAATGATTAGTGGACGGATAAAGTCCTTTCCAACTATGGTGTCTAAGGGCATATGATTGAATCAGTAAGATAGCGTGCGAAATGGGTAAACAAGAAAATTATCAATGAAGGGGCCGCAGATCCCATCCATGGCAATCGATGCTGAGCATAGGTGTTTGGGAGGAAATATGAAGAAGGGTTATCAGAAAGTGCCGGTGTCCGGCCTCCAAGGGGATTGTTATATCCTTTTGGAGGCTTTTTATCCTGAGATCGGTTGATTATCGAAACCAGCTCTTGACAGCCAAGTGAGGGAAGAAAAGGAATGTAGATCTATTTTTAATGCATAAAAGCAGACACGTAAAACTTTTCAGAAGCCTTGAATGTTTCAAGAAGGGAGGAAAGAATCATGAAAGCTTTAAGTAAAGTCGCAGTCTTTTTTAGCCTTTGTATTTTTGCTTTTTGCTTTTTCGCCCTCAGCCATCCTGGTGAGGCCTGGAGCGCGCCTAAGGGGAAATTGGTAGTAGCTTTTGGGGTAGATTGCACAACTCTGGATCCTTATATGGGTGCGGAACAGGCTAATCTTGCTATTGCTCTCAACATTTATGATAACCTTGTGAGGCGAGCCTTCGATAAGGATGGTAAGCTCTTAAGTCTGCCAGCTCTTGCTACATCATGGGAAGCGATCAATGATACTACCTGGATTTTTAATCTTAGGAAAGGGGTAAAATTCCACAACGGCGAGGATTTTAATGCTGAAGCAGTTAAGTACAGCATTGAGCGAATGCTTAATCCTGCAACAAAAGCCAGATTTCGAGGTTCTTTCACTTTTATTGACAGGGTGGAAATCGTAGACCCTTACACTGTGAAAATAATTACTAAAGCCCCTACGCCGATACTCATAATCAATTTGGCCTGGCGAATGCCCATTCTTCCTCCAAAGTACACTAAGGAAAAAGGGGACGCATACGTGGCTCTTCATCCCGTGGGAACGGGTCTATTTAAGTTTGTGAGATGGATAAAAGATGAAGAAATCGTACTTGAAGCCAATGAGAATTACTGGGGTGAGCCAGCTAAATTTAAGACTCTCATCTTTAAACCCATTCCTGAGAGTAATACACGATTAGCTGCTCTCATGGGAGGAAATGTGGATCTTATAGGAGGGGTTCCAATGCATCTAGTTGACATGGTCAACAAATCTAAAATAGCTAAAGTGGTGCCACAGCTTTCTGCAACGGTCTATGCTGGCTATTTTGATACTTTGTCGGAAGGCCCTCTAAAGGACAAAAGGGTGCGTCAAGCCATAAATTATGCCGTAGATAAAGAGATTATCATAAAGCAAATACTGGAGGGAAATGCCAAACCACTAGGCCAACCTTTGACTCCCTATCACTTTGGCTATAACCCCAATATTAAACCTTACCCTTATGACCCGAAAAAAGCAAAAGCCTTGTTGAGGGAAGCTGGTTATGGAGATGGCTTTACATTGGAATTTGACTCTCCTACGGGGCGGTATGTTAAGGACAAGGAAGTTTCCGAAGCCATTGCCGAGCAGCTTGGCAAGGTAGGTATCAATGTCAAACTGCAAGTGCTCGAATGGGGAGTCTATTATGGAAAAGTGCTTCAGAAAAAAGGCGCTCCTCTTTATACCTTGGGTTGGGCCGGCTCTCTTGATGCTGATGGAATAATGTATTCTCTCCTTCGTTCCGGGCAGCTTTTTTCAAGATGGCACAACAAAGAGTTTGACAGCTTGATGGATCAGGGTCGGTCCATTTTGGATCAAAAAGAAAGGGAAAGGATCTACTGCAAGGCAGCGGAGATCTGTCACGAAGAGGCTCCTTGTCTTTTCCTATACCACGCGTCCGACTTGTATGGTGCTACTAAGCGCGTGCAGAATTGGAGGCCTGCTCCACATCCCGCTAGTTCTTTTGATATGCATGGCGTTTGGTTAAAGGACTAGAGCCAGCGAGGCTTCAAGTCCAGTTTGCCCATTGTTCTCTTGGTCTATAACTTAGATTAGACACCTAATAACAAGGAATGTGATATAGAGTGATGGAAGGGAGTTACATAAACGGAGTGATTTAGGAGGCTTACGCAAGGCGAAATAATAAGCTCTGGTCAGTGGTTTTGCATGAGCACTAGTAAGGGTTGTCCTTGCTCCTTATGCTGATCTGAAAACAATCGCTCTTGAGCTTTTCAACGCAATCTCCGGAAGCGTAGTGAACCGAGGTCTGAGTGGTGGAGGCAGCCGGCTAAGGACGTATTTGGAAAATAGCCATATGGATTGCACTGAAGGCGAGCTCCCTGTCGAGATGGTTTTATAAAAAGCATCCGATGGCCTTCCTAAGGAAGGTAAAGGGGATTGCGACTAGCTACGCGAGACCCAGTGAATACATATGTAGTTGATATCAGTCACCCAGAGCTGATGGAGACAGGTTAGCGCAAGTCTTTTGATGAGCTGTGGATAGATCCGTAAACTATGATTTCGGTAAGCGGTGGTCACCCATTTCTTTTTCTTGGGGCAACATGAGCGGCCTCCCTGGCCCATGATCCGGGCTACCTCCTTGTGTTTGACGTTTCGCCCCTCAAAGTGGAGCTGTTTGGTCAAGCTTCGATACCCATATCCAGGGAACTCAAGGCATAGATTGCCGATACGCCCTTCAAGTGCTTAATTAGAAAGCGTACTTTGGGTAGATAATAATAGCTTCTTTTGGGCAAGGTTTTGTTAATTTTGAAAATAAAGGCCGGAATAGAGGTGCGAATATTAATGCATTTGGAATAATAACACAAATCAGAGGAGGAGAAACTTATGAAAACTAAGGAAAATGTGGCAAAACAACAAGTAGACTTGGTCCTTCAGGGAGGCACCGCGATTACTGTAGATTCCGAACGTCGCGTGATTCGAGATGCTGGCATAGCAGTGCAGGGAGAGAATATAGCGTTTGTGGGCAAGGCAAAAGAAGTCTCCGAACGATATCAGGGCAAGCGAACCTTGGATTGTACCGACAAGGTCATGATTCCCGGAATGGTCAATGGGCATATTCATTTCCATCATCACTTGAGTAAGGGGTTGATTCCCGATACCTTGGGTCCTGTAATCCAGGCCAACTTCACCCACTCCAAGGTCTCGCCTTACCTCACTGAGGAGGACGAGATCTGGGGAGCACAGGCCATTTTGCTGGAGACTTTAAAAGCCGGGACCACGACCTTCCTAGAGGTGGGCTCTTACCATCCTTTTGAAATCATCAAGTGCGGAATCGAGAATATTGGAATCAGGGGCATGATGGGCAGGCGGGCATTTGATCAAGCATCCGCAGGAGCAGGCAGCCTTAATCTGATGGAGACGACCGATGATGTTTTAAAGCTGCAAGAAAAACTTCTCAAAGAGTTCAGCGGCGAGAGACTTATCCGTCCCTGTGTCACCATTGTTGGCATGGGACGGTTTTCCGACCGGCTGGTGATAGAATCCAAGAAAATGGCTGATCGATATGGCGTGTTGCTGAATA
>CAZJXD010000080.1:5359-23239 GCA_964549945.1 uncultured Desulfobacteraceae bacterium | reverse complement strand
TGTTCTCCTCGGCCTTGATCTCCTTTAAGATCCCTATAATCATTCCCTCCTCCGTTAAAGGGCGCGGTATCTATATGGGTATTATGGCTCCTGGTTCGGTTGGCATTCCCATTGCAAATCCTGATACCCGCAGTTCATGTTCATACCCATAGCCAATTTTGACAAGCATGATCGGCTTTAGTTCACAAAATAATTGACTCTAAAAAAGTCGATCAAACCAATTCTCCTGCCTATGTTACTTCCTTAATCTCGTTACCTACCTTACAATATCCCCATGAGAATTCGACATTTTTAAAATATTAGTTGATTTATCCCTGGCATACAATATTGATTTCGCTACCCTTAACCCCAATGAAAGGGGAGTTATTATGGATGTGAAAGAATGGACCGCGTTTCAAGAGTCATTCCTCAAGTCCCAGGCAAAGATTATTCGGGAATTTTTGAGACGGGGGGAAGAGCCTGCCTTCAACCCTAGCAAGAAAGGACGGTCACAAATGAGTATCATATATGACATACTCCATACCACACTCGCGCCAGAGAGGAGTTTCACGTGGATCTAGATCGCGAGAGTGTGGTGTCCTCAATGACTAAGAAGGTCAAAAGTGGTCGTATGTTGAAGAGGGTCGTTCCAAATAAAATTTCCTATTGTCCTCGCTGACGGCGATTATTGGCAAGTTTGACCACAGAACTAATACCTCTCATGGCCCTCTCAGGCGTCGGAAAAACAGATATCCCAGCCTTCTGCATTTTGATCCTGGCCAGCTTTTCCTCATGGCCGCCACCAAAATAGGTAACGGCAATTTGAGCATTCAGGGAGGCTCTCATCCTTAATATCAACTCTGTGGCCCCCTGTACGGGATCACCAAAGTTAACCATAATCGTATCTGCTACATTGAATTTATCCGCTATGGTAATGACCTTTTTAAATTCCTCAGTGGAGAGCGTACTCAGGTCGAATGGATTACCCGGTTTGGCCAGCGACGGCAATTCATGTTTTTTGAGTTCTTCGATTAATTCCGATGGAAGGCTGGGCAATGTCAATCCTATAGCTTCAGCACAATCAGCACCAATAGTTCCCGCTCCCCCGGAAGTGGAGATTATCAATACTCGGTTGCCTTTCGGAAGATTCAAGGTGGACATAGCCTTGGCTTTGTCATAGAGAGTCTCAAGGTCATCGGCCATATCGGCACCACACTGATAACAGGCACTACTAAAAACCTGGTAGCTCCCGGCCAAAGATCCAGTGTGGGAAATGACCGATTTCTGGCCAGCGACTGTCCTTCCTCCTTTCATTATGGCGACATTTTTCTTGAACGCCACCTGTTTGAGCGTCTTGAAGAACCGATGTCCGTCCTTCAATCCTTCGATGTACAAGGCGATAGCTTTTGTATCTTCATCCTTGGATAAAAATTCAAGATAGTCAGAGACACATAGATCGGCTTGATTACCAAGGTTTATGGCTGCGGATATGCCCAATCCTTCATCAGCCGCCCATTCTGATATGGCTGCGGTGACCGTGCCGCTCTGGGAAATGATAGCAAATGGTCCTTGAGTAGTTATTACTGGGAAAAACATGGCACACATCTTGTTTGGGAGGTAATTAATGCCTTGGACATTAGGGCCAACGAAGTGCAGGCTGTATTTCTTGGCGATTGCTGAGATCTCGGCCTCCAAATCGGGACGCCCAGCTTCGCGAAAGCCAGCAGAGAGTATTAGCCCTGCCTTAACCCCCAATTCCGCTGCTTGGTGAAGTACACCTGCAACGAATTGTGCCGGCACAATGACTATAACCAAGTCAGGCGTTTCTGGTAATTCACATAGGGTTCTAAAGACACGTTGCCCGAGTATCTCTTCTCCCTTGGGATTGATTGGATATATCTTCCCCTGATAGCCACCTTCTATGAGTGAATTAAGGGTCATGTATCCGAACTTGTTAGGATTGCTCGAGGCTCCCACTAGGGCGATAGATTGAGCTCTAAAGATCTTTTCCATCGCCTGCAACCGATATTCGAGTTGGGACATTGACCCGTCCTGATACGCTAAAATTATATGAAGCCACTATAAGGATGCCTGACCACTGCGTAGTAGACCCATTCGATTAGGCTATTCATATCAAAGACCGGAAGCCTCACCGCGTTCTGAATAGCCCAGGCATAGGGAGGCAAGTCGCTACACTGAATCAGGATTGCTCCAACCTTCGGGTGCTCGCCAACAAATCGTGTCATCAAGTCGATTATTTGTTCCTCCAGCCGTTTGCTGTTGAAACGACCTTTGCATTCGCTCAACCGCTGAAATTCAGACAGTTGATCAGCTTCGGTAATAATCAAGCGAGAGGGATCCGTGATACCGCACTGATCGAAAACGTTTTGTGTCAAGGCCGCCGCGGAAGCGGCTAGGACACCGATCTTCTGATCCGGCTTCAATCCCATTGAAATAAGTGGTACCTGGAGCATGACCGATAGAAAGGTCGGAACGTCCAATTTCTCAGAGGCCTTCTTCTGGTAATTAGCGAATGAACCACAAGCTCCGACAATGGCCCTGGCACCCTGTTGGACCAATTCCTTGCCGCCCTCAATTACCGTCTCCAAAAGATTTGGATCACCGTTCATTATCTGCTCTATGGTAACTCCTTTGAGAATTTTATAGGCAACAGGGAACTTATAAGTACAAGCATTGGCTACGTTCCCTGGCACAAGGGGATACCAGGTATCGATAACTAAAATCCCTACTGCCTGTCCAGCCACAGCTTGTCCTTGGATCGTCGTAATATCGGCATTGGGCTGTTCCGGACCCGTAATAAAGGCATATGACATAGAGAATCCCTCCAGCTTATAGCTATTCATTAGACCGGCTAGAGACAATGTCGATTGCAAGGCACGAAAGGTTCAAGCGTTTTCTTTCATCAAGCTTTCCCGTCCGGCCTTGATCAGACGCGTCAGGTATGCTACATTATAACCGAGCGTTTCCACAGCCTTCATTGAAACCTTTGTGGCAGAGCTTGGCATAGCCTCTAATTTTTCCATTGCGTCCTTGTTCACCGACCATTCGGTCCAACCACAAGCTCCAATATAGCTTTCCGACATATTTCCTGCAATTGGTATGCAGCCCATTAAGATAGCGTGGTTGATCAACTCGGTAACTGAATGTTCCTGTCCGGAGAATATCGCTGCACCCTGAGAGATTATCCCCACGACCTTGAGACACTTTGCGAAACCTTTTTCTAGTGCTTGACGATGTATCTCAGGCAGGTGGGAATTGCCCAAACGGTCTAGAAAACATTTGAGCTGCCCGGGAATATAGAAGTGGTAGACCGGTACCGAATAAATAATCGCATCGGCAGCCATCCAAAGGGAGGCCAATTCCTGGAAGTCATCCTGGATGACACATGTACCCTTTTCCAGACAGCCGTTGCAATGAACGCAACCGGAGAATTTTTTACTACCAAAGTGGAAAATGTCGATCTCAGCCTCTGGGACTGCTCGATGAGCCTCGTCTAGAGCTTTTCTAAGAAGATAGTAGCTGTTGCCCTTGCCCCTTGGACTTGCTGATATGCCCAGAATCTTCATAAATGATGTATCCCCCTATTTTATTGTTATCTGGCTGCCCTCGATTTAAAATCAAGATTGAGAGCCAGACAAATCTCATTGCTGAAAGGTTATAAATTATCCTCTAATAATAAGAATTAATAATCTTTCGCTTATGAAGCATAAAACAACACTTGCGACCTAACAATTCGGGTAACCCGTCTTTTAGTGTAAGTGAAAGCCTGAAAATAAAGAAGGTCAAATTCTGAAAATAGACTGTAAGAGGCTATTTGATTGGATTATTTATCCAGAGTGGTCAGTCCTTCGCGGATGGAAAATTTGATTAAAGCAGCTGTAGTGTGGATATCCAACTTCTTCATTATACGCCTACGGTGGGTTTCCACAGTTCGCGGACTAAGGAAGAGCATTTCGGCAATACTTGATCTGGTCTTGCCCTGCGCTAGAAGGCAGAGCACCTCCCTTTCTCTAGGAGTGAGCACCGAATCAACGGACTTGGGCTTCTTGTGAAAGAGATTATTCACTATTATGCCAGCTATCCTGGGACTTAGGTAGGTCTGTCCAGAGGTAACCGCCTCGATAGCGCTAATCAGGTCATTAAGGCTGCAGTCTTTCAGCAGGTATGCTTTTGCCCCAGCCTTGAACATCCCCTCAACGTACTGCCGGTCCGAATGTACCGACAATCCAATAACCTTCGTATTCGGTTTAGCAGCCATGATCTGCCTGGTAGCCTCGATCCCGTTCAGGTCAGGGAGAGCAATGTCCATAACTACCACGTCAGGTTCATGGACCTTCACTAGGGTTATCGCCTCCATTCCGGTTTCTGCTTCGGCAACCAACTCCAGATTGGATTTCTTTTCCAGTAAAGCGCATAAACCCTGGCGCAGGATTCTATGGTCATCAACAAGAATTACGCGTGTCCTTGGTTTGATTCCACTCATTTTCCATCCAGATATTCACGAATAATCGTGACCCCGTTTCCAAACAAACCATTGAGCCAGATAGCATGGATAGTATGGACGGCGCACATTTAATTGACGTTATGTGGGCAAACGTAATCGAAGACACAGCAGCCCATAGTAATTTCAAAGCAACCTTAAACGGCCAGGGCGATCTTTGACATGTAGCATTAAATTTTTAATGGTACCACCATCTGGATGTGGGCACCACGTCTGGATTTCTTTATTATTTCGAGCCTACCCCCGAGGTGTTTCAATCTCTCACGAATACTGAATAGGCCGAACGCCCCGTTCTCTATCCACTTGGACTCCCTGGGTAGGGTTTTGAATCCTAGTCCCTCGTCCTTAACGTTGATTATCATCACGCCGTTTTGACAAACCATGGATATCTCAGCCCTGTCGGTCTGTGCGTGCTTAACTACGTTAATCAACAGCTCTTGAATGGATCTGAATACAAAGTCCCGCACGTCCACATTAAGAAGCTTGGGTGAACCGTCATCCAAGATTTTCGTTTCCAAATTGTGACGCTCTCGCATACGATCAGCCAGCCACTCTACCGCAGCCGCGAGACCAAGATCCTCCAAAATTGGAGGGCTCAGATCGAGTATCATTGCTCTCGATTCTTCGATAACTTCCTGTAACAAATCGCGAATTTCCCCCAATGACACAACAAAAGGAGGTAAAGGATAAGAGTGCTGCAGATCCTCAAGCCGGAGCATTGAGAGGGACAAGGTCTGAATGATCTGGTTGTGGAGATGGACTGCCATCCTTTTTCTCACCCGTTCCTCGGCCAAGGAAATCTCTGTAGCTAAACGCCGAAGCTGCTCTTGGTCTTGCAGGACCTGTTCCTCTGCCTTTTTACGGTTAGTAATGTCTTCAGACATTCCAATGGCATACTTGGGTAAACCGTTGTCATCAAGAACTGGGGAAATAGCTAGCTGGACCCAGATAGTGCTCCCGTCTTTTCGGATGAAACGTTTTTCTATAATCCGTTTTTCCTTTAACTGGTAGAGGTTCTTTCTGAGGTCCTCTTCCCAGACATTGTCCTCGGGGTGGGTTATATCACTGACCAGCATCCCTACTAGTTCTTGCCTTGAATAACCGAGCATTTTCTGAAAAGTGTTGTTGGCCTCTATTAATCGGTGGTCCGGGGCGGTCAAGGTTATTCCGATGGCCGCTCGCTCGAAAATTGCTTTGAAAAGGGTATTCCCCTCCTCAAAGCTTTTTATCTTTTTAGCCAGCTTGTTTTCACTCTCCTCCAACTGGGAAATTAAGTTGCGCTCTTTGGCCAATTCTTCGAGAAGCTGCTTTTTTGTTTTTTTATTGTCGAGCATGGGAACGCGCATTGTGATTATCCAGCTTACGGCGGCCAGCTGTTTATATGCTCGCCTGCTTTGCCTTTCAAAAGAGAATATTAGTCTTTACACTTCAATTCTCTGCTCTATATTCCAAAAAGCTGGGGGTTGTCTATCCAGAACGACCTGACCGAGTAATTCTTAATGATTGTAACAAGAAAATTAATAAAATTCAGCTCCTACCAACTCAATATTGTCAGGAAATTACATTAATACACTTTGTTGCAGAGCTTCCTATATGAAAGGTGATGCCATGAATTTCACGAAAAATTAACTGCTCCCTTAGATTTTCAACGAGAACTCCAACTTGTCCCTGTCCGTGCGATGGTCACCCGGAACTAAGAGCAGAGCAGCAAAAAGCGATCTTTTTGAATTCGTTACTTTGATCCAGATTTCCGCAGACTTCTGAATAGCTTTTCCCCTAAAAGAATCTCGAATGGCTGTTTAGTTCAAGACTCCCACAATATTCAGGCTTACCCTTACAAAAAAAGACGTGTTTACCGAATTGACCTGATTTAAAAATTTGAACTATTCTCCAAAAATAACGGTTTTGTATAAGGGCAACCGGCTCCTGGAGCTAGGTTGTTGATAACACCTAGTAAAACGTTTGTGCTTGGTCTGTGTCAACAAAATTAGTATAGCCATTTTAACAAGGAGGAATTGAAATGCCGTTGATATTCAATGAGGGTTACAAGTATTACAAGACCCCCCATTATCCAGATTTTCCATACGCTGAATATAAGTCCAGAATCGAAAGAGCCCAGAAGCTTATGATCGAAAACGGGGTTGACTGTATGGTTCTCTGGTCGCGCCAAAATCTAAGGTATTTCTTCGGTTTCCAGTGTACCCACTGGCAGATACCAAGCATACAGCCAGGCGTGGGAGTGATCCCGGATAAGGGAGATCCCCGGATCATCGTGCCGGACTTCTTCATCGGCAGTGTCGAGCAGCAGTGTTGGATTAGGGATGTGATCCAACAGGTTGATTGTCACCAGCCCAATAACATAAGGAAACTGCCAGGGGAGGTGGCTGAAGTGGTCAAGGAACTCGGTTACAATTCGAAAAAGATTGGCATTGAGATGGGCCCTTTGGGCTGCACGTGGATACCCAGACCATTGAACGATATCCGTGCATTTGAAGCCGCTCTGGGCGAAGCCGAGTTGGTGGACGGCGACAAGGTTATCTGGGGATGCCGGATGATCAAATCACCCCTTGAAGTGGAAAGAATATCCAAGGCGGTTGACGGCCACCGGTCGGTCCAGCAGGCCCTGGTCGAGGAATTCCGTCCCGGAATGACGGAGGTGGACATTTCCATAATCGCCCAGCGTAAGGCCGCGGAACTCGGTTACGGCTATCTAGGTGACAGTATTGGCTTGTGGGGATCTTTCAGGGCGGCCTATGACAAGGAGCCCATGGCCGACATAGGAATTCATGAGGGAGCTACTATTGGAAAGGGCGATTACATCTTCTATGACATGTGCTTCGAGTACAAGGGCTATCGCCCCGATAATTGCCGATTTTTACAAGTGAGTGAAATAACTAGTAAAATGTTAAAAATGTATGAACTAGTATGGAAATGTGAAGACGCAGCCAGCGATTATATAAGACCAGGAGTCAAAGCTAACGATCTCTTTCAGGCCATGATGGAGCCCGCCAGGGAGGCGGGCCTGCAGGTTTTCGACGATATGGCGGGGCACGGCACAGGGCTCGACACCCATGAACCACCGTCGATAGACGCATGGAACGAGATGGTAATAGAGGAAGGAATGGTCCTCTCCATTGAACCGTGGGTGAGTGATGGCCTAAAGATAGATGGAGGCATGGGAAAGCTTGGCATTCAAGATCAATTCATTGTCACAGATATGGGAAGCGTAAAAATCGAAGGATTGAGGAGGGAAATAATCCAGGTTTCCCACCCGATGCTCTGACATCATCCTTTTCACACTCATTTGAATGAGGAAGGGCAGGATCATGACGCTAAACAACTGAAAGTCGGGCTCGCCTATTTGTGGAGTAGTAGCATGAGGAATAATTGGATTTTTAATAGAAAGACCGGACCAAAAGGAGGTGATGAGTACGTTATGTTTCCAAAGAGATAAAATAAGGTCCAACTCGTATTGATAAAGGATCATAAGATCATATGGAAGGATAGTACTAAAAAAACATCAATAATTATAAAGGGAGGAGTGGTGATGAAAAGGACATTTATGTTTATCATAGCTTTCTTGATGCCCATCTGTCTAAGTGCAGGGCCTGCAACGGCTGCAAAGTCAATCAAAATAGTGGTCTCCAATCCTCTTTCGGCCACGGATTCACAAGGTTGGGCAGACACAAACAAACCTTGGACAGAAGCGGTCGAAAAGCGTACCGACGGGAACGTAACATTTCAAGTCTATCATGGCGGACAACTTATTTCCGGTTATGGTCAACAACCAAAGGGCATTGGAACTGGTTTGGCTGACATGGGCGAATTAATCACCGCTTACAATCCCTCCGAATTCCCATTAGATGCCATTGGAGGAATGATCCATCCGGCAGTAGAAAGAACCACGCTCCAGGCGGTCATGTTCGACAGAATTCTCTTCGAAGAAATACCAGCTTTCAAGGAGCAGTTTAAAAACAACAACCTGGAAAGGATAATGGTTATCGGGGCTGCTGGTTTTCAGTTATTTTCCACCAAGCCAATTAAAAGTCTGATAGACTTCAAGGGAATCAAGGTAAGGGTTTATGGCAACTACCAGCCCAGGGTAATCAAGGCTGCCGGCGCTGTACCAGTATCCCTGGGCTACGGCGAAATTCTGGACGGGTTACAAAAGGGGGTTATTGACGCTACAATGCTTAATCCCATCAATGGGCGGGACGACGGTTTCGCTGAGGTTTGCAAGCACCTAATTATTATGAGCAATGCGGGTATGGGTGTCTTTCTCAATGCTGGTATTGGGACGGCCATGAACCTAGATAAATGGAATAGCCTGACGGTCGATGTAAAGAGGATTATGCTTGAAGAGGCCAAACGGATTGAATATCAATATGCCGAAAAAGTTGATAATACGGACCTTCCGAAAGCAATTCAAGACCTCCAAAAGAGTGGTATGATAATCCATCGTCTTCCCTCGGAGGACATGGCAAAATGGGGCAAGCTTTGCCCAGATTTCTTCACTGAGGTAGCCCATACCCTAGATGCTAAGGGTCTTCCAGGAACGAAAACTATCAATCGGTTCAAGGAGCTCTGTGCTATGCCGATAGAAGAACTAAAGGCTCTCTACGAAAAAAATTGGGAAAATAAGCTCTCCGCGATAAAATAAATCCCTATTTCGTTAATTGCGTGGCCCCAGGAGGCAACAAGGTAGGCTATGAGGATTGTTACGCTTTTGGCCAGGATTTTCAGCGGGCTAGCATCGTTATGTCTCTTTGCCGCCATGTTGTTGATTGGGGCTGATGTATTCATGCGCTATCTCTGCCATGCTCCAATTGCTGGAACGCTGGAACTGTCTACCTTTGTGCCGGTGATCGCAACTTATTGCAGCTTTGCCTATACAGCGGTTCATCAAAGGCACATCCGGACGACTTTTGTTCTGGACCGGGTTCCTTCAAGGATCAAATTAACCCTTGAGATCTTCTCTACGCTAATGATGTTTTGTTTCGTAGGTGTGATTGTTTGGCAGACCAGTCTCGAAGCTGTTCAATCCTTCGATATTCGGGAAATATCTCAAGGGTTAATTGCGATCCCCATATACCCCGTTAAGATTTTAATTCCCATAGCACTCTCAGTTGGGTGGATTTATTATCTCTTAGAAATTATTCACCTGATTTCTTCAAGAGCGCATGATAGACATGGAATAGAATTGGAAAGGCAGAAACATAACTGACTATGGATCCGCTAATAATAGGTACAGTAGGACTATTTCTTCTTTTTGTACTGATCGGTTGCGGTGCCCACATCGGAATTGCCACAGGCACTATCGGTCTGGTCGGATTATTTATTTTGGTTGGCATCAAACCGACTCTTGCCTTGTCAGGGTGGCTGCCTTACTATGCAGTGGCGTCTTTCACGTGGGTAACAATGCCGATGTTCATCCTCATGGGCGAGTTCGCCCTCTATAGCGGTGTTAGCGAATTAGCCTTTACAGCCAGCTACAAGTGGCTTGGACACATTAAGGGTGGAATGGCCATGGCTGTGACAGCCACTTGCGCGCTATTTGCGGCTTGTTCAGGAAGCAGTATCGCTTCGGCAGCGGTAATGACACGGGTCGCCCTTCCAGAACTCAAAAAGTTTAATTACGACAAGGCATTCTCAACCGGCTTGATCGCCTCTTCAGGCTCCTTGGCCGCTCTGATCCCACCCAGCATGTTGATGATTGTCTACTCAATGCTAACCAAGGTATCGCTGGTAAAACTCCTGCTGGCTGGCTTCATTCCCGGCTTCGTTTCGGCCGCCATTTATATGATGATGATTCATTTACTGTTCAGGGTGAAGCCCCAACTTGGACCAAGGGGTCGGTATTACAGCTGGAAGGAAAGATTCAAGGCCATCCCTAATATTGGCGGTGTGGTAATCATTATCATCTTTGTCATTGGCGGGATGTATATGGGTGTATTCACTGCCACGGAAGCGGCTGCTACCGGGGCTATTTTAACCCTTCTAATGGCCCTTTTTAGAAGAGGATTAACCTTTAGGAGGTTAGGTGAAGCGCTTAGCATGGCTGGCGTGTCCACCTCAGCAGTTTTTGTAATAATTGTCGGGACTCTTTTTTTTGCCAAGTTTTTGTCCCGCACCGGTCTGCCGGCCATTGCCGTAGAAACGATCTCCAATCTTGCGGTCCCACGTCTTGTAGTGCTGACCGCTATAATCCTGCTTTACATCTTCCTTGGCATGTTTTTGGAAGTAGTTTGCATGATGGCCGTTTCACTGCCCGTAATACACCCGATTATTATCTCGCTAGGCTATGATCCAATATGGTTTGGGATTATTGTTATTAAGATGTCGGAAATAGCAGCAATAACCCCGCCTCTAGGGTTGAACGTATATTCCGTCTCTGGAGTGGTTGGCGATGAGGTCAAACTGGAGGATATCTTCAAGAACATCTTTCCCTTTTTTTGTATGGACGTATTAACAGTAGCCTCCTTAGTCGCTTTTCCACAGATAGTCCTCTGGCTGCCATCTCAACTGTCCTGAATAAAATTCTCTTGTAAAGACTGAATGGCTGGTCTGCTCGAATTAGCCCAGATTAAGTCTAGTATAATTTGGTGAGCGAATGAGGAAATTCGATTAAGCCATTCCGCATGGCTTCATATAACAATCGCTGGAATATCCATCGGTTCTGCGTGGAATATGATTTATGGAGGATCAAATATGGAGGAGTATATTTGGGATTATCGAAATCCCTATGAGTGGATAAAGCGGACCAGGACCACTTCATTTCCTCCGCTAATAGTGTGTTGTGCTATCACGGGGGGCATTCAAGGCAAGGAAGCCAACCCGAATCTACCCGAGACAGTGGAGGAACAAGTAGAGTCCAGCTATGAGGCTTACAAGGCCGGTGCATCAATGGTTCATATCCATGTTCGGGATCCTAATTGCCTATATAACTGTTCTGGCGATCCGGAACAGTATCGTTTGGCAAATGGTATGGTAAGGGAGAAGTGTCCGGACATCATCATCAATAACACTACCGGTGGTGGACCCGGCATGACTCCTGAAGAACGCCTTTGTGTTCTTAGGTCCAACCCAGAGATTGCAACGCTGAACATGGGACCGGACGTAATGATGATGACTCTCAAGGAGCGCCGTGCGCCCTTGCTACACCCTCGGCCGGAGGTTCGAATCGAGGAAGTCACTTCCATCGGCTTCGCTGAAGTACGCTTGTTTGCATCAGAGATGAAAAGGCGAGGAATCAAACCGGAAATGGAGCTCTATAATCCAGGCCAATATTGGATGGCATGGCACATTATTGATAAGGGATTGGTCGAACCGCCTTTCCTCTTCCAGTTCGTAATGGGCTATCAAGCTTCATCTTATGGTACTCCGCAGAATGTGATAAACTTCATCAACGAATTGCCGAATAACTCAATTTACAGTGTTGCTGGGGTTGGTCCTTTCCAGTTACCCTTGACGACCTTATCGATAATTCTGGGTGGACACGTTCGGGTCGGTCTAGAGGATAATCTCTATGCTAAACGAGGTCAAATATATAAGAGTAATGCCGAGGCGGTAGAAAAGATCGTCCGTCTTGCTCGGGACTTAAGCCGCGAGATCGCTACTCCTAAACAGGCGCGAGAGATGTTGAGGTTGAGCATTAAACCCAGTACGTATTGATTTCCAAGATATGCAGTGCTAATCAGTTTTATGAGTAAGAAAAATTCATAAGTTCCTGCTCACTCAGGCGGAATCTTCACGCCCTTCTCTACTGCGGTGTCCAGGGCAGCCTCATATCCCGCATCCACATGGCGTGCGATCCCGATCCCCGGATCTACCGTCAGCACACGCTCCAGCCGCTCAGCCCTCTGGCTCGTTCCGTCCGCCACGATCACCATTCCCGCGTGGAGCGAGTACCCAATGCCCACGCCGCCGCCGTGATGAAAGCTCACCCAACTTGCCCCACAGGCAGTATTCAGGGCGAAATTGAGAAGCGGCCAATCGGCAATGGCGTCGCTGCCATCGCGCATGCCCTCGGTCTCCCTGTTCGGAGAGGCCACCGAGCCGCAGTCCAGATGATCCCTGCCGAACACGATGGGGGCCTTGAGCTCGCCCTTTTGTATCATCTCATTGACCGCGAGCCCGAAGGCGGCACGCTCGCCATAGCCCAGCCAGCATATCCTCGTGGGAAGGCCGAGAAAGGGAACCCGTTCCCGCGCCAGGCGGATCCATCGGTTGAGAGGTTCGTCCTCCGGTAATAACCGTGTAACCGTTTCGTCTATCCGAAGGATATCCCCGGGGTCGCCTGAAAGGGCCGCCCACCGGAAGGGGCCTTTCCCCTCGCAGAAGAGCGGCCGAACATAGGCCGGTATGAAGCTCGGGAATTTGAACTCACCGTTCTCATCCCTCACCTCAAGGCCTCCCCGTTCGGCCTGGGCGCGAAGGTTGTTGCCGTAATCAAAACAGATGGCTCCCCCCTTCTGCATCTCCAGTATCGCCGCCACGTGAACCACGATGGACTCCTGTGACAGCCGCTGGTACTCCGCAGGATCCTTAACCCTGAGCTCCTCAAGCTCTTTCACGTCTCCCTTTGGCACGTAGCTCAAAAGATCGTGTGCCGGGGTCTGGTCCGTGACGATATCCGGGATGACGCCCCTTCTGACCAGTTCCGGATGGATCTCTGCCGCGTTCCCGACCAGGCCCACCGAGAGTGGTTTTCCCCTTTTTTTGGCCTCCTCGCCCCACCCCAGCGCCTCATCAAGCTCACCCGTCATCCTGTCGCAGAACCCCTCCTCCAGCTTTCTCTTGATCCTCTCCGGCCTGACCTCCACATCGAGGATCACCCCTTGGTTCATGGTGGCGGCCATGGGCTGGGCCCCGCTCATGCCCCCCATGCCTGCGGTCAGTATGAATCTTCCCCGGAGGCTCGTCCTTGCGAACTCCACCTTCGCGAGGGCGGCGAGGGTCTCGTAGGTGCCCTGGAGGATGCCCTGGGTGCCGATGTAGATCCAGCTCCCTGCGGTCATCTGGCCGTACATGGTCAACCCCATCTCATCGTAGCGATCGAAGCACTCCTGGGTTGCCCATGCGGGAACGATATTGGAGTTGGCGATGATCACGCGCGGTGCCTGCGGGTGGGTTTTGGCGATGTACACGGGCTTCCCCGACTGAATGCACAGGGTTTCATCCGGCTCAAGGCCTCTCAAGGACTTGATGATCCTGTTATACTCCCTCCAGTTTCTCGCGGCCCGGCCCGATCCGCCGTACACGATGAGCTCCTCGGGCTGAACCGCCACATCCGGGTCCAGGTTGTTCATGAGCATTCGGAGCGCGGCCTCGGCATCCCACGTGCGGCACTGTAGCGTGGTGCCGGTGGGGGCCTTGATCGGCCAGGGCGGTCTCTCCTTGTAATACATGGGTCTCATATTTTATTCACCTCATTTATTAGCATCCCGTAGGGTAGGACCTGCCGGGTGTAAAAGGCAATCTAAAGATAAAGAGTTATGATGAAACAGAATTCGAATAGGGCAAACATGCTAATATTAATAAACGAGTTATATAAGACATCATCTTTCAGGAATCAGTTACAATGAGCTTTCATGAAAACAAAGATTTTTACCTAAAAATTAATTATTGACAGCTTAAATTTCATTATATATACATGTATAGACAAATAGAGCTTTATTTATATGAATGAGAAAGGATGATGTCAAGAAAAAATGAAGCCCTTTATCGATAAAAATACTCCAAAACCTATATTCCTACAGATAAAGGATAATATTTTAAGATCAATAGAAGAAGGCACTTATGCCATAAATCAGTCTATTCCCTCTGAAATATCAATAGCGAACAGCTGCCGTGTAAGCCGAATGACAGTAAGATCAGCAATTAATGAACTTGTCCAGGAAGGAGTTCTTTTTAGAATGCAGGGAAAGGGCACATATGTCTCACCGAAGCGCTTTGACCATTCCCTTTTCCGTATCACCAGCTTTACTCAGGATATGAAAGAACGCGGCATGGCACATTTTACAAAGGTGCTGGAACTCAAAGCTATTGCTGCACCAGGGGGGGTAAAGAAAGAATTAGAACTACCCGCTCATTCAAAGGTAATATATCTCAAAAGGCTCAGATATGCCGATAATGAGCCTCTCCTACTCGTAGAACGTTACTTAAATTACTCACTGTGTAAGCCAATTTTGAAAGAAAACCTTGAGGAGCAATCTATTCATGATTTACTTATTAATAAATATAAGTTGCCTCTAACTAGAGTTAAGCAGTTTATCCAGGCTAAAAATCTGAGTAAGAAGGAAGCCGATCTTCTGAATGTGGAAACAGGCTCAGCAGCTCTTACCCTCCAGAGGGTAACATATACTTTCAAACAGCCTGTTACAATGGTCACTTACATATACCGTGGAGATCGGTACAGGGTTTATGCAGAATTTGAGCCGCATGAGTGATTTCAGGAAGAAACTTACCGTTTAATGAACAAACATAAAAATGTTCGGTGACTACTCGAAAAGTGCGAAGAAATGAAATCGGCGGAATGAAAGAATCAGATCATTATGGCGAAAAAACTCATTGAGTGTGTCCCTAACTTCAGCGAGGGCCGAAGAGAGAGGGTTATAGAGGAAATCGTGGCGCCCTTTCGTGAGAGAAAGGGTTGCGTCCTACTGGAGTATCGTGCGGACAAAGACCACAATCGGCTGGTGGTCAGCCTTGTGGGCGGCCCTGAGGCCATTCAAGAGGCGCTCCTTGAAGCGGCTAAGGTAGCGATTTCCCATATCGACTTGGAGCACCATCAGGGCAGTCATCCCAGGATCGGGGCGGTGGATGTAATCCCCTTTGTGCCTCTCCAGGATATCAACATGGAGGCCTGCGTGGAGCTCGCTCGTAGCTTTGGCAGAAGATACCACAAGGAGACGGGCGTTCCCGTCTACTTCTACGAAGAGGCCGCGATAAAGCCAGAGAGAAAGAACCTGGAGGTCATTCGAAGAGGGCAGTATGAGGCCCTGAAGAAGGAGGTGGCCAATCCGGAACGGCATCCTGACATTGGAAAACCCCGACTGCACCCATCCGCAGGGGCTACGGTTATCGGAGCGAGGCGATTTCTTATCGCCTTTAACGTGAACCTGGGGACGGAGGATCTGCACGTTGCCAGAGAAATCGCCAAGGTAGTTCGCGCTTCCAGCGGCGGGCTGGGCCATGTGAAGTGCATCGGCCTCGCGCTAAAGGAACGCGGGCTCGTCCAGGTGAGCGTGAACGTGGTGGATTATGAGAAGAATGCCCTCTACCGTATCTTGGAGCTCATCCGAATGGAGGCAAAGAGGTGGGGCGTTCAGGTGAGGGAAACCGAAATTTATGGGATGATCCCCGCTGAAGCGCTCCTGCACAGTGCCTCTTACTATATGCAAATTGCGGAATTCGATCCCAATCAGGTGATAGAACTTCGCCTTCTCCAGATGTTGAGGGATGACCGGACATGATACGAAAGCTCTTCAAAAACGCTCGCATCTTTACCCCATCCGATCCTGGCAAACCCCTTGCCGGAAAGGATCAGGGGAGGGTAAACCGGATTGAAAATGGAGCCATCCTTTGCCGTGACGGGATTATCGAGGCCGTTGGCCGGGAGAATGAGGTTGCGACATCTTATCTCGTCCATGACATAGATATGGAGGTTGACTGTGACGGGCGCTGCCTTATTCCCGGCTTTGTGGATCCCCACACCCACATGTGTTTTGCCGGGAAAAGGGAGGCTGAATTTACCCAACGCATTGAGGGAATGGAGTACCTTGAGATACTGCGCCGCGGAGGAGGGATTCTGTCATCCGTTCGATCGGTGAGGGCCGCCTCTGAGGAGGAGCTTTTCTCGGTAACCCTTGAACATGTCATGTCGGCGCTGGGATTCGGCACAACAACCCTTGAGGTCAAGAGCGGTTACGGACTCGAGACGGAGACGGAGCTGAAGATGCTACGTGTCATTGAACGTCTTGGGCTCGAAACACCGCTGAACGTGGTCCCCACCTTTCTGGGAGCCCACGCCGTACCACGGGAATATTCAAAGGATTCTGATAAATACGTGGATGTAGTCATTCAGGAGATGATACCGGCAGTCTCAGCTCAGGGCATAGCCCGGTTCTGCGATGTGTTTTGTGAGAAAGGCGCCTTCACGGTTGAGCAGAGCCGCCGCATCTTGATCTGTGCAAGGGAGGCGGGGATGGGGCTTAAGATTCACGCCGATGAGGTGCATGATCTCGGGGGAGCGGGTCTCGCGGCAGAAATGGGGGCCACATCGGCCGAGCATCTTCTGGCGGCAAACGAGGAAAGCCTCCGTGCCATGGCAGAAAAGGAGGTCATCGGGGTGCTCCTCCCGGCAACTGCCTATAGCCTTCGTAAAGGGTATGCCCCGGCCCGAACGATGGTGGACATGGGCCTCCCGGTTGCCCTTGCCACCGATTGCAACCCGGGCTCAAGCTATACAGAATCAATGCCCTTCGCCTTCGGCCTTGCCGTGCTCAACATGAACCTAGCGGTGCACGAGGCCTTGGCGGCATCGACATTGAATGCGGCTTACGCAATCGGAATGGCAAAAAAGGTGGGCAGCCTGGAGAAGGGAAAAAGCGCCGACTTCCTTCTGCTCGATGGTGAGAGCCCCGCCATTCTCGCGTATCACGCAGGAGTCTCCCCCGTGCGAGAAGTCTACAAGCGCGGGGAGCTGGTTGCAAGGAATTGAATATTGACGATTGAATATTTTAGGATCAAAGGCTTCTTTAAAAGATAGTCAATCTTCAATAAAAAGTAGTCAATTTAAAGAGGAGGTTGGCTTGAAGCTTGATGAACTCTCGATTCGCGCTTTCATTGATGAGCTCAGCTCCGCCAAGGCAACGCCCGGTGGGGGAAGCGTTGCCGCCCTGTGCGGGGCTCTCGGGGCTGCTCTGTCGGCCATGGTAGCGGGGCTCACCGGGGGGAAGGAGAAGTTCAAGGAAAGATGGACTTCTATTGAAGAGATTAAAAGCTCGACAGACCTGTTGAAGACCCATTTTTTGACCCTTATACAAAAAGACTCCGATGCCTACCAAGAGGTGGTGGCCGCGCTTAGGCTTCCAAGAGAGACGGAGCAGCAGAGAATCTCACGGCGGGAAGATATACAGGAATCATTGAAAAAGGCCGCGAAGGTGCCCCTGGAGACCCTCCGGGCCTCAGAAGATCTCATGGAGATAGCACAGAAAGCCGTCGAGCATGGGGACCCCAACGCAATCACCGATGCCGGGGCAGCAGTTCACCTTGCTTATATCGCCGGACAGATTGCAGCGTACAATGTGCGGATCAACCTTTCTCAAATCGAGGACGAGGGATTTCGGCAAGAGTGCTCACGTGAGGTTGAGGAGAGA
>CAZJXD010000080.1:0-5259 GCA_964549945.1 uncultured Desulfobacteraceae bacterium | reverse complement strand
GGGGAATAGGAGAAAAATGAGAGAGATCCTTGTCGGCATTGATGGGATGAGCCTGGAAGATCTGGTGGCTATAGCTCGAAAGGGGGCTAAAGTTAGACTACCGAGGGAATCGGAAGAGAGGCTCATTAACACGCGAAAACTAGTGGAGCAATGGGTTGAGCAAGGGAGGATCATTTACGGTGTTACCACGGGATTCGGTGCGCTGAGCGATGTGAAGATCTCCAGGAAGGAAACCAGGCAACTTCAGAAAAACATCATCATGAGCCATGCGGCGGGCGTGGGAAATATTCTGGATGAGGAGACCATCCGGGCCGTTATGGTCCTCCGCATCAAGGATCTCGCCCGGGGGCATTCAGGCATTCGCCTGGAAACGGTCCATCAACTCATCGAGCTTCTCAACCGCGGGATCTGCCCTGTCGTGCCGGAACAGGGATCTGTAGGGGCAAGCGGTGATCTCGCGCCCCTGGCGCACCTTTCTCTGGTTCTCATAGGACAGGGGGAGGCCTTGTACAGGGGTAAGAGGATGTCCGGGCTCGATGCTCTAAGGAATTGTAACCTGGAGCCGCTGGAGCTGGAGGCCGGGGAGGGGCTTGCTCTGGTGAATGGAACCCAGATGATGACCGCTATTGGAGGGCTTTCCGTTTACGATTCCATAAGGCTATCCAAGATGACCGACATCGCGGCTTCCATGAGCCTTGAGGTGCTCATGGGGACCAGAACGGAGTTTGATGCGAGGATTCACCAGGTTCGGCCGCACCCTGGGCAGATAGCGGCAGCGGCTAACATGGAGAGGATCACCAGAAACAGCGAGATCATCTCATCCCACAAGGATTGCTCCCGTATCCAGGACGCCTACACGTTGAGGTGCTCTCCCCAGGTGCACGGAGCCAGTAAGGATGCCATCGGCTATTCAAAGAGGGTGATAGAGACGGAGATGAATTCCTCCACGAATAATCCCCTCATATTCTCGGATTCAGAGGAGTTCCTGCTTGGTGGGAACTTCCACGGCCAGCCCGTAGCGCTCGCCATGGATTTTCTCTCAATCGCCCTTTCGGAGCTGGCGAACATATCGGAGCGGAGGGTTGAGAGGCTGGTGAATCCGCAGTTGAGCGGGCTTCCTGCTTTTCTGGTGAGCGATGGGGGGCTTAATTCGGGATTCATGCTCGCGCAGTACACGGCCGCATCCCTTGTCTCTGAAAACAAGGCCCTGTCTCATCCGGCATCTGTTGACTCAATCCCCACCTCGGCAAACAAGGAGGATCATGTTTCCATGGGCTCCATTTGCGCCAGGAAGTGCAGGGAGATAGCGAAGAACACCGAGCATGTGATTGCCATTGAGTTTCTGTGCGCTGCCCAGGCCATGGATCTTTTCACCAACCTGAAACCCGGGGAGGGAACCCTGGCCGCCTACAGGGCCATTCGAGACGCAGTCCCCCACCTGGAAAAAGACCGCGTTATCTCGAAGGATATAGAGACTATAGTGAACATCATGAGGAGCGGAAAGATCATAGAAGAGGTTGAAGAGGTGGTTGGAGAGTTGAAGTAGTATTAGTAATGTATGGTTATTATTAGCTCACTTGCCGAGCACTTTCACCTCAATCGCTGAGATATATGGCGTTCCTGTCTTGGTTCGCTTGACAATACCTCGCACCTCCAAGGGTTTGCCCCAGTCGCGTTTCCCGTATCGCTCCAGGCCTGGCTCCATTCCGCTGACATATATGGCGCTTGTATCGTCATAGATCATCCAGTCACTTCTTTTGTATGGAATGCCTGCGCATTCTCTTCGCGGATCACCGTAAGACGCCTTCAACGTTACCTCTTTTCCAAGGTAGTTATCGATGTTTTTTCGGATTTCATTGATGGTGAGATCTTTCGTTTGGGCACTAAGGGCTGGAGCAATCATTTTTTCTTTTGTGGTGTTCGTTGTTTGGCTGCTGCACCCAACACAGAGAGCCCCTATGAGCCCCACTATTAAAAGAGCCAGGCAAGGTATCTTCACGGCGTCTCCTTTCCTATATCAAGACAAATTTAGCATTGTGTGTAAACTTTGTGTAGTTACCTTTACATTAATCTATTAAAAATCTTAAGCCACTATTTTAGGATAAAGAGGAGGGAAAAAGTCCCTCCTCTTTTTAGTTGGACCTGCTGGCTCAATTAAGCACTTTCTTCTCGGGCATGCCCCTTTCTCCAATGGAGCGAGGTGACGAGCTCTGATAGGTATCTATATCGGTTATTGCCTCACTCTCAGGATCTATCTCAAATACCTTCCACCAGTGAACAGATCCATCAAAGCCAGCTTTTGTGTAAACCTTGTGAGGAACCGTATTTCCTTCTAGAAATACCTTGACAGTTACAGTTTCTGAGGACTGCGTATTACTATAATTGTATACGGCGTATAAGTAGGTATAATAAGTTGAACTAACACTCGGCTGGTTGAAATACTCGATACGGATATTCTCCGGGCCGTAACTTGACATATCATCCCGGTCGAGCCATGCTCCCGGAATCGGTGAAGTACCTCCCCAAGTTGGTGAATATGGATAATATAGATGTTTGTTGTTAACATCCCAGAGATGGGCGTCGAGATCATAGGGGGTCTGGCCCCATGTCAACTCAATGCGCATCTTGACGCCCCACAGTATAGCAAGAAACTCATCCCATTTGGTATTCCCAGCAAGACCAAGCTGGCCGTATCTCTGTATGAAATTATTAAAGTAGGTGCCGTCAGGCAACCAGATGCTTAATCCATTTGCATTTGCCATTGTAGAACCGGTATTTCCGTTTTCTACCACAGCATTTGTTATGGCGCTCTTGACATCATCTGCCGCATTAACGATAGCGGTTGTCATCGAGCTATCTTGAGATACCCGATCAGCAAAATCGTAGAGGTCACCCATATCGTTAAAACTAAAGTGCTGGGTATTACCCTGGATGGTCTGGAGAGCAGACTTGATTGTGGCATCGTCTGTCTCATCCTGGATGCCGGCAATAAGTGCCTGAGCGAAGCTGTCTATCTTGTTCGCCAGATCAGCTACCTTTGATAAATCAATAGCCGATTGGGTTACCTCCTCGCTATTTGTATAAAACGTTATATAATCCTGCACTATCCACTTTGCTAGCTGCTCAGGCGTGCTGCTCGGTGCATTAACCAATCGCTCCAGGAAGTCATCGTACGGCCACCCATCTCCGGGCTCCGATTCCTCAGATCCAACCATGTAATCGACTGAGTTTCGAATCTCATACGCAACTTCTGCCATTCCCATCAGGCATGCGTCCATACCGAGGATGTCTAGATTTCCGCCTAAGTACGTTTTTAGTGTCTGCACAACCTCTGCGAGTTCAGGGATGGAAATAGAGGTTCCGCCGCTGGTGTCGTCCCAGGAGATGTTTTTTGTAAGTCTCCTCAGGGCGCGTTCACGCCAGCCGCCGCCGTGATCCCACACAACGAGCATATAGTGATCTGCGGGGTAATTATTAATTGCCCAGGTGGCAAAGTCGGTCAGGGTTTGAGGGCTGCCCATATCCACTTCCCCGATATCCTCCACCAGCTGTGAGCCGATAGTATTTGTATCGCTATCCTGCTCTATGTAGTAGCGCCTCGTTCCTTGCCAATCTTGATTGCTGGTATCGTAACCAGGAGTCCGATCGATCTGCACCACTATGTTCACATCATCGCTAGAACCGACCTGCTCCATCTCGTTTAAATCGTTGACCCCTGCGGATTCAAGGTTGTTGTCAGCATTGATGTAGACCATTACGGTCCAGTCCTTTTGGGCCTGCGGCTGGACAACAACGAACCCGGGAACACTCGATGTGCCGTCCAGGATATCGGTCCCTTTATCATATACCCCATCACGGTCCACATCTATTATTACATCGTATTCCCCTGCGGTGAGTGTTGCTGGCCAGACCAACACGCGATACTCATTGGTACAGCCATATTGCGGCGTATCTGCCTCCCACTGATTGGAGATATCCGTAAGGGTATCACCGTCACTCCAGGTATCTTTGTGAGCTACCACATACTTGTATACCCATCGATGGAGGCCTACCTGCATACGTGTTTCAGGGTTCACGAAGACATAGACATTATCGCTCGTTGTAAAGGTGTTTTTGTAGTTGGAATTAGAATCACAGGCCAATTCTGCGTTGAAGTCTGTATCTGCTGAGCTGCTAATGGAAGAGGTCTGAATCACAAAGCCCACGCCAAAGTGATCATTCACAAAGTCAGTAGCTGCGTCGTATAGACCGTTCTTGTTTACATCCACCACCACATCCAGTGGGCAGCCGCCGGATATACCTGAGGATGGGATTTCCCAGACCATGGTTGAGGATATATTGCCATTAGAGTCGGTCGTAACTCGCTCTGCTGTTCCAATCAAATTGATCGAGCGTCCGTGACGTGATAGCGTTGTAGCCGGTTCCGTACCCTCGGTGATTGAAGCTGAGACATCTCGAAGCTGATCACCGTTGCTCCAGGTGACCTGGTCGTTTACCACGTAGATATCCACTTCCGTCGATGCGGTGAAACCCGTTCCTGTTACATAAACAGAATCTCCCGGCTGAAAGCTTCTGGCCAGTGATCCATTGCTGTCCTTTATCTCGAGCTTCTTTGAGGGCGCTGCTACGGTAAAAGTATTCTCAAGCAAAGGTGCAGCCCTGGATGAAGAGGAAGTCACCTGCTCAACCGTGTAGGTATAGCTTCCCGATGATAGGTCATTGCCAATAGCGGTTAAGGGGATGTCCCCATTCGCATCGCTCGTGAGCCTGAAGTAGCTCTCATCAGAGCTTCCTTCATTTACCCAGATATCATACTGGGTAAGAGGCGTCAGGTCTGAGAGAGATAATAGCGCGGGACCACCTTCGGGCAGAGAGCTTACCTCATTTCCCTGAGAGTCCGTGATAGTAGCTGTGGGCTCTGTTGTGCCACCGCCACCACCGCCACCACCGCCATCAATAGCTGTGCCGCCACCACCGCCACCACCGCCACTGCCGACGATGGTAATCAAGCCCAGGGCGATAACGCCCACTAAAAGAAGGTAATGTAGATTTTTCATCCATTTAACAGCTGCTTTTCTCATGATTTTTCCTCCTTTTTTATTGATCGTTTTAAAAGGATTTTCATAACAAAAGGAAACAGGCCTAAAAATAATGTACAACTAACCAAATACAACCATTACGTATCAAATAGAGGAAATTAAATAATTGATTATAGCTTTAGCTCCGCAAATATGCTATAATATAGCGTAACTATTAACA
>CAZJXD010000079.1:0-23442 GCA_964549945.1 uncultured Desulfobacteraceae bacterium | reverse complement strand
TTTACGGGGCACGCTGAGGCCCCCTGTTACAGGGCATGCAGCAAAAAAAGACATCTCCATGCTCATTCACCGGTTAATTTCAAAAATGTTAGAGAAAAAACTATTGTGATTTAAACCGTGATCTATTACGTTATTTCCTCTTTAACTATACTGTAAATGGAGGTCTTTATCATCCATAAAGTTGAGGTACTGCATCATGCGCCTTAGTGATGATCTCTACGCGTTTCCCTGGCAATCCTTCACTACCAATAACTGTAATAGTTACCTCATTGAGGGGCCTTTCAGGATCCTCATCGACCCCGGCCACCAACATCTCTTTAGCGGGCTGCGAAATTCCTTAGACTCAATGGGTATCGACCTCGAGGATATCGACCTCATCATCGCCACCCACATCCATCCCGATCATATAGAGGCCGTGCAAACCTTTTCTACGCTATCGACCATGATAACGATCCATGAGGAGGAATACCGATATTTTAAGGAGACCATCTCTCGCTATCCCCAGTTTGAGTTTGATTTCTTTCTCACCGAAGGTCCTCTAAAGGCAGGCGGCGTAGAACTCGAGGTGATCCATACCCCCGGCCACTCGCCCGGCTCCGTCTGTATCTACTGGCCTTCCCACAAGGCGCTTTTTGCGGGCGACGTGATCTTTGAGCAGGGGGTGGGGCGCACTGATCTGCCCGGAGGCAGTGGCGATCAGCTAAAGAACAGCATCAGGCGACTATCCTCACTGGATGTCGAGCTTCTGCTTCCTGGGCACGGAAACATCATCAGGGGAAAGGAGGAGGTGGAGAGGAACTTTGCTCTCGTTGAGGAGGTATATTTCAGCCTGCTATAATACCATTGGTTCAAGCCTCTCCCGGTACCTTTTGTGCAACCCCTCAAGGAACTGGGTCCAGTGAGGGTCTTTCCCTAAATTAGGCACCACCGCGGGACCGGAGACACCCCTCTCCTGTAACCTTTTGAGGCTTTTCTCCGTAATGGCCTTTTTGGCCTCTTCTTTCTCCGATTGGTACTCCTCTTGAAGAGCCACAAGGGAGGCTGAATCAACGCCAGCTACCTCCTCGAGGGCCGAGAGAACGCTCGAGTTGTCGCGGTCCAAATCGAGATGGGCCAGGAGATGTCTTTTAAGAAGCCGTACTGAGAGGTCCCTTTCGGCGCCTGCCATTCGTTCCATCTCCTCGGTGAGCCGGCTCAGAGGAATGAGTTGATCCAGATACCTGGTGATGAGGCCCTGGAGCTTTCTCTCCAGCTCTTTCTGGGCGATCTTCTCTTTCTCCTCGCTGCTCAGGGAAAGATCCTTGGTCTTCTCCAGAACCAGGTCGATTGTGCTTTTTATTTCCCCTATGGTATTTCTCCCACCTGTTCCGTTTCAAGGCCTTTGGATCGGATTCCGAGGCCCGCCGCTAATCCACTGAGAAGTTCTTGACCATCATCTCGCCCAGCTCTTTGGATCGTTTGGTGGCGACCTCCACGGCATTGATGAGGGTCGTTCGCAGCCCGCCCTCCTCCAGGGTATGGAGCGCGGCGATGGCTGTTCCGCCCGGCGAGGTAACCTTATCCTTTAGCCGGCCTGGGTGTTCTTTTGTCTCTATCAACAATTTGGCGGCACCCAGCACCGTTTGGGCCGAGAGAAAGAGGGCATCCTCCCTGGAGAGACCCATCTTGACCCCTGCATCGGCAAGGGCGTCAACGATCAAGAATATGTATGCCGGGCCGCTGCCGCTTAGCCCGGTGATGGCATCCATGAGGTTTTCCTCCAGGATCACGCTTTTCCCCACGGAATCGAAAATGGCCTTGGCGAGCTTGAGGTCATTCTTGCTGGCGTGCTTGCCTGCGGCAATCGCGGCAGCACCTTCCTTCACCGACGCGGCTATGTTGGGCATTACCCGAATGACTCGCGGCTCCTTGTCAAGGCATGCTTCGATGGCCGCCAATGGGACGCCCGCGGCAATGGAGATAGCGAGCTTGGACATATCCAGGTACTCAGCTGTTTCCTTCAAGATTGAGGCCATGATCTGGGGTTTGATGGAGTAGATGATAATTTCCGATCCCTTTACCACCTCAACATTGCTCGTGGTCGTACGAACTGCGTATTTCTCCTTAATAGATTTTAGCTTGTCCTTTCTGGTGTCCGAGCAGATGATATTCTCGGGGCTCGCCGATCGAGAGCCAACAAGCCCGCTGATGAGGGCCTCGCCCATATTCCCCGTACCAATTACCCCTATCTTCTTATCTCTCAGCATGATCTCTGTTCTCCTTTATCGATCGATTAGATTGAATGAATTTTCTCTTATAAAGGGAAATCCCTCTATAATCAAGGTAAAATGCGCCCTCAAGAGAGAGGGCTGGATGTATTGGGCAACATCTTCCTGTTTTTCTTGAACCGAGGATACCTGCCTGGAAAGGCCGTTAATTTTGCTTAACAATAACGTGTGAACGTGCTTAAATCATCTCACTCTAGTTTGATTATAAGGATTTATCGAGAGTGGAGGGAAAGCCCATGATCAACCTAAATGAATATTTTGAGGGCAGAATCAAGAGCCTGGGCTTTGAGCTCAAAGGCACCCGGTATACGGCAGGCGTGGTGCTGCCAGGGGAGTACACCATTGACACCGAAAAGGAAGAGCGCATCACCGCAACGGTGGGGGAATTTGAGGTCCGGTCGCCGCGTTCCGACTGGAAAACCCTTGGCATCGGTGATACCATCGTTATCCCTTCAAACACGAGCTTCGAGCTAAAGCTGAAGGAGCCGGCGGCCTACATTTGCATGTACAGATGAACCGAGGTGGCAACGCCACAGGCGGATCCTTTATGAGGAGGTTAAAGAATGACCAAGGTATCGATTGTGAAGACAAGTCCCATGCCTCCATATCCCGAAATCCTGAGGGCAGTAGGGAAGGCGCTCGATCTGATTGGCGGCATCCAGGATATCGTGAAGTCCGAAGATCTGGTGCTCATCAACCCCAGTTGGGTAGCGCCACCTGTTGAGAGGGAGGCGGGATGCATCACCATACCCGAGATCCCCCGCGCGATTGCGGATATCGTAAAAGAACTAGGGTCCCATCCGGTGATTGCGGAGTCCTCAGCGGTGGGAGTGGATACGGAAAAGGTTATTGAGAGTTCAGGTTACAGAGAGCTCCGGGAGATGGGCTACGAGGTGATCAATCTAAAGAAAACCCCATGGGTAAATCTCCCCACTGAAAACGGCAAGGTCTTTGAAGCCGTGCCCTGTTGGGAACTGGTGCAAAAGGCTGATGTAGTGATAAGCGTGCCAAAGCTCAAGACCCACGATCAGACAGAGATGACTTGCGCCATCAAGAACCTTAAGGGGCTCTTGACCGATCAAGGGAAAAGGGCCGAGCACCAGAAGGGGCTTTTCGAGGGGGTGATCGATCTCATGACCGCGGTAAAGCCCAAGCTGGCCGTGGTGGACGCCATTGTCTGCCAGGAGGGACTTGGGCCGATCTTCGGAAAGCCCGTGGAGATGAACCTCATCGTGGCGGGAAAGGACCTCGTGGCTGTAGACTCAACCTGTGCCCGGCTTATCGGGTATGAGCCCAAAGAGACGCTCTTGACCTTGAACGCAGCAGCCCGGGGGCTTGGTGTGATGGATCCGGCTCAGATCGAGATCCTGGGAGAGCCTCTCGATAAGGTCAGGCGCCGTTTCCTCAGATCCATCGAGGATGAACCGGTCAAGGTCGAGGGCTTCAACCTGATTCACGGTGAGGCCGCCTGCACGGGATGCCGAAATACCGTGATGAGCGCGCTGGTTGATATGCGCAATGCGGACCAGTTGATGTACCTGCCGGGGGTCACGGTGATCACCGGGGGCGCCCCATTGCCGGAAGGAGTCCCTCGTGAGAACATCGTCACTGTGGGAAAGTGTATGCCGGAGGAGAGCAGGACTGATCGACATGTGAAGGGCTGTCCGCCGAATAACGCCTTGGTGGTGAAGGCGATCATTGGTGAGAGGGCAGAGGTCAAGCGGATGTATGCCGATGAAGGCCTGGAGAAAACCGAAATATAAGCCCCATTGACCAAGAAAGGAGGCTGTTATGGACGCTATTTTCACGTACATGGAAAAATATGATTACGAGAACCTGTTTTTATGCCAGGACAAGGCCCTCAATTTCAAGGCCGTTATCGCGCTTCACGACACCACATTGGGACCTGCCACCGGCGGCTGCCGAATGTGGCAGTATGAAAGCGAGATGGATGCCATAGAAGATGCCCTGAGATTGGCCAGGGGAATGACCTACAAATACGCTGCCGCAGGGGTCAACCTGGGAGGCGGCAAGGCGGTGATCATCGGTGATCCGAAACGCAAGGACCGTGAACCCCTGTTCCGGGCGTTGGGGAAGTTCATCAACCGTCTTGGAGGAATATATATTACCGGTGAGGATGTGGGCACCACCCTGCGGGATATGGAGTACATCCGCATGGAGACGGAGCATGTGGTGACCTTGCCCACCTATCTGGGCGGCGCCGGCGATATTGCGCCCATGACCGCCTTTGGGACCATTCGCGCCATGGAGGCCTGCTGTAACCGGGTCTTTGGATCGGACAGCCTGGATGGAAAGAGGGTTGCGGTTCAAGGCCTGGGGGCAGTGGGCCACAACGTGGTCGGCCAGCTCCATGAGCGCGGCGCGGTGATGGCAATCACCGATATCGATTCGGAGAAGGTTGAGGCCATGGTAGCGAAATACGGAGCCAAAAAGGTGAATCCCGAGGCGATCTATGACGTAGACTGCGATATCTTCTGCCCCTGTGCCCTGGGTGCTATCATCAATGACAACACCCTGGGCCGGCTCACGTGCAGGATAATCTGTGGCTGCGCCAACAATCAACTCAGGGAAGAGCGCCATGGCGATCTTCTGGAGGAAAAGGGCTTTGTGTATGCGCCCGATTACATCACGAACGCCGGCGGCACTATCTACGATACCGACAGGCTTGAGGTCGGAAATGTGAGCCATGAACGGGGAAGGGAAAAGGTCTCCCGCATCTACCAGAACATGGAGCGGGTGTTTGAGATCGCGGACCGCGACAAGATCCCCACCTACCTCGCTGCTGACCGAATGGCGGAGGAGAGGATTCGGGAAATCGCAGAGGTGAAGAAGTACAGGGACGACCTGAGGCCGTGGTAACGTGGAACATGATGCTTCAGCGCTCGTGTATCCCGGACCTCAAGCTCTGTTCGTAGCTCAGGACGATCGATTCAGAGGAATCTGCATTGAAAAGGGCCTACGACATCGTGATAATCGGCGGCGGGATTATGGGCTCGAGTATTGCCTATAATCTGGCCAATGATGGATTTGATGGCGATATCCTCGTGATCGAGAAGGACCGCACCTATGAGTTCGCCACCACCACGCTGAGCGCCGGTGGTGTACGGGAGCAATTCAGCCTTCCAGAGAATATCAAGATATCCCAGTACGGCCTGAAGGTATTCGAGAACTTCGACGAGATCATGAGCATCGATGGGGAACCGGCCCACGCGGAGTTTAAGCAGAAGGGGTACCTCTTCCTTGCTACCGAGGAAAACTGGCCATTGCTCATGAAGGGCTTCGAGATCCAAAGGGATTTAGGCGCAGGGGTATCGCTGGTAAATGCCGATGAGCTCAAGGATCTTATCCCCCACCTCAACACCGTTGATCTCGCGGGAGGATCGTTCGGCTCTCGAGCCGGGTATCTCGATCCCTATGGGGTTCTCCAGGGGTTCATTCGGAAGGGCAAGCAACTGGGGGTTGACTATCTCTACGAGGAGGTAACGGGCATCATGGTAAAGGGGAACGTCATAGAGGGGGTTGTGACCGATAGGGGCAGTTCCATTCCATGCCGAATCGTGGTCAACGCCGCAGGCCCGTATGCCTCGGTTGTGGGGAAAATGGCGGGCATCGATCTGCCCGTAGAGCCGGTTCGAAGGATGGCCTTTGTGTTCGATCCCAGGGTCAAGTTCGACTACGATCTTCCCCTGGTCGTCGATGCCGACGGGCTCCTCTACTTTCGCCACGAAGCAGGGAGAACTATCCTGACGGGCAGAGCGGTCCCCGATGAGCCACCGGGCTTTAACTTCGAGTGGGATCGGGATTATTTCATGGACATCGTGTGGCCTCAGGCGGCCAAGAGGGTGCCCGCCTTTGAAACCGCCAAGCTCATTAGGGGGTGGGCTGGTCTCTATGCGATGAATAGAGTGGATGAAAATGCGATCATCGGCCATCTAGGGGATATCGATGGTTTCTACGGTGCGGTGGGATTCAGCGGTCACGGCCTCCAGCAGTCTCCGGCCGTTGGAAAGTGTCTTTCGGAGTTAATCCAGTTCGGGGAATACCGGACCATCGATCTCTCTCGATTCTCCCTGGATCGGTTCAACACCGGGAGGCTCGTCTTGGAGGAGGCAATCATCTAACCTATGCCATTTTCATGCCTAACTGCTCGCCAGGGGCATACTTCCTAGAACCACCGCTCACTCCACCACACCATGAGCCTTGAGCAGCTCCAGCACCTCTGGAAAATCAATGCCGAGACGCCGTACCGTGTTCAGGGTTGGAATCCCCTCGGGCGTCCATCCACGGCGCTTGTACACGGCATCCTTGAGCTTCTCGTATTGCTCCTCCCGATATTCCCTCAGGGCCTTGAGCTTCTCTTTGGTGTCCTTTCCCTCGGGATCTGAAATACCCAACTCCCTGAGCTGCTCGTCATACCTGTCCCGGCGGGATTCATACTCCTCTTTGGTGACCGGCCCCATAGCCCTGTAGGGGAGCGTGTCGTGTTCTCTCCTGCCGAATCCCTGCCGAAGATTGAATATCCGCTGAAAATTGTAGACCCGCTCGCTCATCTCTATCAGGGCATCAGGGGTCACCTCGATGCCGGTGACCGCGGAGAAATACTCGGCATACCACTGTACGTGCTTCATCACCTTTGCCGGTTCCTGAGTGGCCTTGTTATCCTCGGGCACGATGTCGTTCCAGGGGAGCTTGCACAGCCCGTTGAGCCCGAACCAGGTCCTCCACATGGGGAACCACCAGAGTGCCTCGGCCTTTTGCTCGAAGGTGGGCATAAGCTTGTTGACCATGTCCAGAAAGATAAGCCACGCCTCGTCGTGCTGCGGGCCTTTGAGCGCAAGGCCGTATCCCCCCTGTTGGGCCAGGGACTCCTTTGTTACGTATTCTGAGACCTCCAGGCCCTTCGCCTCCATCCCTATGTCCCTCAGAACATCGGGCGCTGCTCCGTAATCCCCTGCGAATATATCCTTCATCCTCCTCACCCCTTGACCCACTATTGCGCCAAATCCCTCGCCCCTGGCCATTTGGTGCAGTAGTTCCAGGGCGGCCTCCTTGTTGCCGAACCGAAGTTCCAGGCCTCCTGTTGCGACCTTGTCTATTATGCCCATCTCGTAGCATTCCATGACGAATGCAACCGAGGTCCCCACTGAGATGGTGTCCAACCCATAGGTATCGCAGTAGAAGTTTACCTCGATGACGAAGTCCGGATCGAATATTCCCCAGTTGGAGCCGCAACCCGCGATCGTCTCATATTCGGGGCCGTCCACCCACACCGACTGCCCCTTGTAGGGGCCCGTTTTGGGGGTGAAATCCTTTACCGCGTGGGAACAGGCCACCGAGCATCCCATCCAGCACCCATCGAACCCTGGGTGGAACTTCCCGCGGTATACCTCCTTGCCGAGGTTCAGTGCCTCGGGGTGGCTTCCGTACCGAAAATTCTCGGTGGGGAGCAGATCGTAGTCGTTCATGATATTGATCAGATGGGTCGTTCCCACCTTGGCCATCTCGTTTTGTTTAGGATCGAGGGTTTTTATCTCCTTGGTGTAGGTCCTTCCTCCGCTCTTGAGCCGCTCGAGGTCAGAGGGGCCATTGATATCGGAGGTCATCTTGGAGAACTTGACCACTATGGCCCTCACCCTCTTGTCCCTCAGCACGGTACCGGTCCCTCCCCTGCCCGCCTGTTTATAGCGGTAGGTCTTGCGAGCGTTGTCATACCATGAGAAATTAAGGCAGCCCAACAGGGTATGCTCCGCTCCTGAGCCCGCTGATACGGTGGATACGGCCCTGAGGTTTCCGTTGCCGACCCGCTCGCCGAGGGCCGCGCCCAGAAGGTGGGTATCGGCGGGAAGGCCCTCCGCATCCTCAATCGTTACGATGCCCTCATCACCGTCTATCACGATGATGACCTCCCTGTCCGACTTGCCCTGGATCTCCAGCGCATCCCATCCCGAGAACTTCAGGTAGGGGCCGAAATACCCTCCCACGTTTGAATCCATTATCGATCCTGTGGTCGGCGATATGGTAACCACGATGCTCTTGCCCGATCCAGGGTAGAGGGTGGTTCCCCCAAGGGGGCCGCAGGCGATGCAAAGCTCGTTTTCCGGAGCGCTCCACCGGGTTTTCTCACGAGTGCCGCTCCATAGCAGCCACAAATCAAATCCCTTCCCCCCGATGAATGTCCTCTTCATCTCATCGGATACCGGTTTTCCCCTGAGGGCGTTTTTGCCGAGATCCACGTAGAGCGTCCTGTTGTTATATCCTTTCTCGATGGGGCGAAGGGGATACTCAAACCTGGCCAGCTCTCTCCCTTTATCCCGTGCAGATGACTCCATTTGATGGCCTCCTGAGCTGATTTAGGGTATCTGAATTTCCACAACCCGATGATGCTATGGCCTTTCTAAGGCTCTCGCGTTCTACGGACATCGGCGACATTCAGCCGATAGTACCGATTATCTGAATAACTCCTGGCCCTTGAAATCGCGATAGGGATCGAAATGCTCGAGGATCTCCCGATCGTCTTCCTTATAGTCTTCGCTCACCACCCTGTAGATCACCTCAGCCATGCCTGGCCCGAGCATGAAGCCCTGGCCGCACATGCCAACGGCCTGATAGAAGTTTTTAAGCTCCCTCATCATTCCCACGATGGGAAAGCCGTCGGGGGTCATGGGGTAGAGCCCCCTCCAGGTTCGCCGAACCCTTAGGTTCGCGAGCATGGGCATGATCGTGATCATCCTCCTGGCAATCATCGGCAAAAAACCAGAGGTGGCTCGACAATCTCTTCCGCAAATCGGCGGATCGGGGGTCAGACAGAACACCACCTGGCCCTCGCTATTCTGGTAAAAGTAAAAATTCTTCGAGCCCGGCTCTTCTCGCATATCCACTACCATCGGCCCCATACAAGGCTTGACAGGCTCCGATATACCAGCCTCATGGGAATCCGGTTCCACGGGTATATCGATCCCCGCCATTCGAGAAACCTCCCGTGCACCAGCCCCGGCGGCATTCAGCACATTGGCGGAATAATAGTGGTTGTTATTCGTCTTTACTACAGTGATGGTATCCTTTTCAAGGCCAAATCCCACCACCCTCTCATTAAACCTGAACTCAGCTCCATACTCCTTCGCCTTAAAATAACACGACTGGGTAAAGAGCAGCGGCGATGCGAAGCCGTCTCCCGGGGAATAGGTGCTCCCCCTCAACCCATCCATGCGTATCCCGGGGTTGAGTTCCCAGTACTGCTCGGGGGAGAGCCATTGAATGGCAAGGCCGAAATCGTGCTGGATTCTCATAAGCCCTTTCAGTAATGTCTCATGTTCTTCCGTGTACGCGGGAAAGGAATAACCGTTCTCTCTCCAGCGAATATCCTCCCCGTAGAGTTCCTTCCACCCTGAGAAGATCTCAATGCTCCTCTGGCAGACCCTTATCTTTGCCTTATCCGAATGGCTCGCCCTGATGCCCCCAATCGCCTTTTTATCCTCGCCCTGCCCGGGTGAGGAGAGCGCGTCAAGCACCAGCACGGAGTGCTTGTTTTTCGCGAATTCCATGGCAGCAGGCACACCGATCGATCCCGCGCCGATCACGATCAGATCGTATGATTTACCCATCTCCGCCACCGTACGAGATATTGGAAAACACGCCCAGGGGCGCCTCAATAAAGAGGGGCCTTATCGTGTGTGGTGTGACCTCCTCTATGGGCACCCCCTCATCCTTAAAGAGCTGCAAAATCAAATCACCGCACGTCTTGGAGCCGCAGGCCCCCATGCCCGCCCTGGTGATGGCCTTGATCTGGTTCAGATCCCGTATGCCCTTCCTGATCCACCTTCGAATCTCTCGGGCACTCACCCTCTCGCACCTGCACACAACAGCGTCATCGGGAATTCTATCCGCGGTTGGTTTCGCCACGGGCAAGGTGGCTTTCTCCCCCTGAATCCTGAATCCCGCTACCTCTTTTGCAATCCCCCTCGGAACCCCGACCTTTACGATATGCGTCTTCCGCGAAGCCTTGTTCACCACCACCTCAATAACCTCTGCCTCCTGAAGAGGATTGCCCTCGTAATCGGTCAGTAGGACCGTATCTCCCTTTTTCACCTCGTAGTTGGAGAGCTCATAGGCGAGGGAAACCACCGGGTTGTTCGGGTCTTCGCGATAATCCACGAGCGTTATCGCCAGCCCCGGACAGATAAAGACACACTTATTGCAGCCCACGCATCCGTCTTTCTCGATCCTGGGTTTCCCCAAAAGGGAGCCTCCCGGAATTGAGATGACCCCTTTTGGACACACCGAGACACAGGGGTTGCAGGGAATCTCCTGTGCACAGTGGAATACTGGGGTGATAGTTCTATCGGGGAACGAATCATAGTTTGGCTTCTCAGTGGGACCAGGGGGGCTTTTGAGGATTTCCGCCTTCTTGTACCAATCCTCCGGAATGCCCCTTTCCTCTACGCCCAGCTCCCGCGCGATCTCCAGGCCTGCGATCTTCCCGCTGAACATGGCAGAGGATGCCTCGGCGATCTCGCTCGCATCGCCGGCTGCGAAGACCTTTATCCCTGCCTGGTTTGCCTCCTCGAAGAATTCATTCACGGGACTGAGCCCTACGGCGATCAGCACGGTATCGCACTCAAAGGTCTTCTCCGTGCCCGGCATGGCCTTAAAATCCCCGTCGATCTCGCACACCGTGATCGATTCGACATGCTCATCCCCGTTGGCGCTCATAATCGTGTGGCTTGTATAGATAGGGACCCCTAAGCGTCTTATCTTATCCGCATGAACCTGATATCCACCGCATTGGGGAAGGGCCTCAACAACCCCGACCACATCAATGCCCGCCTGGAGGGCATGGTACGCGGCGATCAACCCTACGTTCCCCCCTCCTACCACGAATATCCTCTTGGCGGGCTTGACGAGATCTCTGTTCACCAGGGTTTGAAACGCCCCTGCCCCATACACGCCGGGCAAGGTGTTTCCGGGAAATATGAGGGACTTCTCCCTGGCCCCTGCCGCGGTTAACACGACCTTGGGGTTGACAATCCTGTAACGGGTGTTGTCCGTGACAATCCCCACCTTTTTATCGCCGAATACGTACATTGCCGTGCTGTTGAGCCACACCTTTATAGAGGGATAGGCCTGAACATTCTCCTCCAGGAGCATGGCGATATCTATGCCCCTGGTTCCCGCATAGCAATCCTCGATCGAACCGAAGAACTTATGGGTCTGGAGCACCAATTTGCCTCCTAACCTGCCTTTATCGTCCACGATAAGGGTATCAATCCCTCGTTCGCCCAGCTCAAGGGCCGCCGAAAGACCTGCGGGCCCTCCGCCGATTATCAGCACCTCGACGTCGATCTGGTCAATGGATGCAAACTGAAACTCATCTACGGCCTCGGGAAGCCTCGGCAGGCCTTCAACGCTCTCCACTATCATATTCTCTTCCACCCTGGTCATGCAGGCCTTCACCGGGAGCCCATTGGCGATCACCATGCATTTGGCACACTGGCCATTGGCGCAGAATATCCCCTGGGCCGAGCTATCCTTCGCATGATGGCCGAACACGTGGATCCCGTTGGCAAAAAGCGCGGAGGAGATCACCTCTCCCTCATGGGCCTGCAATCTCCTCTTGTTCCAGTAAAACCCGATCTTCTCTCCCTTGGCAATCCTCAAGATCGGATGCTTTTTTATTCTCCCATCTGACATTTCACTATTCTCCTGAATCCAATCCAGACAAGATGGGGCAAAACAAGATCATAATGCCTCATTCGCGAAGCGATTGCTCTTTTTGTCCGGCCATGTCGTCCGGACAAAATGTCTGCGTTCGTCTGCGGCTAATTTATTAAGCCTTGTCGTGCATTTTCCTCCATCAACCGGTTAAAACGATACACGTGGTTCTGGGCCAATAAGCTCGCTTTTGCCGACCCTCCATTTTTGACCGCCCCCACGATCTCTGCCAGATCTTGACAATTCTCCTTCATGAGGCTTTCTTCCTTGGGGAGGAACTTCCCGAAATAGAGGTTGATATTCCGATACACTATCGTAAGCACCGACTCATAGATGGGGTTCCCGGCAATGTGCGCGAGCATGAGATGGATCCGGTTATCCGCTTCTATAAACTCATCCCAGTGAGAAATTCCGTGCTCGAGATAGATCTTTGCCTCTGCAAGAAGATCCTCCAATCGGACTATATCATCGTTTTTCGCCCTCTCCGCAGCAAGGCCTGCAACCATGCCCTCCACTCCCTGGCGAAACTCTGCGAGATCCTTCAAAGAGACCTTTTGATATCGTATAAGCAGATCCAGGCTCTCGCTCATCTGGTCGGTAGTCAAGTCATTTACCACAGCGCCGCCGGCAACCCCTGTCTTGATCGCGACAAGCCCCTTCTGTTCCAGTATCCGGAGCGCTTCTCTGAGCGTACCCCTAGAGGCCCCGAACATCTCCGTCAACTCCCTCTCAGGGGGAAGCTTATCTCCTGGCTTCAGCGTGCCCTGAAGAATAGCATCCTGGATCTGCTCTACCACGTCTTGAAAAATCCTATTCTGTCTAGCTTTCTTGAACATGATATTTCTCTATTTTTAAATGGTTTAACCATTATCATATCTTAACTATATATTGTCAAGAGAACTTTCTTAGAAAAAGTTAAGGAATAGCTGAATCTTACGTCGGGAAAGGTAGAATTTCAGTGGATATCTTTGGGTTTGAGAGATTTGTTAAGTATAAGCCCAACCGAGGTTTCGCTTTTGCTTGCTTCAATATTCACGTAAATGAAAATAACTAATTATGTCATCACTTTTTATTAAAAGTCTGGAGGTAAAAAAATTTTTTTCTTGACAAAGTATAGCAAATAATTATTAATGGTCAAACCATTATCAATTTCTTATAGATATAAGTGTTAATGTTTATCAAAAAATCGAGAATTTTAACAATCTAAGGTAACATTTCAGCCTCTGGCTTTTCTTAAAATTTTAAGGAATAATAAAGAGTAACAATTATAAAACCCGACAAAGGGGTTTGTAGGTGAAATATTTTTATGAGCAATTAAAGTTGCTATGTGAGTTAAGTTACTCACTCGACTATCCTGCCGAGATCAAAGAAAATATGTACTTTGCCGTGGAGACATTTGCCGGTCACCCGGGCCTGCCTCAGACTACGCGGCTCGAGGAAGATGTCCTGGTGACACCGGATGGGCCAGTAGTATTCACCCAGATGGAACACATGGAAGAGGCTGTAAAATAATTGATATTAATTCATCCTGATGGCTGTATACGGATCGGGGGAATAATGAGATGAGAGTATATAAAACTCAAGATTCCATTAATATGAAAAACCAAAATCCTGGTAAACCTTACAGACCCGAAATTCTAACCAGTGAACATAACGCTAAGGATCTGGGTGGAATGTTCGGTTTGCTCCGCCCAGGTTGCGAGGTACCCAACTACTACCACAACAGACGTGAATCCGTTTATGATCGTTGTAAGAAGGCAAGAAGCAGAGATTGTTGAGGGCGAAGAGATCCATATCAAAGAAGGCGAGGTGCTCTATATTCCTTCAGGGGAAAAACATATGACGATCAATAGTTCAGATAAGGATTTTCGGTACCTCGAATTCTTTATCTGTCCACCGATCGCAGCAGACTTTGTAGAGGTGAAGTAGAAAGAGAACATGCACTTTATATTATCTTAAAGAAAGAGGAGTGAAATTGGCGACTATTATTAAAACAAAGAATGTAGATCCTGATACGGTATACGAGCCCCCCTTGTCTATCGGGTTTGGCATAGATAAAAAGACAGTTGAGGGTACACCATTTACAATGGGCCATACCGTTATCCCCCCAGGCGGAAGGAACCAACGCCACTACCACATAAATACTGCTGCCGGGATGTATATAATGAAAGGTAGGCTGCGTTTTTTTATAGGGCCTGACAAGAAAGAGATAGAGGCTGAGGCGGGTGATTTCCTTTACACCCCTAGGGGCGAAATACATGGACTCTTAAACCTCTCGGACATCGAATCCGCGGAGTTGATCTTTACCTATCCTAGTGCTCCCAGCAAAGATGATGCAGGGACTGTATACTTAGAGGCTGTATGGCAATGATGGAAATTGCAGAAACGTTTGCTAAGTTTGTCGTACACACGGAGTTCAAGGATACCGGTGGTGTTCTTGAACATGTTAAGAAGTTAACCCTAAAACAGGTCATGGGAATGCTTGTAGGCTCAGCTGCTCCTACTTCAAAGAAGCTCATACGATATGCCAAGGATAACCTTGGAAGACCGGAGTGTGGGGTTTATGGCTGTGGATTAAGGACGGATGTTGCTCAGGCAGCCCTACTCAATGGGTTTTTTGGGCATGCATCTGAGATGGAAGATGATCAATTTCCCGGAGGCGGGATTAGTGATGTGACCACCTGGCCAACTTTGTTGACTGCTGCTGAGAAGTGCAAACTTTCTGGGCAGGAGATAATAGTGGCTCTGTATGTGGGACAGGAGATGCAGAATAGGATCGCGATGTGGGCCTCGGTGGGGACGGATGGTATCGGAATCTGTAATCTACCTTTTATTGGCATTTACGGGGCCACGGCAAGCTGTGCGAGGGCCTTTGAATTGACCGAGGAGGAGACCAAGGCCTCTTTCGGTCTCGCTATGGTCCAAGGGCTGGGTTATATCCACACCTGGGGTACCGATGCACATTTTTGGGAATCAGCTACTGTTTGTCGCAATGCTATTTTAAATGCCTTGTTGGCAAAAAATGGCGCAACGAGCAATCCAGTGATCGAAAAATGCTTGGACATGCTTACGGGTGGGGATAAAAACATCGAATTCGCCAAGATGACCGAGGGATTGGGGCAACCACCCTTCTATACCAATAACACTTGGATTAAAAAGTGGGGATTTTGTTTTTGGAACCACAATTTTGTTGATGTTCTGGCCGATCTAATGACAGAGAACAAGCTCAAATACGAGGATATCGAGGAAGTTGTGGTGCATTTCGATGAGTTACGAACTATTATTGATCGACCAGAGCCGAAGGATGCAGAAGACAGCCGGTTCAGCATCCAGCATATCTTAGCCTACCAGATGATCAACGGAGAATGCGGGCTGGAGACCTGTACGGAAACGGCAGTGCATGACCCATTTTTAGCTGAAGCAAGGAAGAGGGTCAAAGTCGTATATCATCCAGAGTATCCAAAAAGATACTTCGCGGGAGAGGGGCGTCTGGATTTACATCTCAAGGGAGGAAAAATCCTCACAGGAGCTATGGATCAGCCCTATGGGGGACCTAAGTATCCCTTAACCATGGATGAGGTGGTAGATATTTATCGCAAATATTGCAAAGGTATACTCTCTGAGAAACAGATTGAACTTAGCAAAGATATCATTCTGAATATGGAACATGAGCCAGACCTCCAAGAACTGCTTGATATCTGTACCTTCAGGCATCTCGTAAAGTGAATTTATTAAGATTGAGGGTAATATAATCTAATTTTCTGAAGAGCTATCTCGGATATAAAGAGCCTCACTCGTAAAATTAGAAGCGAATATATACGCTTTGAAGATTCAATCAAACAGGTGCGATTCACAAAATCGTCGATTAAGCAAATAAGAACGATCTGCTTCTCAGACAATATCTCAATTCAAATTTTCCTTATACTACAAAAACAAATAAGGATCTAAGGAGGTGAGAATATGGCTAAATGGGCTTTTTTTAGCGATAGTGAGATGAAAAGTCGAACCGCAAAGCTTAGGGAGAAGATGAGAGAAATTGGGGTGGAATGTGCTATAGCTATGGACATGGCTCACTCGTTTTACTTTAGCGGCAGCGGAAGTTGCAATCATCACGGGGGCGGTCGAGGGATCGGCCGCAGACCACAACCGACATTGATTCCCCTAGATGGTAATCCTGCAATGATAATATCGCGGGTAGATGTGCATCATGCAAAGACAACTTCTTGGATCAAAGACATTAAAGTTTATGATGACACATGTCCACCGATTGAGTCAATGATGATGCTTGTTAAAGAGTTTTTAGTCGAAAGAGGACTAAAAAGCCCTGCTATTGGAATAATTGAGCCCAGCATCCCTGTTACTATCTATAGAAGGCTAAAAAAAGAACTCCCAGATGCTGAATTTGTCGATGTATCCGACACAGTGCAACGTCTCATGGTGGTTAAATCAGATGAGGAGATAAAACTAATGAGGCAGGGATTCGAAATGTGTGACTTCGCATGTGGGGCGCTCTTGAATGCTGCAAAGGAGGGGATGTCAGAGCTAGAGATTGTTACTGAGGTTTGTCGTGCCACGGCAACCGAGATCACAAAACGTTATCCAGACAATTACGAGGTAAACCCTAAATTGTGTGGCGGAACAACCGGGCCTGAGAAAACCCTCGACCCTCACTCTTTTCCAACCTTGAAAAAGCTAGAGAAAGGAGATTTATTCTATATGTATAGTCTTGTAGAAATAAACGGCTATTTTACGCATATCCATAGAATGGCTAGCCTAGGGAAGCCATCAGATGAGATAAGGAAGATTTCTGAAGTCGTAAGTGAGGCTTTTGAGAGAGGCTGCCAGATGGTTAGGCCTGGCGTCACCTACGGTGACATCGATATGGCAACAAGAGAAATAATCATGAAAGCTGGGTATGGGAAATATATCGTTCATGGCAGCGGTCATGCTCTGGGTGTGATGGGTGCGATGGGTGCGATGCAGGAACTTCGAATTTATAACAAAACTAAATTACAAGAAAGGCATATTATGTGCGTTGAGCCAGGAATATATAAACCAGGGATTGGTGGCTGGATGCAATCAGATCAGTTTTTGGTAACCAAAACAGGCAGCGAACGTCTCACAAAACACCCCCTAGGGACGAACATAATATAGTTATCATCGTCTACGTGCTTATCTGGCGGACTTGGCTTGGAGGGTGCTTTCTTCTTTTTGCACATAGATCTGCAGAAAAAGCTCGGATTGATATCTCGACACATGTGCACGCTCCTTTTAAATGACTCCAAAAATGAGTGCAGGAATATAATGTCCTTGAGGAGCTATGATTCGAGTCATAAATATTTAGGTACTTTATTGGAATCAAATTACTTGATAATTACAAATGCATATATAGATTCTGCCCCTCATTTCATTACAGAGTCTAATGCTATACATCTTTCTTATCAAAATGATCAATACACTCTTTAGGCCCTTTAGTACTTGTGGAACGGCATCGCTGTTCTCGGTTGCCTAAATTATATCTTATGGTCAAGACTATGAAGGTGGACCATCCACTTTTGAGGGTCAATAACTTAAGAACCTATTTTTTTTCTGCCGCGGGTGTAACGAAGGCTGCAGACGGGGTAAGTTTCTCTTTAGATGAAGGAGAAACTGTGGGTATTGTGGGAGAATCCGGCTCTGGAAAGACAGTCACTGCCTTGTCTATTTTGAGGTTGGTATCTGACCCACCGGGAAAGACCGTTGGGGGGGAAATTCTATTTGAGGGCGTAGATCTTCTCAAAGTGCCTATAAGCAAAATGAGAGATATCCGGGGCAATAGCATCTCCATGATCTTTCAGGAACCCATGACATCGCTCAATCCTGTATTTACCATAGGCAATCAGATATCTGAGACTATCATGCTCCATCAAGGATTCGGGAGAAAAAATGCGCTTAAAAAGTGTATAGAGGCATTAAAGCTTGTAAGGATTCCATCTCCTGAGAAGAGAGTGCACGAATATCCTTACCAAATGAGCGGCGGAATGAGGCAAAGGGTCATGATAGCCATGGCTTTATCTTGCAATCCTAAGATCTTGATTGCTGATGAGCCTACAACGGCCTTGGATGTAACCATTCAAGCGCAGATCTTGGAATTAATGAACAAGTTAAAAGAGGAGACGAAAACTGCTATCATCTTAATCACTCACAATTTGGGTGTTATTGCGGAAATGTCAAAAAGGGTGATCGTAATGTATGCAGGAAAGGTTGCAGAAAGTGCATCTGTTAACGATATTTTTTATCATCCTGAGCATCCCTATACCAAGGGCCTATTGGAGACGATTCCCAGAATCGATCAGGATATTCAACCTGGGAAAGAGCTCCTTGAAATCCCTGGAATGATTCCAAGTCTCTATGATTTACCCAAGGGATGCTATTTTCATCCCCGTTGCCCAAATGTTATGGAAATCTGCCGTCAAGAGGAACCTGAATTGAAGGAAATCGGTGATCGCCATTTATGCCGCTGCTGGCTAGTTCATCAATAGAGAGAAAGAGGTTGAAATTGGTGGGGCCATACCTAACCGTAAGAGGCTTAAAAAAGTATTTTCCCTTGAAAAGGAGTTCCTTTTCTAAATCCGGAGAACAGGTTTTTGCCGTGGACGGCATAAGCCTTACGTTACAAAAGGGAGAAACGCTAGGGTTGGTTGGGGAAAGCGGATGTGGGAAGACCACTACAGCAAAGGTCATGGTTCGGGCCATAGAGCCAACAGCAGGAGAAGCGCTTTTTGAGGGGAAAGATATATTCAAACTCGATAAAAAGGAATTACGGGAAATGAGGAAGAAAATTCAAATGATCTATCAAGATCCTTATTCCTCATTGAATCCCAGAATGAAAATAGGGCACATGCTTGCTGAGCCTATCAAGGTACACAACGTAGCCTCTGGGCGTGAGATCAAGGAGAGGGTGGCTTCGATTTTAGAGCGGGTTGGATTGCCATTGGATTCAATGAGCCGATATGCTCATGAGTTTAGCGGCGGACAGAAACAGAGAATTGGAATCGCCCGATCCTTGGTTCTTAATCCCGAGCTGATCATTGCAGACGAACCTGTTTCAGCCCTCGACGTTTCAATACAAGCACAGATCATCAATCTTTTAGGGCGCCTTCAAAGAGAATTTAGTCTTTCATACGTGATCATCGCCCATGATCTAAGCTTAATAAAGCATATATGCGATCGAGTGACTGTGATGTATCTTGGCAAAATCGTTGAGGAGGCCTCTAATAAAGATCTGTATGAATTCCCTAGACATCCTTATACAAAAGCCCTAATCGTTGCAACACCCATTCCTGATCCAAAAATGAAAAGAGATAAGATTATTCTGCCGGGAGAGGTGCCCAGTCCTATTAATCCACCATCGGGATGCCATTTCCATACGCGATGCCCTTTCAGGATGGGAGAGTGCGAGAGGGTCGAGCCCAAGCTAAGAGACTTGGGTAATGGCCATTTAGTAGCATGCCATTTAGAATGACGTTATATCAATGAAAAGTATCTGATTCTTCAGACTTTTTAAGATGAATCTTTTTTCATTAGAAAGGAGGTAGTTATGGACATTTTAATGGAATGACGTTATATCAATTAAAAGTATATGGGTCTTCAGACTTTTTAAGATGAATCTTTTTTCATTAGAAAGGAGGTAGTTATGGACATTTTAAAACGTATTTATCTTATTACTGGGATTCTCTTAGTGGTTGGGTTTCTGTGTTTGCCGTTGGCTACTATCGCGGAAGGAGAAACAAAAGTGATCGTGGGTCTCAACGCTGATGCCTCAAGCTTAGATCCCGTAATCACCTGTGATAGGACTACCATAAAAGTCTTGAGAAATCTCTATGAACCCCTTTTCTCTTTGGACCGTAATGCACATCTTGTTCCTGAATTAGCCAAATCCTCTGAATTTGTGGATGATCTAACGTGGCGTATCAAATTAAGAGAGGGAATTAGGTTTCATAACGGGGAGCCCTTTAACGCAGAATCCGTAAAATTTACCATCGATTTTGTTCTGAATCCTAACAACAAATGCTTAACCATCACCAAGATTGATAGGATCGAGCGGGTTGAAATTATAGATGAATACACGGTCAAAATCATCACAAAAAAGCCTTTCCCTACCCTATTGGAAAACCTTGAGGGGATTTGTATGGCGCCCGCTAAGCTCGTGAAGGAAAGAGGCATGGAATATTTAACCAACCATCCATGTGGAACAGGACCTTATAAATTAGAAAGCTGGTCCAGGGATAGTGAGATCCGCCTCATTAAAAATGAGCAATATTGGAAAGGCGTTCCCCAAATAGATAAAGTCGTCTTTAAAATTATCCCGGAGGAGGGAGCACGGGTAGCGGCTCTCATGGTAGGAGAAGTCGATTTGATACACGGTGTCCCACCTCACCTCATCAATCAGATAAACAATAGTGGAGTTGCCTCGGTTAAGCAAATCCCAGGAAGATTGGTGGTTTTCATAGCATTGGATAACATCAACGAGGGTCCCATGAAGGATGTTAGAGTAAGGCAGGCAATGAACTATGGTGTGGACGTAGATGAGATCATTCGCACGGTAATGGAGGGGAATGCTACTCGATGCCCTGGCCCGTTGGCCACTATCAACAAACATTTCGACCCTTCCCTTAAACCCTATCCCTATGATCCGGAAAAGGCCAAAGACCTCCTAAAGGAGGCTGGATATGGAAAAGGGCTGAACCTCACGCTCCATTCCCCCCAAGGACGATATCTGAGGGACAAGGAGTTTAGCCAGGCCATTGCAGCTCAATTGGCCAAAATTGGTGTAAATGTTAAAGTGAAATTTCACGAATGGGGAACCTATCTTAAAATGCTCAAGGCCATTAAGGCTCCAGACATGAGTGTTACCGGCCGAGCAGATCAAGAGTTAGATGGGGGTATTATGTACAACTGGTTCAAAACCAATGCTCCTTGGGTTCACTTCAGCGACCCCGAAGTTGACAAAGAGATCGAGAAGGCTTGCGCTATAATAAACCCAGCCAAGAGGGCCGAGGCCATGAAGAAACTTCAGGCTATAATCCAAAAGGCAGCTCCTTGGATATTCCTATGGCAACAGCACGATATTTACGGGGTGAGCAATCGACTGGATTGGGAGCCGAGGCCCGATCAGAACTTCTCTTTGTTCGATGCCAAAGTAACAAGGTAATCAGGCTGGCTTCAAGGTAAAGGTTGGGACCCTGATAGAAGGTTACAACCTTTACCAAAACCCTAGATTGTGTGAGTTCTAGAACTTGGCTAGATACATTTTAAAACGTATGGCGGAGACCCTTTTCGTTCTCTACCTAGCCTTAACAGCCGTTTTTGTTATGGTGCGCCTTTCTGGTGATCCAGCATTACTTATGGTTCCAATGGACGCCTCACCAGAAGTTCTCGAACGATTCCGGCAGGAGATGGGTTTTAATGAGCCTTTAATCGTTCAATATGGTAAATTCTTCATAGCCGCCGTGCATGGTGATTTTGGCAGGTCGTTGAGACAACACGAAAGCGCTATTTTTCTGGTTTTCGAAAGAATCCCAGCAAGCCTCTTATTAACCTCCACGTCTATCTTAATCGCAATAATAGTATCAATCCCTATCGGCATTCTTTCCGCGTACAAAAGAGGTCGCCCAATGGATAAACTCAGTATGGTGAGCGCGGTAACTGCCCAATCGGTCCCCCTTTTTTGGCTTGGTTTGATGCTCATTTTGGTTCTTTCGGTGTTGCTCAGATGGCTCCCTACAGGAGGAATAGGAACTTGGAAGCATCTTATACTTCCGTCGATCACCCTTGCGACCTATTCAGCTGCTCGTATCGCTCGATTGACACGATCGAGCATGATCGAGGCTTTACAGATGGATTATATCCGAACAGCTAGGGCAAAAGGGCTTAAAGAATCGAAAGTCTTGTGGAAGCATTCCCTTAAAAATGCCATCATCCCCGTCATCACTATAACAAGTTTGCAGATAGGGGTTATCTTTGGAGGTGCGGTCATCACGGAAACCATCTTCTCGTGGCCTGGACTGGGGAGGCTGATTTTTCAGTCAATCACTTTCAGGGATTATCCAGTCGTCCAGGCTGCGGTTTTCATCACCGCTTTGATGTTCTGTTTAATCAATTTAATCGCCGATATTCTATATGCCTTTGTAAACCCAGAAATCCGACTTGAGAAGTCGGGCTAGATAATGTTTAAAACCTTTAAAAAAGTCCCAAAGGGCTGGATTACCTTGCTTGGTATCGTTATTTTGAGCACCATCTTTCTAATGGCCTTAGGGGCTCCTTTGTTTGCACCGCATAATCCTAATGAAGGAAATCTGCAAGAGCGGTTATGTCCCCCTTTAAGGAAGGGGCATCTATTGGGAACAGATGCCCTTGGCAGGGATATGCTATCGAGGATAATATACGGAGCCAGAGCTTCCATGGCCGTTGGCCTTACGGTTGTCCTGATAGCGGGGTTATTCGGCGCAATTATGGGCTTAATGTCAGGATTTTATGGAGGATGGGTAGACCGCATCATCATGCGTTTTGTTGATATGCAGTTGAGTTTTCCCTTTGTGATACTTGCGTTAACCATAGCGGGAATCCTCGGGCCCAGTTTCAAAAACATTATTATTACTCTAATTGTAACGAGTTGGGTGATCTATGCACGTCTCGTTAGAGGAGAGGTTTTAGGTATAAAGGAACAACAGTATGTCCAGGCTGCCAAAACGCTTGGACTTCCCAATTGGCGTATTATTGTGTTCCATATTTTGCCAAACATCCTTTCGCCAGTGGTAGTGTTGGCATCATTGGAAGTGGGTAGGGTCATTATCTCTGAGGCTGGAATAAGCTTTCTAGGTTTTGGAGTCCAACCACCAACCGCTGCGTGGGGAAATATGCTCAGCGAGGGCCGAGATTATATGACGACTGCTTGGTGGCTAACCGTATTTCCAGGGTTGGCCATTTCAATCACCACGGTGGCAGTAAATATAGTCGGGGATAGGCTTCGAGATAGGCTTGACCCGAAGTTGAGAATTCAGTAAGTCGATGCCATGTTCAGGGAATTAATTAACGAACAGAAATTTGGGTAGCAGCAACCTATCATTGTTAATTTTTCATCATCTTCCTCTCTTTAAAGCCAAATTAGACAACCTTTTTTAAGAGATGGGGCCATGATGATAGATTGTACGAATTACCCCTGGGCCAACCCAAGTTGTAAAGACCACACGGAGTCAGGGGAAAAGGCAACATTGCCACCAGGACGCGCTATGGCAAAACTTAGGGTCATTTACTGAATTGTAATACTTATGATCAAAGGTTTCCCGAAAGTCATAACAATGATTAAGTAGCACTAACGAAATTTGCTGAACATTGATTTTTAAATCAGAGAAGGAGGAGATGGATCATGAAACCAGGAAACGAGCTTTTGGTTTTTGAATTGTCG
>CAZJXD010000078.1:0-23506 GCA_964549945.1 uncultured Desulfobacteraceae bacterium | reverse complement strand
CTCGTATTTTCCCTGCACCATATCCCCCTTGGTTCACTCAGCAACGGGAAGCTATCCATCTCAGACAAAGACCTTGAGGGGTAGGCACCAGTCTGGTAAGAAATGGTAGAGTTTAGCAAATGACCCCGACGCTTCACTTCAGGGTTATACATGAAAAAAACTATCTATTGAGCATGGCGATGTCTTTTTTTTGTCTCATGCCCCTGGCCCAGACCTGGCATGTAAGGGCTGAGTTCTATGGATTACACAGCCGCTTTATTACCGTTTCCCTTAAATGCTCCAACCAGGTCGCGCCAGGGCAGGCCCTTAACAGGGAGCCTCAGCGTGCCCCGTAAATCGGGGCACACGCGCAACTCGGATTTGACTATTGTATGCCACGGCGGTCGGTGCCCCGATTTATCGGGGTCTGCCGGTGCATTACTTCTAGGCCATGAGACAAAAAAAAGACATCGCCATGCTCTGCACACTCAGTTTCTCAGGGGAAAACCAGCATTCATGATTGAGCTTAGGCCAACGCTATCCCAGTGTATCGAAACCGTGGCGAAAAGGGAATACTGGAGAAGCGTGGAGGAGTATCTCAAGGCAAAAAAAGGTGATAAAGACCTCGAGCAAAGGATTGAGCTGCTCAAAGCCTTTCTCGAGACGGTGGACTTCAAGGCTTTGAGGTCGCAGTCGGAACGGTATTTGACAGAGGGGAAGCGGGTTACCTTCACGGTATCCAGCAAGGATGGAAAATCCTGCCACAGGATGAGCGTTGAGTAAATTGCGCTTTACGGGCAGGGGTGAGGAGAAAAAACTTGTCATTCCTCGAGTCAAGTGATATAGACGAGAAAAATTTCTGAGGGGGCAGAATGTCCGAAGAATCCTATCGCATGAGAGAACACGAATCGATTACCAGGAGAGATTTCCTGAGGCTCACGGGCGCGCTTGGCCTTGGTTTAGCGGCGTACCCCATAGGGACATCCCTGGCCGAGGCGTCAAAGCTCGACAGGCATTTATATAAGGCCTCGAAATCCCGTCCTGAGATGGGTACGATCACCTCTATCACGGTCCTCAGTGATTCCAAGGACCAGGCCTATGAGGCCATCGAACTCGCTTTCGAGGAGATAGGGAGGTTAACCAAGCTCATGAGCAGGTATGATTTCGATACACCTGTTTCTCACCTCAACAGGGATGGACTTCTCAAAGGGATTCCGCCGGAGCTCTATTTCGTGGTGAAGGAATCGATGCGTTACTACGAGATCAGCCATGGCCTCTTCGACATAACGGTGAAGCCTCTCCTTGATATGTATGCACAATTGTCTCAAAGCTCGGCAGGGATCTCAACCCATGAGGAAGAAATCCGCCATCTATTGGGGCTTGTGGATGCCAGGCTAATCATCATGAATGAGGGCTCTATTGCCTTTAGGAAGCATGGTATGGGAATTACCCTAGACGGCATTGCCAAGGGCTACATTGTGGATAGGGCGATTGGGGTATTGCGAAGCAAAGGCATTCGACATGCCCTCATCAACGCGGGAGGTGATATTAGAACGATAGGCGATAAGGGGGATAACAGGCCTTGGAAGATAGCGATTGAGGATCCCCACAAGAACCACAATTACCCTGACATCATTGCAATCACCAATAGCTCCATTGCCACCTCTGGCAACTACGAGGTATTCTTCGACCGAGACAAAGTCCTCCATCACATCGTGAACCCCAACACCGGGCTCTCGCCATTGATGAATGCCAGCGTTTCCGTTCGAGCCTCCACAGCGATGGAGGCTGATGCCCTTTCAACCGCGCTCTTTACCCTGGATCCCGTCGCAGGGATGAGGTTGATACAATCCCTGCCCCACTGTGAAGCCCTTGTTGTCACGAGGCACAATATCAAGATCAAATCCACGGGATGGAAGGGCATCAAAATATGATATCCTTCATCTTCTGCCGCAGCATGGTGAGGGTTGATGGATTCAGTGCGGAAATCGGAATGCCGGCGAAACCTCGGGCAAGGCGGGCCGCATGAGCGGGATCTATCCTGTCAATCTTATTCAGCGCCAAAATAGTGGGAGTCCCTGTTAGATCGAGGCTCTCGAGAATTCCCTGTACCGAATCTATCTGCTGCTCCACCCTCGCATTGCTGATGTCTGCCACATGGATGAGCAGGTCCGCCTCGTGAAGTTCCTCAAGTGTTGCGGCAAATGCCTGGAAGAGATCTTCAGGCAGATTCCTGATAAATCCCACGGTATCTGTGATAATGGCATCCCCTTCTCCAAGTCTCAGCCGGCGGCTTGTGGTATCAAGCGTCATGAAAAGCCTGTTATCGACCTTTACATGACCGCTGGTAAGCGCATTGAGAAGGGTTGATTTGCCCGCATTCGTATACCCGACAATCGAGATAATGGGTATGCCCTTACTGCGTCGGTTTTTCCTCCGCTCCTTCCGTTGCCTTCTGATCTTGGCTAATTCATCACTGAGAAGGGCGATCCTCTCCCTTGCCCTCCTCCTGTTAATCTCGAGCTTGGTCTCCCCCGGGCCCCGGCCTCCTATTCCGCCGGTGAGCCTTGACATGGCCGTATTTTTGGTAATCAATCGAGGCAGCAGATACCGCAGTTGAGCGATTTCCACCTGTATCTTTCCCTCCTTGGTCACGGCCCTTCTGGCAAATATATCCAATATCAACTGGGTTCTGTCTATTATCCTCATCTCGGTGCAGTCCGTCAGTGCCTTTACCTGTGAGGGGGATAACTCCCCATCGAAGATCAGCAGATCGGCTCCTGCCTGGAGCGAGCGTACAACCAACTCGCTTACCTGACCTCTGCCCGCAAGGATGCGCGAGCCTACGCCGGTTTTCCGCAGCACCACGGTGTCAGCGATAAGCAGGTTGCTCGTTTTTGCGAGTTCCACGAGCTCCTCAATGGATTCCTCTGCCTCCCTTCTTGGTGTCGTGGTGACGCTTACCAGCATAGCCCTTTCCCTTTGCTCTGGGCCAAGCCCCTCACCTGCCTTAACGAGTTCGCTTTCAAGGCCTTGTATAAATTGGGAAAAATTGACATCCAGCCTCCCGATATCCGGCGCATGGTCCATAGCCCACGACCGGCCTGAGTCATTCTTGGGGAGGATATGGGCATAATAGATGTCGGCTGGCACTCCCCTGCCGTCTACCGCTATGCAGGCCATGAGATCGAGCTTAAGGAGGGCCAGATCCATTACATCTTCCTGGCTTAGCGGTTCACCGTGAAGATGGGTATGGATACACCTGAGACCCTTCAATCTGCCAGGGCCCGATCGAAAACGAGCCAGATCGGGGATAACAATACGGCGATCGTCGCCGACAATCACGTATTCCACATCGCCCCTTCTTCCGATGAGGATGGCTACCTGTTTATTGATATCACACGAGATTTGTGCTAATAGGCGGGCTAATTCGCGAGAGATTATCTCGTCTCGAGGGGTGCGTCGTCGGTAGATAGTCTGGAGTCTTCTTATATGGTGGGCCTTGAGACCACCTATTTTGCCATATACCCTCTCTATGGCTCTGCCTCAAGCTTTCGTGAAATATGGACCGACACCAGCGTGCCGCCCTACTCTTCTCCTGGCTCCTCTCTGTAGTAGTTTTGAAATTTGGTGTATTGTTCCCTGAAGGTTAGATCGATCTTACCGGTTGGACCGTTTCTGTGCTTGGCGACAATGATCTCCGCTTTTCCCTTGTTTTCCTCTGTCCGGTTGTAGAGATATTCCCTGTAAATAAACAGGATCAGGTCCGCATCCTGCTCAATTGCGCCGGATTCCCTCAAATCAGCCAGAATCGGCCTCTTGTTGGGCCTGTCCTCCACCTTTCTGTTCAACTGGGAGACTGCCACCACGGGAATGTTCAAATCCTTGGCCAGGGCCTTAAGGGACCTTGATATATCCGATATCTCGAGCTGCCTCGATTCAGTGGACTTCCTGCTCTGCATCAATTGAAGGTAGTCGATCACGACTAGGCCGATATCGAATCTCTTCTTGAGCCTCCTGGCCTTTGCCTTCAATTCCAGGGCAGAAAGCCCGGATGAGTCATCGATGTATATAGGTAGTTCGGAGAGCCTGTTGGCTGAGTCGATCAAACGGAGGTGATCGTCATCCTGAAGGAACCCCTTTCGTATCCTCGATGCGTCTATCATGGCATCCGCTCCCAGGAGCCTCAGACCAAGCTGGAGCCTCGACATCTCTAGGGAGAAGATCGCAACGCCCATCTTGCTCTCGAGCGCGGCATTGCAAGCGATGTTCAATGCCAATGCCGTCTTGCCCATGCTTGGGCGCCCGGCAATGATGATAAAATCAGCGGGTTGGAGGCCGGAGGTGAGGTTATCGAAATCGGTAAAGCCGGTGGCCACACCGGTAATATTGCTTCCGGTGGTCTTCTCTATCTTCTTGAAGCTCTCCTTGATGACCTCACTGAGCGGGTAAAAGACCTGTTCGACATTCCTCTCGGCTATCTCAAAGATGGATTGCTCAGCGAGATCGAGGACTTCCTCTGTATCATTGGTAAACTGAAAGCAGACCTCTGAGATATGGGCACACTGGTTAATGAGCCCCCTTCTTGTGGATAGATCCCTCACAATCTCAGCATGATACAGTATGCCGGCGGATGTCGATGTTGCCTCTGCAAGGGAAGCCAGGTAGTTCGTCCCTCCCACTTTTTCCAGGACCCCGCCCTCCGTTAAGACATGTGAAAGGGTTATCACATCTATCGCGTCATCCCTGTTATAGAGCGTGAGCATCCCCCTAAAGATAAGAGCGTGAGCCTCTCTGTAAAAATCCTCATCGGAAAGTATATCCACGATTTGGTTAAAGGCATCGTCATTGATGAGTATCCCGCCCAGTACGGCCTGTTCTGCCTCAAGATTATGTGGTGGAACCTTATAGGTTGAATATGCGGTATCTTCTTGTTTCTTAGGCAGGCTCATCCTGTGCCTTTTCCTCTTCCTCAACGATCACCTTTATGGTGGCTACCACCTCGGGGTGGAGTTTAACGGGAACCTGAAACTCCCCCAGCGACCTTATGGCCTCATCAATGATAATCTTCCTCCTGTCTACCACCACTCCTTGTGCATCGAGTTCCTGTGCGATATCCCGACTCGTCACGGAACCATAGAGCCTGCCCTCCTCACCGGCCTTGGCCCTCACGGTTACCGTAATCTCGGAGATCTTTTCCTTTACTCGCTCGGCTTCTTCCTTGTCCCTTGTCCTTTTCGCAAGTATCTTCCCTTTCCTCATCTCAAGGGCCTTCAGATTCGCTTCTGATGCCTCTATGGCCAGGCCTTTGGGGATAAGATAATTTCGTGCGTATCCTCTCGTCACATTCGCTATATCGCCTTCATAGCCAAGGGATTCGAGATCCTGCGTCAAGATAATCTTCATACCTCATCTCCGATCCGTATATCGTTCCGCTACAAACAGAAGCCCGGCAATGACCGTTTCATCGGCTTCTTGATCGTCTCAGCCCCTACCTTCTCAGCAATCCCATCATTCTCAGGTGCCGCACAAAGATGGCCTCTCATTATCGAGATGAGCCAAGGGCATCCTCAACGAGAAGTCCTCGTCAAGGTAGCGTATTCTTCTTCGGAGCAAACCAAAGCACATGAATGAAGGGAGAATAGCAGGTAGTTTAGTAAGTGGCAATCCGTTACATCGAAAAAGGGGGGCCTCTCATCGCCTCACCTATAGCCCCCAGCACCAATTCCGAAAGACTCAACGCCTCTTATCTCCCGAAACGCTCAGTATTCCTTCATCTTTACCTTTGCCGTGGTAAAGGGTAACAAGGCGATGTTTCTCGCCCTTTTTATGGCAAGCGCCAAAACCCTCTGATGCTTGGCGCAATTTCCGGAGATCCTCCTTGGTATGATCTTCCCTCTTTCCGTGGTGAACACCGCAAGGGTCTTGGGGTCCTTGTAATCTATCGTAAGGCTTGGATCAGCACAAAACCGACAGATCTTGTGCTTGATAAACACGCCCTTACCTCTCCCGTTGTAAGCCATTATTCTTCCTCAATCGCTTGATCGTGGCTTTCCTCGGCCACTGTCTCCTGTTGCTGTTGCCCGCTCATCAACTCCTGCGGATCGACCTCCTCAGCGATCTTCACGGTGACATATTGTAAAACCCGTTCATCCAGCTTGAGATTTCTCTCCAGCTCATTCACCGTCTTGGGGTCTCCGCAGAAGTCACACACCACATAGTACCCCTTATCGAATTGCTTGACCTCGTAAGCCAACTTCCTCTTGCCCCACTCATTAATCTTTAGGACATACCCCTTGAGCTTGGTGATGATATCCGAAAACTTGGCGACCACCTCATTCAGGGCTTCGGCGTCGAGATTGGGATTAATGATGTAAACCATCTCATAGCGTCTCATCGAACCTCGTACCTCTCAACTGTGAGCTAAATAAGATATGGGATTTTCGTATCTTCTATACTCGATGCCACCAATTGTCAACTCAATTTTTTATTTCATTCCTCTCACCACTTGGAAGCGATTGTGAGAGATGAAACGGCGGCTGGTCAACGGGGCCTGAATGTTCGATCTCCCTATTCAATGGCCCATAGCGGCATGCCGGCGCAGTGAATTGAATAAGGGCCGGCAGCGCCCTTACTCGGCAGGAAAACGAGAGAGATCTTTCTGGAGGCCGAACAGTATCAGCCTATCGCCTTTTTGAATCACCGTAGAAGACTTCGGAAGTATATACGATACCCTCTCATCTCCCTCTTCTGATTCCCTCTTGATGGTTAATACCGTCGCACTAAAACGCTCCCTGAGCCGTAAATCCTCCAGGCTCTTGCCGAGGAATTCATCGGCGGAATTCGCCTCCAGTATCTGAAATCCTCCAGCCAAGGACACCCTTTGGGAGTGTATTTTCTGCTGGAGACGCAGAGATGTTGCAAAGGAAGAGGACATATCCAGCTTAAAGATCTCTCGGTTGTAAGCCTCTATTACATCGTTCCTGCGTATCGTGCCAACCAAATGCCCTTTATCCACTACCGGGATCTCTCTAAGGTCAAACTTTCCAAATAGCTGCATCACCATGTCAAGGGATTCATCGGCCTTCACCACTGTCACGTTGCGATCCATGAGATCAGAGGCGATTACCACGTCACGAACAGTTTCATAATCCTTGAGGATAGGTCGTAAGGTCACCAGTGAAATATGGCCACGGATTCTATTATCGTTGCCCACTACAAAGAAGTGGTAATGGGAACTCCCCATCATTCTTGTAATGAGCTCCTTTAACGTCGCTGAGGGAGATACCAATTCAATCTCGGGAAGCATCACCTGATCGACCTTTAAGCGCCTCAGGACGTTGAGCTCTTTTCCACCATAGATGTTCACGCCCCTCCGGACCAATTTCAGGGTATAAATCGACTCTTTGGAAAGGCGGGCCGAGATCACCAGACCTATAGTGCACGCGAACATTAAAGGGAGGATGATGCGGTAGTTTGCCGTCATCTCAAAGATTATGAGCATCGCGGTAATCGGGGCCCTGGTCGTACCGGCTACCACTGCACCCATGCCCACTAAGGCATATGCACCATGGGATGCGGTGGTATATGGGAAAAGGACATGAACAATCTTGCCAAAGGCACCTCCCAAGGCTGCCCCCATAAAGAGCGATGGTGCAAATATCCCCCCTGAACTACCCGAGCCGATAGTGATGCTGGTGGCTAATATCTTGGCGATCAAGACCCCTATAAGCATGATCCCAACCATCTCACCGCGCAATATCTGAGTCACTGATTCATATCCCACGCCAAATATCTGCGGGAAAAAGACTCCAATGCATCCAATAATAATCCCCCCGATTCCAGGCTTGATAAATTCGGGCGCTTTCCATCGCTCAAAGAAATCCTCCATGCCGTAAAGGAGGCGAATGAAAATAAAGGCAACCACCCCGGCTAATACTCCCAATATTAGATATAGAAACAGCTCGCTATAATGCAAAAGGGTATACGCGGGGACTTCAAAGGCGGGGAAGTTGCCCAAATAATGCCTTGATAAGGCGGTAGCAATCACCGAGGAAACCACAATCGGAATAAATTGTAATGCAGCCAATTCGCTCAGTATAATCTCCAAAGAAAAGAGGGCGCCGGCCATGGGGGCATTAAAGGTAGCAGCAATACCCGCCGCCGCTCCACAGGCCACTAAAATCCGCAGGCGCTCCCCGGACATCTTCACCCATCTTCCGATAGCTGAAGAAATGGCGGAGCCAATCTGCACTATAGGACCTTCACGGCCTACCGAGCCGCCAGAACCAATACAGATAGCAGATGCAAAGGCCTTGGCGAAGACCACGCGAGTCCTCATTCTACCGTCTTTTAGGGCCACAGCCTCCATCACCTCTGGCACACCATGTCCCTTTGCCTCCGGGGCAAAGAAATAGACAATGAGCCCCACCAGAAGGCCGCCAATCGCGGGAAGCGAGATCTTTACCCAGAAAGGCGTCACGAGGGCCATGCGTAGCAGATCTTTGCCCTCCATCCCGGTTATATTTCCCCACCCCAGTTGGGCAACAGCTACGATTAGCTTTCGAAACCCGATGGCGCCAAAGCCACCCACCGCGCCCGCAATCCCTCCCATCACGAGCATGAAGAGGTACTCACGCCGTGTGAAGGCAAGGGAGGCCTTTTTCAAACCCTCTCGAATCTTTGAATATAAATCTCCTCTCATCATGGACCCTTAGAACCCTTATCCCCGTAAGCCATTCACCGATCCATCATAGCGATAGATGGGCGGCGGGGAAGCAATCCCTCCTTTATGCGCCGATACCCTCATGCCAGGCGCACGTAGAGCCTTTGAGGGAGAGATAGAGGGGATCTTTTATTCCCCTTGGCCGGAATATCCCGCAGTGTATTGGAGGGATGATCTGCTGTTGCTAAAGCTTTGGCACGGCACAGATGGCGATGCGAACCGCGCCGAGCCTTTTAGAACGAAATAGAACCAAGGCCTGAAGGACTTCGGCGAGACGTCCGTCGAGCTCAACTCGAGCCGCTTCGGTACAACTTGCCTTGCCATAGCTTTTACGCAAAGGCAGGTTCCGTTCACTATATCGAGCTGCACCCAGAGAGGCCTCATTTTTCCTGCCTCTTCAGCACCACGTATCTCGTGTGCCCACCATGTCGCACCACCATGAGTATCTGCTTTTTCGAGGCGGACTTTTCCATTATCCTTTTATAATCATCCATGCTTTCAACGGGTTCATTTTCTATCTCTTGGATGAGATCACCTCGTTGTAGCCCCGCCTCGTCAGCTGAGCCACCCCTTCTTATACCCGAGACCACTACCCCCTTCTCACCCTTCAGTGATAGCGCTTCTGCGAGCTCAGGGGTGAGCTCCTGAACGGAGAAGCCGAACCCCTCCTCGATCTCCGGGGCGAGGGGAGCCGCCGGCGCTGCTTCCTCTTCGAGTTCTGCGATCGTCGCCATCAACCGCCTCTCCCTTCCCTTCCTGATTACGACTATCTCGACTTCCTTTCCCAACGGTGTTTGCGCAACCATTGAAGGAAGAACGCTCATCTCCTTGACCTTCTTGCCGTCGAACCTGATTATTACATCTCCCCTCTCCAGGCCCCCTCTTTGTGCAGGGCTGTCTTTTGCTACCTCTGCGATAAGGGCGCCCTCCGTGGTTTTGAGGTCGAATTTCTCCTTTATCTCGGGGGTAACGTTCTGAATCGTCACGCCAAGCCAGCCTCGCGTGACCTTCCCCTTTTCCTTCAACTGGGTCATTACGGATTTGGCCATGTTGATGGGTATGGCAAAACCGATGCCGATATTTCCCCCGGTCTGTGTAAAGATTGCGGTATTGATCCCCACGACCTCGCCCTCGATATTGAACAGCGGGCCTCCCGAATTTCCCGGGTTGATAGAGGCATCGGTTTGTATGAAATCATCGTAGGGCCCGGCGCCTATTGTCCTTCCCTTCGCGCTTACAATGCCGGCGGTCACCGTGCTCCCGAGGCCAAAGGGATTTCCTATTGCTACCACCCAATCGCCTACCCTCAGCGTATCCGAGTCGCCGAGCCTGGCAGCAGGTATTGGCTTGTCCACCTCAATCTTGATGAGGGCGATATCGGTTTTCGGGTCCCTTCCGATGATCTTCGCCTCATATTGTTCTTCTTCGGTGAACGTGACCACGATCTCCTCTGCCTCGGCAACCACGTGATTGTTGGTCAATATGTACCCATCCTCACTGATAACTACGCCTGACCCCAGGCTTCTCTGTTTCATTTGCTCTTGAGGGATCTCGCCAAAGAAGTGTTTGAAGAACTCCTCCCCGAAGAAATCCCTGAATTCCCTGCCGGGAAACTGGAAGAACCTCTCCGCAGGTTTCACCACTTTGGTGGAGCTGATATTCACAGCAACATGATCTACCTTGGCAGCCAGTTCTGCAAAACTCTCAGGGGTATCACCTCGAGCCATAGCCTCTTCGGAAAGGACGAATCCAAAAACAAGGCTTACTGCTATAACGGGAATGATTATCCCGGGTAGTACTTGAAGGGCTCCACGTTTCATCGAGTGATTACCTCCTCGTTTTTCAACGTTTATGTTTTCTTCTCCTCTTCTAACCTCTTTAATCTCTCCGTTGCGAGATCCAACTGCTTTCTCAGGGTAAGTATCTCCTCTCGGAGTTGGGATGTTTCGTCTTGGGCAAGCTCATGGAGATCGTGGTGTGGGTCATTGTCCCTGCACGGGCTCGCACTCTGAATCCGGCCGCTTAGAAACAATTTTATTGCCTCTTGAACCATGCCGGAGACACCGGTTACCACCTGAATCCCGAACTGCTCAAAGAAACCAATGGCGTTGGGACCCATGCCACCTGCAATTATCACGTGAGCACCTGTGCTCTTGATAAAGGCGGGGACCTCACCGGGCTGGCCATGACTCCCGTAGAAGGGGTTCTCAAGGGCCTTTACCTCTCCTGTCTCGCCGTTATCAACCTCTACCAGTACGTAGTAGGGGCACCTGCCGAAATGTTGGCTTATGACCGCCTCGAGGCCCCTATTATCCTCAGTAGCCACTGCAATCTTCATTGTCGTTTCCTCCTTTCATCACGGTTATTCTTTGATAAACCTCATCCGCACTTCCACTCGCCGACTCCATCCGCCAGATTAAAAACGAGGGTCATCGAAAGGTCTTTAAAGGGTGTCAAATACCTTCAAAAACTAATACAGGCATGATAGCATGTCAAGGAAGGGCATTATCTTGATTATCTTCCAGGCCATTCCCTCCTCCATAGATCATTACCCCGCTGCGTGCTCAGGTGAAATCCCGATTGAACTCTTAAGGCCCACTATTGCACATTAGTACGTTGGTGAGCAACACCTTTCCTTCTGAACCCATGTTCCGAACAATACTAGATTTCCCGGGCATCTCACGATATTGAAATCCCCTCTTATAGGCCAATGTCAGCTTGACAACAAGGTAGCCGATCTTATGTTATTACGTATGTGCTCTGAAATGAGAGGATAGTGGAGGTATATGTGAAATGCTGAGAAAGTTGATCGTCGGCCCGTATCAAGCCAATTGCTATATTGTAGGGTGCAATGAAACGGGAGAGGGTCTCGTCATTGATCCAGGAGATGAGGTATCCCGTATCGTAGAGGAAATATCGCGAAACGGGCTCACGATTCTCTCCATACTCATTACCCATGGGCATTTCGATCATACGGGAGGTGCTGTTGAGCTTCGAAGGATCACCAAGGCGCCGGTTCTGGTTCACGCCCTTGATGCTCCGGGTCTCAACTTTAGGGCCGATGGACATCTCTCCGAGGGCCAAAAGCTCCGAGTGGGCACGTATGAACTATCGGTGATCCATACCCCCGGCCACTCGCCAGGAGGAGTGAGTTTCCATGCACCCGGCGCGGTCTTTACCGGTGATACCCTTTTCGCCGGCTCAGTTGGCCGAACAGATTTCCCAGGTGGAAGCCATGAACAATTGATACAGGGGGTTCAAACAAAGATCTTTCCTTTGGGTGATGATATAAGGGTATATCCGGGCCACGGACCGTCAACCACCATTGGGAGAGAACGGCTTTACAATCCTTTTTTCCGCTTACGACAAAGCGTGTGAGCGGAGTAAATTGAAAAGGGTTTGGATGCCCTCCCTTCCCCGGAAAGATCCCCGGTGCCTCACATACTCATGCAGCACTGGTAAACCATTCGGGTAATGCCCCTACTATAGTTCTCACTATGTCACGATCGTGGGCACTCAGGGCCTCTCGATCTATGAGGGCCTCGATCGTCTTCTCGAGCACCAGCATCTTGCCGCCCGACTGAATAATTGCCGGGTAATACTCGTTTACGAAGAATTGCTTGAGCCTGAGGCGCGCAACCTCGTCATCCGCCATGAACTTGATATGGGCCTCGATCTTGTCCTTATCGAGCTCACGTAAGTCGGTTTTAGGTGAGGTCATCCTTTTGGAGGTAGCCGCGAAACCCTCGGCACACCTGAACAGCAGCTGCCAGTGTTCGATATTTCCCAGCGAGTTGATCATAAGCGTATGAGTGGTGATGAGTCCCCTCTCTCTATCGATCTTTACCCCTTCTAGCTGGGGAAGGAAGTAGTTGTCGGATATGGCGCAGAAGGCACTCATTCCCCCCGCATAGGGTCTTTCCATTATATCGCTCACCGTGAAAAAGGGCTTCTGCTCGAACCGTGCGTCCTGCAAGAGTATGTGCTCCTCCTCGGTAAAATGAAAACGCTCGTTCCACAACTCCTCCGGTGAGAGATCCTTTCTGGTGAGCGAGCTCTGGCTCATGATCATCCCAAGGCTTTGACCACCCCGCCAGACAAGTGGAAGTGCCCCGACCGTCCACTCAGCGCTGCCACCGATCTCCCCGATCATGCTGTGCAGCCCTCGGCCATCTGGAAAGCGTAGCCCCTCCAATCCCATAACCAGTGCCGGAAAGAGATCCCCGTCCTGGTCAAAGGGAGTTGCAATACCGAGCGCATTAAGCTGATCCATGGCCGGGTGATGGCGTGGTCGATCGATAAAGTAGGCCGTCATCTCAGAGAAATTCCTTACGCCGCATGCATCTGCGATGATCTGGGCCTCATGGTTCAGGTCCGTATCCCTGGGGTTGAACTCCGAAAAGGGCGCACCTGCCATCCAGCGCTCAATGTAGATGTCGGGCAGATGGCGCTTGAACCCCGACTCCGTGAGAAATAGCGCTGTGAGCGAGCTGTGCAGCCCTTTAATCGACTTGCCCGTGCCATCGATCACATCTGAGCCCAGTGACAGCCTGGCGACATCTTGTCCGAGGCCGCGTCCATAACGGCTACAGTGCTCCTCCTTGCCGAATAGGGCGCCTACCGGGATAGTGGGGTTGCCGCCGGCCTCCACCCCTGGCTTGGCCCGAACGCCCTCGGTTATGGTGCTCTCTATGATGACCTCCTCTCCCACGTCGAAGGTCTCGGTAGTGATCTGAAGCACCTCGCTCATGATCTGTGCGGAGAGCCGATCGTTCCGGCGCTTTAACCGGTTAACCAGTGCATTGGTTTGTTGATCCTTAGGCACACTATTCAGCGCACCGAGTCCATGGATCGCAACGGCTGCTGCGGGGAGGGCCGCGGCAAGGATGACGGCCTGGCGTAGCTGCTTGCTTCTGAATACTCCTAGGTTGGATTGCTCGTTGACATGATCATCGATGATAAATACCCTGCCATCTATAAGCTCAAGGCCGTAGAAACCCAATACCTCCTTGTGTCTCTGATTGAAGGTGGAGACCTTTTCCTTGCCCATTTCCATCGGCTCATGGCGCCCGGTATAGGTCAATTTCGCGTCAGTGATGTGGTATCGAAGGGGATTACTCATAGCTGTACCTCCATTCGTTCGCAAAGACATCGAGAAAGAAATCACGCTTAATTCGAGGAGATATCATGAAAACGGACTTGAATATAGTAATGAGAGAGGGATGGAAATTCCCGGAAATCTCATACACATGTTGCCTTGAACACACATCTCAAGGCTACAGGAATGAAGGCGTGAAAGTCAAGGCAGAAAATGAGCAAAGGCCGCCTTATGCATCCCCATGCACCAGTTCGATGACCGTCACTTCAGGAGGTGATAGAAAACGGATTGGGGGCCCCCATGTTCCCGAGCCCCTGCTCACATAGAGGTATGAGCCGTTCTCGAGGCGAGTAAGCCCGAAATCCACGGGAAAGAAAAGATGAACCAAAAAATTGAAGGGGAAGATCTGTCCCCCATGGGTGTGTCCTGATAGCTGTAAGTCAAAGAGGCCCTCTGAATTTTTATCCACCACGGGCTGGTGCTTGAGGAGGATGGTGAATCGCTCACGAGGTATCTTGGAGAGCAGGGATTTCTCTGAAATACCCCTCGAAAGACCAAAGCGCTTTGCAGTTGGATCATCCATGCCGGCGATATTCACACTGCCCGCTATAGTCAAGGCCTTATCCCGCAGAATCGTGAATCCCCCTTTTTCCGTAAAACGCAATGCCTGATCGAGGCCGGCATAAAACTCGTGGTTTCCCGTCACGGCGAACTTCCCGTATGGGGCATCCACTGCTCTCAGGAGTTCTCCTAGACCTCTGAGGTTATCGATCTGGCCATCAACGAGATCACCCGTGGAAACCACGATATCGGGCTTCGCACGTACTACCTCCGCGAGAATCCTCTTCAGCCTTCCGTCCCTTACGATCAGGCCGAGGTGGACATCGGAGATTTGGGCGATGGTAATCCCCTCTATTTTTTCGGGAATCTTCGGGCTTTCGATCACTACCCGTTCGGTTCGTATGGAAAGGGCCTCGAAATGCCCATAGAACGCGATCCCTACGGCCACCAAGGCCGGGATCAACAAGGCTAATTGGGGTGAGGGAACCAGGAATGAAGGGTTCGCCTTAAAGGCCAGTCCCCCAGCGTAAACTAGCAGGCGATAGATATCAACGAGTAGAGAACAGGAGAAGAACAGAAAGGCTAATCCCATCCAGGTATAGCCGATGTACGATAAGAGACGGGCGAGCGACTCAAATCCGAATCTCTCGGAGATGCGCACCGCGACCGGGGAGAAGAGCATTATTGCCATGAAACAGATGAGAAGGACTGTGGCTACGGCACCAAACGCGAGGGCAGCCTTTATCTTGCAGTAGATGTAGAAATGTAATAAACCATATATTAACAAGATCGCGAGAAAGAAGACGATCATCACACCACCTTTTTAATTTCCTTGCTCTCAAACATAATCATTCACAGAAGAGATGTGTATCTTTACAGGATCAAGAGGAAGTTTTCAATAGTTATCTCATATCGTGAGCAATAAAGCAGGTCTACATGAAATGCCTGTTGAAAATGTATGTTGACATAGGACATAGTCTTAAGCCAAAATAGTTCAATCTCGGGATCTGGATTTCTTCGTTAAATATGGACTGGATCTTCGATTTGAATTGGTACATTCCAGATCGAGCGACCTAATGGAAAGGAGGTGAGGGGATTGTAAGGTCAGCCGTGGCTGGTATGAGAGCCTTGCGGCTCTTAACCCAAACTTTTAACCACTTTTAAGAGGAGGTCTGAGATATGAGAAGGGTGAAACTTTTACTGCTTTGTGTGGCGGCAGTCTCTTTGGTCGTGTTTCCAAGCCAGGTTTTTGCCAAGGGGACTCTCGTGTACGGGACAACCGAGAAGGTCATTGATATGGACCCTGCCAATGCCTATGACTTTCACACCTGGGAGATCTTCTACAACATCTACCAGGGGCTGTTGGATTATGAACCCGGCACCACGAAACTGATCCCCGGGCTCGCGACGTCCTATGATATCAGCGCAGATGGCAAGGAATACACCTTCAAGCTGAGAAGTGGCCTCAAGTTCTCCGACGGCACGCCCTTTGATGCCGATGCGGTCAAGTGGTCCATCGACCGCGTGATCGCCCTGAAAGGAGATCCCTCATGGCTGGTTACCGATTTCGTTGACCACGTAGATGTCGTGGGCACGTATGCGGTCAAATTCGTCCTTAAAAACCCTGTAGCCTATTTCCCTTCTCTGGTCGCGTCTGTGCCTTACTATCCACTGAATCCCAAGGTCTATCCGGTGGACAGGATCGTCCGTGATCCCTCTGAGCTCAAAGGGGGGAAGCTGGTGGGTTTGGGGTTCTATAACGTGGTTTCCTTTAAAAGGGATCAGGAAATCGTCATGGAGGCAAATCCCTATTTCTATGGTGAAAAGCCGAAAACAGGACGAGTAGTAATCCGGTACTTTGCAGACGCCACCACCATGCGACTGGCCCTGGAGAAGGGGGAAGTCGATTTCGCGTTCAAGACGCTGAATCCCTCGGACATTCGCGACCTTGAGAAATCGACCAAGGTTCAGACCATAAAGGCCCAAGGACCATATATACGATACATCTGCTTTCTCTGCGATAGTCCGCCTTTCAGCGACAGGGTGCTCCGACAGGCGGTTGCTGCGGCCATCAACCGGCCACCGCTCCTCAATAAGGTCTTTCTCGGACAGAATGCCCCGCTTTATTCCATGGTGCCCATGGGCATGTGGTCCCATATCGATGCCTTCAAACAGGCATTCGGCGATGGGAACCTCGATACGTCAAGGGAGCTTCTGAAATCCCGAGGCTACAGCGAGGCCAAGAAATTCACCTTCGATCTCTGGTACACGCCCAGCCACTATGGCGATACCGAGGTAGATATGGCCGCAGTGCTTAAAGATCAGCTCGAGGCCACGGGGATGATGAAGGTGAATGTGAGGTCAGCGGAGTGGGCGACGTACCGGGATAACTGGAAGAACAAGGTGATGCCCTCGTATCTGCTGGGTTGGTATCCGGATTACATCGACCCCGATAACTACACCGCCGCGTTCGCAGGCACCGCCGGCTCCAAGGGACTGGGAATCCACTTCTCCGATCCCTATTGGGATATAAAGTTCGTGGATGGTCAGACGATCACGGATCCCGATCAGAGGACAAAACTGTATGAGGAGATCCAGACCCTGTGGACCTATGAGGTGCCGACCGTGACCATCTTTCAGGGAACCCTTTATCTCTTCGCGCAAAATGACATCCGCGGAATCATGCTCTCCCCCACGCTGCGGTTCATGTATGGGCCCATCTACAGCACTAAGTAAATGAATGGAAACCAAGGGCAGGGCCAAAAGGTCCTGCCCTTCTACTTTTCAGACATGATTCCATGAAAAACCTCCTCCGATATATCATCACCAGGTTGATATTGACCATCCCCATGGTCTTTATCCTGCTGAGCATCGTGTTCGTGGTGTTGAGGGTCATGCCCGGCGACCCTGTGTCATCCATGCTGGGCGGCCACGCGCCCGAAAGCGTGATCGAGCAAAAGAAGGAGGAGATGGGCCTTAACCGCCCCATCGTCATTCAGTATTTCGATTACCTGTGGCAGGTTTGCCGTTTGGAGCTGGGCGATTCCATGGTGCTCAAACAGCGGGTCACCACCGCCATCGCGGAAAAACTTCCCGCAACCATAGAACTGACGTTCTGCGGTATTCTCCTAACCCTTTTCATGGGCGTGTTCATGGGCGCCTATGCAGCGGATAAAAGGCGCAAGGTTCAAGACTATATTATTCGACTCTACGGCATCGTGGTCTACTGTATCCCCGTGTACTGGATGGGCCTGATGCTTCAACTGATCTTCGGGATCTGGCTCGATATCATGCCCATTGCGGGCAGGACAGGACCTCGCGTGTTTGCCTCCACCTTTGAGAAAACCGGGCTCTATGTAATAGATACTATCCTGGTCGGGGATTTCTCCGCCCTGGGGGACGTGCTCTTTCACCTGATACTGCCTTCATTTACCCTTGGGCTCGTGCTCTCGGGCATATTCGTGCGTCTCACAAGGGCCAACATGCTGGATGTGCTCAAGGCGGACTACATCACCGCAGCCGAGGCCAGGGGGATTAAACATCGCAAAATCGTGTACCGGCATGCCCTGAAGAACGCCTTCATTCCCATACTCACCATGATGGGGCTCCAGATTGCCCTGCTGATGGCCGGTGCGGTGCTCACGGAAACAACCTTCTCCTGGCCGGGCATGGGGCGCCTGCTGCTTGAGAGAATCTATTTGAGGGACTATCCGGTCATTCAGGGGGTGATCATTGTGATCGCGTTGGTGGTGGCCATGGCTTCTCTTATCGTGGACATCATCTATGCAATGGTGGATCCAAGAGTGAGGTATTAGCTGGCTATATAAGGGAAGATCGTAAAAGATGTGTCAAGCCTTTGTTATTGATTTAGAATGCTATGTGGACGGGCAAAAGGCCCAAGGCATAAGGTATACGGCCGTACGCCATGTGCCCTGCGCCCTAAGCCACATGACTAAAGCGATTTGGGTAATGTTCTAATCCGCCCGTTACTTGTTGGGTTGAGGCGTTAATATACAGGAGCGTGCATGAAGTATTCGCCGGCAGCTGGAATGGGTCGCGTGATCTCCGGCATCATGGGCATGGGCAAGAAGTATGGCCTGGAATGGTGGATCTTGGTCATCGGCGCCCTCATTATTCTGGCCATCGTGTTCATGGCCATATTCGCCGATTCATTGGCGCCCTTTGATCCCCTCAATCAGAACGCCGGCCCCCAGCTCGTGCCCCCCGGCAGGGAGCACCTGCTCGGAACGGATAACCTTCAAAGGGATGTCTGGTCGCGCATCATTCATGGCTCTCGCACCATCCTCCGTGTCGCGGTCCTGGCCGCGGTTATTTCCTCGGTCCTCGGCATCCCCCTCGGCCTGATCTCCGGTTTTGCGGGGGGCCTTTTTGACAGGGTGATCTCCCTGATCATGGACTCCGTGTACTCGTTCCCCGGCCTCATACTGGCGATTGCCTTTGCGGCAATGCTCGGGCCAGGCGTGATCAACATTACCCTTGCCGTGTCCGTCATCTATATCCCCACCTATTTCCGACTGGTACGGGGACAGACCCTCTCGATCAAGGAGGAGCTCTACGTGGAGGCGGCCAGGGCAATCGGTGCGTCAGGCCCCACCATCTTGTGGAAATATATCTTCCCCAATGTGATCGCCACCACGGTGGTGGTATTCACCTTGAATGTGGCCGATGCTATCATGATTGAGGCCGCCCTGACCTATCTCGGCCTCGGCCTTCCCCCTTCGATCGTGGATTGGGGCATGGATCTCTCCATGGGAAAGCGGTTCTTGCCATCGGGCCAGTGGTGGTTGATTACCTTTCCCGGGGCCATGATCTCCATCCTCGCCCTTGGTTTTACCATGCTCGGCGAAGGGCTCGCGGAGATCCTCAATCCAAGACTTCTGGAGCGATAGAGGCGCGTGGCAACGATCCTGGATATCCAACACCTCACGGTTCACTTTCCCATCAATATCGGCACTGTTCAAGCCGTGCAGGACGTGAGCCTTACGCTGGAGCAGGGAGAGGTGATGGGCCTTGTAGGGGAGTCCGGGTGCGGGAAGTCAACCCTTGGGTTTTCGATAAATCGGCTTCTCAGGCCGCCCGGGAGGATCGTGGAAGGCAAGATCCTTTACCACGGTAAAGACATCGTGACGATGGGAAAGAAAGAGCTTCTCTCTATTCGCGGCAGGAAGATTGCCATGATCTTTCAGGACCCCCTCACCTCGCTCAATCCCCTGTTTCGCATCGATCAGCAGTTCATGGAAACCCTCTTCACCCACGAGAAGGGGATAGGCAAGAGGGCGGCGTTCAAACGAGCCGAAATGATGCTAGAGAGCCTCGGAATCTCCCCGGAAAGGCTCCTGGAATACCCGCACCAGATGTCAGGAGGCATGCGACAGCGCATTATGATCGGAATGGGGCTTATCCTGAATCCCGATCTCCTGATCGCCGATGAGCCCACCACCTCCCTGGATGTGATCGTGGAGGCCCAGTTCCTGGATCTCCTGAACGAGTTGCGTAAACAGTTCGATCTCACGATCATCTTGATCACCCATAACCTGGGCAACGTGGCCCAGCTGGCCGATCGAATCACCGTCATGTACGGGGGCAGCCTCATGGAGGTGGGAGAGGCAAACGCGATATTCGAGAACCCCCTCCATCCCTATACGCAAGGGCTTCTTTCCTCCATACCGAACATCAAGCTTGACCAGCCTGAACTGAAGACCATGCCGGGGAGCCCGCCCGATCTGGTCGATCCGCCGCCCGGGTGTGTGTTTCATCCTCGCTGCCCCTATAAAAAGGATATCTGTATGGCGCAAAAACCGGAGACCTTTACCAAGGACGGCCATCTCGTGAACTGCTGGCTATACGGGTGAGAGAGAACGTGGAAGATTTGGTAACCATTACCGATCTGAAGAAGTACTTTTCCTTACAGAAGGGCTTCATCGATAATCTGCTCGCAAAGGAAAAGAGCTTTGTGAGGGCCGTGGATGGAGTAACATTTTCCATTCAGAAAGGAGAGGTTCTGGGACTGGTTGGTGAGAGCGGATGTGGCAAGACAACCACGGGGCGGCTCATTCTGCGACTCTTAGAGCCCACCTCGGGGGGAATTTTCTACAAAGGGCAATCCATATTCTCCCATTCGAAGAGGGAAATGGAAAGGATGAGGGAAAAGATGCAGATCATCTTTCAGGACCCCCACGCATCCCTGAGCCCTCGGATGTCCATCGGAAAGGCCATTGGACACCCCCTTTCCATTCACAATAACCTTCCCAGGGATGAGCAACGCAGGGTAATCCTCGAGATAATGGAAAAGGTCGGTCTATCGCCCGCCGAGTTCCTCTATAAGAAGTATCCCCATCAGCTCTCCGGGGGCCAGCGGCAACGGGTGGTGATTGCCAGGGCCCTGGTGACCAATCCGGATTTCGTGGTGGCCGACGAGCCCATCGCCATGGCAGATGTGTCGGTCAGGGCCATGATACTGGAGTTGATGGTGCAGCTCAAAGAGGAGTTCGATCTGACCTACCTCTATATCACCCATGACCTGGCCACGTGCAAGTATATCTGTGATCGAGTGGCAATCATGTATTTGGGCAAGATCGTGGAGATAGGGCCCCTGGAGGAGGTCTTTAAAAATCCGGCTCACCCTTATACGGCCACGCTTATGGAAGCGGTGCCAGTGCCAGACCCCAAGTACCGCAGAACACAGCCCATTCCCAAGGGGGAAATCCCAAGCGCCATCAATCCCCCTTCGGGATGTCGATTTCACCCACGCTGCCACGCGGCAAAGTCGATGTGCAGTATACATGAGCCAGAATTGCTTGAGGTAAGTCAAGGCCACAGGGTCGCGTGCTTCTCCTGATAAAATCGCGAAGCGATTTTATGGAGGTGATATCAGTGCCTTTTGAAACGATACACGGGATAAAGATCTACTACGAGGTTCACGGTGAGGGCGATACCGTAGTGCTCCTCCATCACGGATTTGGCTGCACCAGGATGTGGGAGGATATCTACCCTCCTTTGGTGGAGAGCGGCTACCGGGTGGTCATGTACGACAGGCGGGGATATGGGCGGTCCGAGAAGGGAGACGATTTTCAGGAGTTCTACGAAGGCGATAGATTCCGCCCCGAGAATGTCCGGGATCTGGCTGTTCTCAGAGACAAACTCGGGCTCGATTCCTTTCACATCATCGGCCAATGTGAGGGAGGAGTTGTTGGCGTGGATTTCGCCGTTTCCTATCCTCATTGCGTGAAGTCCCTCATTATTTCAAGCACTCAATGCTACAGCGCAATCACCACTGCCGAATTTAACCGTTTACACTTTCCTCAACCATTTGGGGAATTAGAGCCCGCGATCAGGGAAAAATTCATCGAGTGGCACGGGAGGGACAACGCCGAGGCATCGTATAATCAGTTCCGTAAATACGGAGGGGCCTATGGCAGGGATATCTTTGACCTGAGGCCATTGTTGCCATCGGTACCCTGCCCTGCCCTTGTGCTCTATCCGGACAGGAGTGCGCTTTTTAACGTGGAGCAGGCACTCGCATTCTACCGTGGCCTCCCCAGGGGAGAGCTCGCCGTGCTGCCGGGATGCGGCCACAACACCTACGAGCAGCGGCCAGAGGAATATACCCACTTCGTCTTGGATTTCCTGAAACGGCATAGTTCATAACATTCCCTCACGCAGATGTGCCTAGGATTAAAAGAATAAGCTTGACGCAGTTTGGTATTTGCACTATCAAGATCATCTTTATACGGTCATAGGTTACCTTTTATAATTACTCATGTAAGGCAGTTGAAGATCCAACGGCAAGGGGGGATTGATAACATGTTGAGGATCGGTTTTGTAGGATGGCGAGGCATGGTCGGCTCCGTTCTCATGAGCCGCATGGGCGAGGAGGGTGACTTCAAGGGCTTTGAGCCCATATTTTTCACCACTTCGAACGTGGGCGGCGTTGGGCCTGATGTGGGAATCGATATTCCCCCTTTGAAGGACGCCTTCGACGTTGAACTGCTCTCCTCTCTTGATATCGTGGTGACCTGCCAGGGGGGCGACTACACCAAGAAGGTGTACCCAGAGCTCAGAAAGGGCGGCTGGAACGGCTACTGGATAGACTCTGCCTCAGCCCTTCGGATGAGCGATGAGAGCATAATCGTGCTTGATCCCGTAAACAGGCACGTGATCGACTCCGGTTTATCGTCTGGCATCAAGACCTATATCGGCGGCAACTGCACGGTGACCCTTATGCTCATGGCCCTTTCAGGGCTATTCGCGGCAGGGCTCGTTGAGTGGATTTCTTCCATGACCTATCAGTCCGCCTCGGGTGCGGGCGCCAAATACATGAAGGAGCTCATCTCCCAGATGGCGGTTCTGGGAGAGGCATCGAGAGAGCTTATGGCCGATCCCGCATCAACCGCGATCGCCGTTGATGAGATCATCACCGGGGAGCTCAGGAGCACGGGCTTCCCCATCGAGAACTTCTCCGCTCCCCTCGCAGCCAGCCTGATCCCCTGGATCGACACACCCATGGAATCCGGGCAGACCAGGGAGGAGTGGAAAGGGTTGGTTGAGACGAACAAGATCCTCCAGACAAAAAACCCCATTCCCGTTGATGGCATGTGCGTCCGGGTGGGCGCCATGCGGTGTCACAGCCAGGGATTCACCATCAAGCTCACCAGAGATGTTCCCCTCGATGAGATTACCGATATCATTGCATGGGGCAACGATTGGGTGAGGCTCGTTCCCAATGACAGGGAATCCACCCTTCGGCACCTGACCCCTGCGGCGGTGAACGGCACGCTCACGGTGCCCGTGGGAAGGGTGCGCAAGATGCTCATGGGGCCGGACTATGTGGCCGCATTCTCCGTGGGAGATCAGCTCCTCTGGGGCGCGGCAGAGCCGATTCGGAGGATTCTTAATATCGTCATCGACGAGCTATCCTAGATCTCTCGCCGAGCCCGCAGAGATCACGGAGAGATGAATTGTTTTTGACCTGAATCGCTGAGATGGCGATTCAGGTCAAACTCAGTGCTCTCTGAGCTTTACGAGAGACGCACTTTTTTCTCTAGCGAGAGAGACGTATCATTCTCAACTCGCTCTTGACCAGATCGGGCACCACCACCTTCAAACCCTGAGCCTGGGGCACA
>CAZJXD010000077.1:8681-23534 GCA_964549945.1 uncultured Desulfobacteraceae bacterium | reverse complement strand
GCACTTCGAGGGAAAGAACACAACCCGACCGTCTAGCACACTCACAGCTCGAAAAGCGTATCTTGTGTCCCGAAAAGTAATCATATTTGTGGGCTTGTCAAGAGGATGAGATGATGTGGGAAGCGCTGGGGTGAGCGGCACTATCTAACTGCCGGTTCTCCAAGGTGACCAAGCAGGCGGCTCACAAAAGCTTGAATAGACACCATGTGAAGCCCTCGAGGGCAAACGCTAGCTGTTCTGCGTAATATCTCCGGTTCTCAATTCATGCCATAATTCAAAAGGAAATAATCAGCCGCTCGAGCTAAGGGGGGATATTGAAAGATCCTTGTCGGATGATATCGAAATGGGCATTTAGCGACTGTACAATCATATTCAAGCTGTCTCAAATAGAGTCTGACCCTATTTTATATTTAACGATGAAGACGCAAGCCGAAAATTCTAGAATTTGACCGCCACCGATTTCCTTATGGGATATGGTTCAGCCTATGATCACTTACCTACTTCTGCCTATCTGGTTAAATCTTCCTAATGCCAATGATATCGTTTTTCAGGCTGTCTGGCTGTGCGGTACGGCCTTGTGGACCAGATAACCCGCATGGCTAATCCCGAGCAGCGCCACCATGCCTGGATCCAGAGCTGGAAACTGGTCTATTTTCACCATGGTGCCAGTGAATGCAGTGCCAAGAGCCACTGCATAAGCAAGCACCAGAATTAACGTGAAGAAGAACATCTGCACTTTGCTCAGGTCAAGCTGAGCGGCGTTACCGGACTCCTCACCCTTGAAAAGATCAGACCATCGGGCCTCTTCAAGTGCCGTATTGACGACAATCTGCCCTTTGCTCGCGAGTTTTTTAGTGTCAACCCCCTCCTTGGCCATTAAGTTGAAGGTGCTTGTTTTCTCAACTTCATTGGGCTTCTTGGCGGTTTTGGTGCTCTTGATGAGGGGCGATCCGACGAGTGATGTGGTGCTGATTCCCATGAGGAGCCATAGTTCCGTTGGAATGGCTATGGAAAGGGGATCGGTCTGCCCTAGCGCAAGGTTCGATAGCGCTGCAGTGAGGAATCCCGAGAGCACGACGATGGTCCAGAGGATCATCTGCAACCGAGAGAGACTGATCTTGTTCCGCTCGTCAATTAGTAATCCTCGCCACAGGCCGGTGATGCCATGCCCGGCGATTGTTGCAAAGACAGTCAGAAGTATCAGGGTGCCCAGCCATGCCCAGAGCCTGTGCTGAAGCGGAACCAACAGCCCAATGAGCACAATGGCTACGATGGTGGCCAGGAGGACGAACGTGTGCCAGCCTGTCCACTTTGAATTTCCAGCCATGATACACCTCCTTTCTGGAATTTATGATGTGAAGGGCGTTCGCTCACCCGTGTGTTGTCAAATCAAGCCTGTTAGATGTGATGTTCCCTTCAGTAAATCAATAACAAAGCCTTACACTAACTCTACGCCTCAGAACCAGGAATTCACGCAACACGAATCACCCGCCTGAGCCGTCTCCATACCTCTTGCATTAAAGCTGCCTCCCTATTTACCCTTCACCAACGTGGTCGCTCGTGTACATACAAAATCGTTTCTGGAGGGCGGCTGACTTTGTCAGATTGGCCTCTCAACCAACTGAATCTCGCGCGCTTGGCCTGGCATGCGAAGAACTCGCTTTCTGATGAGGTAAAGATGGGAGACAGTTGACTTTTTCGGCAAGGGAAAAGCGTCGTAACATTAGTGCCTAAGCCGAGATTATTGGATCGATTGCGTGCCTCTAAGGGTCGCTACGACTAATCAGGCAGGCCTATTCACCAATTGAACGAGAGCATCCGCAACTTTACCCATATCCATCACAACAACCAACTGATCATGGAGTCGGATCTCTTGCGAGGCGTGAGGCCCTGGGCTCTCATTCTCTCAGAACAACTGTAACGTCAAAACGTTCGATAATGGAGTCGTCCCCCTCCCACTCACGGTAGTGTTTCAGTTGAATTTGGCCAGTGCCTACTGTTTTCGCTTTGAATATAAGAACTCGCATACCGCCCTGACCAATTTTTGGATCTTCCGGCAGAGAAAGCTCTGAACTTTGGAGCGCTAAGATCCTATCATCAGCCTCGTGAACAGCCCACTGATAGCCTGTGGTGGGATTCTCTTTGAGATAGATTGCAATGACGTCATCTCGGCGAACCTCAAAGGATTTGCCCTTATCGGCTTGTGTTAGCCTTAATTCTGACATCTCGTTCCTCCTGACAATAACATGATCTTCTTGGGCGCCAGGCTTTTAGCAACCCTGCAGAAAGACGGATACCCCAAGGGCTAAAGATAGGGCACATATCCATCTTCTGCGGAGGAATGACCACAAATCACATCCCAATTTTCTTATACTATCAGCTGGCTCGACAATCAAGTTTTCCGTGGTATTGCTTTCCTCTCTTTATCTCTGAAGCACGCTGCTGATTTCGTATCCTTGCTGGCTTCACTCTCTCCCTGAACCTCTAAGCGATATCTCATGCTGGACTTCATGGGATGCTCTAAACAGGTTCATGGATCTGGCAATTTCTCCAAATCTATCCAAAGCTCGTAGGCGTTGCTCTAGTTACAGAACCAAACAGCCGACGAAGCAAGTTTCTGCTCACTCCGCCGGCTGACGGCATTTCGACAAGACGCTTTGACTTGCCCTCAATTGAAGATCCCATATTCTGAGGAGAGCAATCGCGAATCATAGGTTCTTCCAACACCTCAAAAGAGAGAGTACATTGTTATTGTCCCACCAGGCATCAACGCGGTTGGAAGCAAATGCGACCTGAGCCAGGCCTTGCTCCTCAGTGTTGGAGACGTTCCGATATCGCCAAGCTCCGCCGGCATAAGCCCAGAGGCGTCGTAGAGAACTAGTGAAGTAGTGATCCACCAAGACATGGTTCGCTTGGCCGCTTCCCGCAGCACCGACTGTGACTTCGGGGATCCCAGGAACCGCCACCTCGGCTGCCACCGGCGGGCCACCCGCCTCCATGGTCTGGGCAAGCTCCGCCTGCGCCTGCTCCAATTGCTGCATGACATCTGCACTCACTTCTGTCATCTTATACCTCCTTTTATTTGTCGTTTCTGAGTGTAGGCTGTTTAGATGAACGTGGCCTCTGAACCAGGGATTCACGCAACACGAATCACCCGCACGAGTCGTCTTCATGCCTCTTGCATTAAGGCTTCTTCCACGGACGGATCAGGGTGATCTGGTTCGTATCCCACCACACATCCACTTGATTCGCCGCAAACAGTTCCTGGGCAATTCCCATAAGCTCGGCATCGGAAATATTCTTGTATCGCCATTTTCCACCGGCATAGGCCCAAAGACGCACGGCACCCGCAAAGTACTTGTCAACCAAGATGTACTTTGCTTTCCCGCTGCCTTTGGCCGGTTCTACATCGGGATCTGCAGAATAGAAAGCCCAACTGCTGTCTATTAGCAAGTCGGCTTGACCATATTTGATACGACAATACCCGTTCTCACCCCAATTCGTACCCCAACTGTTCTTGATGATCCAGCATTGCTGGTTGTCATTGTAGCCCACTACAGCAATGCAGTGATAACCAGCTAAGCTGCTGCCGGAGGTCTTTTGGTAGACCCCGCTACTGTATGAAAAAAAATCGTTGTAGACAGCCATGCCAGCCACGACAGGGCCGATGTTGGCAATGGCATTCTTACGAGCCTGCATGCTGCTATGGCTAGTGTAACTAAGGATCTTTACCAAGCGCGATTGCCAATTGCTGCAGCGATCACTACAGGGCATATTATTAGGTTGATACGGGAAACACGCCTCATCGGTTACACCGGTACTTTTCGCATATTCGAGCCCAGAAGTCAGCCCCCAGCCACTGCAGCTTCCGCCGCCGCAGAAAAGCAGAAAGGCTTCGGAGAGATCCACGTTCAGATTATGGTCTTGAGATTTGATGCGCATGTTGGACTCAATTACCGCACAGCTGCCGAAAGAGACACAGGAACCACACGGTCCTTGATCCTTAACCGAAGTGACGTAATTCTTGCCGGCGACATTCCGCCAGTCCCAGGCGGCTGGCGCTCCAAGCGCGACCCCAACCTCAAAGGCGCGCATCTCTTCAGCCGCCTCTTTCTTCACAGCAGCCGCCATTTTCTTTATCTCGGCTTCAGTGACTGCCAGCCCAAGATATTTCTTCTGTTCCGCGAGCGGAAGTGCAGAGAGATTCGTCTCCCTGGCCTCCCATTTTAAATCCTCGCTCCGGATCATTGCCGATATTTGAGATACCGAAAGTTTCTCCTCGTTTTTCGCCATTTTTCGCCTCCGTTATTGGGTTCTACCTTTGAACACCTTCATTCTGCGCAGGTCTTGATACTTCACATCCGAAGTCCTTGCAGTCTGAGAAGAGCAGGTCTGCGAATCATAGGTTCTTCCAACACCTCAAAAGAGAGAGTACATTGTTATTGTCCCACCAGGCATCAACGCGGTTGGAAGCAAATGCGACCTGAGCCAGGCCTTGCTCCTCAGTGTTGGAGACGTTCCGATATCGCCAAGCTCCGCCGGCATAAGCCCAGAGGCGTCGTAGAGAACTAGTGAAGTAGTGATCCACCAAGACATGGTTCGCTTGGCCGCTTCCCGCAGCACCGACTGTGACTTCGGGGATCCCAGGAACCGCCACCTCGGCTGCCACCGGCGGGCCACCCGCCTCCATGGTCTGGGCAAGCTCCGCCTGCGCCTGCTCCAATTGCTGCATGACATCTGCACTCACTTCTGTCATCTTATACCTCCTTGGTTTGTTCATAAATTCAGCTGGAATCTTTGTTAAGATAAGATCGTCTACCAGCCATGAGAAAGCCTCCTCTTTTCGGTGCCTCTTAAATCATTTCATCGCCATCACCCCCTTTCAAGCGCCCAAACCGGCGCCTAACAGGTTGTTTATTTCTATAAGTTAGGGGGATTTGCGTATCAAATATTCATTTTTTTTAATCATGATATTTTTCCACCGTGCTACTGTATGGAAGACTCGTGGAGTGAAGCCTGAAACGGCAAATGAGAAGCGTTTTTGCAACAAGCTTGGCAAGGGCTTCTTTGAGTTGGGATGCCCTGAACTTGATATTTCGCTCCGATAATTACGACTATAGAATTGTATATTCTCTTCGCATCAAGATTAGCGGAAGCTGGAACGTGCTTCGAAGGCATAGATGAAACTTCAACAAACTTGTCTATCGCGAAATCAAGCATATGAGTTTTTAATCTGACTAGGTTTTTCTTCACAGCTTTGCCCTTGTATGAGCCCGAACACCTCCTCATATCTTTGAATAGAATGCCGAAGTGTTTCTAAAAGGCTCTTTATATAGACTGGGCTAGTGATGATTCTGGTGTGGAGATGTGCTTCCTTGCTTTCAGAGTAAAACTGGCCGAAGTCGACCACGAACTCAAACGCATTATGGCCGACCTTGAAGTAGTTAGAGTATCGCCCCTCAAGCTTTCTGCTATCCCGAGAGGTTTCATGTGCGGGGTCCATTTACACTTCGTTGCATTAAGAGTTTTCCAATCTGCGAGGAAGTAAAAACACTCCAGTTTATATTTCTTTTAGGGCAAGTTAAGTGCCAACAATTTAACTACGAGGCATCTGTCTCAAATTGCGTATAAAATAAAAACGTTACACAGGTTTAGATCATTTGCGATTTCAGTCTTTTTGAAGGAGGTGTAACAGGCTAGCGATACACAGGGCGGCGAAGCCGCATCCAATTTCGAAATTCGAAGCACGAAACAAATTCAAATACTCGAAATTCAAATGATCAAAACAATCACGCGCATCTCGGCCTCAGGCCGTCTCGTCATGAGGATCTTCCTGGGAGAACAAGAGATCAATCGTTACTAGTGTAGAATGGACCTGGTTGAAGAGAGGGTGAAGGATGGAGAAGTCCAATTGTCTAAGGTGCGGAGTCAATGAAACATGGACAGCCCTTCGGTCCACTCCAATGGGGGGACGAGAGCTAACGTGGGTTTGAGCTGTAACGCTGTTCTGTCACAGCATGAGGTTACAATGTTACAGTATTCTTGTGGAATTCTAAATCATACTCTTTTCAGGGCTTCGAGCTCGTAAGTATTTGGTGCTTTGCCATTTTTCGATAGAGGGTCATTCGGGACCAGTGGAGCTTTTGTGCAGCCTTGCTTTTGTTCCAATTGCAGGCGAAGAGGGCAGAAACCACCCTGTCCCGCTCGCCTTGAGGAAGCCCCTCCAGCTCTTTGAGTTTTTTCTGGAACATCTTTGGCAGATCCATGAAGGCGATCTTCCGGGAGGGGAGGTTGATGAAGGTAGCCTCCAGGAGATTCTTTAGCTCCCGAACGTTTCCCGGCCAGTTGTATTTGAGCAAAGAGGCCAAGGCCTCTTCTGTAAAGCCTATTACCTCGCTGCCGTACCGTCGATTCAACACCCGGGTATAATGATTGAGCAAGGGAAGGATTTCTTCCTTGCGGTCGCGTAACGGCGGTAAGTGGACTCGGGCAACGTTCAGCCGGTGGTAAAGGTCTTCCCTTAGCCTTCCTTCTGCAACTAATTGCTCCGGGTCCTGATTAGTCGCGGCAATCACCCTGACATCCATGGAGATGCCTTTCTTTCCCCCTAAGCGGTAGACCTCCTTCCCTTCGATGGCCCTCAGAATCTTCGCCTGGGCGTATTGGGTCATGTCGCCGATCTCATCAAAGAAAACAGTCCCCCCCTCGGCGAGCTTCAGCTTGCCAGCATAGGTGGAATATGCCCCTGTGAAGGCCCCTCGTTCGTAGCCGAACAATTCGCTTTCTAACAAGCTTTCGGGTAAGGCGGCGCAGTTGATACACACGAGGGGACTGCTGCGTCTGGGACTGCTTCGGTGAATCATCTCGGCCGCCAGTTCCTTTCCTGTGCCAGTCTCTCCGGTAATAAGGACGGTGCAGTCCGTGGTGGCAACCTTCAGGAGGTAAGCCTTAATCTCGCGCATTGCGCTGCTGCCACCGATCAGAGTTGCATTGAGGTTGAATTCTGGAAGGCTTGAGTTATCAGAGATGTTTTGGCTGATAATAGGGCTTTTCATGGATCCCCCTCGGCCAGAATCTGGCCCCTATCCATGATACTGCCACAGAGCTTATCCTTTTTATTCTTGAAAACAGGCTAATCTCTTTATTTTGAGAAAACGACCTCAACTACCAAAGGCATGCGCGAGAACTCTTGTAGTTGAATGGAAGTTATAATTTCAGCTCATTGAGAGTCTCAGCGGGGATTTTGAACGAATTTGGGGCACGTGAAAAGGAAGTAGCGAAAATCGCAAGAACGAGGAAATGGGGAAGATCAAGGTTAAAAACAGCTTCAAGCTCCTGATGAGCATCTAACTATTATAGCTTTACTCTTCAGCAATATGAATTAAAAAGTCAAGCCTATTTTTACCCTATAATTGCTCAAATAATTTCCGCTGTATTCGATGAGTAACCTTTACTTTACGGCATTATGTAAGAATCAATATCCATGCCAGAAGATGATTTCTTAGCGCTTTCTTAAAAATGAGTTGAATGGTAGTGAACACTTTAATCCAGGGGTAACTTGATATCCTTATTCTATGGGAACCTTAAGCGATCATGTCGTAATTCGTCAATAAAGGAGTTGAATAATAGGGAGGCCTATTAGAGAGAGAATAAAATATAACAATATACGCAGGGCGATGCATCTTTGCACAATTTTCTATGCATCCCATTAGAAATGCGTTTAACTCCGATGATGTAAAGTCAAGCACTGATTACGGACATCAACTGAAAAGTATCTCCATGAGCTCCTGGACCGAGGAGATGCCGATGAGCTCGATGTCGGGCTTGGTTTTCATGGCATTGATGCTTTTCTTTGAGGCTATTCCACGTGAAAAACCCATCTTCACCGCCTCTTTCATCCTTGTCTCCGTCTGGCTCACGCCCCTGACCTCCCCGGATAGGCCCACCTCACCGAATACGACCGTGTTTCTCTTGATCGGCTTGTTGAGAAAACTCGAGGCGACGGTTGCGACGATTCCCAGGTCGATGGCGGGCTCATCGATCCTTATCCCGCCGGCCACATTGATGAATATGTCGTGGTTCGAGAGGTTGATTCCAGCTCTCTTTGACAAGACCGCCGCGAGCAGGCTCACCCTGTTGGGATCGACACCGATGGTGGTCCTCCGTGGTACTGCCAGGGAGCTGCTGCACACAAGGGCCTGCAATTCTATCAGCAAGGGCCTCGTGCCCTCCATACAGGAGATCACCACGGAGCCGCTCACATCCCTTGCCCTCTCCTCCAGGAATATCTCCGATGGATTGACGACCTCTTCCAGTCCTTTGTCCGTCATCTCAAATGCCCCTATCTCATTGGTGGGGCCGAACCTGTTTTTCACCGATCGCAGGATCCGGTAGCTGTGGGACCCATCTCCCTCGAAATAGAGCACCGTGTCCACGAGGTGTTCCAGCACCTTTGGGCCCGCGATAGCCCCCTCTTTTGTTACGTGCCCGATTAGAAATAGCGCCCTTTCCGATCGTTTCGCCAGGTTCATGAGCTTGCTTGTAACCTCCCGTACCTGGCTGATAGAGCCCGGAGCGGAGCCAAGGGTTTCGGTGTAGATCGTCTGGATCGAGTCGATAACGATAATACGAGGAGCGAGCTCATCGAACCTGTCGATCATGTCCTCCAGGCATGTGCCGCAGAGCAAATAGATCTCAGGGGAGTCCGCGGAGAGCCTTTGAGCCCTCAGCTTTATCTGTTGAGCGGATTCCTCGCCAGAGATGTAGAGCGTTCTGTACCCTTCCTGGGCGAGCCTCTGTACCACTTGTAAGATCAGCGTGGATTTGCCAATGCCCGGATCTCCCCCGATCAACACAAGGGATCCCGGAACCAGTCCCCCACCGAGGGTTCTATCGAATTCGCTCAGGTTTGTCTTATATCGTATCTGGTCATCGAGGGCGATCGTGTCCATCCGCTGCGGCATGTCCTGTGGATGTCTCTCCATTGATCTTGCCTTGTCACTGGTTTCAAGGACCTCTTCAACCAAGGAGTTCCATATGCCGCAATCGGGACATCTGCCCAGCCATTTCGGGGCCTTGTACCCGCAGTTCTGGCAGGCGAATATCGTCTTCTGCTTCATCAGCGTTATCCCCTAAATCGGTAGACAGTAAACCATTGGCCGTCCTCCGTTTGCCGAAAAAATAGACATAGCAAAATAATGGATGTGATCATGAAAACTGACGCCAATATACTAACATTTTTCATTGTCTTTCATAGGATTTCATTAGTCAAATTAAATCATCTCCTGTATATCACGCCCTTTTCATTGAGGCGAATCCCATGATAAAATCTTCTGGGTTGACAAAGCGTAGCACGCATATTAGCTTTTCTAGCGACATCCCATAGCAAAGGAGGAAGAAAGGTGAGTGAACTTATGCAGGTAAACGATGGTAATTTCGAGGATGAAATCGTCAAGACTGAACTACCGAGTATGGTCGATCTCTGGGCCCCGTGGTGCGGACCGTGCCGAACGATCGGTCCGTGGATAGAGGAGCTTGCCCAGAAATACGACGGCAAGTTTAAGGTTGCAAAGATGAACGTGGATGAAAATCCCAATATCCCAAATCAATACGGAGTGAGGGCAATCCCGACTGTACTGTTCTTTAAGGATGGCAAGCTGGCGGATACCATTGTGGGTGCAGTGGGTAAGGCAAATATCGAGAAGGTCATGCTCAAGCTAATGGAGTAAAATGGGGTATTTCCTTCAGATAAAGGGAAGTACTGCTCATATACTCAAGGGGGCGATCATTGCACTGCTTGTGATCTCTTTCTGCGGCGGGTGCTCTTTATTTGGAAAGGGAAAGAAACCGGAGAAGTCTCCAGAAGAGCTCATGAGTGAGGGGATGTCGAAGTTCGCGGACGGCTTCTATGAAGATGCAGCAGAGCGCTTCAGAGAGCTAAAGGATCGATATCCTTACAGCAACTTGGCTATTCATGCGGAATTAAAACTGGCCGATTCCCTTTTAAAGAAGAAGGACTTCGAGGAGGCCATTGAGGCGTATAAGGAATTTGAGAGCCTCCACCCCAGGAACAAATCCATCCCCTATGTCATCTATCAGCTTGGGATGTGTTATTTCCTCAGGATGAAGACCATTGACCGAGACCAAACCTATGCAAGGAAGGCCCTCGATGAGTTTGAGAGATTGAGGAGGGCGTTCCCGAATGATCAATATTCCCTGCAAGCCGAGGAGCACATCGAGAGGTGCCTTGCCAGCCTCGCTGAGCATGAGTTTTATGTAGGTCATTTCTATTTCAGGCACGGGCACTATGAGGCGGCGCTAAAGCGCTTTGAGTATCTTGTCGCGCACTACCCTAATCACGGCCCCCATGAGAAGGCGCTCGCCTATATCGCTAAATGCAAGCAAAGGCTGGCCCAAGGAAAGCAATCTCAATAAGCCCCTTATCAAAAGTCTTTCCCAAAGACGGCCCGCGCAAGAGGTAAAATAATAGTTGATAGTTCATGTCATTCATGACATATTTCAGCTATGCATACGTTTTTCAAGGTCAAGACGGCACAGGAGGTCTTCGAATCCCTAGGGGATATCAAGCCGCTGGGGACCGAATCCAGCCCCATCAGAAGTTCCCTCGGCAGGGTTCTCGCCAGGGATATTGAATCCGGTGAAGATCTCCCCGGCTTTCCCAGATCCACCGTAGACGGATACGCGCTGGCTGCCAGGGATGCCTACGGTGCGAGCGAGAGCTTGCCAGCCCTGCTTACCCTAGCTGGCGAGGTGGGGATGGGCGGGATCCCCCAATTTGGCCTCAAGAGAGGCGAGTGCGCCCTGATTCCAACAGGGGGGATGCTCCCGGAGGGGGCCGATGCGGTGGTCATGGTGGAGTACTCCCAAAAGCTGGAGGAGGGGGTAGTGGAGGTCACCAGGCCTGTTTCTCCATTGGAGAACGTGATTCGGCCCGACGATGATGTGAAGAGGGGCCAGGTGATTCTGAAGAGAGGAACCGCCTTGCGGCCGCAGGATCTCGGCATCTTGGCCGGCCTGGGGGTAAGCCAGGTGGAGGTTATGGTGAGGCCAAGGGCGGCCATCATATCCACTGGAGAGGAAATAGTGGATATCAGTCAGAAGCCGGGAGTGGGACAGTTACGGGACATAAATAGCTACACCCTCCACGGGCTCTGCGTGAAATCAGGGGCAGAACCTCTCTATCTGGGGATTGTGGGCGACAGGTTCCAGGATCTCAGATCGCTCATAGAGGTGGGGTTATCCCAGTCGGATGTGGTATTGCTTTCCGGGGGGAGCTCGGTTGGCACGAAGGATTTGACGTTGGATGCCTTTCTCTCCTTCGAGGGGGTTGAGCTCGTCGCCCATGGAGTATCGATCAGCCCGGGAAAACCGACAATTATTGCACGAAAGGGAAATAAAACGCTGTGGGGCTTGCCGGGACACCCCGTGTCTGCCATGATCATCTTCGATGTGTTTCTCATCTTTCTCTTCCGCAAACTATCGGGCCTCTTGAGCCCCGCTGAAGGCATGGGTCATTATATTGAGGCGGAGCTCGACAGGAATGTGGAGTCGGTAACCGGGAGGGAGGATTATATCAGGGTAAAGCTTTCCCAAGGAGAAGGCCGGGTGCGTGCCACGCCGATATTCGGGAAAAGCGGGCTGATATCCACTATGATCGAGGCGGATGGCCTGGTCAGAATTGATATGAACACCGAGGGGCTTTACAGGGGAGATAAGGTTCAGGTGAAGGTGTTTTCATAGCATGGAACGGCAAAGGATATATCTCAAGATGAAGGAGCCGAGAGAGGCGCTCGAGCTCTTTCTCAACGCCTTTAATCCAGGCCCTATTCTCGAGACAGAGGAGATTCCCGTGAACGAGTCACCGGGCAGGATCACAGGGGAGCCCATCTTCGCGAGGATCTCATCACCACTCTACCCCGCCTCGGCCATGGATGGAATAGCAGTTTTGGCCCAGGATACCTACGGGGCCACGGACAGAAGTCCCAAGCGATTGAAGGCGGGGCAGGATGCCATTTGGGTGAATACCGGCCAGGTAATGCCGGAGGGAAAGAATGCGGTTATTATGGTGGAAAAGCTTCACCAGGTGGATGAGGAAACCATCGAGATCCTCTCGGCTGCATTTCCCTGGCAGAATGTCAGAAAGGTGGGTGAGGACTTCGTGGCAACGGAGCTTCTTTTTCCTCAGAATCACAGGATACGGGCATTGGACCTCGGGACCCTCATCGAAGGCGGCATTTTTCGCCTCAAGGTCAGAATGAGGCCTCGGGTGTGCGTGATCCCAACGGGCAGCGAGCTCGTGCATTTCAGCTCCCTTTCACAGCCCTCCGATCTAAAGCGGGGTGAGATTATTGAATCTAACTCCCTCGTGATTGCATCTCTCATCAGGGAATGTGGCGCCGAGCCCATGGTAGAGGATATCGTTGAGGATAAGAGCGAGGATATCAGGGCTTCTCTTCTGCACGCAACGAGTTCAGACGCCGACCTGGTTCTCATCATTGCGGGCTCATCCGCGGGGAAAAGGGACTTCACCGCCCAGGTAGTTGAGGAAATGGGAGAGCTCCTCGTGCACGGGGTCACCATTATGCCGGGAAAGCCCACGATCCTCGGCAGGGTGAAGGGGAAACCCATCGTTGGTATTCCGGGATATCCGGTTTCAGCCTACATAGCCTTTCATGAGTTTGCCAAACCATATCTCCTCAGGCTGCAAGGCTCGATCGCACCGAAAGAGCACTCCGTGAAGGTGGTCGCCGGGAGGGATATGCCTTCGAAGCTGGGGCTAGAGGAATTCATTCGCGTGAATATCGGGAGCGTTGGGGAGCACTTGGTGGCCATACCTCTGCCGAGGGGGGCCGGATTGCTTACGAGCCTGAGCAGGGCAGAGGGGATTGTTAAAACCTCATCCCTTAGCGAGGGCATTGCCGCGGGTGAGGAGGTAGACGCCACGTTGTTGGTAGAACCGGAGGAGCTCGCCAGCACCGTGATGATAATCGGAAGCCATGATATTGCGCTGGATATCCTCTCCGATGAGCTGAGGAAAACCGGGAGCAACATAAGGATTGCATCGGGAAATGTGGGGAGTCTCGGAGGGCTGATGGCGCTGAAGAAGGGAACGGCCCATGTGGCCGGTTCCCACCTCCTCGACACCGAAACCGGTACGTACAATGTCTCCTACATCCAAAGATATCTTCAAGGGGTACCGGTCCATGTGTTTAACTTGGTCATGCGAGAGCAGGGGCTGATTATCCAAAGGCAAAACCCCAAGGGGATTAAGGGCATTGAAGATCTCGCAAGGGAGGACGTGGTCTTTATAAATCGACAGCTTGGCTCCGGCACCAGGATACTGCTTGACTACAAATTGAATGAGCTTGGGATTGACACCACGCGGATCACCGGGTACGAGAACGAGGAGTACACCCACATGAATGTCGCGGTTGCCGTACTGAGCGGGCTGGCGGATGCCGGGTTGGGGATTCTGGCAGCGGCGCGGGCACTGGATCTGGATTTTATCCCCCTGCTCAGGGAGCAATACGATCTCGTGATTCCCTCATCATTTGTTGATGATCCCAAGATAGGACTTCTCCTGGAGGTCATACGATCAGAGGAGTTTAAGGAGCGGATCAAGGGATTGGGGGGGTATAACCCGGAGAACAGCGGGAATGTATGGAAGGTGATGTGAATTTTGGGAGGCAGCCATGCCTAAGATAAGGTTGAAGTCTCGACAATGGCTTGAAGACCACGATGGAAACATTATCATGGGCGAGGGCCGGCAGAGGATCTTCGAGTTGATCGAGGAAACCGGCTCGATAAACCAGACGGCGAAGCTGATGCGTATGTCCTACCGGGGGGTGTGGGGAAAGATAAAGGCCAGCGAGGAGCACTTTAACAAGAGAATAGTGCTCACAGAAAGGAGGCATGGATCACGCTTGAGCGAGGAGGGCAAGGAACTGCTGAGGAGCTATGAGCAGCTCAAGATGGACTGCCGAAAGGCCGACGAGGAGATATTTAAAAGGATTTTCATTGATTGATAAGGGGACTATAACGTGAGAGCGGTTGGCATAGTTGGATACAAGAAAAGCGGAAAAACCACGCTGATTATAAGGTTATCTCAGGAGCTATCGGCGATGGGATGCAGGGTTGGGGTTTTGAAACATGTGTCGAGCACAATTGACTTCCCCGACAATGACACATCGAAATTCAGGATATATGTTCCCTTTGCTTCCGCCGTGTCCTCGGAAGAGTCGGAGATTATCCTCAAGGGGGAAAAAAGGATAGAGGAGATACTCGCGTTTTTCGACGGCGACATTGTGCTGGTCGAGGGATTTAAGGAGGAGAAATCATTTCCGAAGGTCGTGTGCCTGCGGAATAAGGGAGAGGAAAAGGAGTTGTTCGACGGGCTGGAGCTCTGTACCGCGAGCTTCGATGAGGGCATTTCCGATTTTCGCATCACAAACCATGAGCACATAGCACGGATGGCCTCTCTCATAGCGGAAAAGGCGTTCAAACTGCCTCGCCTCAATTGCGGGCACTGTGGATATGAGAGTTGTTATGAGCTCGCCAAGGAAATTGTGAGGGGGGAGAAGACCATCGATACGTGTGTATCCCTTAATCCACCTATTTCCATAAGGATCGATGGCAATATGGTTCCCTTAAATCCCTTCACCTCTCAACTGATGAAAAATATCATTCTCGCGATGGCGTCTTCTTTGAGAGGATTCAAGAAGGGAAGGATTGAAATAGAGCTTGATGTAAGCGACTGAACTTTGAAGTGCCCGCTTTTAAAGAGATAGGGTTGCGGGCATGAGTAAAGTGACTAAAATTAAGAAAGAGGGGACA
>CAZJXD010000077.1:0-8581 GCA_964549945.1 uncultured Desulfobacteraceae bacterium | reverse complement strand
ACGGACAGGTGCAACCTGCGCTGTATCTACTGTATGCCGCCCGAAGGTGAGCGAAAGCTGAGACACAAGGACATCCTCAGGTATGAGGAGATTCTGAGGATCGCGCGAATTGCCATAAAGATGGGGATAACAAAGATAAGGCTCACCGGGGGAGAGCCACTCGTCAGGAAGGGGGTTGGTGAATTCATACCAATGCTCACGTCCCTCGATGGGCTGGAGGATGTCTCGTTAACCACGAACGGCGTCCTTTTACAGGAAAACCTGGGGATGCTGAAGTCCGCGGGTATTACAAGGATCAATGTGAGCCTCGACAGCCTCAAGAGGCTGAACTTCAAGTACATCACCCGGTTTGATTACTTCAGCCGGGTATGGCGAGGGATAGAGAATGCCAGGGAATTGGGCTTCTCTCCCATTAAGCTCAATATCGTTACCATGAGGGGCATAAACGATAACGAAGTCCTGGACTTTGGACGCCTCGCCATTGAGCAGCCCTTTCATATCAGGTTCATCGAGTGTATGCCAGTTGGCCTCCAGTCGAATACCTCGGCATTCATTTCCAACGCTGAGATAGAGAAGCTCCTCGTAGACCGAATTGGCCCTCTGGTATCAGTCTCGCCGGGAAAGAACGATGGACCAGCAGCGAGGTTTCGATTTGAGGGCGGCAAAGGGGAGATAGGCTTCATAAGCGCCATCAGTCATTCCTTTTGTCACACGTGTAACAGGATCAGGCTGACGGCCGATGGAAAGCTTCTCCCTTGTCTTCTCTCAGACGGCGAGGTAGACCTTAAAAGCCCCTTAAGGAAAGGCTGCCTGGATGAGGACTTGATTGAGGTGTTTCTGGAGGCAGTCAAGTTAAAACCACAGTGCCATCGGCTAAAGGGCGAGAATCACCACCATGTACATAGAAAGATGTGCTCGGTTGGGGGGTGAATGAAGGTTACGCGTTGCGGGTTACGCATATAAAACAACGCAACGCGTAACTCGCAACGTTAGATTACATCTGCTGAAGCAACACCGCGGCCTCCTTCTCCGCCACCGATAACCTGTGGGCCGCATCTCTCTTCTTGAGCACGCTTACACTATCGGCGTCAACATACTCCAGGGCCTTTACCTCACAGAACCGCACGCACTGTGGGTCCCCGTCGCAGAGATCGCATTTGATCACCTGTCTGTCCACCACATCAAAGCTCATGGCGCCGAAGGGACAGGCCGATACACACGCGCGGCATCCGATACATATGTCGTAGTCAACCTTCACGAAGTCCAAGGCCTGATCGCGTGAGATCGCCTTTACCGGGCAGACATTCATACACGGCGCATCCTGGCACTGCTGGCATGACATGGGAATATAGAGGCCTTCGGCCTCCCATTTCACCACCTTGATTCGGCTGCGGGATGGATTTGAAACGCCTTGGTGAACCACGCAACACACAAGCTCACACAGACGGCATCCGGTGCACTTTTCGTAATTTATCATCAGGACTTTACCCATTGGTTTCCTCCTCTCACATATATTAGACCAGACGGGACGGCTCTTTTGCCAGGCCAAGCCTCTTCAACGTCTCCGGTGTAGGCACGCCATTTTCGTCCCAGCCATGGTGCGCATAGAATTCGTCGATCATCTTATTGAACTTCTCCCTATCTATCTTGGCGCCGATTACGTCTGGTGCGCCGCGCAAGCACGGCTCATCGAAATAGCGGTGATTGAGCATGTCGCCTTTCTTCAGGTCATTTCTGGTCAATCCTTCTCTCAGGTTGAAAAGCCTCTCTAAATTATTGCACCTCTCCGCTACATCCCAGATTTCCTTGGGAGTTAACTCCAGTCCCGTATTGTAATAAAGCACTTTAGCCCAGTCCTCGAAATTGGGAAGGGTTGCCCCAAGGAATGTAGTGTGGTACTTGCAGATGCCAAGACAGTCTACCCCCATATAGCAGTTCTCTTGCCAGAAGACCTGCCACGGCTTGCCCTCATAAGAGGTATGTTCCGAGCTCAATGGCCCGTCATAGGGAACGGGGCTGCTGTATATCCTTCTCAGAACCTCTTCCGGCAAATGGTAGAGGTCGATGGCAGGCCGGCTCCTCAGGTGATCTGACCCCCTGGAGGCAGTGGCGATATTGAGCGCTAGGGCAGGGGTTGCCCTCTCGTCGGAGTGCAGATTATTCATGCCCTTGACCTGAATGAGATAGTCAAAAGAATTCTTGCCTATTTTCTCGGATGCCCGTATGCCTCCCTCGGCCAAGGTATCACCGAGCCACCCTTCCCTAAAGCAGATCCGGCGCATCATCTCGAGCAGTGCCTCACCGTTTCCAAACCTCAAATCCAGGCCATCGGTATCCTTGCTGGTGAGGATCCCCAACTCATAGAGCTCCATGGCCCAGGAGATAATGCTGCCTATCTCCAGGTTATCAACACCCCACTGATCCACGAGGTGGTTAGCGGTGAGGAGGTTGATGGCATCCTTGATGTCGGGTTCTCCCCCAAAGGCCCCCTGAGAGGTATATTCCGGGCCTTCATCGTATCTTCCTGCATAGGGGCCGGACGGAATCCTGTACTGGGCACGGCAGTGAACCTGGCAGCCAAAGCAACCGGTCATATGATAGGGGCCCACGGTTTCCTCTGCGATTTCATCGATCCGCTCTGGCTCGATATCGTCTGCGTACTCACACTGATTGTACTGAAAATTCCTGCACCGTATGCCGCCCCAGGAATTAGTCGCTCCCCAGATAAAGGGCGTTCCCAGGGTTCCCTGGGTTTGATTCACCTTGGCGCTCACGATCTGATCAATGAACCGCTTATTGAACTCCAAGGCCTCCATGGGATGGGCTATCTTTATATCCATTGTTCCCCGGGCAGCTACCGCCTTGAGGTTTTTTGACCCCATAACCGCGCCCATTCCCGATCTGCCAGCTGAGTTTTTTATGCCTGTCATTACATTGGCATATCTCACCAAGTTCTCTCCAGCCGGGCCACACACGGCACACTTCACATCCTCATCGTTGAGTTCCTGCCTGATAGCCCACTGTGTTTCGGTAACGGACTTCCCCCACAGGTGACTGGCATCCCGTATCTCTATATCGCCATTGTGAATCCAGATATAGACCGGGTTTTTGGCCTTTCCCTTTATCACGAGATGATGAAAGCCAGCCCAGGCGAGCTCAGGGGAAAAGAATCCGCCCATATTAGCACTTCCCAGCAGTTCGGTGAGGGGTGATTTGGCCATCACATGGGTCCTGGCTGTGGCTGAAGCACAGGTTGCGGTCAGGATGCCCCCGCTGATCAAGAGCGTGTTTTTCGGGCCTAGCGGATCAACGCCCTTGTCTGTGTGGTTATAGAGCAAATACGCATCCAGGCCTCTGCCGCCTAGGAATTTCTTTCGCACCTCAAGGGGGATGGACCTTGTTTCAATCTTCCCCGTGGAAAGATCAATATACGCTATCTTTCTATCTAATGGCATCTTACTTTACCTCCTTCTTAGCTGCCGCCTCTTGAGCGATCTTTCGATTTACGTCCCATACCGGACCTCGTATCCGGGGGAAATCAGGACGAATCCAGTGCACGCGGAATTCCATCCCACAGACCGGACACTTGACTTGCTTTTGGCCTGCGGTGGGCTGAAGTCGCCCCATACAGCTGGGATTATGACACCTGAATTTGCCATAGGTCCTGGTCTGACGCAGGCTTTCGGCGGTTGACAACTTCTCTTTTTCTGTTGCCATAATATCCTCCTTTCCCTTTTTTCAGAAATGCCGAGCATCCGGGAGGTGAGCTGTGAAACCACTTCATTGTCTTTTCCATTTCCCGGAATGCATTCGACAATTTGTTCATTATCATGAACATAAATGCCTAATTATCATACCATACATTACTATCTTGTCAAGGATAAAAATTCCCTTACTGCATGATATTATTGAGAGATTATGTCTTTATGAGCATAAATATATGTTGACAAATGTTTATGAAATGTATAATGTGGTTAAAAAATGTTCACTATAATGAACAACTAAGATGAAATATCAAGCCCCATCAGTTAGAAAAGCATTTCAAATATTATCCCTTATCTCAGAGGCTGAGCAGGGGTTGGGGATCAGCGAACTGGCGAAGCGCATGGGTATAAGTAAAGGAACCGTCCATGGCATTACTGCTGCACTGGAGGAGATGGGCGCCATTATCAGAAATTCCATCACCAAGAGATACAGCCTTGGGTACACCATAGTGGAGCTTGGAAGAAAGGGGCTCTCGAGGATACCGCTCAGGGAAGTGGCGAGAAGACATATCGAAGTGCTTAGGGAGGAGACGGGGGAGACCATCTTTTTGGGTATACGAAAGGACGATTATATCCTTATATTGGATGTGGTGGAGAGCAACAAGGATCTCAAGATTACGTCTCCGAGCGGAACCAAGATACCTCTCTCTGCCGGTGCCACGGGCAAGTTATTCTTGGCATATATGGAGGAGAGAAATGCCCTCAGGTATCTCAAGACGAGTGGCCTGCCCAAATATACCCAGAATTCCGTAACTGATTTAGAAGAATACCTTAATGATATAAAGGAGGTCAGGAAAAGGGGTTTTGCCGTAGATAATGAGGAATATTTGCAAGGGGTGCGGGCTGTGGCTGCCCTTATTAAGACCGAGGCCCCAATCTTGGCCGCCATTTGGGTGGTTGGTTTCTCATCGTCCCTCACGAATGAAAAGATGCCACATGTGGTGGAAAAGGCCCTCGCCGCAGCCAATGCCATCTCGCGCGATCTCAGGTGAAGGGAATCAAGTCCACTCATCACCGTTGACCTGCGCGATCACACATCCGGCTCAGGCAACTATTATTGATGACCGTCTTCTGCTTGCCGACTGGATAATCCCGGTTGCCCTATGATTTTGGCCTTTGATGGCAGTGGAGCGAGCTTATAGTAGACATCCCTGAGATTGGTCTTCCTGCAAGTGGGACAGAACCGAAGATACTCGGCGGTAATCGTCTGGCCCACTTTATCTACCTGAGGCTCAGGGGCAAAAAAAGCGCCGCATCGTTCGCATTCCTTGAGCTCGACCGAGCGTATCTCGTGCTTGGCCGCGACTTGGAAGAACCTGCTCAGGCTCATCTCATGCCTCAATTCCGCAGCGTCTTCTGGGCACACGCTGATGCATGACCCGCAACAAATACACTGGTAGTGTGAGTAGAGAAAGGTTCGTAGTTTTCCCTCATCGTTTGACTCGAGAGTTCCCGTAGGGCAACTTATCTCACACGCGGCACAACCGGTGCACCGTATTGCATTAAGCCTGGTTCTGCAGAAGAGAAAGACCACCACGAGCATCATCGCCTCACCGCTCAGCACGTGGATGCCCCGCATGTTATCCCCGAGGAAGGGAACGGCGTCAAGGGAGCCGTGGGTCAAGGAGTATCCGGTCATAAAGGGCAGTGCTGTGAGGATGATCAGCGCGTAGTCCGACAGGGAAGAGGTAAGGCGAATATCTTTGATAACAATTCTCCTGACAAAGAAATAGGCAGCAAGGCCTAGCAGGATAATGGTCATCCAGTCTGCCCACGCATCCGGCAGTGAAGCCCATTCCCACTCAAATCGGGATAAAGACCATAGTATAATATGTCCAGACAGCCAGATTGGCACCACAATCATGCATACGTGGAAGATATAGCGGAGCACCGCGTACAATGGCCTTTTTAGAGCAGCCATATGAAAGGGCGCAAGAAATCGCCCTAAGGTGGCGAGATTGTAGCCTAAGGCGAACTCCCTATCCCTGCTGTTTCGTATGATTTCAACGAAGAAGAACACACACCTCGTAAAAACCCCGATAATCATAATTGAGAAGACAATCCGCAATAAAGGGCCCTCTATAAAGGAACCGAAATCCATCTCGACTTACCCTCCATTTATCGACTTTTCCTGAGGATTCGTTTGTCGCCAATCCGTACGGTGATCTGGATTTTATCGAAATATTCTATAAGCGGAATGGTATACTTGCGCGATACCCCGGTGAGGTTCTTTAGTTCAGGGGTGGTGATCTCCCCCTTGCGCCTGATATACTCAACGAGCCTGCTCTTGAGATCCTCCATAGGCTTCTTGTGGAAGTAAAGGTCTTCCTTTACCTTGATCAGGGTGCTACCCTTCACCATGGTTTCAAGCACATCCCTGCCGCTCCCCTGCACTATCGCTTTATCCAGATCCTTGAAATAGGGAGGTTCGAGCCCCGCTTCGAGGTAGATCTTTTCGATCTTGGCTCGCGCCTCTTCCTGTTCTTTATGGAGCGTAACCCTATGAGCTGCCGCCCGTATGGTATCCCTTTCCCGGACAATGGCACTCGCCTTAATCAGGTCTTCGAGCAGCTTGTTGAAGAGCTTTTCCCTTACATTGCCGGCCATCCTTGATCGCAATTCCTCCTTTGCCAGCCCCTCTTTCAAAGGGAAGCGCTTGTGGTAATCCGCGAGGATTGTGAGCATCTCCTCCTTTGCCTTTGCGTAGAAGTCGGCGTGTATGAATACCCCTTTGTCTTGATCGTATTCAACAATGTCCTTGCCCGAAGCTAACGTGCTGATAATGCCCTCGAGATCATCTCTGCTTATATTGGCGAGAAATGAGAGCTCCTTTAGGCTGAGGCCCTGCATCTGGCTATTCTTGATATGCTGTTCGACGATTTTAATATCGGATCCGCCCTTTAACACATCCAGCTCCCGGAGAACATCTCTTGAAAATCTCTTCTTCTTCCCCGGAAGGGGATTCAGGATAAGGCCGCCGCCGATAGTCCTTATGGGCGAGTAGGTCCGTATGACGAATCGATCCCTTGAGAGCACCACGGTGGGTTTCTCCAGGCGGAATTGGGCAAAACATCTTTCCCCGGGGATAAGCTCATCTCTGTCGAGGAGAATAGCTGTGGCGATTATCTCCGAGCTCCCGCAGTGAAACCTGACCCTTTTCCTATTTTGAAGCTTTTTAGGGCTGCCCTCGAGATACTCCAACACGGCATCGACCATATAGGTGGGTTTTAGAGAGTCCTTCTCGGCAACCACATCTCCTCTGGCGATGAACTCTTTCTCTACCCCTTGGAGGTTTATGGCCGTTCGACTTCCCGCTCTTACGGATGGCACTTCTTGATTGTGAACCTGGATTCCCCGGACCTTGCTCCCTATGCCACTTGGATAGATGGTGACCTCGCTGCCCACCTCTATATGGCCTGATATGGTGGTTCCCGTGACAACGGTGCCAAACCCCTTCATGGTGAATACCCTGTCTATCGGAAGCCTGAAAAGGGTGCCGATCGATCTTTCGGGCACTTTCTGGGTGAGCTCATCGAGGGTTTTTACCAGTTCCTCAATGCCTTCTCCTGTTGCCGAGGAAACCTCCGCTACAGGGGAGCCCTCCAAAAAGGTGCCCTCGAGGAAGGTGGATATATCATCCCTTACGAGGCTGAGCCAATCGTTGTCCACCAGGTCTATTTTTGTTATAATTACAAGGCCATACTTGATGTTGAGAAGATTGCAGATCTCCAGGTGTTCTCTTGTCTGGGGCATCACTCCTTCATCGGCTGCAATAATGAGGGCAACGAGGTCGATGCCGGTTGCGCCGGCCACCATGTTTTTAACAAACCGTTCGTGGCCGGGCACATCAACGATTCCAAGGGTGATTCCGCTCGGCAACGTGAGGTGGGCGAATCCCAGCTCAATCGTGATGCCCCTGCGCTTTTCTTCCTTGAGCCTGTCCGTGTCGATGCCCGTGAGCGCCTTAACGAGGGCGGTCTTGCCATGGTCGATATGGCCGGCGGTGCCTAGAATAATCTGTTTCATGACCTTCCCCTGATCCCGAGCATGTTCACCGCTAAACTAAAGGTAAGTGCAGCCCTTGTCAAGGAGCGATTTTTAATCGTCATTTCATCCGACAATTTGATTGACATCGATAGAGCTTTCCGCTTAATGTATTCATAAAGAATCCCCGGTAGCTCAGTCTCGCCTTCGGCGGCATTTCGCAGAAGCTCAATCGGCAGAGTTTCTGACAAAGTCGAAATTAGCCAGTTGCTCTTTGAAAAAGGAAGTTATATTCCCCGGTAGCTCAGTCGGTAGAGCGGGTGGCTGTTAACCACTTGGTCGGCGGTTCGAGTCCGTCCCGGGGAGCCATTTCGACTCAAAAAGGGCACGAAGCGTGCCCTTTTTTCGCTCAAGGTCTCCGACCGAAGAGTGATTTGAGTCGAAATGGCCCTGAGCCTGTCGAAGGGCCAATATTACATTAAAGTAAAGCCTATGCCCGCCTGGTTCTATATACTTCGCCTCAAATCCGGCCAATTATACATTGGGTCTACCACTGATCTTGATCAACGGTATAAAGACCATTGCTCCGGCAAAGCGTGCCGAACCAACCTATTACATAGAAGCGCATAAGTTCATGATCATTCCCATTTTTCTCTCCAATTTCCAACAGGTTTTGAGGCGGATGATATCTTCAGGTTTCGAGTGGAGATCTCAGGAGTCATCAGGGCGAAAACGGAATTGGTTTCATCCCGACTCCTTCCGGCTACCAGCTCTCTTTCTTCCCGGCTTTTCGCGTAGATAGCCTTTTAACTGAGTCTGACTTCAAGGCTTTT
>CAZJXD010000076.1:4785-23651 GCA_964549945.1 uncultured Desulfobacteraceae bacterium | reverse complement strand
TTTTCTTAGGTGGTACCCCTTTTTCTTCTCTGACACAAATTATGATACGCTAACTTCCAGGCCCTGTGCTTGACAGGGAAACGGGAGGGTACTATACTTTCTCAGAAAATATATCGGGGGTTAATAGGTAACATCCAGTAATTGCTATTATTTTCCCATTAGGTGCGATCGAGCAACCAACCACTTCAGAGAAAGTACAATCCGCATAGTGCTATTTTTACTCACCAATCACCCGGAAATGAACTCAGGGGCTTTGGCCCAATTAGCTGTAAAATTTCCGAGACGTTCAATTATAACGTTTCTGCCGTTAATTAAAGAACCACGGACATTATTGGGTTAGAAAAAGTGGGGGTGCATAATGGCGGTGGCAAACGATATCCTTATCATCATAAATTCAGGGCCGGAGAAGCGGTACAATCATTATGAGGCCTTTACCGTTGCCTGGGTTGCGCGGAGGTATTACAAGGCAAAGAAGGTAACCATTATGTATGGCCCTCAGGGTGTCGAGATGACCAAGAAGGGGAGGCTGGCAACATTTACCATGACGCCTGAGATGAAGGAGTTGACCGCATCTCAGTTTGAGGGGCTGAAGGCGGAAAAACTCCCCGATCATCTCGAGCAGCTGGCACGATTTGAAAAGGAGAAGATGGAGATCTCCATTGTGTCATGCGGCACCTATCACGTCCTTTGTGGATTTGCAGAGGAAATCAGGGATACATCGAATATAGAGGATTTTATTGATCCTATTACCCTGTATGATGCCTGCAAGCTCATGTTAGAGGCGGATCAGATCCTGTATTTCTGATTCAACAGAGGGGCATGATGAGGGAAATCTTAACCTATTCGAACATTGCGATTGTCGGTGGAGGCAGGGTTTGCAAGGCCATCCTTGAGATTGTCCTGGGCGAGAACTTCAGCGGAAAGGGAATGAGGATAGTCGGTGTCGCCGATATCAATGAGGAGGCTGAGGGCTTCGTATATGCCAGGCAAAAGGGCATCTACACCACCACGGAATACCGGGAGCTCTATAAAATAGAAGGGCTCGACGTGATTATCGAGCTGACAGGGGACGGCGAGGTTCTCGAGGAGCTCAAGGCGAGCAAACCAGCAAAGCTGCCCCTCATAGACCATTTTGAGGCCATGTCCGTCTGGGATTATCTCCAGATTGAAGACGAACGAGCAAGGATTACGAGAGACCTTGATGGGCATAGCGCCGAGCCGGAGAGAATCAAGAAGGAGTTTGACCTCTTCTCCAAGCAACTCGAGAAGATCGTGGATGAGAGGACAAGGCATCTCCAGAGCGTGGAGAGGGAGCTCGTTGAGAGGGAGCGAGCCCTGTCGCAGATAATCCAGGGAAATACCACACCAACCTTTGTGATCAATAAAGAGCACATTGTTACCCATTGGAACAGGGCCATCGAAAGGCTCACGGGCTATAAGGCCGAGGAGATAGTGGGCACGAATAAGCAGTGGCTCCCCTTCAGGCGGAAGCAGAGGCCCATTATGGCCGATGTGATCGTAGATGAGATGGAGGAAAAGGAGATAGAGAGGTACTATGGTCACAGCTGGAGCAAGTCGGCCCTCATCGAGGGCGCCTATGAGGCAGAAGAGTTCTTCCCCCACATAGGCGAGGGAGGCAAATGGCTTTTCTTTACCGCTGCACCCATCAGGGATGCGAATGGGGAGACGGTGGGCTCAATCGAGACCCTCTGGGACACCACGGAGCGCAGGGAAGCACAGGAGGCACTCCAGAGAGCACACGACGAACTGGAGACCCGGGTTGAGGAAAGGACGGCAGAGCTCAGGAAGCTCAACGAGGAGTTGCGCAAGTCCGAGGAGAAATACAAGACCCTCTTCGATAACGCTCCGAACTCCATTTTTATCATGGATCAAAAGAACTTCGATCTTATCGATGTCAACGCAACGGCCCTCGAATCCTACCGGCAGTCAAAGGAGGAATTGTTGAAGATCAACTTCCTGGATCTCTTATGCGAGAAAGAAAAAGACCTCGAGGCGGCCCTCAAGAAGCTCACCGCCCATCAATGCGTCTTTTATCCCAGGAGGAAGCACCGGAGGGGAAAAGGAGAGCCTTTTTATGTAAACATCGTGGCATGTCACGCCATACATATGGGTGCCGATTGTATCATAGCGACCACCACCGATATTTCCGAAAACGTGGAGAAGGAGGCACAGTTGATTCAGGCAAGCAAGCTGGCAACACTCGGAACCCTGGCCTCGGGTATGGCACATGAATTAACCCAGCCCTTAAACGTGATTCAGGTTGCCAGTGATTTCTTCTTGAAGAAGCTCAATAAGGGAGAGGAGATCTCAAAGGAGGACCTGAGATCAGTGGCCGAGGAGATAGGGAGCCATGTGGACAGGGCCTCAAAGGTAATCAAGCACATGAGGGACTTCGCCAGGCAGTCAGACCTGACCAGGACGAGGATAAACATAAACGACCCCATAAAGGATGTGTTCAAGGTTATGGGGCAGCAATTGAGGGTGCACCAGATAGAGGTTGAGCTGGAGCTGGAGTCAAAGGGCCTCCACATTATGGCCGATCACAACCGACTGGAGCAGGTCTTTATCAATCTGATCACCAATGCCATGTACGCGATGGATGATAAAGGGCTCAGGTGGGGAAACAAGAAGTGGAGGCGATTGCTCAGGATCAAATCATTCAATGCCGATGGGCATGCGGTGATAACGGTATCCGATTCGGGTAAGGGTATTCCAAGGGATATAATCGATAGGATATTTGAGCCCTTTTTTACCACCAGAGAGGTTGGCCAGGGAACCGGACTCGGGATGAGCATAAGCTACCGAATTATCAGTGACTATGGTGGAACCATAGAGATTGAGAGCGAGGTGGATGTGGGCACCACCTTTACACTGAGATTTCCCGCGGTGGAATAAAAACGAGCTAACTGCTCAGGTAGATAGGTTGTCCTTCGACCATGCTCAGGATGGTGAGTCGTTCGACTTTGCTCACGACCATGAGCCTGTCGAATGGCTTGTCGAACCATAGGCTGAAGACTGTTAGGGAAAAACGGAGATACAGCGATTGGGAGGCCATGTTTGCTGCGAGAAGCACCTATTTCTTCAACAAAATGCTGTATCAATGCTCTTCTGATCACTTTACACCTTTGGTTCGGCTTCGCTCACCATCCTGAGCAAAGTCGAAGGACAGTCTAAACAGCTTCAGGCTGACTACGTGAGTAGTCACAAAACGAGTAACCAGCAACGATCTGGACAGTGATGTCAAGGCTTTTGATAATTGACGATGAGGAAGGGATCAGAAGGCTCTTGGCCCTCTCCCTTGCAAGCGACGGCTATGAGGTGTTTACCGCTTCAGGAGGTGAAGAGGGTATCGAGATCTTTAAAGACGAATCGCCCACCATAGTCTTAACGGATATAAAGATGCCCGGCATTGATGGGATTGAGGTCCTGAAGCAGGTAAAGGAGCTAAGCCCGGACACCGAGGTAATAATGATTACCGGTCATGGGGATATGGATCTAGCCATAGAGGCCCTGAAGCTCGAGGCCTCTGATTTCCTGAACAAACCCATAAAGGATGAGGCGCTCTCGGTGGCCTTGAGGAGGGCTGAGCAGAGGATATCCATTAGGCTAAGGCTGAGGGCATACACAGAAGACCTGGAAAATATGGTCAAAATCGCCACAGAGGAGGTGAAGAGGAGAGCCGAGTTCCAGAACAAGCTCATCACCTCCTCTAATGACGCCATTATCGCGACCGATGAGAGGGGAGAGGTCGTCATCTATAATAGAGGTGCGGAGCGGATATTCGGATACCCCAGGGTTGAGGTCGTACGAAAGATGAACATCGATGGGCTCTACCCGGAGCAGATCGCCAAGGGATTCAGGTCCGCCTTAGAGGGGGGCGATGTCGATCTCTCGGAGTGGAGGGAGGTTACCATAATCGGCAGGGATGGCGAGGGGGTTCCCACGGGATTTTCAGGGACCGTTCTCTATGGAGAGGATGAGGTAGTAGGGAGCGTCGGCTTCTTCCAGGATCTCAGGGAGATAAAGAGGCTCCAGAAGGAACTGATTCAATCGGAGAGGCTTGCCGCCACGGGGCAGACCATTGCGGGGCTTGCCCACTACATCAAGAATATCCTCAATGGGCTTAAGGGCGGCACCTATGTGCTCAATGTGGCGCTTGACAAGAATGATACAGATAAGATAAAAAGCGGCTGGGCGATGATAGAGAGGAATCTGGCGAGGACGACCGATCTTGTGCTCGAGCTGCTCGCTTACTCCAAAGAGCGCGAACCGGAACCGGAGAATTGCTACCCCAACGAGATAGCCGAAGACGTATGTGCCCTCCTGGATCAAAAGGCGCGGGAAAGTGGCGTTACGATAGAAAGAGATCTCGATCCGAGAATCGGGGAGGCATACATCGACCCAAAGGCCATTCACAGGTCTCTGTTAAACCTGGTTTCCAATGCCATTGATGCCTGCATTTTCGATTCCGCACCCAAGAAACGCTGGAAGGTGAGGTTAACTTCGGCCCTTCAGGAAGATCATCGGATGAGATTTGAAGTAGTCGATAATGGCATGGGTATGGATGAGGAGACAAGGGAAAAGCTCTTCTCCGCTCTTTTCAGCACCAAGGGGGAAAAGGGGACGGGACTGGGATTATTGGTCACCGAGAAGATAGTGAGGGAAAATGGAGGGAGCATCGAGGTAGAGTCTTCACCCGGGAGAGGGGCCACGTTTCGCATTCACTTGCCCTATCAGGAGGCTCACGGCGGTCAGTAACGCACACAATGCACGTATAGATTTCACCTTGTAGCGAGGTCTCGGCATTTGTTCAACACAAGGGCAACCGCACCATCCGGCATGGAAGACGAGGGGTGATAAGCTTCATCGATTGTAACCACAAAGGGAGGCTTAACCATGGCTAAGAAGGTTCTCAATGTTGAGGATGACCCTGATATAAGGATGTTTGTGACCACCGTGCTCGAGGAAAATGGATACATACCGATCATGGCAAAAGACGGCGAGGAGGGCACGAAAAAGGTAAAGGAGGAGAAGCCGGATCTCATTATACTGGATATCCTCATGCCGAAACAGAGCGGCATCAAGATGTACCATGAACTCAGAAAAGACCCCTCGTTTAAGGATATTCCCGTGGTTATGCTCTCCGGTGTATCGAAACGCACATTTCTCAGATCCCAGGCAGCCCTCACCGAATTCGGCGACGAAACGGTGCCGGAGCCCGAGGCATACCTTGAGAAGCCCGTGGAGGCAGAGGACCTTGCCGAGATCCTGAAGAAGATCCTGGATTGAAGGTGCTCCAGGAGAAGCGGGGAATATCATGAAGATTACCACCATGCTTTTCGTGTCCGAGTTTGAGGAGCTGTGGTTCGATGCGCTCCAGTCATTGATGGGGCTCAGAAAGGCGGGCCTGAATCATGTGGTGTTTCTCCATGTAATACCCAGGGAGCGCGTGGCAATGAGGAGGGGCACCGGTTATCTCAAACAGGAGGAGCGAAAGCTGCGAGAGATCGCGGATATCCGGTTTATCGATTGGGCGGAGACGCTTTTCGAGGAAGGCATGGAGGTGGGGGCCCATATCGCCATCGGTAATGTGGTACCGAAGATCCTCTCCGTTGCCGAAATTGAGAAGGTAGATATCATCGTAACCGCCAGAATGAAGAGGGGCAAATTCGAGGAGATCTTTCTCGGCTCGGAAACATCGGATCTCCTCAGAAGAACTCAGAAGCCGGTCTTGATATATAACTACCAATCACAGTCGGGAAAGGTGGGCGAGAAACCGTTTGAGAGGCTCCTTCTCGCACTCGATTGGTCCGTTTCATCAGAAAAGGTCCTTGACTTTGTACTCGCAATGAAGCAGGCGGTGAAGCGGGTTGAGATCATGCATGTTTTAAGTGAAAAGCAGATCGGGAAGCTATCGAAAATGGAAGCCCATAAAGTAGAGAGGGAAAGCAAGAAGAGATTGGATGAGGTCTGCGATACGTTCGTGCAGGAGAGTTTTGATGCCCGGCCTCATCTCTATATTGGCGATAGGGAAGAGCAGATTCAGAGGGGGGCCGCCGAGCACAGGGCCACCATGATTGTCCTCGGAACGAGACAGGCAACCGCCTGGAGGGAGAAGTGGTCGGGAAGCATATCGCATTCCCTGGCAGAGAAATCAGAGCTGCCTGTCCTGATTGTCCCTGCGGGAGATACATAATCTAGCCCATGGAAATCAAAAAGCTCCTCTACATAACACATCTCAGAGAGCCCACCTGTGAATTCATCGAGGGACTGGCGGAGATGGGGAAAATCGGTCTCAAGGAGATAATCCTCTTCCCTGAAAATCCACCGAAGGAGTTGACGGATCGATTATCCGATCGCGGGATAGGCCTTAGGGGAGTCGATGGTTCGGGACCACTTATCCCCTGGGTTTTTGAGGTGGCAGATAGGGAACATGTATCCCTTATCGTAGCCCACAGTCATAGGGACGAAAAGGGATCCATGAGGGGAAGCACCATAAGGCGTTTGATAAGGAATACCCCGGTCCCCCTGTTGATTATTCAAGAAAATGGCAACGAAGCGAGCCCCTCTAGGCGAGGATTATTTGAAAGCGTAATCCTTGCCACCGACTGGTCCGATGCAGCGGGAAGGGCCTGGCTCTATATCATCGGCATTAAGGAGATCGTGGGAATACTCGATATAGTGTATGTGTTGCATGAGAAGCCGACGATCGGGGAAATCCGTCAAATCAAGGAACGGGTCGAGGAGGTCAGAAAGATCTGTCTGGCCGAAGAGATGGATGCCGAGTCTCATATCTATGCCGGCAGGACAGCCGATGAGATCGTACTCGCCTCCAAGGACTATAACGCCACCGTGATCGCAATGGGATACAAGCCAAAGGGGCCCCTGAAGGAGATCTTCTCGGGCAGTTGCTGTTACAGGGTCGTGAAGAAATCCTCCGTACCCGTTTTGATTATCCCTTGACTTAGAACTTTGGATTCATGTATTAGTCCGCCTAAGGCAAGTCAACTGCGGCAAGCTTCCGGTTCTGTGGGGGGTAGGCATGGAAGTTACGGTCCTGATACAAACCGCGGATAAGGCCTTTGAGATTCTCGAGAAGGCCAGGGAGGAGGCCCGCGAGCTACTCTACAGCTCCGCGAAGCTCACCAGCGAGGCGAAATCCCTGGCGGAAAAACGGGAGACCAGGGCCTTTCTCTCAGGCGCCCGGCAATCAAGGGTAGCGCTGCGGAACTTCACTCTTACCTTCCTCATCCTCTTCGGCTTCTGGATCATGCTCTCAGCCCGTTTTGACTCATTCCACCTTATTCTCGGCATTATCTGTTCCCTTCTCGTTGCGTACCTCTCATATGATCTGCTGTTTTTCAACGTGAGACTCGGGGACTTCAGGATCAGGGCCAGAAGGTTCCTTCAATCGGCTCCGTGGTTTCTAGGCCAGATCTTCTCGGCGAACCTGCACGTGGCCTATCTGGCGCTGTCTCCAAGGATGCCGATAGATCCCCAGATAATACGCTTCAAGACGAAATTGGAGAGCGACATCTCGTGGGTCGCCATGGCCAACTCCATTACCCTTACCCCGGGGACCATTACGGTGGATATTCGAGAGGGGGAGTTTTTCGTCCATGCCCTTGATAAGAAGGTTGCCTACGATCTGAATACAGGAGAGATGGAGGATAAGATCGCCCACGTGCTCATGGAGGCAGACCACGTGTATATCCAGGACGTACTGGATGTCTCCAGGATATTCGGGGCCCTCAAGTGATAGTATTAACCGCAGACATGCGCAGACGGACGAAGATATTTTGTTCGGCTGACCTAGCCGAACAAAAGATGCATCCATTGCTTAATAGAGCAATTGTTTTTTCTCCGGCACGGCGAGCGGGGATAATTCTACATTTGCCCGAAGGGCATGAGGGTTATTGTGGCGACAGGTCGTCGCCACAATAGTCAGTGTGGGTCTGCGGTTGAAAAAGTTCAACGAGCAACGAGACCATGACACAGGTTACCGATGACATCATTATTAGGACGGTGGCCAGGGTGCTCATACCGTTTATACAGCTCTATGCCCTCTACGTGATCATGCACGGCCACCACAGCCCGGGCGGCGGCTTCCAGGGCGGGGTGATCCTTGGAGCGAGCTTTATCCTCTACCTCATCACCCATGGGTTGGAGGAGGCCAAGACCAGGATGTCCGAGATGAAGGCCGGGCTTTTTAGCTCCTTTGGGCTGCTCATATACTCGGGAATCGGATTGCTGTGCCTCATTTTGGGCAGCAATTACCTGGACTATGGCGAGCTTTCCGCCATCCTAAAGGTCATACCGGCCCAGGCCAGGTCTCTCGGTATTTTAGGGGTGGAGATCGGCGTGGGGATCGCCGTAATGGCGGTCATGTTTTCGATCTTCTTTGATATATCCACGGGAGGGGTTCTTCCGGAGGATGAGGAAGGGGAAATGGAGGGAAGATGAGCAACTTTTTTCTGTATCTCGGAATGGGTTTGTTTATCCTCGTGTTGCTCTGTCTCTACCGGGGCGTGTTTGGCCCGGGCGTGCTCAATAGGATTGCAGCCATCTGCGCGATTGGCACCAAGACGTTGATCATCTTACTCCTGATGGGCTTTGTCTACCACAGGGTTGAGATGTTTGTGGATATCAGCATGGTCTATGCCCTGCTCAATTTCATCGGAACCATCACCGCGGCGAAATATCTGGAGATAAGGGGGGAGGTGTGATGGATATTCAGGTCATGGCATCCATTCCCTTTCTGCTGGGGGGCTTCTTTTTCTTCCTGGCGGCCACGGTGGGGCTTTTACGCTTCCCCGATTTCTTCTGCCGCCTTCACGCAACGGGCAAGGGCGACACCCTGGCCGTGCTCCTTTCCTTGATAGGCCTCAGTGTGTACGAGGGCTTCTCGTTCGCGAGCTTGAAGATACTATTTATCGCGGTGTTCATGTTTCTCGCCCAGCCTACCTCCACCCATGCTATCTCCAGGGCGGCCCTGAGATGCGGGCTCGAGCCCTGGACCAAGGAAAGCGGGGAGAGAAGATGATAGCCGCCTTTGATATCGTGCTGCTGGTCTTCGTCTTGATATGCGCCATTGCCGCCATTACCGTGAAGGATCTCTTGAGCGCGGTGATCATACTCGGGGCCTATAGCTTTTTCATGTGTCTTTTGTGGGCGGAGATGGGCGCGGTGGATGTTGCCTTTACCGAGGCCTCCGTGAGCGCCGGCATCGGCACGGTGCTGTTCATCGCCGCGGTGAATAAAACCAAGAGGAGGAGCAGGGATTGAAGATCTTGGCGTTCATCAGCGTGGTAATCACCGGGATCATCCTCCTCTACGGCACCCAGGATATGCCTGACTGGGGGGATCCCCGCTCGCCGGCCAGCATCCACGTCTCGCCCCGATATCTGGAGAAGACCTTAGAGGACACGGCGACGCCAAACGCGGTGACCTCGGTGCTCGCCGATTACAGGGGCTATGATACCCTGGGAGAGACCACCGTAATCTTCACCGCCGGCGTTTCCTGTATTCTCATACTGAGAAGAAGAAGACAGAAAAAGTCATAGGATGTCATTGGTCATTAGCTCATTACATGTTGATTGCTTGATTAAATGGATCAGGCATTTTCAGTGTTCAGTGTTCAGAGTTCAGTGTTCAGAGTTCAGGGAAGAGCTCATCTTCACGGCTCATTCTCTCCGCTGAACCCTGAACACTGAACACTTCAATTACAAGTCGTCGAAACAATGATCAACTTTGATTCAAGGCTGAAGGGAGTTTCAAATAGGTTTGGCTAATTATTTGTAGCACGAGCAATGTTCGAGTTTATACTGAGCAAATACAATTATTGGATTTATATTATCCTGATGATGATAGGTTTTTATGCCATGATCGGCAAAAGAAACCTCGTGAAAAAGATTATCGGGATCAATATATTTCAAACGGCGATCATCCTTTACTTTATCTCAACCGCTTCAAAGAAGGGGGGAACCCTCCCGATCATCGAGCATGCCCATGGACATGGATCACATGCGGTTGAGGCAGCGGCCTACTTGAACCCGCTGCCCCATGTCCTTATGCTTACCGCCATCGTGGTAATGGTCAGTACCCTTGGAGTGGCCTTGGCTATCGCGATAGTGATCTACCGTAGATATAACACCCTAGAGGAAGACGAAATATTAGAGCAACGGAAATGGCCGCCCAATCTCCTGCGTTAGTGGTTGTTGTTCCCCTGATATTCGCATTTCTTACGTTTCTTTTCGGCTGGTGGCGGAAAGGCTTCTGCTATCCGTTTGCCCTCATAGCCCTTTCCCTTTCTTTCCTGGCATCCATTTGCTGCCTCTACACGGTTCTTACCACCGGAACCATCCACTACTATCTCGGAAAATGGGAGCCTCCATGGGGCATTGAATATGTGGTTGACCACCTTAATGCCTTCGTTCTGGTAATCGTGTCGTTTGTGAGCCTGGTGGCGGCCATCTCCTCCAGGAGGATCGTGGAGAAGGAGCTCCCGGAGAAGGTCGTGTACTTCTATACCATTTTTCTCCTCCAGGTAACGGGATTCCTGGGGATCGTGATAACCGGTGATATGTTTAACCTCTATGTATTCCTGGAGATTGCATCCCTTGCAGGATATGCCCTTATAGCCGTCGGAGAGGAAGGCGCGCCATTTGCCAGCTTTAATTATTTGATCTTCGGGACGATTGGGGCCTGCTTCTACTTACTCGGGGTAGGCTACCTTTATATCAGCACAGGCTCGCTCAATATGGCTGACCTCTCCAAGATATTGCCCGCCCTGTATCAGTCAAAGGTGGTGTTGGTGGCCTTCGCCTTTTTCCTGGTTGGAGTGAGCCTGAAGATGGCGCTCTTCCCCTTGCACGTGTGGCTTCCGGATGCCTATACGTATGCCCCATCTGCGGTGAGCGCCCTTCTTGCCCCCTTGATGACCAAGGTAGGGGCATACGTGATGATACGGATTATGTTTACGGTATTTGAGCCCCGCTTCTCGATGGAGTTGATCCCCGCAACCACCATTCTCGGCTGGATGGCCGCGGGAGCCATACTCTTCGGTGCGCTATTGGCCCTGGCCCAGAGCGACTTAAAGAGAATGCTTGCCTACATCCTGGTGAGCGAGGTGGGCTACATCGCCTTGGGAGTGGGGCTTGCCAACAGGAATGGGCTCACAGGAGCAATACTGCATATCCTGAACGATTCCTTTATGATGCTCGCCCTTTTTCTGATCATAGGCGCCATCATGTATGCCTCCGGAAACAGGGAGATTCCCCGCCTCCGATATATGCATAGAAAGATGCCCTTTACCATGGCGGTGCTCGTCATCGCGGGCCTATCGGTGATAGGGATTCCACCGACCTGTGGGTTTTTCAGCAAATGGTATCTCGTGCTCGGTGCGATTGACGCCAATAAGTGGGTCTTTGTGGCGGTGTTGCTGATAAGCAGCCTTCTAAACGTGATCCTTTTCTTCAGGGTCATAGAGAATGCGTACCTCGAGCCGGCGGAGGAAGGTGCTCACGAGGGCGCTGAGGTGGCATTGGCCATTGAGGAGGCACCTCTCAGCCTGCTCCTGCCCATTCTCATTGCAGGGGCGGGGATACTGTCGTTGGGTATCATGAGCGGGGAGATCATCTCCTCGGTAATACGGTTCGCCGTGCCCGCCGGCTTTTAGCTTTTTACATGCCGATTGTTTGACTGAATGTGTAAGACAATTTCGATTGGATATTGAAATCAATAGGCATTTTAAGTGTTCAGCGTTCAGAGTTCAGGTGGAGCAGGAGTAATAAAGGGGCGTGTTTTTACTGAACACTGAACACTACCATGGTTTCTAAATTGGAGCGAATTTCAAATATATTTGGTTAGAGAGTAAGGCGAGATAATCAATGGAGATAATGGTTTCCATACGGCCCCTTCTGGCCGTGCTCGTGACCCTTATCGGGGCCGTGCTCATACTCTTTACCGGCGAGAGGCACAGAAACCTGCGGGAGTTCTGGACCATCCTGGCCTCAGTGCTCAAGTTCTCTATTGTGCTCTCCATGGTCCCCTTCGTGTTACGGGGAAGGATTCCGGAGTATACCATTATCCTGCTGACGCCTGGGGTGGCCCTTCAGTTCAGGGTGGATCAATTCGGCCTCTTTTTCGGCGTGCTCGCCTCGGCCCTATGGATCGCAACCTCGGTTTACTCCATAGGCTATGTCAGGGGATTGAGCGAGCATGCCCAGACGAGGTACTTCTTCAACTTCGCCCTGTGCCTTTCGGCAACGATGGGCATCGCCTTTGCAGGCAACCTCTTAACCCTTTTTATATTCTATGAGATCCTCACGGTATCCACCTACCCCTTGGTTGCCCACAAGGAGACCGAGGACGCGATCATGGGCGGCAGGAAGTACCTCGCCTACACCCTTACGGCAGGGGTGGTCATCCTATTTGCCATAATCTACATCTATACCCTTACGGGAACGCTTGACTTCAAGGCCGGCGGTTTCCTCCTGGGCCACGGCTCATCCGCGACGCTTATCTTCCTGTTCGCCATCCTTATCCTGGGTTTCGGCGTCAAAGCAGCGCTCATGCCGATGCACGAGTGGCTGCCCACCGCGATGATAGCCCCCACCCCTGTGAGCGCCCTGCTCCACGCCGTGGCCGTGGTCAAGGCAGGGGTGTTCGGCTGTCTGCGGATTATCCTCTACGTGTTCGGCCCTGAGCTTCTCCACCAACTCGATCTGTGGATTGTCCTGGCCTACTTCGCCGCGTTTACCGTGATCGTGTCCGGTATGTACGCCCTTGCCCAGGATAATCTCAAAAGGAGGCTGGCATTCTCCACCATCAACAACCTCGCCATAATCGTCATGGGTGCCTCCCTCTTAACTCCGAGCGCGATCACCGGGAGCATCTTCCATATGGCCAGCCACGGTTTCATGAAGATCACCCTGTTTTTCGTTGCAGGGGCCATCTACGTAAAGACCCATAAGGAAAACGTGAGCGAACTCGATGGCATCGGCAGGCAGATGCCCCTGACCATGGGAGCCTTTGCGATCGGGGCCATGGGTATTGCGGGAACCCCGCCCATTTGTGGATTTATCAGCAAGTGGTATCTCGCGATGGGTACGCTTGAGGCCAAGGAGGTCGTCTTTCTCTTCGTCCTGCTCATAAGTGCCCTGATGGATGTGGCCTACTTTTTCCCCATCATCTATAGTGCATTCTTCAAGGCTCCCAGGGAGCCGATCAATCCCCATCTCGATGAGGCATCAATGAAGATGGTAGTGCCATTGGCGATAACGGCGATTATCTCCCTTATCCTGGGAGTTGTTCCGAATGCCTTTTTTCATTTCTTCAACATCGCCTCAATGGCGGCGGAGAGGATACTTGGGGGGATGTGAATGAAAAGGATCATGAAATATGCCCTGATCATCGGCATTGGCCTGAGCATGTTGATGGGACTGTTCTTTCGGACTGAACACCCGCACTTCTTCTGGGAGAAGATCCCGATCTTCGATGCGATCTTCGGTTTTCTCGGATGTATCGTGATCGTGCTGGGATCCAAGGCGCTGGGCCATCACGGGATCCAGAAGGACGAGGATTACTACCATGATTGAGATAGTACCCCCGGCCTTTATCTTTATCCTGGGCGCCCTTCTCCTCCCCCTGATAAGGGATCGAAGGCTCAGGGGACTGCTCCAAATCCTGGTCCCCGTTGCGGCCTTCGTAGACCTCCTCTACATGCCCGAGGGCACCTACTGGATCTATCAGTTCCTGGGATATGAGCTCATCCTGGGGAGGGTCGATAAGCTCAGCATGTGTTTCGGGTACGTGTTCGTCATTATGGCCTTTCTGGGGATGGTGTATGCCCTGCACGTGCGGGATACCGGCCAACACATGGCCGCCTTTCTCTATATTGGGAGCACCCTGGGGGTTACCTTTGCCGGCGATCTATTCACCCTGTTCGCGTTCTGGGAAATCATGGCGGTCTCCTCTGTCTTCCTTGTGTGGTACCAGAGGGATACGGCAGCCCTTGATGCCGGGTTCAGGTATATCATGGTTCATCTATTCGGTGGCTGCGCGCTTCTGTCCGGCATCATCATACACGTGGTAAACACCGGCTCCACCCAATTCGGCCTTATAGGGTATGGGGGGCTCGCCTCTCAGTTCATACTCCTTGGATTTATCATCAATGCAGCGGTGCCTCCCTTTCACGCATGGCTGTCCGATGCCTATCCAGAGGCTACCGTGACCGGATCGGTATTTCTCACCGCCTTCACCACCAAAAGCGCCGTGTACGTGCTTCTGAGGGCCTTTCCAGGAGCTGAACTGCTGGTCTGGCTGGGGGCCATTATGGCGGTATACGGGGTAGTCTACGCGGTGCTCGAAAACGATATCAGAAGGCTCCTCGCCTACCACATCATCAGCCAGGTGGGGTATATGGTGTGCGGTGTGGGATTGGGCTCGGAGATGGCCATGAACGGTTCCACCGCCCATGCCTTCTGCCACATCTTGTATAAGGCCCTGCTTTTCATGGGAGCGGGAGCGGTAATTCACGTGACGGGCAGGAGAAAGCTCACGGAACTCCAGGGGAGAAATCTGTACAAACAGATGCCCATTTGCCTCTCGCTTTACATGATAGGCGGTTTTTCCATCTCCGCGGTGCCTCTGTTCAACGGGTTTGTGAGCAAAACCATGGTCGTTGCCGCGTCAGGGGAGCTCCATAGACCCGCGATACACCTTTTGCTGCACCTGGCCTCCATAGGGACATTCCTGCATACGGGCCTGAAGCTTCCCTACGGTACCTGGTTTGGACGGGCTCCCGAAGGGGAGGAGGTGGACGAGATAGAGGCACACGAGCCCCCCTTGAATATGCTGATGGCCATGGGAATGACCGCCTTTCTGTGTATCTATACGGGCGTGTATCCCAAGGTCCTCTATAGTATTCTCCCCTATACAGTGGATTTTCACCCGTACACGCCGTACAAGGTGGTGGCGATGATGCAGCTGCTGCTGCTCACGGCCGCTGCATTTTGGATCTACATCGACAAGCTCGGCGGTGAGGCAACTATCAGCGTGGACACCGACTGGTTTTATAGAAAGCCGGGCCTCCTGCTCCTCTGGTTCTGCGTTCATCCCCTTCAGAACCTCAGGCTCGCCCTTCAGAGGTCCGCAGCCGGAATGGTGGCCGGCGTGACAAGCCTGAGCAGAAATCCCGTCCTGCTGCCCGAGATAGCGCTGAGGTATATCCACCTGAAGGTCCTGAGCGGATTGTACCGTATCTCCGGACCGTCCGTGGAGCGGGCCGAGGCGCTGAGGGGTCTTGAGTCCAGGATTAACGAGTTGAGGCACATGAGCTATGATGAGAACCTCTATAGAAGGCCTATAGGGTTAGGCGTGCTTCTGGCCATCATCCTGCTTTTTTTCTATGGGTTGATCTACCTTATGCGGTAGCACGAAATGAAAAAGACGCTCAAGAGGATATTTTATATATTCCTGGTCCTGTGTATCCCCGCGGAATTTTTCATCGAACATGAGCACGCCGTCTTCTTCTGGCACAAGATACCCTCGATTGACGTGGTTTTTGGATTTCTCGGAGCCCTCCTCTTGATAGCGGGTTCACGATTGCTGGCGCGCCTCGTCCAGAGGGAAGAGGATTTCTATGATTAAGGCCGTTCCTCCAGCCATGCTGTTTATACTCGGGGCACTGCTGATCCCGTTGCTGAAGGGAAAGCTCAGGCAGGCCTATCTTCTCGTAATCCCCGCACTGGCCTTTCTGGATATCATACACCTTGATAGAGGCACGAGCTGGGTCTACCACTTTATCGGGTACGAGCTCGTATTCTGCCAGGTCGATAGGCTGAGCTTGGTGGTGGGCTATATCTTCACCATTATTGGGTTTCTGGCACTACTCTACTCCCTGCACGTAGAGGAGGATGGGCAGCACGTGGCGGCCTTTCTCTACGTGGGAAGCTCGTTGGGGGTTGTGTTCGCAGGGGATTATTTCAGCCTTTTTGCCTTTTGGGAGATCATGGCCGTGTCCTCGGTCTTCCTGGTCTGGTATCAAAAGGAGAAGCGCTCCCTCGATGCGGGGTTTCGATATCTGATAATGCACATCATCGGCGGCTGCTGTCTGCTGGCGGGCATCATCATTCATGTCGTCAGCACGGGCTCTATCGCCGTGACGCACCTGGGTGCCGGCCCCGCCGATATATTCATACTTATCGGCTTTGGTCTAAATGCGGCCTTTATTCCCATTCATACCTGGCTCCCCGATGCGTACCCTGAAGGCACGGTTACGGGCAGCGTGTTCATGTCCGTGTATACCACCAAGACAGGCGTCTACGTGCTGGCACGATGCTTCGCGGGCATGCCGTTTGTGGCATATATGGGCGGCATCATGACCGTGTACGGCGTGCTCTTCGCCCTGCTTCAGAATGACGCGAGGAGGCTGCTCTCCTATCATATCGTAAGTCAGGTGGGATATATGGTGGCCGGAGTTGGCATAGGAACGGAGTTGGGCGTGAACGGTGGGATTGCCCATGTCTTCAACCACATCCTGTACAAGGCATTGCTGTTTATGTGCATGGGGTCGGTGATGTATATGACGGGCAAGAGGAAGCTCACGGAGATGGGCGGCTTGGCGAGGTACATGCCCGTTACCTGTGTGGCGTGCGTTGTCGCCTCGCTCTCCATTGCCGGGTCACCCGGGTTTAATGGGTATGTGAGCAAGGGCATGGTGATCAGCTCGGCAGCCGAGCAACACATGCCCGTATTGGAGCTCATGATGATACTCGCGGCTGTGGGGACGTTCCTGTCCTTTGCGAAGCTGTGCTATTTTACCTTTTTTGCACCCAATGAGGAGATGAGGGCCAAGGAGTCACCCATGAACATGCAGCTCGCGATGCTCTTGACGGCGTTTCTCTGCATCTTTATAGGGGTCTACCCAGAGGCGCTTTTCAAGATACTCCCCTTTCACCCCGTTCTATACCATCCCTATACCCCCGGGCACGTGGTAGGGACCATTCAGATGTTCATGTTGGCCGGATTGGTCTTCATGTTCGCCAAGGACATGCTTGCGCCGCACAGGGCGACTATTCTTGATTTCGACTACTTCTATCGTATGGGGGGAAGGGGAGCGGTGTGGGTGTGTGTGGTACCCCTGAGCAACGTGCGGTATAAATTGCAGGCATCCTCCTCCAGGACGATCGCTGTCATCACTCGCATCGCCAGGAATCCCCTCATGCTCTTCGAGATACCAATGGCATATGCCTATCTCAGGATCACCCAGGGATTGCGATATTTAGGAGGGTATTCCTCGAGCGAGACGTATAACGAGAACCTCTATAGAAGACCTATTGGCCTGGGCGTGCTTGTGGCCATTATCATACTGTTTGCCCTTGCGTTGATCTACTTTATCTTTTAGCCCGCAAGACCCGTCCCTGCCAATCTTCGTTTCATCGGTTGAGATGCACGAATGCCATCAATTGGGGAAAAAGGAAAGACGATTGAACTTTTTCCATGCATGGGATATATTTCCAATAAATACTTAGAATGAGTCATTTTCCGTTCTCCGTTTCCGGTACGTGGAGTATCCCTCTGTTCAACCGCTTCAGCGGCGGCACCGCTCGCAATCCTTACAAGGAAATTGACATGGCAATGGAGCAATCTAAAAACGTTTAGTAAGGGGGCCGTATATGGAAATCAGAAAGATGCTGTTTGTGACGGATTTCGAGGGATTGTGGTTTGATGCCCTGCGATCGCTCATGGGCCTTAGAAGCGTTGGCCTCGATCATGTGGTGCTCTTACATGTGATAGAGCGCAAGATAGGCTACTATACGAAAGAGGAAAAGGAGAGGCTCAGGGCAATGGCTGAAGTACGTTTTGTCGATTGGGCACAAAGCCTCTATGAAGAGGGTATGGAATGTGGATCGTATATCGTGGTGGGTGATACGGTCCGCAAGATGATTGAAACCGCGGAAGAGGAAGAAGTGGACCTCGTGGTAATTAACCGACAGAAAAGGACCAGGATGGAGAAGCTCTATATAGATTCTAAGACCCTGGAGTTTCTCAGGAGTACCCCTACGACCGTTCTTGTCCATAAGTACCAATCCGAGTCCGGCAGGGTGAATGAGGGGCTGTTTGAAACGCCGCTCCTGGCTATGGACTGGTCTCCTCCTGCGACGCGGGCGCTGGATTTTTTGGTGGGCCTTAAGGGTATAATCAAGAAACTCCAGGTGGTCCAGGTGGTAACCGAAAAGGAGGTAGAGGGGTTGGGGAAGAGGGGGCTTCAGAAGATGGAACGGGAACACAGGGGAAGGCTGTATGAATTATGTAACTCCCTTGGAGATGAGGGAATAGAGGCAGAAGCCCACCTCTACCTGGGTGATGTCGCTCAGATTCAAAACGCAGCCAGGGAGTATGAGGCAACCATGATTGCCACTGGGACAACCCGTAAGAGTTCTTGGCAGGCGAGGTGGTTGAGGAGCGTGTCCCAGGAGCTGGCAGAGCAGTCGGAATTGCCCACCTTGTTGATTCCCTAGTAGTTCGTTTTATTTAAATAATATACAATAAGTAAGGCCATGAAATTATATCCTTGCTTTTAAAATCCGAAATCCGAAGCACGAAATTCTAAACAAATTCAAAATCCGAAATTCTAATTCTCTAAACTATACTTTGGATTTTAATCATTCGATATTCGGATTTGTTTCGTATTTCGATATTCGATATTCGAGTTTCTCTCACTTGTATATCGAATAATGTTTGTATGCAATTTTTGTAATTATTTTCCTGAAATGCTCCACGAGGTTTGTAATATAGGGGGTAGAATGAAAGGTTTTGTTAAAAAATCATTTGTTATCATC
>CAZJXD010000076.1:0-4685 GCA_964549945.1 uncultured Desulfobacteraceae bacterium | reverse complement strand
TTGTAATATAGGGGGTAGAATGAAAGGTTTTGTTAAAAAATCATTTGTTATCATCGGCGCCGTGTGCCTCGGTATGGCAGTTCAATATTACGTGTTCACTGCCTACGCCGAGAAGAAAGAGAGGGTAGCTGTCTACGTGGGTATGGACAAATGCAAGTCATGCCACCCTGAGCATGTGAGTGCATACTCCGAGTGGAAGTATTCGAGGAATTTCCGAATACTGGAAATGAGGGGAAAGGAGCATGATCCTCAATGTCTCCCCTGCCATACAACGGGATATGGCCAACCAGGAGGCTTTGTGAGCGTGGAAGACACACCGCATATGAAGAACATTCAATGTGAAACATGTCATGGGCCGGCAAGCCTTCATGTAAAGGCACCCACCGTGGAAGAACACCAGGAGACCTTAAGCATTCCCAAAAACATCTGTACCACCTGTCACCGTCAGCACAAACATATGGGGTATTGATGAAAAAAATCGTGAATCACCTTATACCCTTTATGCACGGGCTGCTTATCGAAGGGCTCTTTCGCAGTTTAAGGGTCAAGATAATCTTAGGGGTGAGCGTAATCCTGGTTCTGGTAACGGGCTCCTTTACCTACTATGAGACGACCTCACGGATACGGTTTCACCTGGAGAAGCAAGAAGAGAGGGCATTTGATATCAGCGCTGCCGTGATGAAGGGCATTGAGTATCCCATGCTCGATGGGGAGATGGAGGATGTCCAGGCCATATTGGAGAAGATAGGTATGCTTGAGGGCCTTGAGGTAGTGAAGCTCTGTGATCTAACGGGCAACATCAGATACAGTGGACAACCTGATACTATAGGCAAGGTCGCTGAGTCTGAGATAACTATGGGCGCCTTGCACCACAAGGCCTTGGTCAAGGGACTGGAGCTGCACAGGGGAAAAAAGGTGTTTTCCCATGCCATCCCCATCCGCAATGAAAAGGCCTGTTTTAAGTGCCATGGAAGTGAAAAGGATATCCTAGGGGTGCTCACCGTGGGAATTAACTGGAAGCCGATTGAGGAGAGGATATCATCGCTTCGGAACCGAGAGATTATCCTCTCGGTGATCTCGTTGGTAGTAATAGCCTTTTTCTTGATCCGATGGCTATCCAGGAATATCACCCAGCCCATCTTGAAGGTGACCGAATTTGCCGATGAAGTCAGCCGCGGGAACCTGAATACCACGCTGGATCTGGGTGGGATGAGTGAATGTTGGAAGACAGAGGGATGCGATAAGACCGACTGCCCCGCCTATGGTGAGACGAGCGTCAGGTGTTGGCATATAGATGATACCCTTTGTAAGGGAGGGCCATTTGGAAGGTTCCCTGAGAAGCTGGAGGAATGCCATCGGTGTAAGGTATACAAGAAGTGTATAGGCGATGAGATCGTCCAGCTAGGCGATTCCTTGACGCATATGCTGAGGAATATGAGGGAGATGTATGAGAAGATCTCTTCATTCAGCAAGGATCTGGAGTTACAGGTAGCCAAGAGAACTGAAGAGCTTGAACAGAAAACCGAGGAGCTCGAGCAGGCAAACATACAGCTTAAGAAGTTTGATGAGCTGAAATCCACCTTTCTCGCAAATATGTCGCACGAGCTCAGGACGCCGTTAAACTCCATTCTCGGCTATACGGACCTTCTCCTGGATCGGGTGGATGGAGATATCACCGACGAGCAGGAGAAGAGCCTCGCAAAAGTACACAGAAATGCCAAACATCTGCTTAAGTTGATCAATGATGTCCTGGATATATCCAGGATTGAGTCCGGAAGGATGGAGTTGGACCTGAAGCCGGTTGATGTAAAGGATCTTATAGGTGAAACGGTATCTGCGCTTGACCCATTGATAGACAGGAAGGGATTGGCATTGGAAGCTGTTTTTGACGAAGGGTTGCCCCTGGCGCATGCGGATCCGGATAGGGTCAGGCAGGTGGTAACGAATATAGTTGACAATGCCATTAAATTCACCCCGGAAGGTCGCATCACCGTCCGGGCCAGGGCCTCCGAGATGGGACTTGATAAGGACAAGCGCCCCAAATTCGTGGAGGTCTGCATCTCGGATACCGGTATAGGGATCAGGAGAAGAGACCTGAACAGGCTCTTCGATAAGTTTCGGCCACTCGATACCCTGGGGACCAGTCAATATAAGGGGGCGGGCTTAGGGCTCAGCATCTGCAAAGGCCTGATCGAGATGCAGGAGGGAGAAATCTGGGTAAAGAGCAAATACGGAAAGGGCAGCACCTTTTGCTTCACATTGCCCGTAGAGGCGGAGCCCGCTGAGTTTGATTATGGAGGGGCAGGCATAGCAGAAGAGCTCAGGCCTTCCAAGGTGGCGGCTGAGACAAGGGTTTTGGTGGTGGATGATGAACCGGATCAAGTTACCTTGATCAGCAAGGTATTGCGAGAAGAGGGATACCAGATTGAAAAGGCCTACGATGGGCAAGAGGCCATTGAATCGGTGAAGCGCTCTCAACCAGACCTCATTATCCTGGATTTAATGATGCCGAACGTGAACGGCTTCGAGGTCATTGAGTATCTTAAAGGGGGTGAGGAAACCAAGGAGATCCCGATCTTAGTGCTTACCGGCAAAGAATTGACGGGAACGCAGATGCAGGACCTAAACGGCAGGGTGGAGAGGGTCATGAAGAAGGGGATACTCGGCATGGAAGAGATCCTCGAAGTGGTGAAAAATATACTTTAAATAGATTGAATGATTCGAAACAGGAATAATGATGAATGATAGGGAGATCAGGGAAGGCTCATTAAAAAAGATCTTGGTGGTGGAGGATGATCAGGATAATCGCGAGATGGTGATCAAGGTATTGAAGCATAATGGCTATGGGGCAATTGAGGCGGTTGACGGGGAAGAGGCGGTGGAGAAGGCAAGGGCCGAGAACCCGGATCTGATCCTCTTGGATCTCTATATCCCCAAGATGGATGGTTACGAGGTAACCAGGAGGCTGAAGGGCGATCAGGGCCTTCAACATATCCCAATAATCGCCCTGACGGCCCACGCGATGAAGGGCAATAGAGAGGAGGCCTTGGCAGCAGGTTGTGATGGCTATATCGCCAAGCCCATTAATGTCAGGGAATTGCCTCAGCAGATCGACCATTTTCTGAGGCGTAGCCCTTAATTCATTCATGAACGCGAATATGACATACAAGGCCAGGGTATTGGTGGTGGATGATGATGTCGATACCGTGGAATTGCTGACCAAGCGCTTGAGAGCCGAGGGGTATCACACCTCAGAGGCCTACGATGGGGAGCAGGCCCTCCAACGGGTAGAGGAGTATGGGCCTGACCTCATAATACTGGATATAAAGATGCCCAAGGTAGATGGCTATGAGGTGTGCACAAGGCTGAAAGGGTCCGAGGATACCAGGCTTATCCCCGTCATCATGCTCACCGTGAAGGCAAAGGTGCCCGATAAGGTGAAGGGATTGGATATTGGGGCGGATGATTATATCCCCAAGCCCTTTGACTATAGAGAGCTCTCGCGGAGGGTCAGGTACTGGAGCACGGTAAAGAGGGAGGTGGAGGAAAGGGTTGGGGAGATAAAGAGGCTGGAGCAGGAGCTGATCAAATCAGAAAGGCTCGCGGCGATCGGGCAAACCGTAGGCAGCATCGCCCATTATGTCAAAAACGTTTTGTTCGGGCTAAAGGGCGGCGTCTATCTGGTAAACGCGGCCTCCAAGGAACACGAGCCTGATTCCCTTCAGGCCGGCTGGGAGATCGTGGAAAGGAACATGGGCAGGATGTCTGATCTGGTACTCGATCTCCTGGAGTACTCAAGGGACAGTGAGCCGGAATACGAGAGCTGTGTTCCCAATGAGATCGCCGGTAAGGTCTGTGAGGGCCTGAGCGTGAGGGCGGGTGAGCATGAGATAGAGATTATTAAGGATTTTGATCCATCCTTGGGCGAGGTGCTTCTGGATCCCAGGGGGATTCAACGGTGTTTGCAGAACCTGGTTTCCAACGCAATCGATGCCTGCATCTTCGATCCCGATGAAGACAAGAGGTGGGTCGTGCGGGTGAGGACCATGCGTGAAGACGAGAGGGCTTTGGGATTCGAGGTCTCTGACAACGGCTGCGGCATGGATGAAGAGATCAAGGAACGGTTATTCACGAGTTTTTTCACCACCAAGGAGGGAAGGGGCACCGGTCTCGGGCTGCTGAATACCCAGAAGATCGTGAAGGAACACGGCGGGACCATTACCGTGGACTCGGAACCTGGAAAGGGATCGAACTTTACCATCCGAATTCCCTTCAGGGATGCAGCCACAGGGGAAGCAATGGCACAGGAGACTTAAAGGGGTTCACTCCAGGGCAAGAAATAGACAAGGAGGGATCATCATGAAGAAGGTTCTCATTGTTGACGATGACGTTGATGTGACAAAGCTTGTATCAAAACTCGTGGAACGAGCCGGCTATGAGCCCATCGTAGCCAAGAACGGGGTAGAAGGCATGGGCAAGGTACGGGAGGATACGCCTGATTTGATTATCCTCGATGTCTTGATGCCAAAGCAGAGCGGAATCAGGATGTACCGTGAATTGAAGACCGACGAGCCCTTTAAGGATATCCCGGTGATCGTGCTCTCCGCCATAGCCCCAAAGAGCTTTTTTCGCTCCCAGCAGGTACTGGATGAATTCAGAGGTCAATCCGTGCCCCAACCCGAGGC
>CAZJXD010000075.1:0-23780 GCA_964549945.1 uncultured Desulfobacteraceae bacterium | reverse complement strand
CTGTTGGGCCAAGTCGGCCCAACAGAAAAAAGATGTCTGCGTGGGTCTGCGGTTAGCGGAAAGTAAAATTGCACAAATACGTGGCTTTTGCAAGATATGATTGACCTCCCATCCCGTTGTAGAGTAGATTATGCGGGCCATGAAACACCAGGCGGTGATATTCGACTGTGACGGGGTCATGTTCGACTCCCGGCAGGCAAATACCAATTTCTACAACCACCTTCTCTCCCGTTTCGGCCTTCCTCCAATGGCGCCCGGAGATGTTGAATTCGTGCACATGCACACCGTGGTGGAATCAATAAAGCACATATTCAGAAACGGCCCTCATACAGATGATGCTATGGAGTATCGGCTGCACCTCGACTACACCCCCTTTATCAAGGATATGGTGATGGAGCCGGGGCTAAGGGAGCTGCTCGATTTCCTCAAGCCCCACTACGGCCTCGCAGTGGCAACTAACCGGAGCACTACCATAGGCAAGGTTCTGGAGCTCAATAACCTGACACATTACTTCGATATCGTTGTTTCATCCCTGGACGTTCAAAACCCCAAGCCCCATCCGGAGTCCATTTTCAAGATCCTCGATTTTTTCGGAATCGGGCCCGATAAATGCCGTTACGTCGGTGATTCCGAGGTGGATTACAAGGTGTGTCAGGCAGCGGGAGTGCCCTTCATTGCTTATAGGAATAAGGCCCTTGAGGCGAGGTTACACGTCGAAAGCCTGTGGGAGCTTCAAGAGGTCCTCAAGTGTCTGGGGCATTCAGCGGATTAAGATTGGCAAAGGCTCAACACCTATCCTCCGCTTCCGGGGACATAGGGATCATTAAATATTCTGACTAAAGGATTTATACTATACAGATGAACATTTGTCAAAATGACTATCCATAAAGCCGCAAGGCGATTTTATCACCTGCTCTTTCCGGACCACTCATACGAGTCAACCGTCCTGCATAAACCAACGCTTGAATTTTTTGGAAATTGAGGCAAACAAGTGTTTATAAGTGGTGGATTCCCAGGTAGATTTTAAGGTGTGCCAGGCGGCGAGAGTGTCCTTGATTACTTTCATGAACAGCGAGACTCAAGGCAGCTCTAAACACGCAATAAAGGATAGAAGTAAGAAAGCCCTTCCAATAGTCTTTTAGCCGGTTAAATCAATCACGGACATGACCAGATAAAGTTGTAAGGAGAGTGGGGCAAGCTCTGCTCCTCGCCTTTCAGCCAGCCTAACGTGAATTTGTATGATCCTTCAGTCTCCGTGCCATATACGAGCGTGCTGGCTGTAATTTCAACATAAATCCAGGCTGCCGATGTCTTTAAATAGACTAGGTTAAAATTTGCCACGCCGTTTTCATCGGTAGTTACTTTAGACGGCACCGAGCCTGCTGCTGAGTTGGGGGGCGTGAGCTGGCCATCTGGATTTGGATAAGGAATACTACAACAAGCGACAGATAGATCTGTGCCAGGGGGCCCAATGTCCTCACCCGTATCGAGGATTAGGTTTCGATTAGCGTCCTCATTTGGATAAAACGTATAAGTATTGCAAGAGGCCTCACAGTCCCCTGGAGCCCATTGTTGGGTTGTTGGATCCTGGACCCAACATCCTGTAGCATACATATCAGGCCACGCACTGAGTGAAACTAGTGTATTGGGCATTGGATTTCCGTTCGAATCAGATACGAGCACGGACATGGGGAGCTGATACGCTGTATCGTTATTAATAGAAGTAATCGTGGTACCTTGTCCTATTGCCACGGATCCGGCAGTCCCGCCGATTACGATAGCGATATCATCAACAATGGCCGGGCTGCTCCCAACAATAGTGGCTTTCACGGTCACCCCTTGAGCATCTGAACTCGTGGATCCAGAAGTAAATTTTGAGATTGCCTCCCCGTAGCTGTCTGTAATTACAACAACGGGCGATACGGTTTCCCCGCCGCCTGTGGGATTTTGGATAGAAAAGGCCACGGACGAGCCGCCCACGGGTTCCCCGGTTGCGTTCTTCACGGTTGCTGTCAAGGTAACGTTATTTTTTACATCACCGGTGCTGACTGCCACGACGGTGGCGCTGGCCTGAAGGGAGATCTGAGAGGCTTGGCTGGATGGCGCCGAGATGGCCACCGTTAAGGTATCCGTCGTTGATGTGTCAGCCGCATCAGCTACCTGCACGCTGGCAACACCTGCATTCGCAGATCTGAGCGTTGCCGATACGGTGCCGCCTGAAACCGCTTTCGTTCTCACCATTTCACCTGTACCATCCCAGTCGCCAAGGGTGGTTGCAAACTGTACATTTGACTGGGTTGGCGCGTTGACGGTAACCGTAAGATCTGTTCCAGTGTACAGGCTATGAGGATCGTCCGTTGGTTGCGTAATGCCAAAGACATTTCCGGCTGCACCCACGGTATATGTTTTTGTTGCCGTGGCCCCGAGGGCTTCTGCTTTGACGGTTACACTGCCGGCTCCGGTGCCCGTCACAGTTACCTCCAGGGTTCCATTTGCATCGGTGATATAGTCCGTATAGCCAGATGCTAAAGCCAAGGTAGCTGTACCGGTTGATGAGGCCTCAACGCTCACCGTGACAGCGGCATCATATATCCCGGTATCGCTCGCATCCTTCACGGTGATTTCAAGCGTAGCCGCACTTCCTCCAATTGCCAGGTTCGTAGCATCGGTTTCGAGCGATAAGGTGGTGCCTGTCACTTGAATTGGTATCTGCTTGGAGGTGAGCCCCGTTACCGAAGCAGTGATCGTCACGGTCTGATTTTTCTTTTCAAGCGTGCCCGATGAAAAGGTGATCTCCGCCTCTCCATTCGCATCGGTATTAACGGTTGAGGCGCTGATTGTACCGCCGGTTGTACTGAATGCGACCGTCTGACCCTCAATGGGTACATAGCTTGAATTCAAAACAGAGGCGGTGATGGTTGCGGAATCCGAGTTGTCGGATTTTACAGAGGTTTTGTCCGTGGCTATCGATAAATAGCCAGGCACGGAGGTGAAAGTCACAGAGGCTGTCCCTGAAACACCGCCTGCCGTTGCTGTAATGGTTGCTGTGCCTGTGGTGGTTGCACTGGTAAGGGTAATCAGTGCCAGACCACTTGTGGTTGTTGAGCTGGAAGCAGAAAGGGTGCCCGCAGTGGTTGAGAAGGTTACCGATGTCCCATCCGCAATGTTGCTGCCATCGGTGTCAAGCACGGTAGCCATAATCGATGTCTGCGATGAGCCATCTGCTGAAATACTATCAGATCCTGCACTAACGGATACCGAACCCACAGTAGTTCCGCCTGTAGTTGTTGTGGTGGTAGTCTCCTCATCGCTAAAGCAGAACGTGAGGATAAGGCTCAAGGCAATAAACAGAAGGGCAAGCAATGATTTTACGGGAAAGGCCCTCTTCTTTGTCTTCATTTCCTCAATCTCCCTGATTTTATGAATTTATTGGTGATATGAGATCAAGCTTTAGATTGCTTCGTCGCTATCGCTCCTCGCAATGACATGGCGTCTATGATCTTTTTTTTCGACCTGCCCCCACCGAGAACGCTCAGGCGGTTGAGGGGGCAAAGCAAAATAACCTCAAAAAAGGAATTGCATAATCAAAAATGCAAATTTAATGCCGCTTCTAGTATTTTTTTATTCATCGCAGCTAATTTGCCTATTTCCTTGATATTTTCGGCCTTTGGGGCCAATGTTGGGAAACAAATGCTCGATAAAGCCTGCTGTTAAATTGATTATCGACTGTCATATATGTTTATAACAGTAGGGTTCCTCCCCTGTATCTTAACTTCCAACCGCGCCTGCTCCTTTGCTCGAGTATACCACCGTGGGCGTGAGGAATATGAGCAGTTCGCTTTTCTCGGTTACAGCGCTCTCTGATTTAAAGAGCCATCCAATAAAGGGTATCTTGCTGAGCCAGGGTATGCCCTCGGTTGTATCGCCTTTACTCTCCTTATAGATGCCGCCTATAATCACGGTGTCCCCGCTCGCCACCATCATCTCCGTGGCAGCGCTCTTGGTGTTGATCGGAACGTTCTCGCCCACCCGGTTGGCGTAATCGGGGTAATCATCGCTGACATTGATAGTCATGATCACCATGTCATTGGGAGTGATCGTCGGTTTCACATTCAACTCCAGGTTGGCCTCGACTTCTTTGGCGGTCCTGTTTCCGTCGGCGTCGGTGAAGGGGATATAGATAGTGGTGCCCTGCTTAATGGTTGCTTCTTTGGTATCCCTGGTGATAATCTTCGGGGAAGAGAGTGTTGTAACCTTCCCCTCTGTCTCGGCCAGGGCTAATCGGGCATTGAGCACTTTTGTGCCCGCGGTATTGGCAAAGGTTATTCCCGCTGAAGTGCCGGTGGGCATGGTGAAGTTGGTGGCGAAGTCATAGGTAACCACGCCTGGCCCGTTTCCTCCCCATGGGCTTCCGCTTTGTACATAACTTAGGTCCCATCCGAACCCGAGATCCCTCCGAAAGCTCGTTCGAGCCTCCACGATCCTGGCCTCTATCATCACCTGCTTGGTGGGCCTGTCCTGCTTTCCCTTCAGGTCTTTGGCCTTTTTGATATTGGCGGCGATATCGGTGAAGATGATGGTCTTGTTTGCCTCATCGACCGATATCCTGCCCCGCGGACCCTTCACGTTTTCATCTATGAGCTTCTTGATGTCCTCTACCTTTGCGTAGTTGACCGTGATGTATTCGGTTACCAGCGGCTCCTCAGCCTTTTCGGCCTTTTCCTGTTCCTTGAGTTGTTTTAACCTGTCCTCTTTGGCCTTTTGCCTCTCCTCCTCCTCTTTCTTGATCTGCATTATCTTGCTTCGGGTCGTGACCCAGATGACATTATCCTCCTTTCTCATCCCAAGGTCACTGGTCTCGAGCACGATGTCCAGGGCCTGATCCCAGGGTACATCCTTTAACCGCATAGACACGGTGCCCTTCACCTCAGGACCCCATATGATATTCAACTGGCTCACCTCTCCGATCAGCTTCAGGATGTTCCTGATATCTGCGTTGGAGAATTCCAGCGTCATCCTGGCAACCTCTTTGGGCTCCAGTTTTGGAGGGGTTGGAGTTGCCACCGGGGGCTTTGCCTCCCCGGGTTTCTCTGAAGGCGCTTTTTCCGATGGTATCAGGGTCTTCGCATATGTCTCCTGGGTGATCTTTTTAGGGGGCGGCTCGACCGTTGTCTTATTGAAATCAATCCTTATCTCTTTTTCGACCTGCATCAGGTGGTAGGGGGCCATCTCCTTGAGGCTAATCTCCAGATCAACCTCTCGTTTCGCAGGTCTTTGAATAGGGGTGATCTTTTTCACAATCCCCTTGAAGTGCGAGGAATCGATATATCGCGTGAGCTCGGGGCGGATGGTGGCGCCCTTTAGCTCTAGGAGCAAGGTGAGGGAGTCCTTGGGGCTCAGGTTGTATTCCGCCTTTTCGCTCGTGGTCACCGTAATCCGTGACCTGCTCTGGGGCAGCATGAAGAAGTCAACCCCGAGCACCTGATTTAATTTCGCCTTGCCAGGCAGGAAGAACACACGAGGTTCCTTGGCCCCCAGTGCCTCCTCTTTCGTCGCTTCCACAGGGGCGGGCTTTTCTAAGGGCTCCTTCGGAAATAGTGAGAGCCTTATGATTCCCTCCTGGTCCTGTACCGTATATTCTACATCCTGCGATAATGTGGCGATAACACGGGTGGAAACAGGCTCTTTCTCGGTTTTTTCAATGCGGATGTCCTTGATGATTTTCTCGTCGGTCACAGGCGGCGCGGTCAATCCCTCAGAGGGAGCAGCGGTAACGCCCACCACGATTCGAAGAGGCTGCACCAGCTTGAATGCCGCGTAGGGGACCGGTCTTGAGCTGGTGATCTCAATGGTAGTCTTTTTCTCGGATGGCTCGGAGTCAACACGTATCGATTGGACCTCGGCAGGTTTCTCCTCAACCACCGCGGCTTCTTTTGGTGGGGCCTGCGCGCATCCAAAGAAAAGACAGCACACGCCGAATAGCAGTAACAGGATACAGGCATAATCCCTTCTCGATTTTATGATAGTGAACATATATGCTCTCCTTTTTCAATTGAATATTTTCAATTGAAAATCGTCAATTCCTTTTACCTAGTCTGCCTCTGGGAGCTTTAAGGAAATATCATTAATGACCTCGTTGCCTCTGAAATCCTTATCGTATTCCCTCACCACGACCTCTTTTTCCAGGATCTTTACCACATGGCCCCTTTTTCTTCCAATAGGGGTCCCTATTCCGATTACGTGCCCCTCGCCCTTTGAGTCCTGTACAAGGGCCCACCTATTTTTCTTGCTTATCGCTATTGCGGTGACGGTCAACTGCGAAAGGTCAAGGGTTTCGAGATAGGTTCTTGGCTCCTCTTTTTCCCTTTCCTCCTCTAGCTCCTTTCTCACGATGATAAAGGATTTAAAGGGGTCTATCTTGTTTGTGGGATCATAAGAATACGGCTCAGGCGCCTTCTCCTCGGCAGCCTCGCCCCCCGCCGTTTCCTTTTCCGATATTCCCTCGGGAGCCTTCCCTTGTGGTGCTGCGGGGTTTTCCTTCTCGATCTTGACGTCGGTTTCTTGGGTGGATTGAGCAACGGTCAATCCCGAGGGAAAAGCGAAGCCTATGAGAAGAGCAAAAACGCATGTGATAATGCTATTTCTTTTTCGCCTCTTTGGTCGCACCTTTTGCCTCTTTTTCCTCCTTGAACCTGTAAGTGACCACTTTGCACACGGTTCTCAGGTTTGTGTCGTATTCCTTCACGGGGATCATGTTGATATCCACGACATTCACGATTCTGTCAAGTTTCCCGACCTTGTCGAAGAATTGTGCCACATCGTGATAACGGCCCCTCACCTCCACGCTCACCGGTATTTCCACATACAACTCCTTTGAGACTTCTTTTAGCGGGCTAAAGAGGAGGAATTCCAGATTGGAGTCATTGCCGAGTTTGGTGATGTTCTTGAGGAGGCTGGGGATCTCGCTTGTAGTGGGGAGCAGCCTGAGGGCAAATTTGAGGTCTTCCTCCACAGCTGCCAGATCGGCCTCGAGTTTTTTCACATTTTTGGCCCTGATTGTAGCGAGCCTAATTTGTCCCTCCAATTGGTCAATATCGGCGTTAAGGCGTTTCATTTCATCCGTCTTGGGAAGGTACACGAGAAAGACAAAGGCAGCTGTCAGGAGAACGACGGTGCCCGCGAAGATGATGATCCTGTGGACCATCTTCAAGCCGGCTATCTTATCGAAATATGGACTCAGATCAAGCGCCATAATCCCTATTTCTTCCTCTTCTTGGTGGTAGCAGGGGGCGGAGGCTCTTTATATGCGTACGTCTTGCAGTTGAGTGCGAAGTCCTGGAGGTTGAGTTTAAGCGGTTTAATCTCCTTTTGTTGTGTCTTGACCAATTCAACGGATTTTATGCTCCCCGTGCTTGCCAATCTGTTCATGAAATCCGCAACTGTTTCGTTATCCATCGCCGTTCCCTCTAACGTGAGGATGCCTGCGCTCTCCTTAAGGGAAGTGAGCCATAGTTTATCCCTGGGAACGCTCATAGCGATATCGTCCAATAGCTTCACTGGGCCGGTTTTGCCCTTTTCCAGCTCTCGTATGGTGTTTAATTTCAGTTCAACATCGGCGATCGTGTCTTTCAATTGCTTTAGCTTGGCAGTGGTGGTTTGAAAGGTGGCCAGTTTACGCTGTTGCTCGTCTTGGTCAGCTCTTAGGGTTTTTACCTTTTTGCTGAAATCAAGGGTGTAATAGCTCAAGGCCAGGAGGAGGAATACGGTGGACAGCAGATAGATGGTCACCTGCCTCCTGATGTTCTCCTTTATCCTGGCAGCCCTGAATGGGAAGAGATTGATTCTAATCATCTGTCACCTATGCTTCGCAACGCAAGGCCAATGGAGATAACCGCAATAGGAGCACAATAATTTAGGTAGGCCGCATCAAATAGCTTTTCCTTTATCTCCAGGTTAGCGAATGGATTAAGCGTGTCTACCTTCAGGCCCGTTTCCATGCCGAGATATTTGCTGAATCCCGGGATCAATGAGGAGCCGCCGCTCAACAGTATGTCATCGACCTTTATGTCAACAAATGTGGTTGCCACAAAGTCAAGCGCTCTCTTTATCTCCTGGGCCCATCTCGTAACTGTTGATGAGAATATGTCCTCGAGGATGGGCCTTCGATCCAGCTCAATCGGTGTCGCGCCTAATTTAATCTTTTCCGCCTCCTCATAGGAGGTCTCGAATTTGTTTTGTATCTCGCTGGTGATCTGAACACCGCCATAGGAGGAGTCCCTGGTAAAGATGGAGACGCCCTCTCTCACCACATTAATCGTGAGCTGTTGTGCACCGATATGCACAAGGGCGTGGCAGCCGGATTGCTCTGCGTTACTGATCTCGAAGGCGTTTTGCAGGGCAAAGGCATCGATATCTAACACAATAGGATTGAGCTCGCTTAGGTGAAAGAGGCTTATATATTCCTCGACGATATCCTTTTTTGCCGCCACAAGGAGAACATCCATGAGCCCTTCCTTCTCCTCTTCCGCTTCTTCCTTTATTTCCGAGGGAAGTATTTGAAAATCCAGGTTTACATCCTTGATATCGAAAGGGATGTACTGTTCCGCTTCATTCTGGATGCTTTTCTCTAAATCCTCCTCTCCTTTTTGGGGAATAGTGATCTTCTTGACTATAACCGAGTATCCGGAGATAGATGTCGCTAGATTCTTATTTTTTATTCTCAAATTTTTCAGGAGGTTTTTCAGCGCAGAGGAAACGATTTCCATTTCCTTGATTGATCCCTCCACAATCGCTTCGGACGGGATCTCTATCATTCCGAAATTCTTCAACTCCATTCCCTGCTTGCTATCCTCAAGTTCAGCAACCTTGATGGAGTGGGACCCAATATCGATCCCCACTAGCTGATTTTTCTTTGATACTGGCATTTAAGCTTTTTCCTCGCTGCTTATCTTTCATTCGTAAAGATCTTATCTTTCTCGGTTAATTTGTAACCGAGGGCCAGAATAATCTTTCTCTTTGTCTCCATTCTGCAGTCCTTGCCTTTTTCAATTCTATCGATCGTGAGCGGAGATACGCCAGCTTTTCTGGCCAATTCTGCCTTGCTAAGTAGTTGGGCTTCTCTTATTTTTTTTACCGCGTTTCCCACCGCCATCGGTACCTCCAAGGATAAAATTTAATCAAAAAATAAGAAAAGTTTTCCATATTGATGCATATATAGGCTAATTTGTCAAGTATTTTTAATAAATTAAGTAAAATTACCACAATTTATAGATATATAGTGGTAATTTAAAATATATACACAATATGTGGTATACGTCGAAACCATAGGGGTTATTGCGCGAGATGTATTGTCGAAAAAGGGAATTCCCTCGATGGAAAATTGCTTTACAAAAATGCAATGCTTACATTACATTCTTAAGGGCAGATGGGCACGCAAGAAAGGAGTTCAATTTGGCCAGAGCGAATGAAACAGGGAAGAAGGGCAAGGAAGCACGAAAAAAAAGCATCCTGAGGGAGTATCTGGAGTCAGCAGCAATTGCCATTTTGCTGGCGCTCTTTATAAGAGCATTCGTGGTCCAGGCCTTCAAGATCCCTTCGGGATCAATGGAGCCCACACTGCTGATCGGCGATCATATCCTGGTGAATAAGTTTATCTACGGCATAAAGGCGCCGTTTATCAATAAAACCATAATACCCATTAGTAATCCGAAGAGGGGGGACATAATAGTTTTTATCTATCCGCTCGACAGGAAAAAGGACTTCATAAAGAGGCTGATAGGCCTTCCCGGAGATGAGATACGGATTGTGAATAATAGGATCTATATCAACGGAAAACCCTATGATGATCCCCATGGTGTATACGAGGACAATGGAAGGGAAAACCAGAACTTGGGCCCTTTTATTGTACCCGAGGATAGCCTCTTTGTCATGGGTGACAACAGGGATCACAGCTATGATAGCAGGTACTGGGGGTTTGTGCCAGAGGAGTCGGTGAAGGGCAAGGCCATGATCATTTATTGGTCCTGGCCTCACTGGAAGAGGTTCGGACATATAATCAAGTGAGATCGAGATTGAAGATACCTAAAAAATCACAGAACGACAAATTTTTCCATATATTGGGGTTACCTCAGATCGGAGTAATGGAGTACAGGAGTATTAGGGGCGGAGAGATGATATCATTTGTCCTCAACCTACACACTACCTGAATACTCCAAAGCCCCATTTCTCATCGTGAGACCCTTGTCATGTATTACATTGATACCATAGTTGGCAATCGAGCGATAAATAAGATCATTGTTGCCTCTTTTCTGGATGAAGGCCTCACTGAACACGATCCCTATACCGGGAATTCCCTTAATAAGCTACTTGAGATGGGCTTCAAGGATGACGAAGCCCTCGTTCTGCTCGCGAGCCATAAGTCCTTGATTAAGTACGGGTACAGGCTCTCTACCGACACCCTTACCTATATCCATCAGCTCTTTCATGGGGACAGCAGGTTTTCCCCTTTCAAGGACTTGATTCGGTCGCCCTTTGTCTTCGCGAAGGCCGGTTGGATTTACGAGCATGCCCCCTCGTTTCTGCTCTACAGCACCTACGAGAGGGAGGATCTCGACTCCTGCCTTCTTAAGTTCGCCCAGGGTTATCATATGCATTATTTGAACCACGAGGTGGCTCTCGATCGAGTTAAGAGGATCACCAACCCCAGGCGTGTATTGGCGACAACCTTTTGGGAAAAGGGCATCTGGGACCCCGTTGAATTAATAGCATGGACCGCGAGAAGCAACTTAAAGGGCCTGGAGTTAAATGTCGATTTTCATCCCTTTAATTACGCCAAATTGCTCCCGGAGGAGTTCAGTGAGGAAAAGAGGCAGGAGATAAGGGCTTCCGCCGAAAGATTGGGACTGACGCTGAACATCCATTCCCCTGTGGTGGGGCCTTATTCACCCTCCCCCAACAGGGAGAAAGGAAGACCGCTCTTCTATAATCCTTTAACATGCCTTGAATTGCACCGAGAGACCATTTTCCTGGCACGGGATATAGGCGCAGAATCGGTGGTGATTCACCTCATCGATCTATCAGGCGTAAAGGAAATGGCAAACCTCGTTATGACAGCGGCAGGAACAGATGTTCGTGTCACCATAGAGAATTACTGCGAGACGGGGGAACGTCAAGACGCGCCCACCTTTCTTTCAGTGCTTGATGAGATCCTCGAACTATTACCCAAGGAGGTAGCCAGGGACAACTTCGGGGTAACCATGGATGTCGGTCACTTGAACATCGAAGGAGAGGACCCCTTGATCGATGCGGCGAAGATAGGCAAATGGTGCAGGAAGAAAGGGGTATTCCTGAGAATGCACGCCACCGATAACTACGGAACGCTGCTGTTTTCTCCTCCCCATTACAGTGCTGATGTCCATGGAAGCGTATCCGGCAAAGGGATCAATAATTCCCTGATCATCAGGCTCTTGCGGTACATGGGACTGAGTTTCGATGTACTGGCAGAGCAGATCCAGCCTCTCGCGCCTGATGATATAGCCCTTATCGATCAGGCACAGAGGATTCCCATAAAGAAACCATACAAGGCCGTCAGGGAGAGGGGAAAGAGGAGGTTATCCGCGGTAAAGGCGAATGGCCTTATCGACAGCAAGACGAAAAAGGAGGAAGCCTACCAATTCCTGGCCGGATTAGAAGGGCTTGAATCCCTAAGGGAGTATCTGCTCTACAGGAAGATACAAACGAGGACGTATCCATCGGTTGATAAGGCCAGAAAATCCTCTCTCGAGTATATGAAGATACCAAAGGACTTTAGGGCTGAACTGATGGAGTATATCGATGATCTCCTGGCCCCTATTCAAACTGAATCCGGCCTCATAGACAGAAGCAAGGTTGACCTGATTTACCAGAATCTCACCGGTGGCTTATTTGGGCGGATAAGCCAGCAGAACCTCAATCAGATATTTTACAGGACTGAGGCCTTTCATAGAGATGATATCGTCTTCGAACAGAACAGCCAGGGCACTGAGATGTATTACATCAAGGAGGGAGAAGTGGAGGCTGTTATTGAGGGCATCACGCTGGCCGTGCTCGCTGCCGGGGAGATCTTCGGAGAGATGAGCTTGTTTTACAATATCAAAAGGACCGCAACCATACGCGTGAGCAAGGATAACACCGTGCTCGGTGTCTTACCAAGGGATGACTTTGAGGACATCCTGGTACACAATGAGAGGTATGCCCATGATCTGATCTACAGGCTGTTCAGCATCCTCCCCCAAAGGCTTAGGAACCTGAACGAAAAGTATAAAGTGGCGATATCCACCCTGAGATACCTTTCGGAGAGCGAACACGAAAGCGCGAGAAAGGTTGAGGAGCTTCTCACCGAATCCCAATTCCTGAAGGCATCGCTTGCAAGATTCTCGGGTATGGATATAAGGGGCTTGTTTTCCGAGACGCGACGATTTCATCCAGATGAGGAAGTCTTTGCGGAGGGAGATACGGGGGATGGGGTGTACTACATCCTCCAGGGGAAGGTACGGGTGATCACCTTCTCTGATGATCTAAGGGAGATCGTCCTGGGGGATCTGGGCAAAGGCCATATATTCGGAGAGATGGCCCTCATCGATGATAAACCCAGATCGGCGAGCGTTGTTCCCATTACGGCCTGCGAGCTTGCCTTTATGTCAAGGGCCCAATTTGACCGTCTCATGCAAACTAAATCCGATCTGGCGTATGCGTTTATGTCATCCGTGTGTCTGTCTATTTTTAGGCACATCGTAAGGCTTAATGGGTGGTATCTTAAAGTGAAGAAGGAGTTTCAGTAGGCATGCACGTCACTTGTCATTGGTCATTTGACATTCGCAGGAAAAAAGTGAATGCCGGTGACAAGTGACCAATAGTTACGATATGAAGGAAAATCAGCAACAATGGTATGCCGTCCATGCACGGAGCCGGCATGAGGATGTGGTCTTCTATGGGCTAAAAAGAAAAATGATCGAGACCTTTCTGCCCAGGGTGCAGATAATGAGTCGGCGAAAGGATCGGAGGAAGAGGATATTGGTACCGCTCCTGCCCGGTTACCTATTTGTGCATACGGATATGAATCCCTACCAATATTGGGATATAATCAAGACTTACGGCGTGGTGAGGGTAATCGGTGTTGAGGGGAAACCGGTTCCAGTCAAGGATGAGGAAATAGTATCCCTCCAGGTATTAGATGGCACCGATAGAACGGTCAGGAACCAGGCATATATCAAGCAGGGCGACAAGATTATGATTATGGAAGGAGCCCTCAAGGGCCTCACCGGATACTATGTGAAACACAAGGGGAAATCCGATAAGGTGGTCGTCTCAATAGAGTTGCTCCAGAGATCTCTTGCCGTTGAGATAGAGAACTGGAGGGTCGAGAAGATACGATAACGTCTCGGTTCAAGGTTCAAAGGTTAAAAAGCAGAACCCTGAACCTCTGAACCTTGAACCCGCGAACGGTTACCATTATTGTCTCTCCGCTCCGTATCCAGTCCCCATAGCCCTTTCGAGCTGAGCCCAGGCGATATTGTGCTCGCTTAAGGCATTGAAGTAGTTCGACCTGGCCTGGGTGAGAAGCGTCTGAGCGTCCAGGACATCGGTTGAGGTGGCGACCTGCTGTTTGTACCTCTCCTCATTCATCCTGAAGTTCTCCTCCGCTTGGATCACGGCCGTTTGAGCCACCTGGATATTCTTCTCGGCTTCCCGCAGATTCAGGTAGGCCTGCTTCACCTGAAGTTGAATCGAATCCTTGAGCTCCCTCAACAGGTATTTCACTTTTGCCACCTGGGCCCTGGAGGCCGATACATCGCTTTTCTTCTTCCCCCATTCCCAGAAGGTCCACTCCGCCTTTACCATCAAGGCCCAGCTGTCGGCGTCTTCCCCCGGATCGGATCCCATCAGGGGTTCGTCGCCTTCCCTATTATAGTTTCCCACCAACGCAACAGTCGGGTAGTAGCTGCTCTTGGTCAACTCCACCCCTTTCTCGGCGTAAAGGATATTCAAAGACAGCTCCTTTATCTCGGTCCTATAGAGCTCAGCCCTCTCCAGGCATTGGGGGAGCGTCAGGGAGACAGCGTGGTAGTCGAGTATGTCCTCGATGGTTACCTCCGAATCGAGCCCTCTCCTCAGCAGCTTGTTAAAAATCGATTTCGCAAGCTCGACGGAGTTCTTCGCCCTGATGAGATTCTGGTTGGCCTGGGCCATCTGAACCTCTGTTTGGAGGAGCTCGTTTTTCGCGATGATACCCTCATCGTAAAAGGCCTGAGCTACCCGCAGGTGGGCTTCCAGCTGCTCAACCGCCTGCACGGCCACCTTCTCGAGCTTCTCCGCCTTGAGGATGCCGAAATAGGCCTGCTTGACATCCAATACCAGGCCATGAATAGTCGTCTCCTTCTGGATCTTGGCGGTATCAAGCCCCAGGGATGCCAACTCCCGCAGGGCCGTAAGCCTCCAGCCGGTGAAAAGGGGTTGGGTGGCGGTGATGTTTAACTCGTAATTGTCGGCATCGAGAGGGGAGACCTGCCTCGGGGTAAAGCTACCAGTCGATGGAGTATACACATAGGTTGTGTACTTGGCATCGTTCACCGTGCTCGTATCGATCCTTGTATAGGAGTAGTCGGTGCTCAGCTTCGGATAGAAATCCGCTTTTGCCGAGCGCTCCTCAAATTCCTTGCTCTTTATCTCTTCCTCTGCGGACCGTACCGATGAGCTCTTCTCTAATGCGATCTTGATGCTCTCCTCCAGGGTGAGGACATCTGAGGCGGCAGCGGATAGGACGGCCGATACAAGGAAAAGCACTGTTGCTACGAAGATAACGATCTTTCTCATCATTTTCCCTTCATCTTTAATTGTTTATACGGTTAAGGCATCCTGAAACCCTTGAGAGGCATCCAGGGTTGGATTGCAGTTGCCATAACTTCTCAAATTCGGGTAGTTGGTTTACAAGTAGTATTGTCTGGACTTGAAATTACTAAAAACCAGGGTACCTATGTCAAGTTAAAACTGAACAGCATGCATGCCACCATGAACCCGAGTAATGCAACTAATGGCAAAAGGTTCAAGGCTTAAGGCACAAGGGAATTTTCTTTTGAGGAATCCGCCTTAAACCGTGGGAATAGGAGGGTTTTTCTTTTATCTTGATTTTGGGACACAGTTGGCTTATAAAAGATCGAATTTCACGCATTTTAAGGTAGATACATGATTGAGCGTTACACACTCCCGAGGATGGGCAAGATCTGGGAGCCCCAGTACCGGTTCCAAAAGTGGCTTGAAGTCGAGATATGTGTATGCGAGGCCATGGCGAAAGAGGGGATGATCCCGGCCCAGGCATTTGAGACTATCAAAGAGAGGGCTACCTTTTCCATTGAGAGGATCGATGAGATCGAGAAAGAGGTAAAGCACGATGTCATCGCATTTTTGACGAATATAGAGGAGAGCGTCGGCCCTGATGCCCGTTACATCCACTTGGGTCTCACCTCATCGGATATCCTGGATACCGCGCTCGCCCTCCAGCTAAAGGAGGCGATGCTGATAATCATTGAAGACCTCCGGGGCCTTCTCGATGTCCTGAAAGAGCGGGCCTTTGAGCATAAGCACACGGCAATAATAGGGCGCTCCCATGGAATCCACGCTGAACCCACGACCTTTGGCCTCAAGCTCGCCCTGTGGTTCAGCGAGATGAGGCGGAACATGAAGAGGCTCGAGCAGGCACTGGAGGTGATCAGCTACGGGAAGATATCAGGGGCGGTGGGAACCTTTGCGAATATACCCCCACGGATCGAGGAGTATGTCTGCGCTCAGCTGGGGCTGAAGCCAGCTGAGATCTCCACCCAGGTGGTTCAAAGGGACCGGCACGCACAATACTTTACCTCCCTGGGCATCCTCGCGGGCTCCATCGAGAAGGTGGCGCTGGAGATACGGCACCTCCAAAGGACCGAGGTAGGAGAGGTAGAAGAGGCATTCGCCCCGGGCCAAAAAGGTTCATCGGCCATGCCGCACAAGAAGAACCCCATCGGCTCAGAGAACCTCACAGGTCTCGCACGGCTCGTGAGGTCGAATTGCATCGCCGCCATGGAGAACATCCCCCTGTGGCACGAGCGTGATATCAGCCATTCCTCCGTCGAAAGGGTGATCGCACCGGATAGCACCATCCTCATAGATTACATGCTTAATCGGTTGACAAGGATTATGAAGAACCTCGTGGTAAACGAGGATGCAATGGCTGCAAACCTCGATCGACTAAAGGGATTGATCTTCTCACAGCAGGTACTGTTAGCCCTCATCGCCAAGGGCTGTGCGCGCCAGGAGGCCTATTCTCTCACCCAAAGGATCTCCCTGAAGGCATGGAATACGGGACAGGGTTTCAAACAGCTCCTTTTAGATGATCCCGCCATTCAGAACTACCTTGACGAGCCTGAGATAGAGGAGTTATTTTCCCTGGACTATCACCTCAAGCATGTGGAGGAGATCTTTGCAAGGGTGTTTGGACGGTAGAATCGTTGTACTGATAACTCTGGCGTGCCTCCTCCTTGCCTTTGCCCTTTTCTCGACCTTCACTATACTCAGGCATGCGTGCAGGAGACGGTCCGATACAGAGTATACCTCATTCCTTACACGCACAGCCCTGAGAGGCATCACGTTCCTGGTGCCCTTTATCGTCCTCGCTCATACCGCAGGGGCTTCCATAATGGGTCCGGTACCCCTGGGGAATCGGGCCAAGGGCCTTATACCCGATTCCTTCCTCTATTTCTCGCCGCGAAATCCAGGCCAGGTGCTCTTGGTGGAGAAAGGATCTCAACGGGCCTACCTTTACCAAAGCACCAACCTTGCCCATCCTTTTCGTACCTACCCTTGTTCAACTGGCGAGAACAGCGGGCCAAAGAGCGCGAGAAACGATAAAAGAACACCCGAGGGAATCTATTATGTGACCAATTCATTCGAGGAGCGAGAGCTGGCATCGATATACGGAGTCCGTGCCTTTCCGATTGACTACCCAAGTCCATTGGATCAGGGATTGGGGAGAATGGGCTATGGGATATGGATTCACGGAACCAACGAGCCTCTTAAGCCACGGGACTCCAACGGCTGCGTGGTATTCAGGAACAAGGACATACTCGATCTGTCTCGATATATTCACGAGAGGCAAACGCCGATCATCATCACCCAGAAGATCAACTTCGTCGAGCAGGAGAGGCTTCAAAGGGAGGGCGAGGAGTTCAAGAAATTGGTAATGGAGTGGCTCAAGGCCTGGAGAGAGGGCAAGGTTGAACGTTATATGTCATTTTACGGGAAGGACTTCGTTGCACAGGGAAAAAATTGGCATCAGTGGCGTTCCTATAAGAAGCGCTTGAGCGAGAAATATGGCACCATAGGGATAAGGATAGACGACCTCCAGATATTGCGGGAGAATGGCGTTGTCTTGGCCAGGTTTACGCAGGCCTACAAGGCCGATGGATTTTTCAGCAATGGCGTGAAGAGATTATATCTGCAGAAAAAGAGCCCCGAATGGAAGATCACCCATGAGTTCTTTACGAAAAAAAAGGAACTCGCGGGTAAGGTTCTCGCTGAGGTCGCGAGCAACAGGGAGTTATTATCCATTGAACGGCTCATAACCAGATGGCAAGAGGCCTGGCAGAATAAGGATCTCGAGGGATATATGGCCGCCTATGATGAGGATTTTTTCTCCGGTGGCCTGGATCGAGATGGGTGGAGAAGGCATAAAGCCGAGCTCAACAGGAAAAACCGCGTAATACACGTTGAGGTGCGTAATCTCAGGATGCAACTCATATCATCGGCGAGGGCAATCGTGCACTTCGATCAGGAGTATAGCTCCGATAGGCTCCATGATCACGGAAGAAAAACGATCCAACTCGTGAAGAGAGAGGGGAGATGGAGGATCAAGGAAGAGACATGGGTTCCATTGAAAGGGAGAGGAGCGAGGTAAAGGGACGCTCAAAGGGCAAGGATCGCCTCACCATCATGATCTTTAAGAGGGTGGGAAAGGTGAGGACCATTAAGATATCCCCACGACTTCTCCTGGGTGCCTCTCTGTTTCTTCTCCTCTATATCGTGGCGACGATTTTTCTGACCAATGCGTACTTCGGTGCCTCCAGGACTACCAAGATGCAGGCCAGCAACATTGCCACGCTCACTGGAGAGCTTGCGAAGACAAGGGAGGCACTTGAGAGATCCAGACAACATATTGCCCTGCTGGACGAGTACCTCAAGGAGGAGAAGGGACAAACTCCTGAGCCAATGTCCACGGCTGACTACACTGAATCCTCCTTCCCGAAGGTGGTGGATATAAACGACCTCAAGGTGAAGAGGGACCGTTCCGCACTCCAGGTGAATTTCAAGATCGTCAATATCCAGCCGCAAGAGGAACCTATCGGCGGGTATATCTTTGTGCTTGCGAGCGTGAAGGGCCCGGAGAAATCAGAGGTTTGGGTTTATCCAAGCGCCCTGCTTAAAAACGGCAAGCCCATTGACTACAGGCTCGGTCAGCGTTTCTTTATCCAGAGATTTAAAACAGTCACCGGGAATTATACCCTGAATAAGGCGATCGATGACCCGCTCATCCTGGAGATACTGGTCTACGATAGAAATGGAGGGTTGATCCTCAAGAAGGTGGTCGAGGTATAGCATGGATCACTGCCCCCTGAGATCTACCAAGAGAGGTGGCTTCCCCATTTTTCTTCTCATCCAATTGTTCATCTTCATATTTCCCGTGGAGACCCAGGCGAGACGGGAGAACCTCGTGTATTTTCCAAATACGGCCTATGAGTTGAATGTCTACAAGATTTACGGCAAGAAACCCGGGAAAACCCTCATGCTGATTGGCGGGATTCAGGGCAATGAACCAGGGGGGTTTCTCTCCGCGGATCTCTATGCGGATATGAGCCTTATGAAGGGCAACCTCATCGTGGTTCCAAGGGCGAATTTCTACTCCATCCTTTTGAATCACAGAGGGCCTCATGGGGATATGAACAGGAAATTCGCCGCCAATCCCAAAAAGATGAGCATGGACGATAAGATAGTATCCATCCTTAAGCAGCTCATTGCCGAGAGCGACTACCTCCTGAACCTCCACGATGGCTCCGGTTATTATTATCCCACGTATATAAGCCGGTGGAGAAATCCGACCCTATTCGGGCAATCCATCATTGCGGATTGCGAAGACTACAGGATACCCGGGCGGGATGAGGTGCTGAGATTAGGGGAGATGGCCAGAAAGGTAACAGTGGAGATAAACGATGAGATTACCGACGATCTCCACAAGTTCCATTTTAACAACACCTGCACCGATAAGCCTGACAGTATCCATCGAGAACAGCTGAAGTCGGCTACCTATTATGCGCTTACCAAACATCATATCCCCGCATTCGGGGTCGAGACCTCTAAATTTTTGCCCTCCATTGACCTCAAGGTGCGATACCACAACCTGGCGATCAATGCATTCATGAGGCTCTTTGGTATCATACCTGAGCAGCCCCGGTGTTTTTTGGATCCGCCGGAATTGAAGTACTTGGTGGTGTCTATCAACGGGCAGACCCCGATCGTGATCAGGGATCAGCGGGCACTGAATATCATGACCGGCGATACCATTAACATCGCTCACGTGGAGGCCAACTATGAGAGGGGATTGAGCGTGGATGTTCTCGGTTATGGGAGCCTGAATGACTTTCGAGAGGACATCTCGATCCATAAGGACACAAAGCTTCTTATCAGAAAGGACAACAAGGTATTTGCAACCATACCCGTATGGGCACGCGAGGATAAGGGCGCGTCCATGAGAACCCTTGCCCATACAAGGGTCACTCATTTCATTATCGAGGTAGACGGCAGGAAACAGCTCATTGAGAACGGTGGAACCCTTGAGACCATTCGAGGCGACAGCCTGAAGGTGATCGATATCCTGCCGGAGAGCCTGGCTCAGCAGGGGGACGTAATCGTGAACTTCAAGGGATTTGTGGGAAACTGGAAGAACAATACCGGCGAGGACAGGGGATATTCGATCGATACGGCCCGTGATCTTCTCGAACGCTATTCCATTCATGGCAAAAGGAAGCTCTACAGGATTGTGGTGTCCCGCGGGGAGGGGATACTGGGTACCATGTTCGTGAGTATTGAAGAGCCCTCATTTGAGTATCTCATCGTGAAGCTCAACAATCAGACCTATGCCCTAAAGAAGGGGGAGACTATCGATGCCTCTATGAACGACTATCTCAGCGTGGAGGCGGTAAAGGGTAATGCGGGATGGAAAAACAAGATCCAGATAAGGGCAAACGGCGGTTTGCTCAGGCCCGGTAAGGCAATAATAGTTCGGGAGATCGCAGGAACAGGCGTTCCCATCCTGAAGATAGATCTCACCAAGGGAGAGCTCCTTCTCGGAGAGGTATACCTGAGGATCGTGTGAGTCCCACCCCTCCCGTCAATCGCATTTCAGGCGGGAGGTATGGCCGCGTATTCCCTCTGCCACACCGAATTTTATAAGCGAATCAGGAGGCCAACTCAAGGGAGAGGATATCAGCGCGGGGATCTGATCTTCTCACCGCTACCGTTATTTCCTCGCCCGGCGATAATTCGCGTGTGCTTACCGGAGGAAGCTCGGCAACGAAAAGCAGATCGGTGAGTATCACGAGGTATTTGGATCTCAGTTTTTGAAACACGATGGCGGGGAGCCTCTCGCCTATCCTTCCGGCCAGATACTTTAGAACCCAGTACCTGATCTGGTTCCTCTTCATCACCTCTATTTCCCTAAGCGTCTGCTGGACCGATATGCCTATCTCCTTTATCCTTGATTCGGTATACACGGGATTCTCCTCGGCGAGAGCGGAGCGAATTTGTCTCTGGACAAGCAGGTCCATGTATCTTCGTAACGGTGAGGTTGCATTGGTGTATACATCGACTCCAATACCGCTATGCGGCTGCGGCACCGTGCCTATTGAGAGAGGGTGAAGTTTACGTCTTTGTTGGAATACATAATAGATATAGTGAGACTCATCAAAGGGCAGCATCTCCTGGGGGGGTGCCTGCCCACGATAAAGGATGGGTACGCCGGTTTGGGCGGCGAATTTCGCCGCACGCCAATTGTAGAGAATCATGCATTCGGACACCATGATCCTCGCCGGCGTATCTTGTTCTATGAGCGCAACCTGGAGATGTGAATCGTCATCAAAGGTAAAGTGAATCTCCGGGAGGGGAATGAGCATTGCCCCGTTCATGGCCCTCCTTTGCCTGAGGGCCTGAGCCAGCTGATACAAGGCCACAAGGATCGGGTCTTCCAGATACATCTCGTTGACCTCGTTGTAGGTAAGCTGTTTTTCTACCCTTACCACCGAGGTGGCAAAACGATAGCCGATGAGGTCCCGGTTCTCGTCGAAATCGCAGAAAAGTGTGATGGCCAATCTCTTGGCATCCTTCACCAAGCTCAGGGCATTGTTCGAGAGCGTTGAGGGGAGCATGGGTATTTGAGTACCCGGGAGGTATACGGAGCTTGCCCGGCTAAAGGCCTCCCTATCTAAGGGATCATCAGGCCCGATAAAGGGGGTTACATCGGTGATGTGGATACCGAGCCTGTAGCCTCCATCGACGGCCTCCAGGCTCAAGGCATCGTCGAAATCCCTGGTGAAGGGACCATCAATGGTAAAGATAGGCAGCCCTGTCAAATCCTCCCGGCCCGAGAAATCAGGCTCCCCCTGCGTGATTCTATCCGCCTCTTCGAGGACGGGTTCGCTGAAATCCGTCCTTATGTGAAATCTATGGAGATCGAGGTTCTCATCCTTATCCCAAACATTGAGCTTCACGAGCAGGTTGTGGGCCTGAGTAATATCCTTTATTCCGGCCCGGGAAAACATCTCCTTGCCCAGCTTAAAATCGGGGGCATCCTTTCCATAGAGGGCGAGTTGGGTGAGCACTTCAACGATCTTTTCCTTGAGCGGCGGTTCCTCCAGGATCCTCCCATTGATCAACTCCTTGAGGAACCACCCACCTTGCGTGTGTTCACGTTCCCGTAACTCCGCTGCCTCTATAGCCCTCGCTATTTGCTCTACCTTATCTGGAATGTTTGGGACAAAGCGGTTGTCTTTCAGCTTGAAGTACACCCTATCGGCAAACAGTGCCCTCACCAGAGCAGAGATGTGGTCGTCGGTGACATGGGTGCCAAAGGCGAGCTCTGCCAGGTCAGCCAAGCAGAATACCTCGTTCTCCTCATGGGTGAGTTCCCAAAGCTCCTGAACGGAGACCTTTTCCATGTACTCGATGCGCTTCTTCTCGATCGCCTTCAGCTCCCTCACCAATTCCTCCCTCGGCCTTGAGATGGTCAAAGAGGTGGATGAGACGAGGAGGACCCTTTTAGGGGGGATGCTCGCCTCGTGGTTCGAGGAGGTTAATAGCTGAAGCTTGCTCACCTTGTCCTTGAGGCACACGGAGGTGACAATCCTCCTCTGGTCGATGTATTCAATGATTTTCCCCTCGGTCATTAGAGACCCTCACCGTCCTCTAAACGTGAAGATAAGGCATCATGGTTCATCAAAGCCATCTCGCGTGTTTCCTTTTCCTGGCCCTTCTCGCCTCTTCCTTCCACCCCCTTTTTTTTCCGGCCCTGTCCCGACGCGTGCGATCGGGATCCTTCTCGGCCTCGAGAATAAACGATCCGGGCGTCAGCTCTCCCTTTCTCCTCATGGGCCCCCTTTCCTCGGGCAGGTCCTTGGGCAATGGGGGGCCGTTGATAAACCGGGCTGGAACCCTATCCGCCACATAGAGTGAGTCTCCAAAGGGGAAGAAGGCCGTCCCGGACTCGCTTGCTGCCTGGGCCCTTATCTCAAAGATCACTGGCCTTTGATCCTGCCTGTGGGCAATTCGGATGGCGAGATCTCGATCGGTCGTCATCACCACATGATCCCCTGCGACGGGCACCAGCCCGTGCGCCAGGACAGCCGGATATGCCTTTCTCTTGACCCCCTTGAATAAGAGCTTTGGAGGGTTAGCAACGGCGTCTTGTCCCTTCAGGGAGACAAAACTCCTCTTCTTGGACCTGATCTTCCTCTCGGCGACTTCAAAGACATCCCCCCTGTCGTGAAGGATGATCTCCCTCAGGTGGGATTCCCGAACATAGGCCATATGAGGCTCATCGTGAATGACCTTGAGAAGCTCCTTGATCGATATGAATCCCTCTTGATCCGGAATGAGGCCGAATTCATCCGGCCTCGTTCCCAGTATATAGTACATCAATCGGGACAGGGTATCGACTTTCCTTATATTTTTGCCGGCCATGGGCGCTGGTCAGAGCTCAACCTTGTTCAGTTGTTCGAGGACAAAATCCCTAATCTGTGAGGCAGTTGGAAGGTCATCTTTCGGATCTCCGTGTGAGACAAAGGGCACCAGGATGTCTTCCTCAGCACCTTCGCACGCGCACGGTCCCGGTTTTCGGCTTGCGGGAGACACCTTTCTGGCAGGCCCTTTGCCTCAAACTCGGCTCGCACATGGCGGTCTATTCCCTTGGCCTCAAGGATCTCCTTGGTCCTCTCTCAAGAAACTGCATTCCTAGGCATTAAACCCGTCGCGCATATCCATGTCAACTTCTTAATTGGATACCTCACCTTATTTGCAATTGACAACCTCTCATCTGCAGTGCTATAGAACTCACCGTAGTCAAGTTCACGCAGAAAGGAGCAACAATCATGACACAGAAGAGAGATGAGCAGTTCATCCTGTGGTTCGAGGAGATCGGCATCGGCGATGTCCCCCTGGTGGGGGGC
>CAZJXD010000074.1:0-24276 GCA_964549945.1 uncultured Desulfobacteraceae bacterium | reverse complement strand
ACCTGCTTTGGGAGCAGGGAGTCGGAGGTTCAAATCCTCTCGCCCCGACCAGCCTTATCAGTTTGTTGGGTTTGTCGTGTTTGTTGTATTGATCAATTTAAAGTAAGGGTTTTGGAATTTACGTAATTTGTAGCTACTCAGGTGAATAGGCTGAAGGCTAAAGGCCTTTAGGGATAAATCATGCGCGATCATACAAAACTGAGGGCATTTGAGCTTGCTGACGAGCTTGCAGTATTGGTTTATCGTGTGACCGCAGGCTTTCCGAGAGAAGAGTTGTACGGGCTAAGACAGGTGAATAGGCTGAAGGCGGGAGGCTGTCAGGGCCTTTCCTGCTTCAGTCTTCAGCCTATCAACCTTGGGGGTTACAGTACTTTTAATTTTAGTCACGTTAGCTCACTTTAGCTCACTTTATTTTATCGTTATGGAACAGGTGCTTCTCTTAAATATTACCTATGAGCCTCTCAGGATCATAAACTGGAAGAAGGCAATCGTGATGCTCACCCTGGGCAAGATCGAGGTCCTTGAGCAGTATAACAGGGAGATCCATTCGGTGAGCTTCTCGATCAAGCTTCCTTCGGTTGTCAGGCTTTTGCGATTCGTGAAGAAACCAAAGACTCCGGTGAAGTTCAGCAGGCAGAATATCTATATCAGGGATAACTATAAGTGCCAATACTGTGGAAAGGAACTTCCCCCGGATAAGCTCACCTGGGATCACGTGATACCCAAGGCGCGGGGCGGCAGAACGGAGTGGGAGAATATCGTTACCTGTTGTATGGAGTGCAACAGGAGGAAAGGCGGCAAGATCCCCTCAGAGTCCTCGATGAAACTGATCAGGAAACCGCACATGCCGGAGTGGTTACCTGTTCTGAAGATCACCCTGGGTCTCAAGGTAATGCCCCACTCATGGAGGGACTATCTCTACTGGAACATTGAGCTGGAAGAATAGCAAATCTGCGGAGAAACGGGGTAATGGAGAAATGGAGTGCTGAAATAATACAACATCAACACTCCAGTACTCCAATACTCCAGTACTCCGCATGGTTAATCGCCGAGGAGTTTGTGCCAGTCAATCGAGGTAAATTTACTCGATAGCCGGTGGTCATCATCAAGCAGGCTAAAAGTACAATTGGCAAAAACCGTTTTCGCGATCTCCTGAATCTCCTTCGCGGGAATAAGCTCATCGTCTTTTCCATGAAAGACATAGACCGGGAGCGATAGTGTCTGCCTTAGATAAGGAGTGAACTCAGGAAGATTCAGGGACGGAGCGAGAAGGATCAGCTTTTTAGGCCTGTCCTGATTTTGAAATGTGTAGAGGGCAGCCATGAGCCCGCCTAACGAAGAGCCTATCACAATTATCCCCCTTTTGCCCGACAGGATCGCGTTCAGCTTTAACATCCTGGTTGCGACGGAACCTGTAAAATCAGGGATGATCATTTCGGGAAAGTGCTCTCTGAAAAAGAGACCCTTCGTGCCCTGGCTGCTGCTCTCTTGCCCGTGAATGAAGATGATTGGATCCTTTGCCCCTCTATTCATTAACTGTATTTCGCCTCAATATCGAGTATCTTCTTCTCCAGCTCCGCTATCTTCTTCTCCAGCTCCGCTATCTTCTTCCTCCTCTCGGCATCGCTCATTTTCGTTGCTTTTGCTTTTTTGGCTACCCCTGCACCTTGCTCCTTGACTATCCTGCTGACACTCGAAAGGCTTACCCCCTGTTCCTTGGCGATCTTCCTCATCGGAAGCCCACGTCCATAGGCCGCAAGGACCTTTTTCCTTATTGATTCGTCAATCCTTTTCCTTGCCATTTTTAACTCCTTTCAGGATTTTGGTTTTTGAAAACTCGCGCCAACTTCATAAGTGGCTTATCCCTGAGTCGTGTGATGCTGCTAATGTCAAAAGACTCAAAAATAGGGTAAATGCTGATCATATCTCCCTCAGTAATGATATGGTAGAAAGGAACTGATTCGCCGTTGACAAGAACGAGGTCAACTTCCTCGGGCGGAACGCCAAGTGAACAGAGTGCGTCTCTGATTGTCGCGGGATCTTTAAAAGTTACACTGAAGGTTACCTTTCTCCTCTCAGGAGGTATATAATCGTTCAGCTCTTCGTAAATGCGAAATGAGGCCGTGCAGCTCATCGGGCGAAGGACCTTATTTATTAAATTCATCAGCAATTTGGAACATGTAGGGGAATAATATAATCATCTAACTTGGATAAAATACCATATTTTTATTTTATTTCGCTACTCATTTTTTGCATTTGAATTAGAGTTTCGCAACTTTCGGATGTCATTGTTCAAAAAGGTTACGGATGAGAGCAGTGAGGCTTGTTTTTCCTTCAAGGCACAAAGGGAGTTACAGGAAGCATCCACCATGTCAGCGTTACCGCGGAGGTCAATGAAGAAGGATCAGGGCTCGATGATTACCTTTAAGGAATCCCTGGCCTTTTCAACGAGGGAGAATCCCTCCGATGCCCTGGCAAGTGGGAGTCTGTGGGTGATCATATCCCCCACTGCCACATTCTTCGATCTGATCAACTCGATTGCCTCTGTTATGTCTAAAGGGGAGCCGGCATAGGTGGGGGTGATGGTGATTCCGTCATGCCAGATGTTAAACAGCGGTATGGGAGTATCGATGCCCGGCTCAGGGGGGGCGAAGACGAGGACGGTCCCCCCCCTCTCAGCGGTTTTCCATGCCATATGAATAGCCTCTGAGGCTCCCGAGGCAACTATTACCACATCTGCCAGATGTCCATTGTTCGCCCCTTTCAAAAGTTCGGGAACATCGTTATCACTCGGAAACGTCGCAGTTGCCCCGAACTGCTCAGCGAAGTCAAGACGCTCCTGGTGGATGTCCGCTACAAATACAGATCCTGCTCCCAGGGCCTTTGCCAACTTCAGGTGAAGCAAGCCAGAGATGCCCGCCCCAAGTATGAAAACCGATTGTGCTGGTTGTAGATGAGCGATTTTTTGGCCCCTCAGAACGCAGGCCAATGGCTCGATGAACGTGCCTTCCTCATAGGATATTTCATCTGGCAAAAGAAACACGCCGCGGTTAACGTTGATTGCTGGTACTCTGATAAATTCGGCGAACCCGCCGGGATCGAAATTCGTGCTTCGTAAGGTCTCGCATACGGTATAGTGTCCGCTGAGGCAATACCGGCAAGTGTTACAGGGAACATGGTGGGACACAAATACCCTATCGCCCGCGTGATACTCGCTCACGCTGCTTCCCACTTCAACTACCTCCCCTGTCATCTCATGCCCGAGCACAAGGGGGGCCTTCTTCACCCTGTACCACTCGAGCACATCGCTGCCGCAGATCCCACATGCGTGCATCTTCACGAGAAGTTCGTCTTCTCCTATTTTGGGCACGGGGATTTCCTTCAGCCGTATGTCCCTGTTATTGTAATACATTGCACATTTCATAGCGTCTGTCACTTGCCACTGCTTACTGCTTAGTGCTTACTGATCCTTGGAGAGCTCCTCGAATAGCTGGAATGCCTCCTGCGGCGTCGCGTTGTTATGGATAACGGCGTTCAGTGCCCTCATCATTGGCACTGGGTGCGGATTTTGCCAGACATTTCTGCCCAGGTTCACCCCTATTGCGCCCTTTTGGATGCCGTCATACACGAACTCGAATACCTCAAGTTCTGTTTCACATTTGGGGCCGCCTGCGATCACCACGGGCACGGGACATCCCTCTACTACCTTGTCAAAGCCCTCATCACAATAGTAGGTTTTTACGATCCGTGCACCCAGTTCCGCGGCGATTCGGCAGCTCAAGGCCAGGTACCTCGCCGTTCTCTTCTCCAGTTCCTTTCCCACTGCGGTCACCGCCATTACCGGAATGCCGTACTGTTCGCATTCATCCACAAGCCAGGCCAGGTTTGTCAGCGTCTGATGTTCATATTCGGAGCCGACAAAAATAGACATGCCCACAGCAGCGGCATTGAGCCTGAGTATCTCATCGATCGATGTAGTGAGGCCCTCATTGGAGAGGTCGGCACCAATGATACTGGTACCCCCGGAGACCCTCAGGATAATCGGTGCCCGGCAGTGAGAGGGCACGGATGATCGCAATACGCCCCTGGTAACAAAGAGCCCGTCGGCATAGGGAAGAAGTCCATCAATGGTCCTTGATGGGTTTTCCAGGCAACTGGTTGGGCCCTGGAAATATCCATGATCTATAGGCAGAAATTGGCAGCGACCATCTTCCTGGATTAGCCTGGAAAGCCTGTTTTCAATGCCCCAGTCCATTTATTCCCTCCTTCTCCTAATCTCCCCTTTTTCCCCGAATGAAGTCTTCTGTGAGGCGAAAGGCCTCGTCATCTGTAAACTGCTTTGGGGGGTGTTTCATGAAGTATGCAGAAGGTGAGTAAAGGATGCCCCCTTTTCCCCTCTCAAGCGCAATTTTACAGCAGCGTATGGCATCAATGACCACACCGCCGGAATTGGGAGAGTCTTCCACGGAGAGACGAAGCTCAAGGTTCATCGGAACATCCCCGAAGAGTTTACCCTCCATCCTGATAAAACAGATCTTGTTGTCCTTTTGCCACGCAACCCAGTCGCTCGGCCCTATGTGGATGTTCTCCTTTTTGAGTCGCTTTTCGAAAAGCTGTGATTGGACGGATTCGGTCTTTGATTCCCTCTTGGAGACAAGCCTGCTTTTATTAAGCATATTCAAGAAATCGGTATTTCCGCCGGTGTTGAGCTGGTATGTCCGTTCGAGTTCCACTCCTCGCTTCTTGAAAAGGTTCGCCAATACTCGGTGTACTATCGTTGCACCGAGCTGTGACTTTATATCGTCGCCGATAATCGGTACACCTTGCTCCTCGAATCTCCTACCCCACTCCGGATCACTGGCAATAAATACAGGCATGTTATTGATGAATCCCACTCCGGCCTCAAGTGCACACTCCGCATAGAATCTTGCGGCCTGCTCGGATCCCACCGGCACATAGTTTAAGAAGATATGGGCCCCGGATTCCTTCAATATTTCCACACATTCTTCTTTGGATGGTTCCCTCTCATCCGATAGCACAAAGGTATATTGATCCTCGTAGTCTCGCATGTGTTCTGAGAAGCCATCCAATATAGGGCCCATCGCTACCTTCACGCCTGTCTCTGGAACAGATTCGCAGAACATGGTGGTACAGTTCGGTAGCTGGAAGATCGCCTTGGAAACATCCTTTCCAACCTTTCTTTTATCGATGTCAAAGGCGGCCGCTATCTCGATATCGTAGGGTTTGTAGCCTCCGATGTCCCAGTGCATTAACCCTATCGCGTCTTTGCTCTCCCTGTGTCTGTAGTACTCAATGCCCTGAAGAAGCGAGCTCGCACAGTTACCAATGCCAGCAATAGCAATCTTGATTGTATTCATACGAGACCTCCTCCATCGCAGAGAGCTGCTCAAGTGAGTGGTTCACCCAGCGCTATTCAAAAAGGAAAACTAGTGAGTAAAAAAGGCATTTTATCTATAACACCGGAGAAGGAAATGATCAAGCATTGTGTAAAATTTTTAGAGGGCTAGAAAAAAGGCAGATCACCCACGCAATGGGTGATTGTTTCCTATAGATTTCTCCCGTGATTATTTCACAAGGGCAGGTACTGCACGGAGCATCAAAATTGTTTATTCCATTATGTATCTAACTCCGCAGCATTCTAGTGAGGGATATGGATGTCTTTTTTGCGACCGAACTAGGCAGGTGCTATGAGCCGGCTCTTTACCGATGATCCAGGCGGGCGCCCGTCGCCTAGAGAGATATCCATATACGGAGAACTAGGATGTCCCTGAGGAGCAGATCGCCCGCCTCTATCTGTACCTCTCGCGGGCATAACAGCATGGAACTCTTCGGTTGCAAAAAAAGACATCCATATCCCTGATGGCAATCTAGTTGCGGAGTTAGAGCCATAATCAAATTGTTTATATATCATACCGAGAAGCACGAGGGTTAGGAGGCTTTTCTGAAGTGACGAGGCCGGGAGCCTTGGAACGAAACAAATTCCCATGACCGGCAGAAATGAAAAAAATACATTGTTCTCCCCTGTATCGAATTGGTTGACATTGGGCGGGAAAAGAAATAGGGTGGCCTAGCCTTTCTAAGGGTCAAGGGAAACTATGGATATCGCCATTGTGTTCGCATACTTCGCGGGTTTGATAGTTATCGGCGGCCGTTCCTTTAGGATTGTGAAAGGGATTAACGGTTTTTTCGTTGCGGACAGGACTTCGCCGTTCATCCTTATTGCGGGTTCCCTTTTCGCCACGATAATCGGGGGATCATCCACCGTGGGAATGGCTGGCCTTGGATATAGCATGGGCCTGGTGGGGTCCTGGTGGCTTCTGGTGGGTGCCATAGGTCTTTTTGCTCTGGCACTATTCCTGGCCGAAAGGGTACGGAGATACTCGCTCTATACCTTGCCGGAGATTCTCGATATCCAGTACGGGCCTGAGGCAAAGCTTTCCGCCTCGATTCTCATAGTCATTGCCTGGATGGGCATCATTGCAGGCCAGATTGTAGCTTCGGGCAAGATTCTTGAAACCATCCTGGATACCTCGCCATCCCTTTTGATGACGATCACGGCCCTCGTCTTTATCACCTATACGCTGCTCGGAGGACAGCACTCGGTGGTCCGCACGGACACCATCCAGAGCGTGATCATTATCGTGGCCATCGTGGTCTCCATCCCCCTTTGTCTCGACAAGGTGGGAGGCATTGCCTCAATGAAGGAAGCCCTCGGGCCGGATCACTTCTCCTTTCCGGTGAGCTCGCGTTTTCCGTGGACCACGCTCGCCACTTACCTCTTTCTGGTCGGTTCCACCTACCTGGTAGGCCCCGATATATACTCGAGGATATTCTGCGCCAGGGATGAGAAGATTGCAAAGGGTGCTACCATGACCGTAGCCCTGACCCTGGTGCCCTTTGCCTTTATGATCACTATCGTGGGAATGGCGGCAAGGGTACTATTTCCAGGGATCAATCCGGAGGCCGCCTTTCCCACTATGATTCATCGCCTTTTCCCGGTAGGGTTCAACGGCCTGGTAATTGCGGCGCTCCTTTCCGCGATGATGTCCTCGGCAGATACCTGTCTCTTGACTACCAGTACGATCCTCTCCTTTGATATACTGCGGCCCCTTGTTCGCGGGGGGATATCAGAGGGAACGCTCCTCTTGCTCTCTCGGCTTTTTATCCTGCTCATCGGGGCCATTTCCCTCCTCATCGCGTTGTCCCTCAAGGGGGTTATCTCATCTCTGCTTCTCGGCTATACCGTGTATACCTCGGGGCTCATCTTTCCCACCCTCTTGGGATTTCACAGGAATGCCTTTGGGCTTAACAGGGAGGGTGCGATTGCGGCCATGGTGGTTGGGGGTGGATTGGCATTGATAGGAAAGCTCATGGGCTGGAGCCTCTTTGGGCTTCCTGCCGGCTTCTATGGATTCTTCCTCTCGGGCATCACCCTCATCGCTGGAAGCAGGATGGCTCGATTGGTGAGGGCAGGGAACTAGAAATCCACATTAAAGAGGTACCTCTGCCCCTGGTCCCTTGTTTCCTCTCTGCCCTCTTGTTTCTGGATAGTGCCGGCAGAGGAGTCCCCCTTGAAGAGGTATCGCTGGAATAGCGTGCTGAATGCGGTCCATGATCCTTCCTGCCTGTCTTCCTTGAGAAGCCTGCTCAATCCGTTGATCTTGGCATCGAGGTCATCTATGAGATGGAGGGCAAAGGCCTCCAGGAATTTAGGCCTCTTCGGGGATCCGAAGTCGAATTCCCCGTGATGACTTAAGATCAGGTGCTTGAGGCGCATGGCAAGCTCGGGGGGGAACTCCTTGATGGGGTTTAATCTTTCCTCGAGCATCATAACCCCTAATACGATGTGCCCCAGGAGCCTTCCCTGATCGGAGTAGTCTATCGTGCGTTCAAAGCTGAGCTCCTCGGTCTTCCCGATATCGTGAAGGATGGCCCCGGCCAGGAGGAGATCGCCGTCCAGATCGGGGTAGTGCTCGGCTGCCATCACCGCTATCTGTGAGACGGAGAGGGTGTGTTCCAGGAGCCCGCCCAGATAACTATGGTGAAAGACCTTGGCCGCCGGGGCCTTCTTGAATCGCGAGATAAAGCCATGATCCGCTAAAAAGGCATCGACGATGCTCCTGAGGTGCCGGTTTTTAATCCGGATGCCCAGGCCTTTGAGCTCTGAAAGCATCCGGGAGGTGTCTTGAGAGGTGGTCTCGAGAAACACCGCGGGATCAAAGGCGGCTTCAATTCGTTTGAGCCCCTGTATCTGGATCTGCATCTGGTTCCTGTAGGTGCTGACCTGCCCGGTGATCTCAACGATATCGCCCTCCTTGAAAAGGGCGGATATCTCCTCCACGCTATCCCACACCCTGGCCTCAACCCTCCCCGTCTTATCGGCAAGGGTGAGGGTGAGAAAAGGCATTCCCTGCCTTGTTTGGCCGGTTGCCTTGGTTTTCACCAGATAGACCCCATCAACCGAATCATTTTCCTTGATATCCTTGATCCAGATGTGCTGCTTTTCCTCTGTGTTCATCTCAGTTGCCAACTATCTGAAGTAGATAACCGCCCTCATTACTGCTCGAGTAACGCGAGCCAATTCGCTCCATAGCAGATACGTTTGTCAGTGTCCATACACAAAGATTATTGTTTGAAGATCTCCTTACACACGATCCACCTATCGGGACGTGGCTGGAATCTTATTCCTCTTCCCTTTTGGATCGCATAGAGGTCATGTTGGTAATGCAGGGGGATCAAGGCGATTTTATCTACCATGGCCATCTTGGTCAGATCTTGAAGGAGCTCTTCCCGGTTCTCTTGATCCACCATGCTTGAGGTGTACTCGAGAAAGGCATCTATGCTGAGGGAACTGAAGTTAGTACCGTTCAGGCCACCAAGGCCCTTTTCCCTATCTCTCGTATGGATGAGCTTACGGTATGTCCGGCCCACATCAAAGGCGCGATCAAACCATCCGATGAGGTAGAACTCAAGCTCGCCTTGAAATATTTCCGGCAGGAGGATCCACCTGGGTTTTACCTCTGTGGTGGCCCTGATTCCCACTTTGTTCAGATACCTCGCCACCGCTTCGACGATTTCCTTATCATGGGCATACAGGTCCCTGGGGCCAGAAAGGGTAATCCCAAACCCCTTCTCATACCCTGCCTCCTTAAGGAGCTGTTTTGCCATATCAGGATTGTAGGGAAGCCTCCTTAGATCGGGATTATAGCCGATGGTGGGGGGATCCGGCACCTGGGCCGCGGGTGAGGCATGGCCCCTCATTACTTTTTCGATAATCTCATCCTCATCGATGGCCATGTACATGGCCTTGCGGACCCGCACATCCGCCATGGGGGTTCCCGGCTTGTTCGCCAGGGCCAGGAAGATCGATAGTCGTGCTGGACGGCTCACCGCTTCTATCTTCGGGTTCTTGCGGGCCTTTTCGAAGAGCTTCACGGGAACGTCGGCCACGATGTCAACCTGGCCTGAGACGAGCGCGTCGAAGCGGGTGGATGATTCCTTGATAGGACGGATCTCGGCCCTCTTTATGGCCGGGGCCCCCTCCCAGTAGTTCTCATTCGCAACAAGCCGGACATAGGAGCCCTTCACCCACTCATCCAGCTTATAGGCCCCGGTACCGATCGGTTTGGCCATGACATCGCCCGGGTCTCTGGCATTGGTGGATTCCTTGTCCATGATGAAGAGCTGATGGCAGCCATGTATAAACCACGGGACGGGCTGTTTGGTTTTGATGGCAACCGTGTAATCATCGATGATCTCTATGGAAGCAATGTCTTTCACAAGGGTAGTAAAATCAGAAAACCTGGGGTCTGATAGACGCTCAAGGGAGAACTTCACGTCCTCTGCATTAAAGGCGTTGCCGTTATGGAAGGTGACCCCCTTTCTCAGATGAAACACCCAGGTCAAGGGATCTGGGTGCTCGTGTTGTACTGCCAGTGCGGCGCTGAGGACTCCGCCGGGGCCTTTGCGCTGCATGAGCCCGTCAAAGAGGTTGGCCATAACAGAAAGGTTTGAGGTAGCCCTGGAGCCATGAGGGTCCATGGTATGGGGGGAATCCTCGATTGCCACCGAGATCGACGAGGCGCCGAGGGCCTGTGATCCAAGAGATAGAAGGAACGCTAAAGAGAGGATCGTTGGCAGGAAAGGAATGGAGATTCTCATCTCTCCCCCCTTTGAGGTTGATTCATTCCAAATGGAACTCTCCGCGCAGTGTTTCCCTTGGCAGGTCGATACACAGCCAAGCGCTCTCGTCTTAGGGTAACCATTGAGCTAAACTCCTCGGTGACTTACTTTGAGTTCCTGAGGCTCTTCTCCTTCTTCGCTTCGTAGAGCCGTTCATCGGCCTTTTTAAGGAGTGCCTCGAAATTCCTGATGTCGGGATCTCTCGTGGATGCCGTTCCGCAGCTGATGGACACGGGAATACGGGATTGCTGGAATTTCAATGGATATTTTTCGAAGAATTTCTGGAGCCGTTCCGAAACCTTGATAGCCTCCTTCGAGGTCTGATTGGGCAAGATCACCACAAACTCATCTCCCGCGTACCTGAACGCCAGATCGTTTTTTCGGATCATCTCCCCGATTTGCTCGGCCAGATACTTCAACAGGGCGTCCCCGCAGTCGTGGCCATAGGTGTCATTTACTGCCTTAAAATCATCGCAGTCGATGAAAAGCAATGCCAAGGGCGCTCCATACCGCACTGCCCTGCTGAACTCCCGATCCAGCATGGTCTCCATTTCCCTGCGGTTAAGGAGCCCGGTGAGGGGGTCCCTGGTGGCAAGAAACGTGAGCCTTTCCCGCGCCGTCACATTGGAAAGGCATAGGGAGATCTTCACGGCGAGCTGTGAGAGAAAGAAGGTGTCCATATCCGGCTGAAAGCGGGACTCCGAAAAATCACCCAGGTTCAGGCTGCCGATCACTCCACCATCAAGAGAGATGGGAACGACTGCCAGGGATTTGGCGAAATATTTCTGGTTCCTGGGCAGGAGCGTGTAGAAGGGCTTTAAATTCTCATTTACGAGCACAGGCGTATCTTTCTCGTTGATGAGATGTAAGAACGCCTTTCTCTTGACCACGCTGAAACGTTCTTTCAGCACATCCGAGGATTCCAGTGCCTCAATGAGGTGTGAAACATCGTTCTCGCGGACAATGGTAATCCACACATGGGGTATCGAGAATTTTTCCTCGATGAGGAGGAGCAGGTTTTCGAAAAGATCCCTGAAGCTGCCAACGGAGAGAATGCCCGCCTCGATTTCAAAGAATTTCTTGGCGATCTCCTCGTTGACCGTGATGTGCTCTAGGATTTCATCGATCTTATGCATGGCACCATTCCTCCCTGGTGGTTAAGGGGGGTTGATTCGGAACTGCATGGAGTGAAAGCCGTAAAGGCAGCAGAAGGAAGATGCAATCCGGCGCGAGACATGGTGATGAACCGGGTAATTCCGCCCGCAGCATTTGTGTGCATATGGAAAGAACATGACTGCCCATTATCGTAAAAGGAGATGCGAAATGTCAAGAAATGATCATTAGTGCGCCACCCTGTGAGAGTACCCTGCTTGCCTGCTTGAATCCGCCGTTCCGCCACAACAACGGTAGACAAGACCTGAACCCTAAACCCATAACCCATCTTTCCTTTTAGCATTGAACTTTCATCTTTTATCTTAATATGGCCGTATGCCAGAAGCCTTATGCCCTTTGCCTTTCCCAATCTGCCTTTCGCCTTGAGCCATGAGGCTGAAAGCGAATAGGCCAGAGCTTCTGGCCGAGGCAAGGCCGAAGAAAGCTCAGTTGAAACCCGATTCAATTTGTGAACGAATGCATGAATCGAAAAACTTAACGTAGGATTTCGGTTCCGGCCAATCCTTGAACCGCGGCCTCAATCGCTTCGATCGATGTAATCACGGCTCGTGTGCCGCCGCCCTTGAGAAACTCGATGGCTGCCTGGATTTTGGGCTGCATGGAACCCGGGGGAAAGTGTCCCTCTTCCATGTACCGGGCGGCCTCCTCGATGGTGATCGTGCGAAGAAAGCGCTGATTCGCCTTTCCATAGTTGAGGGCGGCGCCCTCCACATCGGTTGCAATTACAAAGAAATCAACCCCCACCTCCTGGGCCAGTTTGGCGCTCGCCAGGTCCTTGTCGATGACCGCGTCTACCCCGCAAAAGGTCCTCCCCTCGCGGATCACCGGTATACCTCCCCCGCCGCAGCAGATGACGATGAAGTCCATCTCGATGAGCCTTGTGATCTCGCGTTTCTCCACTATGGTGGTGGGCTTGGGTGAGGCTACGACGCGGCGGTACCCCTTTTCCGTTCTTTGTGTAGGATAGGGAAGGGTGCCGGCCTTCTCCTCCGTGAATACCGGCCCTATGGGCTTCGAGGGGCTCTTGAAGGCGGGGTCTCCTTCATCCACGACCACATAGCTTAGAAGGCTCACCAGGGGTTTTTGAGTGCTTATCCCCAGGGCCATCAGTTCGCTGTCCAGGGTGGACTCGATCATGTAGCCGATCTGTCCCTGTGTTTGCGCCACGAGGATCTCAAGGGGTAACTTGGGCACGGCATCCTGGAGCTCCTGCTGAAGGAGCAGGTTGCCCACCTGCGGTCCGTTACCGTGGGTGATGATGATCCGGTAATCGGTTGAGAGCCGTGCAATCTGGCTAATCGGCACCTTGAGGTTTTCGAACTGTTCATCCACGGTGCCCACTTGGCCCTTTCGGATGAGGGCGTTGCCGCCGAGGGCCACGAGCAAAGTGTCCTTTTTTCTATTGGCATTCATGGCGTTACCTTACGCCTCGAAGCGTCAGGATGAGGCCTTGCGCTCAAGCCGATCGATCAGCACTTCCTCCAAATAGGGGCGGTCGTGGTCTTGGTATTCATAGCGCACCCGAATGGTGGATTTGTTGATCGAGAGGATTCTGGTGAGATGAATCGGCGTTGCGAAGAGCACAAGGTCACAATTCACGTCATTAATGGTGCCTTCAAGATCCTGGATTTGATCCCTGCTATAGCCCATGGCCGGAAGCACGGGGCCGATATGGGGGTACAGGAGGTAGGTTTCGCGAATAGTTTTCTTCGCGTATGGTCGTGGATCGACCACTTCGGTTGCGCCATATGTCTTTGCAGCGATGAACCCTGCCCCGTAGGGCATCTCCCCATGGGTGAGGGTTGGCCCATCCTCTACCACCAGCACTCGTTTCCCCCGGATCTGTTCCGGGTTGCTCACCAATACGGGTGATTCCGCAAGCACGATTCTGGCGTGTGGGGCATATCGCTCGATGTTCTTTCGAACCAGTTCTACCTGGGCCAAGGAAGCAGTATTCACCTTGTTGATAATGGCGATGTCCGCCATGAGCATGTTGGTCTCCCCTGGATAGTAGAGAAGCTCATGGCCAGCCCGGTGAGGGTCGAACAGCACTATGTGGATATCCGGTCTATAGAAGGGGGTATCGTTGTTCCCGCCGTCCCAAACGATAAGATCGGCCTCCTGTTCCGCCGCCTTGAGGATTTGGCCGTAATCAACGCCCGCGTATACCACGATTCCCTGATCCACTAGCGGTTCGTATTCCTCTCGTTCCTCGATGGTACACCTGTTTTTCTCGAAGTCCTCATACGATGAGAAGCGTTGTACTACCTGAGTTCGTAAGTCCCCGTACGGCATGGGATGACGGACGACCACGACCCTCCTGTTGAGCTTCCGGAGGATGGTGCATACCCTGCGAGTAGTTTGTGATTTTCCGCAGCCGGTCCTCACCGCGCACACGGCCACCACAGGCTTACCCGCCTTGAGCATAGTATATGGTGCACCTATGAGAATGAAATCCGCGCCTTCAGCCATTGCCATGGAGGCCTTGTGCATGACCTCCACGTGGGGCACGTCGCTGTAAGAGAAGACCACCAAATCCACCTTGTGGGCCTTAATGAGCTCGCCCAATTGGGCCTCCGGGTGAATGAGGATGCCCTCGGGGTAGAGCTCTCCTGCGAGCTCGGGCGGATAGAGCCGTCCCTCTATAGTTGGGATTTGGGCTGCGGTAAAGGCAAGCACCTCATAACGGGAGTTATCCCTGAAGTACATGTTGAAGTTGTGAAAGTCCCGCCCGGCAGCACCCATGATGATGACCTTTTCCACCATTTCACGGCCTCCTTTTCGGGTATGTCATGCCTCGATCAGGACCGACTCGATCCTCTCCAGGGCCCAGTCGATCTCCTCCTCGGTTATGATAAGGGGCGGAGTGAAGCGGATCGTGTGCACATGGGTCTCCTTGCAGAGCAAGCCCTTGACCTTGAGCTTTTCACAAAAGCCTCGGGCACCGCCTGCATCCGGAAGAAGCTCCACGCCGATCATGAGGCCTTTGCCCCTTACCTCCCTGATGTAAGGGCTTTTGATCTCCTTGAGCCGGGATTGGAAGTAATCGCCGATCTTGGCGGCGTTCTCGATCATATTCTCCTCAACGATGACCTTGAGGGCCGTTCTGGCCACGGCGCAGGCAAGGGGATTGCCGCCGAAGGTGCTGCCGTGTTCTCCAGGGCGCAGGACACCCAGAACCTCAACGTTAGAAAGCACCGCTGAAATGGGATAGAAACCGCCGGAGAGCGCCTTTCCGATTAGCGTGATATCGGATTCAACCCCATCATGCTCCTCGGCGAGGAGCTTTCCTGTTCGTCCCAACCCTGTCTGAATCTCATCGGTGATGAGCACTACGTTGTGTTTCTCACAGATGGATTTGGCTTCCCTCAGGTATCCTTCAGGAGGGATAATGACACCGGCTTCACCCTGGATAGGCTCAACCAGAAATCCAACCGTGTTGGGAGTAATCGCCTCCTCGAGCGTCCTCGCATCCCCAAAGGGAATGATCTTGAAGCCCGGGGTAAATGGACCGAAACCCTCCCTGTACTGCTCCTCCGAGCTGAATCCGATTATTGTAATGGTTCGACCGTGGAAGTTGTTCGCGCATACGATGATTTCCGCTTGATCCTCTGGAACGCCTTTCACCTGGTATCCCCACTTACGAACCGCTTTTATGACGGTTTCCACCGCCTCTGCGCCGCTGTTCATGGGAAGGACTTTATGGGAGTTGGTAAGCTCACACAGCTCCTTGTAGAAGAGTGCAAGCTGATCGTTGCGGAAGGCACGGGAGGTGAGGGTGAGCTTTTGGGCCTGCTCAACCATGGTTCGCATGATCGTGGGGTGGCAATGGCCCTGGTTGACCGCGGAGTAAGAGGACAGGCAGTCGAGATATTTGTTCCCCTCCACGTCCCATACCCATATACCCTGGCCGCGGCTCAGGACCACATCCAGGGGCTGATAGTTATGGGCGCCATACCGGTCTTCCAAATCTATGTAATACTGCTGGTCCATCATGTTTCTCCTTTTTTCGCACCTTTTTGGGTTCTCGGCTTTCCCCACTCATGGAGCGGCGGAATCGTCGAACATGATCATGCGCCAACAATAGGGCCTCGTTCGCCTCCCCCGCTCGACAGCACCCACGATATCGCAGAGATCCTCCTCGTTCTCCTTCAGGATATCCCGATCACCGGGGGAGACCTGGAGCCATCTGCCGAGTATGTTCTCATTGACCATCTGGAGCACTGCGGTGCACAGGGGATTCCGGGCGACTTGTGCGAGCGCGATGTGCAGCTCGACATCAATTCGAAAGAAGCCCTTTTGGCTTATATAAGATCAATAGCCTATTTACTATCCGGTTTCAAGAGAGAGTTTGATCCTGCTCTTTACGAAAATCCCGCTTCCCTGGCGATCTCTCGGCCTCTTGAGTCGAAGAGGATCGATAAGGTAAAATGGACATCACCTCATCTTCATGATCATCCATATTGCCAGAGCATTGAGGCCGGAGAAGGAAAGCCACACAATATGGTATTCTCCCAGGGTGTCGAATGCCCAACCGGCTAAGGTGGGGCCAATAATGCCCCCGATCCCAGAGGACCCATAGGTAATCCCCAGTATCTTGCCAAAGGAATCCCTGCCAAAATATTCCCTCAGGATCGCCCCTCTCAACACCACGCCTCCTCCATAGCCTGGAGAGAAGATCAGCAGGAAGGGAATGACAACCCATATTACTCGTATATAAAAGAACGCCAGCATTCCCAGAGACATAATAGCGAATGTCATGGCCATCACGTACCGCTTATCGAAAACATCGCCCATCCAGCCGAAGCCGAACCTTCCTATTACGCTGAACAGGGGAATCGCTCCTGCAATTATACCGGCGGTTGCCCGCGCTATACCTACGCTGCAGAGGTAGGGTATGACATGGGTAATCACCGCGTTTACGGTGAGCATCCTTATCGCTTCTGCGGTGTTCAAATACCAAAAGGCCTTTTTCCTGAGTGCCTCCCCGAGACTTAGCTCTGCTCCCTCATCTTTCATCTCAGTACTCGATATAGGCTCCCCAGACGCCTCACCATCGGGAAGGTAGCCATACTTCTCCGGCCTGTTGCGGATCACGAAGGACAACGGTATTCCCAGGACCCACATGCCTACTCCCAATGTAATCAAGGTGGTTCTCCATCCATATACATCGATGAGATAAACGATGATGGGAACAATCACTCCACTGGCGCCAACCCCGGACATCATTACGCCGAGGGCGATGCCCACCTTTCTCCGAAACCAGTTTGCCACCACAGCCATCGAGACTACAAGGGTGCAACCGCCGGCGCCGAATGCGATGAGTAAAAACGATGCATAGAAGATCGTAAGTGATTGGGTGCGGCTGAGGAGAATGAGGCCGAACCCGACTACGATTGTTCCAAAGAAGATGAGCGTTCTTGAGCCAAACCGGTCCACCAGGAGACCCACGATGGGGGCAAAGAGCCCCATCTCCATGCCGCGGATGCTCGCCGCGAGGGATATCTGCGCATAGCTCCAGCCAAACTCCCTTCTAATCGGCTCAAAGAAGGCGGTGAACCCGTAGAATACTACGCCTCCTACATAGAACATGACAAGGAAGCAGGCACCTACGATCCACCATCCATAGAATATTTTTTTCACCAGGGGCTTTCTTCCAATGGGTAAATATAAATGATATTCAATGCTTAGCTGTATAATCTCAGAGAGAAGGTATGTCAATATATGATTGTGGTCCTAAGTACTTCGATTCGCAATTACACTCACGGATTCTCCAAAGTATGAGGCCCTTGTTGCTCACTCAGCAATAAGTCCTGAGTGAATAAATTCGTTACCGAATTTATGAATCGATGGACTAAGGAAAACGCGAAGTTTTAAGCTACTGGCAAAACCCTTTGCATAACCTTTCGCTTGACAAGCAAGCCGTGGCCCTCCATACTGCCTTTACTGAGATTTGAGCGCCTCGACATCACAATGGAGAAGGGGTGAAGTAATGGAGAAAATCCTTGTCCCGGTGGATGGATCGGAGCAATCACATAAGGCCGTTGCCTTTGCCGCGGATTTGGCGAGACACTACAATGCGAGTATCCATCTTCTCCATGTGTTCAAGCTCACCATCATCCCCGAGGGCCTTGGAGAGTATGTGGTGTCAGACAGGGTGCAACTGAAGGCTTTGGGGGGGAAGATCATCGCCGCTGCCGAAGAGGAGGCGAAAGGGCATGGGGTGGAGCGTATTGAAACAGCGGTGATCGAAGGGGATCCGGCTGAAAGCATTATCGGTTATGCCAATGACAATGAAGTGGATGTCATCGTGATGGGCAGTCGCGGGCTCGGTGCCTTCAAGGGCCTGCTGCTGGGAAGCGTTTCGAACAAGGTAACCCATAAGGCTGACCGGACCTGCGTGATTGTGAGGTAAGGGTTTCAACTCCGCAGCAAAAGCCCTCAACACCGAAAGATATAAATTTTCAACAGACTCAACAACCTTTTCTCCGTGAGGGCTATCCCCTTCCCCGAGGGTTGTTGTGTAAGCCTTTTTGACATCGAGATACCTTCTGCTATAAGAGAAAGTCTCTTGCCTAGTTCTCCCTCGGCATCCTTCCTCTACTTGAATGACTTCTTGACCTTTTTGCCATTAGGGTCAAAGTAGTCAATCTGATAGGAGAGGGGTGATTGATTTTTACCTTTCCATGATTATTTTTAAACAAAAGGGTATATCGCATACTCTTTTCTCCTAAGCCCCTGAGTCCTTACCTTCACTCAAACTCAGGGGCCTTTTCGATCCCTTCCAGCGATAGGACATGAAAAACCACTCAAGATGTACTCTCGGCCAAAAGCAGCTGCCCCATGCCTCACGCATGAGGTATCTTGAACGGTCTATCTTTTGTTATGGTTGTCATGCTTGTGATTTAGAGATTAATAAATATTGATGTTAATATATCAAAATATCATAATTTCAAGGCTGTTTAGATAATTTTCTTGATTCTTTGATTTCTTGATATTATTAATAAACCCATGGAAAAGAAGATGTTCTCAACCCTCATAAGGAATGACCTCTTGAAGGAGTTTAAAAAGCTCGCTATCGACCTTGAGCGACCCATAAATGATATTCTTGAGGAGGCCATGAAGGACCTTCTCAAGAAATACAAAAAGAACTCACCAAAACCTAATCAATAATCACTATTCTCGGGATCATATAGACAGCACAAGGAGGAGGAAATGGAATTTTCACAGATCGTACAAGATGTAGTTGCTCTAGAGAGGGGCATCAAGAAATTTTATTCCGATATCGCAGAGAATATGCCAAACGATGAGATTTCAAAGGTCCTTCTGATCCTGGCTTATGAATCCGGAACACACGCACAGCGAGTAGAATCACAGTATAAGGTCATTGGAAAACCCGATACTATCACCGATGGAGTGACCACATTCCTTTCCCTTTTAAAGGACCGCATCTCCAAGATGAAAGAGAAGGCCGATCCGGTTGATGTTCTTCGAGAGGGGATTGAGATAGAAGGGTATATGGAACAAATGTATGCCGATATTGCCAACAGCTATGAAACTGAAGAGCAATTGGGTGAATTTCTCGGCGAGAAACATGAAGTGTCTGTGAAAGCCAAGGAGCTATTCAGGAAAATTTCAGCCGATGAGAAGAAGCATCAGGTTATGCTCCAAGAGATCGGAAAAAAGATCGGATATCTTTGATCTCACCACAGATTCGGTTTTCAAAGCAATCAGCCTAATAAGTCTGTAAGGCAGCCCCTCACTGCCTAACGAGAAGGCCACATTTAGCCCACAATCGCATATCTCGATTGCCCGGCTGGGTAAGGTAATCATTGCCATTTTCAAAAAAGGGGTATTTCAGAGCTTACCCTATACGCAATCTCACAAATGGCCTGTAGAGTCCTCAACTTTTAGTTATTGTCTTTTAGCGGCCTTCAATCCCAATGGATAATCTTGTTTTGCCCTTTATATTCCACGGTTCCTATCTTCTACAATTAAAACCTTCATTTTTTCTTTGATATTTTCATTAATCTTTTTCATATATAATCAAAAAACCCAACCTCCGTATGCAGATCGGGCTTTTTATAATATTGGCAAGATTTTGATAAGAATTATTTCTTCTTAATATTTTTCTTTTTTATCCAAGATCCTCTATCTGGGCTAATCATAAAATCATATCCAGTATTTTTTCGTTCGATCATCGCTGTCGAAAAATTTTTTAATTTATATTCCTTTGCTCTTTTATTAAAAAAATCTAAATCTTCAACTGTATGGTAAGTCGAATTAATTCTCATTTTAACAAATCCCCCCTTTCAATCGGATATTTCTTTAAACCCATCCGTTTTCGTTATCAGAGCGATATGTATATCCCCACCCACTGTCGGTAGCTTATTGCTGAACTGTTGAGATTTAATCATTATATCAATGAAAAATTTAACACATTCTATAGCATTTTTCTCCGAAAAATCGCCCCAATTAGCATCAAAACCTTCTAAATCCCAATCATTGGCAAACACCAAATGTTTATTAATGTCAGGTTTTGGAATAGCGATATTAATATTATTTTTTTTTAGAAAATCCGAAACTTCATCATGATATTTGAACATTACTTCTCCATTGCGTTCAAGCAATCTTATACGATTTAATGAATCAATCCCAAAAACAATCCTCTGAATCTCAATCATCTGGCCACCAAATACTATTCCAAAATCTTTCAAGGTTTCTTCTATTTTATCTGCATGAACCTCTATCCTTAGTATCGTTGGAATATGTTTTTGCTTATCATAGCCACCAATCATCAATTCTAATTCGGGTTTATTCGGAAAATTTTTAAATTCTGGCTCATAAAATGTATTAATAAATTCTAGTAATCTTCCTGCAATACTGTTAACTGTATAGTTTTTTGGTTTGTATCTCCCTTTAAAAGCGCTATCATGTGCCTTAAATTGATTTATTAAATTTTTAATAGTGTAATCACCTATAGAAGAAAGGCCAGCTGTCATTACACCCATTTCAAGTGGAGAAAGAGAAAATAATTTGTCAACATAGGTCATATGATTAAAAGGAACAATCTGAGCTTTTCCGTAAATATCAGAAAAATCCTGTAGTAGCGGCTTTCCGTCAGTATCAAGTTTGATCTTATAATCATTATCGGGATCAAAGTAATCATTTATTAATTGAAAGGGGTCAACCAATCTTCTTGTCACAGATCCCAAACTATCACAACCCATAACAAGTGCATCTTTTGTTGCTATTGCAGCTAAAGTCGTCATATTTTCTAAATATCACAGCGTAAGAGTATTCTCAACAATATTATATTTTCAAAGAGCAATTATGCTAACAAGCCCTAATTACCTGTTATGGCCCGAGTAACCAAAGAGCATAACCTCGCAGTGCTCAACCCCACCCTCGCCAAGCAGTGGCATCCTATAAAGAATGGCAGACTTACTCTATATGATGTCCCTATACGGATAAAAAGGTATGGTGGATCTGTGAGAGAGGCCATGAATGGATGTCTACAATTAAGAATAGAACTATGGGAAGTGGCTGCTCCTATTGCCGTTATCATAAGAGTGGAAGAAAGACCATAGAGACTAAGGCAGATAAGAGACTAGATAAACTACGGAAGAGAGGGGATTATCCTACAAGAGCTACAATGAGAAATGTGGGGGAGACACCTGAAGGCAATATCCTGGTAGAGATGTTACCAGAGATGCGGAAGCAGCTCACCCTAGATAAAGGGATTCCCACTGATCTCTCTGAAATGCTCGTGAACTACAGGAAAAACCACGGCCTCACCCAACTCCAGATGGCAGAAAAGATAGGGATTGGACGGAGTAGTTTACAGCTGATTGAGTATGGGTTGACCAATATTTCCTTCAGAACCCACCAACGGATCATCTCTGTGATTTCTTGATCAATCGAAGTCAACCAATATTAGAGTCATATTTTGCTTTCCATCTATTATTACGGATTTTATTCCATTGTTATAAAGATAATAAAAAGGTTGCTTTCTAGGGGAAAATTTGTTACAAGATGAATGATTCCTTCCATCTGAGATGTGAACCCATGTCAAAGAGGAAGTTGTGAAATGAATACAAGCACCCCATTTCTTATAAAGAGATGGGGTTTATTTTTGTATGGCAAATTTGAAGGGTTGTTGTGATGAGGATTAAGAAATTTTTTCGTTTAATATTGCTCGGAATCATTATTATGATGCCATATTACGCTGGAGCGGCACGAGGTATAGCAATCCAGCCCATATCCCCATCTGGCGTAGAAGTTATAGGTAATTAATAATTATTATTTATATACATTGATACAAGCAGTCCATATTTGAAAGGAGGGAATCATGTACTACAATCTTAGGAAATTGAAAAGCTTAACATGGCCATTTAGAGCAAAAGAACTAGCCATCGCGAGGAATTTGCCCCGAAAAATAGCAAAGTCACTCAAAGGAGTATTTGTATTGCCCTTTATTTTTACTTTGGCCTTCCTTCTTGCTGAGGGAGTGTTTGGAGATACATTTGCTGTCGAATGGACAACCAAAGCCAGCTTGCCTACCACAATGATATTTCCCAATTCCGTTGCCGTAAGCGGAAAGATATATGCTATCAGTAGAAAGGCAGACGTTAGCGTTTCCGTAAATTACGAATATGATCCTAATACGGATAATTGGACAGAAAAATCCACCCCACCTCTTAATGATCGCTATGAAATGGGTTCCGCCGTTTATAATAACAAAATTTATCTCTTCGGAGGCGTGGCACACGGTGGTCCGCTGGCCAACGTGTCCATCTATGACCCGGCAACCGACTCCTGGAGCATGGGAATAAATATGCCGACACAAAGCTGTGGTGCACCTGCTTCGGTTGTGAATGATAAGATCTATGTGATAGGTGGCTACACATATTTTGGTGACACCACAGGATCAGACCTTGTTCAGATTTACGACCCTGGCACTGATTCTTGGACAGCAGGAGCTACCATGCCTACCAAAAGGATTTTCGCCGCCGCTGCTGTAGTAAATAATAAAATTTATGTTATTGGAGGTGGAAGTTCTACGGGCGCTTTAGATACCGTGGAGGAGTACGATCCTGCCACTGACACATGGGCTACTAAAAGCTCTATGCCAATTTCTAGGTCAACGCATATAGCTGCCGTACTGAACGATAGGATTTATGTGATTGGAGGAAGTACTACTGGGGTAAGTGGATTGGATTCTGTAGATGTCTATGATCCTGCCACTGATACATGGACCACCCAAACGAGTATGCCAACTGGAAGAACAGGATTTGCGGATAGCTCTGATGCAGTCTTAAACGGAGCAATCTATGTAGTAGGTGGCGAAAGCGGTGGCTATCTAACTACAGTTGAAGCGATGACCAGTGAAGGGCAGGAAGTGATTAGCAGTCCTTACCTGAGTGAAGATTCGATTTATTCAGAAATGTCGACAGTAGATCTGTTTATTGAGCAATTAGCCACTGGTATCTACATTGACAGTGTGTTTAAAGTTATCTTTAGCGATTCCAGCTTGATCAGCTCAGTTACTGCTCACTTTGAAGACGAATATGGAAAACAGGCGGGCGATTTTGAATTAGATAGGCAGACTGATGGATCTTATTCACGAGAAATAGAATTTATTGGATTTATGTCCCCGACAGTTGCTACTCTCCTAAGTGGCTATGGAAGCTTACTTTGCACTATATTTGACTTTTTTCCAGACATCTACCTCAAAAACATTTCAGCTACTGATACAAATAACGAACAACATACATTCTCTTTCTCTCACAAATGTACAACTATCTCAGAAGTCTACAAGTCACTATTTTCTCCAGAGCCACATGTTGGGGTTATGCTTGACGAGCAACTTCAATTGGACTTGGATTTGCATGTCTATACTTCTTCTGGAGGTCATGTCGGCGTAAATACTGATACGGGCGAATATGAAATTTCAATTCCAGGAGCTGCTGGAACTGGTGATGTGCAAGGTCAGCGAGAGATTATTGTGTTGCCGGCTGGCACCAGCTTTGATGTCTATGTCGATGGAAGGCAAGCTGAGCAAGATACTGAGGAGTACTCACTTGAAGCCTTCGGCGTCAATAATAGCTGGTCAAAATGGTCTGAAGAAATAACACAAACAATCAATGAGGGCCAAATTTTAAGACAAGACATTTCGATTGTACAAAACAACGATGGCTCATTTAACGTTTCGACCCCCGGACAGGGAATAGAAGTAACTGTGCTTCCAAGTGGCGATGGAGGCAATGGTGACGATGGAGGTAATGGTGGCGATGGAGGCAGTAGTGGCGGTAGCTGCTTCATTTCCTGCTTTTAATTCCCTTAAAGTAAGCCAGATGTTAATGTTGGTATTCGTCTAAACTGTAATTGTCATGTTGATTTCTATTATGAAGGCAAGTACTTAAATCTTTTTATTGGAGGAGATTATATTACTTATTCGGCTATTAATGAATTACTTGGCACCCCCTTAAAATGTTCAAACGAAATGATAGAATTAGTTTTTGGACTAAAATTAGTCTATCCTATCAAAGGACGATTGAAACCTTATTTATCTCTCCGGGGAATTGCAGTGAATGTACATTACGAGGTAAAGGAAAGCGCAAATATCGAACTTTCAAAATATTCTGATGATAGCACTTTTTTTACTTATGGGGCTAGGATTGGAATAGATATAGGTCTTAGTAAGGGATATATCAAAGGGCAGGGCCGCCAGGGACTGCCCTTTCCCCTGTAGTGGGTATCCCTTCATGGTTGTTGGTAAATCTTGCGTTTTCAATATCATTGAATCAATGAGTATGGGAATTTAGCGATCAGATCAAAGGCTAAATTGTAAAAGTTAAGATCTTCCCATACACATTAGAGTTTTAGAGGGTGGCAGTC
>CAZJXD010000073.1:0-24625 GCA_964549945.1 uncultured Desulfobacteraceae bacterium | reverse complement strand
CGGCGAAGATCCACAGGATGGTGATTTGCCAGAAATCCCTGCGGCTCAGTATATGCGATAAGGGTGCCCTTTTCTCCTCTTCTGGACGGGGGGAAGAAGGGGTGAATGCCCAGAAGGAGATGAGCACGATCGAACAGGATGCGCTAAGGATAACGAAGAGGCTCCTCCAATGAAGGAAGCGCAAGGCAAGGGCCGTGAGGACTGGAATTGCGAGGATGCTGGAAGACGCAGCCGTTTCGTGAAAGGCAAGGGCCTTGCCCCAATTATCGCTTCCGAAAATCGCCGTTATGAGTGGAATTGCGCTCGGCAAGTAGATTCCCGCCCCGAGCCCGATGAGAAGTGCTATAGTGACAACAGATGCGTATGTGTGGGTATATCTGAAGCAGAAGACAGCGATGCTTAGAATCGCAAAGCCTAAAACAATACTTCTTTTGTAGCCAATACGGGGGGACAGCAACCCTGACAACAGCAAGGCAGTGGTGTAGCCTGCTGCGAGAAAAGAGAAGATGCTGCCGGCCATGGCGTGGCTGATAGCGAGCTCATCCTCGATAATGGGCAGAACGGGAGAGATGACACTCCTGACGGAGAAGTTCATAAACCAGAGGCTCCAGAATAGCAAAAGCAAGAAAATTTTCATAGTTGGATCTTATATATATTCCTCTTGGATTTTACAATTATTATCTACGCCACATTCCAATTGAGATTTTTCAATGGGTGAGGAGGGTGAGCACTCGAGCTTATAGCCGATGGCGCGAAAAGGCCTTTATCGATACGAATTTTCCCTTGACACCGTTACACCACGCTTGAAAAGTAAATATATACCTGATAAATGTCTTCAACTCGCTTGATTTAATTGCGATAAATTGATTTACTGCGAATAAATAAATTGCTCGTTGGAATGGGCGGTGTAATCTTCTTCGGGTAAAATATCAATGTCTGAAGGTGAAAGAGAAAAGAACAGCGGCAAGGAAGAGGGTTTTGCAGAGCTCTTTGAGTCTTATAGCGCGGGCGGTGGCCGGGATATCGAGGTGGGCACCAAGGTGAAAGGCGAGATTATCTCCATTGGAAGGGAGAGCGTGTTCATCGATATAGGGGCAAAGAGCGACGGTGTAGTGGAAAAGGCGGAGCTTCTCGACGAAAAGGGGGAGATGCCTTTAGAGGTAGGCGATGCGCTTGAGCTCTATGTGGTGTCACGGGGGGACAACGAGATCAGGCTTTCCAGGGCCATCTCTCGCGCGGGTGGACCAGGCCTTCTGCAAGATGCGTTCGAGAAGGGCATCCCCGTGGAGGGCAAGGTGAAGGGGCTTTTAAAAGGTGGTTTCAATGTGGAGCTCATGCACAGGAAGGCCTTTTGCCCCCTGGGTCAGATTGATGTGCGGTTCGTTGAGAGTCCGGAGGGCTACGTGGGGAACACCTATCGGTTTATAATCACCCAGTTTGAGGAGGATGGCAGGAATCTCGTGGTTTCGAGAAGGGAGCTCCTGAACAGGGAGCTGGAGGCGGAGCGAGAGAGATTTCTCCAAGGCATCACCGTGGACGCCGAGCTCGAGGGAAGGGTAAGGCGAATTGTGCCCTATGGGGCCTTCGTGGAGCTCTTTCCGGGTATCGAGGGCATGGTTCACATCTCAGAGCTCAGCTGGTCGCGCGTGAAGCAGCCCGATGAGGTGCTCAAGGTGGGAGAGGCAGTCAGGGTGAAAATAATCGGGATTGAAGGAGGTGATAGGCCTGAGGGGATAAGGATAACGCTCTCGATAAAACAGATTACCTCGGACCCATGGGATAGGGTGGGTGAGGCATTCCGCGAGGGAGACAAAGCCGCCGGCAAGGTAACACGGTGCACCGAATTCGGTGCCTTCGTGGAGATCGCGCCCGGGATAGAGGGATTGGTCCATATCAGCGAGATGAGCTACACGAGGCGGGTTCTGAGGCCCCAAGATGTGGTGAAGGTAGGGGAGGTTGTCCCGGTCGTGGTAAAGGAAATCGATCCCAAGAGAAGGAGGATCTCCCTGAGCATAAAGGAGGCGGAGGGGGACCCCTGGATGGAGGTAGATGATAAGTACCATGTAGGCCAGACGGTAGAGGGAACCCTCGAGAAAAAGGAGCAATTCGGCTATTTTATTACCCTGGAGCCGGGTATTACAGGGCTTCTTCCGAAATCGAACATTCAGAGATCGGTCAAACCGGCGTCGATTGAAAGGCTCCGGCAAGGCGACACCATACCGGTGGTTATTGAGAAGATTGACCAGGATGAACGAAAGATAACCCTCGGACCTGGTGATGCAAGCGCTGAGGAGCAGTGGCGGAGCTTTGCCCGGGATTCCGGAAAACCCCTGGGATCCCTGGGGGAGAAGCTCCAGCAGGCGCTCAAGTCAAAGAAAAAGAAGTGATCTGTCCCTTAAAGATCGGGCAATCCCCTCGCCTTTCTCAGATTTCTCCAGAATGGCTTGTACAGGAAGCTCTTCTCGTCCAGCTCGCAGAGCTGCGCGAATAAGGGCTTCGTCACGGTGAAGGCGAGGATATCCGGTGGCAGATGCTGGCGCATGGCGATATCGGTGGCGCCGATAACGGCCTGGGCGATGCCAAGGTCCTCAAACAATGAGACCAGTTCCATACAACCCGAGCCGAAGGGGGCGATCACGGGCACGGGGTCACCCGGGGCATTGTGGTACTGGGCACCGAGCATCAAAACACTGAGCTGGTCCGGGTTCACAAAGAAGGTGATCGTCTTGAGGTATTCGTACTGGTCTTCTCTGAGCGGGCCGATCAGGATGTGGGGATGCTCCTGCCGGTAAGGTGGCCGAAAGGCAATCCAGGCCTTCATGAGCTCATGCGAGGCCTTGAGCCCCTCTCCGTCCACGAGGAATTTTATAAAGTCCTCATCGGAACGAGTGGCGATGCCGCAGAGCCAGTGGCCGGCCCCGCCGCAGCCGAAATTGTCCTTCGTGAGGTGAAGCGTTTCCCCCTTGAGCCAGTGTTTGTAAAAGCTGAACACGCACATATGCTCACCCTGCTCAGGGGTGACCAGGGGCTCGAAGGGCGTGGGATCCGGTGAATCGTAGAGCCCGATAAGGGGAATGATGTGATCAATTCGCGTACGCAGGGAAGTTGGGTCAGGTTGCATAAGTACCTCCTCTCTCAAGCTGAGATTCAGCTTCAAGCTTTCAGCCGACCGTGCCAAATGCTGCCATTGGGAAAGGGAGCCTGAGCTGTCTATAGGTTGTCGCGAATATGTTGTTTTAGCCTTCTCCTGATAAGCAGGTAGCCCGCGATCACGAATAAAAGGCCGATAATAAATGCCGGGTTATCATCATTAAGCATACCATAGGAGACCGCGACGATGCCAATTATGCATATGAGAATGATGAACGTTTTGTTCTTGAGGATGTCTTGCGTGCCTCTTTGTTCCATAAAATCTCTCTCTTGTGCACTGCAATTCGAGAGTAGCTCTTATTGAAAGAGAAATCCAGTTCCTTTCCGGCGACAGGGTTATTCCCTTTTTCTCCTTACCGGATGCTTTTCCTCCCATTGAATTTAATTATCTAAGCGTAATTATCAAGGGATTTCGAACAAATCGATTCCGGGCCTGCACAGCCGAAGAAGGCTCATATGGGAAGCATTCCGTCATTCCCCCAAATTCGATAAATGGCATCGCCAGGATGACTTCCTCTAAATAAATATTTCATTGATTTAGAGAAATTTGTCAACATCTTCTGGGGTATATTCTAGCATATCCGCTAATCAGAACCATGTTTTCAAGGGAAGGGGCATTCCATAGTTTATTCAGGGGCGAAATCATTAGTTCGCAATATCCATGAGGCTGCAGCTTGTGAAATGGCTATGGAAAAGCTCATTTTTTTTCTTGACAGATGGGATAGGGATTTCTATATATAGTCGACTCTATACTATCTACCATCATCTAATGGCTTACATTTCTGTGTATTAGTAATTTTCGGGCTATTTTCTTCTATCAATCTTCTAAGCCAGTGTTAAATTATCTCTTAATTGAGAAGATGGGGAATTAGCCGTTGGACCTCAAGCTCAAAGAGCACCTGAGTTTATCAGATAGAATCCTGAACCTTATCGAGAAAGCCATCCTAAGTGGGTCTATCAAGCCAGGAGAAAGGCTCATCGAGACCGAGCTGGCAAAGAGTTTAGGGATCAGTAAATCCCCGGTGAGAGAGGCCCTGAAACGGTTAGAAGGAGAGGGCATTGTTCAACTCATACCCCGGAAAGGTTACTTCGTCAGAAATATAGATCGTAAAAGCATTGAAGACTTCTTTGATGTAATGTTTATCCTTGAACCGGCTGCGGTGCTCCTGTCTCTTAAGAAAAAAAGTGGAAGTGCATGTCGTGATATCGACGAAATCCTGAGCAACATGGAGCGGTGCCTTCGAAAGAAGGAATATGAATCGTATGGTATTCTAAACGATCAGTTTCATGGGTTCTTTTATGACCTGACGGAGAATGAGTGGATCATCAAGATTTCTCAAATGCTCCGTAAGCAGGCGTATGTGCTCAGGTCATTGTCTCTCTATACTAAGAACCGTTTTTCAAGTTCAATAGAGGAACATCGCATTATTGCAGATGCCTATAAAAAGGGTGATAAAAAATTGCTGGAAAAGGCGGTGAAAAATCATCTAAGCATGTTCAAAGATAATATTATTCAATCTGATTTTCTATAGAAGGATGTTTCGCTCATTGATACCAATGACGTTAACAGCAAGATCTCTCAGTTTTAAATGAGATAAACATAAAAAGAGGTACAAATTGGGATGTATAACTTTCGTGTAACCGTAGACGATGTCAAAGTCGCTTTTGCAGCAAAGCGCGATGTGGGGTTTTCCAACATGGATATCCGCTTTCTTATTAGCGATAAAACGGCTGGTTCCGAAGAGCTTTCGCTTTTCCGCACCGTATTCCCGCCGGGCTTCTCAGCCCATCAGAAGCACTACCACGTCGCTATAGAGGAGGTCATGTTCGGAATCCGTGGCCGGGGCATTGTGGGCATCCAGCACCCTGACGGAAAGATCGAGGAGTATGACGTCGTGCCGGGAGCAGCCATATTCATTCCCAAGAATTATATCCATTGGTTTAGAAATCCCGATCCTACAGGGGAAGTTGAAATCTGCGGGGTCTATTCTGCCCCTGACGCTGGGGACTATAAACCAGAAGACTATAAATATATAGGAGAAATAACGGAAGAAGATAAAAAACTGAGCAAAGATTAGTTTGGTTAGAAATGTTTGCAAACAGTGCAAAGCAAACCTTAAAAACGTTGATCATGTTATTGTTTTAAAAGCGACCTAAATGGGGGAAGGGGAAACATATCATGAAAGTTTCAAAGGAAGTGCAACAAAAGGTTTTGAATTGCATTGATTCTGAAAACCTTATCAGCCAGTTAAGTAAATTGGTCCAGTTCAATAGTGTTGTTGAAAATGAAGGCGATACAAAAGAAATCGCCCCATATGTTGCAGATTATTACAAAAAATTGGGGCTGGAAGTCAAAATCATGGATGTGCCGGATGTTCCAGGACTGCGCGGCATACCCAAAGGACCGCATCCTCAGGTTGTAGGAAGACTCAAGGGAGCTACGGGAAAACCCATCTTCATGATTGGAGGCCATCTGGATACAGAACCTGTTGTAAATCTCGAAAAGTGGACTCATGATCCCTTTTCTGGTGATATCGATCGAGAAGAAGGTTTTGTTTATGGCCTAGGGACCGTAAACATGAAACAGTCTGACGCTTCCTTCATGGAAGCCATTAGTGCCATTGTTAGATCAGGCGTGAGGCTGAAGGGTGATTTACTAGTGGCAGGTTGGTCCGTAGAAGATTTAGGGCTGATAGGTTCTAAATACATGGCTAGCCATTGGGATGAACTGAATATGGGGCCATTGCCCGATATGATTCTTGACGGGGAACCGACAAATTGTGCGGCATGGACCTCTAACGTAGGTGGGGCTGTTTTTGTCATTACCACTTACGGTCGTTTATCTCATTATAGCTCCAGATATACACGTCATCCTGCGTATAGTGGATATCGACATATTAATGCGGTAGACAAAATGCTGAAGATCATGAATGAGATGAAGGATGTCAAAAAGAATTTTGTATATGAGAAGGGCCAATTTCTGGGTGATCCGGTTATGTCATTTGGAAAAATAATCACCAATGTTGGAGGAGAAGGCGAGAGGGCCTGTTTGGGAGCAGATGAATGCAAGCTTTATGTTGATATTCGATTCCCCGTAGGCGTGACAATTAATTCTGTAAAAAGAGACCTAGAGCGGATTATATATAATCTCTCTATTGAGGATCCGGAGCTTGAGGCAACAGTGACTACATCGCCACCTGCATTCGGTGTCGAGTGGGTTCCACTGGAGAATCCACGTGATCTTCCTTTGTTGAAAACTTTGGAAGAGACACACAAGGAAATTTTTCAAGAAGATCTAATCGTAGATATTGATAGTAATGGTACAACAAACAATAGAGTTGTTGATTGGTGCAGATATGCAGGCTCCGATTTATCATCATTCTACGCTTTTGGTGTTCCTGGAATCAATTATGGAGCGGGACTTGTCCCAGTCACCCCTGATGAGCGGGTGAACATACAACAACTGATCAATCACTGCAAAGTTTCAGCGCTGACCATACTCGAAATATGCGGCGTTGAGTGAAAGGGAATAGTGCAAATATGTTTGATACTGTGGCACGAAAGGGCCACGATAAGCAATGATTAGGGGTAATGGAGACATATGTATCTTCAAAATTTAATAGGAGCTGAAAAAACCATACTTCACTTTACATGTGTTGGATTTCAGTGGAGGATTAGCTGCGGATACCTAAATAGGCCTATCTGGATTTCTTTATAGGGCGAATGTCTTTTGAAAAGTGACGAGGATTAAACTGGCAGAAATGAGGAGAGACCATGAATGCGTATGAGAAAGCTTATAAGTACATAGATGACCATTTCGACGAACACATCAAGGCAACCCAGGAGCTTCTCAGGAAGGAGGACATTTCCCTGTCAGAGTTGGATATCGTTCCAGAGGTGGTTGAATGTGGAGAATACCTGGTCAAACTCATCAAGGATCTGGGGGGCGATTCTCATCTGGTCGAGTTTAAGGACGGCAATCCAGTCGTCTACGGAGAACTCACATCAAAGAACCCAAAGGCGAAAACAATCATTGGGTATTCGCTCTATGATGTGATGCCTGTGGAAGGCGAGGACTGGACCACCCCGCCCTTTGCTGCAGAAATTGTGGATGCGGAGCGGATAGGGCTTCCTCCAGACTTCGGGAAATGCATTGTAGCCAGAGGGGCTCGGAATCAGAAGGGCCCCATTTCTGGTTTCTTAAATGCCGTGGAGTCGATGCTTGCGGTGAACGGGGATATCCCAGTGAACATTATCTTTGCCTTCGATGGAGAAGAGGAACTGGGGAGCCCTCACTTCCCTGAGTTCAGAGACAGGTATGTGGATAAGCTCAAGAAGGCCGAGGCTGTTTACTATATGAATCCTTCTCAGGATGCAGAGAAGAGGCACCATATCTATCTCGGTGCCAAAGGGGTAATAGGGATAGAGCTTGTGGCTGAAGGAGGGGACTGGGGCGGTCCTGTAGAGAGATCCCTGTTTTCAGCCGATGATACCTGGGTTGATCCCCCTGCCTGGCGTCTGGTGGGAGCCCTGAATACCCTCAAGGACCAGGATGGTCGTGTCCTGATTGAAGGGTTTTATGACAAGGTGAGGCCTATTTCCGGGGAGCAAAAGGAGTATATTGAAAGACTCAAAGCCCTATTCGATGATGAGAAGGAGAAAAAAAGACTGGGGATCAGGAGATGGAGAAGGGGCATGCAGGTCACGGACCTGTTGGAGGATTATATCATGAGGCCCCTTGTCAATATCGACGGACTGGTCAGTGGGCATACTGGTCCCAAGATCAAGACCATGCTTCCCAGAAAAGCGGTTGCCAAGATGGATATCCGCTTGGTGCCGGATATGGATAAAGAGGACATCTTGGGAAAGCTCCGAAGGCATCTGGACAAACAGGGCTTCTCAGATGTCAAGATCCATCTGGTTCAGGGACGGTATAACTGGACCAAGACTACCTCAGACGCCGATATTGTCAAGGCCACGGTAAAGGCAGCCCAGATACACGGGGTGGAGTCCTATATCTGGCCGACCTATTACGCCTCGGTCCCGACCTCTGCCTTCTCAGAGCCGCCATTGCAACTGCCTGTGATCGGGGCAGGCCTGGGTCGTATGGGGAGACCCCATGAGGCAGATGAGTTTTTCACCGTGGAAGGTCTCCGCGAGTATGAGAAGTATATAGTCACATTCTTGAATGAGTATGCCAAGCTATAGAACGGAGAGATATCTATTCCATTGCTTCTGTGGACGAAATATCAAGTCAGCTTCAGAGAGACTCTCGGCAGGGGCATTTATCTATGGCTTGGCTCATTCAGAGCCAGAGTTATAAACCTTTAAAGAGGAGAGAAGGATCTTTTTACCTCGTGGTGGATAGCTACCTTTTCAGGCATAGCATTGATACTTACGATTCTTGGGGTTAACTTGATGGGCGATTGGCTGCGGGATTTTCTCTCCTTGGGGGATTGAAATTGTGGAGAAGTGGAGACGAAGAGGTAGGTCAGTAGGGTGAGTAAGGAAAGATTTGAGTGAAAAGATGAGGCTACGTCCTATATGATATATTTAAAGATCTCAGAGCCCGAATTTAAACTATATTTGAACAGAGGTGTCATATGAATCAAGAGAGATATGAAACGAGCAAGCTGGAGTTTGGAGCTCTTGAAGAAGCAACCAAAGAACAGTTAATAGAAACTCTCCGATTGGCTAATGAGAATAGAGTGGTAAGCATAACAGATCTGATCTTGAAGATTGTTGAAAGATACGGGGAAGAGGTCTGGGATTTACTTATCGATCAAGACTATGCAACTGGCTTGAGAAGAGCAGAGATCTTCTATAACCGGATGAAGGCATCGGGAGATGACCGGTTTCTACCTGATCCACGGGTGATGAGAAAAGAATTAAGATCCTTGCTTGGCGTTATTGGCATCGCACACCACCTCAACGAGGTTATGGATGGCGACCCTGCGACAGGAAGATTTAAGCTCACCTATGAGATCGACCATTGTCCGTACGAATCTAATTGGAGAAAAATGGGGCTTTCATCTGATTTGAGACAAAAACTCTGCCGATGTCTCGGCTGGGCAAGTGACACGGCTGCAAATGATTTCTTCGGGATCTGGTTGTATGAGGACCAGGGTCTGGCAAAGCAGAAGCCGACATGCAGCTTCATAATGTATGGGCCAAAGACGAAAGAGGAGCACGAAGCATGGGGCAACGTGCTCCCCCCAGAACAGAAGAAGTACTATCACCCCTGGCCGTGGTGCAAATAGCAAGAGGGTTTTTGGGCAACGAGACAGGGAAGGCAGCCTCCAACAGCTGAGGAAAGCAGTGTCTTCAGCTACTTCCTGTGAACGATGTTTTGCCGCATGTCCGGGCAACCAAAGAGCAAGGAAGATGATTTCAATGGGAGAACAGCTGAAACAAAGGGTTTTGAGTAAAGTCAACAAGCAGAGGGCGGTGAGGCTCCTCCAAGACATGGTACGGATCCCGAGCTCAGGTCCTAGAGAGGGCACACCAATATGTGTTTGGGGAACAGATCAAGAGGAGCCCCTCTATAGGTGGTCACGATGGGGCCTTCATGTGTCAGGCAGACATTTCCACGGTCGTCTACGGCTTGGGCGGAGGCTCTCAGCATGACCCCTCGATGGTGGTGGACACCTGGGATTTGTATATAGAGATCGACGAATTATACAACGTGGCTAAAACCCATTCGCTTTCCTGTTTAGAGGTTTGTAGTACACCGAAAAGCTAAGGATAAAAACATACACATAAGGCTACAATTCTGAGATATTTTGAGATCTGAGTATCTGAGGTATGTAATGCGTATGCAGGAGAGGATGATGTAATGGAATGTACTAATCTGGGTTATTAATTGTAGCGGTATTCCTTTTTTTATAAATAACAAGATGAGGAGAGCAAAAACAAATGAGCAAAAATGAAGACCTTGAAATCAGGAAATCAGGTCTTGATCACTCCTACATTAAGTACCCCCACCACTATGCCCCCCGGCGCCTTTTCAGCATGTCAGGGGCGGACTGGGAGTCACGGATCAACTTCGAGCGCATGAGACAAGAGCGCCTCGCCCGTGCCAAGGCAGCCATGGACCAACACGATCTGGGTGCAATGGTGCTCTACCATGGTGCCAATGTAAGATATGTGACCGGCGTGTACCAGGGGATGTGGAAGTACAGCATCTTTATCAGATATGCGGTCCTGTGCCGGGACAGCGAGCCGGTCCTGTTTGAGACCGTGGGATCGGATATGGAGGCAGCCAAGTTGAACTGTCCGTGGATGTATGACCGGATCAAACCGGCCATTACCTGGACCTGGTCCGAAGGGGCAACGGAGCGACAGGTCAAGAATATGGTAGCCGGTGTAGTCGATGTGTTAAAGGAGCGGAAGGTCTTCGGGGAGCGGATCGGCGTTGACATCATGGATATGTGGGTCCATGCGGCCTTTGAGGAGGCCGGGGTAAAGCTGGTTAATGCCTGGCCCGCCATGTCCGATGCCAGGCTCATAAAAACAGTGGACGAGCTCGAGTGCTGTAAATACTCAGCAGCCATTGCCGATGCCTGCATGGATATGATCAGAAACGAGTGGCTCGGCAAACCAGGGCTCACTGAAAGCCAGCTGGCAGGGCTCATTATGAAATACTTTACCGACCATGGTTTTGAAGAGGGCCAGGCCTTCTGTGTTGCCTCAGGCGGCAACACCAATCCCTACCAGCGCTGGTGGTCGGATAAACCCATCCGCAAGGGCGATCTGGTCATTACCGATATCGGAGGCAGGGGTCCCGGTGGTGGATACTATGTGGACTTCACCAGGACCCATATCTGCGGAGATGTGGCCCCCACCCCTGAACAAAATACACTCTACAAAGAGACCATGGGCACCATGAATGGCGCCATATCAGAGGCGTGGCCGGGCAAGACCACCGCTGATGCAGCTAAGCACTTCCCAGTCTACGATGACGACAAATACAAGACCTGTAGCCTGTTTCAGTTTGCCCACAGCATCGGCTTAACCCTCTATGAGGGTATGTGGATCTCCAGGGGATTCTCCTTTGATTTCCCCGCCGAGTTCAAACAGAATATGTACATGGCCTTTGAGACTTACAGCGGCAAGCCGGGCTTGGAGCAGGCCGTCAGGCTTGAGCAGGATGTGGTGATCACCGATAAGGGTCCGGTGCTCTTTACCCTGTTCCCGTTTGATGAGAAGTTTTTAGAGTAGGCTCAGAACTGCTCTGAATGTTTTTAGGATTAATAAAGTCTATGATTGAGAAGATATTACAAGTTCAAGATTTACGTACACATTTTTTTGGGCGCTCCAACATAACAAAGGCAGTCGATGGAATTTCATATGAGCTTAGTACAGGGGAGATAGTAGCCATTGTAGGCGAATCTGGTTGTGGTAAGACGGTTGGCGCGCTCTCTTTAATCAAACTCAATCCTCCAGGGAGCCAGATAGTAGGGGGAAAGGTGCTGTGGAAAGGTCATGATCTTTTGAAGATGGGCAAGAATGAGATCTCGCGGATCAGAGGCAAAGAGATCAGCATGGTATTCCAAGAGCCGCTGAGTTCCCTTAACCCAATTCAAACAATCGGCAGGCAAATAGCCGAGGTATTTCAGAGGCATGAGGGAGCAAATAAGAACGAAGCGAACAGGAAAGCAATTGCTATGCTAGAGACCGCAACTATACCCGATGCCGAAAAGAGAGCAAGATTATATCCATTCCAGCTAAGCGGGGGAATGCGGCAGAGAGCCATGCTGGCTATGGCCTTAAGCTGTAAGCCATCTCTGCTTATCGCGGATGAGCCGACTACCGCGATCGATGTTACTATACAGGCCCAACTCCTAGAACTCATAGCCTCTCTTGCTAAGGAATTCAATACTACAGTTATACTGATAACTCATAATCTGGGAATAGTTGCCCGATACGCCAACAGGATCATCGTAATGTATGCTGGGAAGATTGTGGAGAAGGGCGAGACCGTAAACATCTATGCCAACCCACGACATCCCTATACTATTAGTTTGCTGAAAGCAGTGCCAAGGCTTGACCAGGAGAGCAAAAGAAAGCTGGTAACCATAGATGGACAACCACCTCCCCTTGATCACCGCTTACCTTCAGGGTGCTCTTTTCATCCTCGTTGCAGGTATGCTGAGGAGAAATGCAAAGAATATATTCCCCCTCTCCGCCTGATGTCAAAAAATCATGAAGCAGCATGTTGGATCCCAGAAAGGGCAAATTCATGAGCGTCTTGCTTGAAGTGAGGGATCTGAAAAAGTATTTTCCTTTAACTAAAGGCATTCTGAGGCAACAAAAAATTGGCCTTGTTAAGGCAGTTGATGGGGTGGAGTTTACTATAAAAAAAGGTGAAACACTAGGATTAGTTGGGGAAAGCGGTTGTGGTAAAACCACCACAGGGCGTTGCATTGTGGGACTTGAAGAGCCGACATCGGGAAATATACTTTTTGAGGGAAGAGATATAAGTTCCTCTCCTGAACGAGCATATAGAAAGCTACAGGGTAAAATGCAGGTCATATTTCAAGACCCTTTCAGCTCCCTTGACCCCAGACTAAGGGCAGAAGAGATCATCGCGGAACCCTTAATGGTTGAAAGAATCGACCGGCGCGAAGCTCGAGACAAAGTGAAGGAAGTTATGGAATTGGTGGGCTTAGACATAGGGATGATTGATCGGTATCCTCACATGTTTAGTGGAGGGCAAAGACAACGTATAAGCATCGCTCGAGCTGTTATTCGTCGTCCCAGTTTAATTATCTGTGATGAGCCAGTCTCAGCCTTAGATGTATCCATACAGGCTCAAGTCATTAATATATTGATGGAGCTTCAAGAGAGGCTTGAGCTCTCATACCTCTTTATTGCTCATGATCTCTCGGTCGTACAGAATATTAGCACCTGGGTGGCGGTAATGTATTTAGGCAAAATTGTTGAGATAGTTAGATCAAATGAACTCTTCCGAAATCCTTTCCACTTTTATACCCAGGCGTTGCTCTCTGCTGTTCCTATTCCAGACCCCATAGCGGAAAAAAAGAGGCAGAGGATCTTGCTTAAAGGAGAGGTACAAAGCCCATTAAATCGCCCTTCAGGTTGTTGCTTTCATCCCCGCTGTTGGGCAGCCAAAAAGCGATGTACGGAAGAAGAGCCTGAGCTACAAGAGCTTGAGCCGGAACATTGGGTTGCGTGTTTTTTTTCAGAGAGATAGAGTGTGATTAACAAACATTTATTGATAGTCGGCAAGAGCACACAATAATGCATAAATACATTATAAAACGGATACTATTGATAATTCCAGCCCTTTTTCTCATGCTTACGCTTCTATTTTTTGCCTTTCAAATACTTCCGGGGGATCCGGTGCGAGCAGCCTTCAGCGGTCCAGGAGCGTCTGGCTTATCATTGGAACAGGTGGATTACTTCAGGCACCTTTTGGGATTAGATAGACCTTGGTATATTAGATATCTTGATTGGTTTTGGGATGCGTTTCACCTTGACCTTGGGGTTTCCGTCCAAACAGGTGGAGCAGTAAGAGAGGAGGTATTGACAAGGCTTCCTATAACGTTTGCCCTTGTGGGCATGGCTATTCTCCTTACTATAATCTTTTCCATACCATTAGGGATTCTCTGCGCTTTCTATCAGGATAAATGGCCTGATTATGTCCTTAGGATTTTTGCACTCTTTTCCCTGTCTATGCCTTCGTTTTGGGTTGGAATTATCGTTATATTGATATCTTTGTCTCTATGGCACTGGTTCCCTCCCATAGATTATGCTACCATCTTTACAGATCCATGGCTTTCCGTGCAGGAGCTATTCCTCCCGGCTTTAGTATTGGGAATACGACCTATTGGGGTAGCTGTTCGTGTAGTACGCTCAAGTATGTTAGAGGTGTTTCGGGAGGATTTCCTGAGGACTGCCAGGGCAAAAGGTTTAATTGAAAGAGTCGTGATCTCCCGTCATGCCCTCCCAAACGGATTAATACCCGTGGTTACCTATTTTGGACTAGAAAGCATTTTGCTGGTAGGAGGTGCTGTTCTCATCGAGCAGGTCTTTGGTATCCCAGGGTTAGGAATCATGATAGTAGATGCGGTTCAGGCATCTGATATGTATATGGCACAAGGAGGAATGCTGGCTTTGCTAGTTTTGGCGCTAGGTGTTAACTTAATAGTGGATGTACTGTATGGGATTATAGACCCAAGAGTTCGCTATGGATATGGGAGTAATAAGTAAATATGATGGGTGCAAAGGCTCAAAGATATGTTCACCAATGCTGGCAATTATGCAAGGAAAAGCCATTAGGCGCTTTCGGGGCATTCGTGTTCATTATTATGATTGTCTTAGCTGTAGGTGCTGAAATATGGGCAACGTCAGATCCGCTTTTACCCAATATGAGCGAAGCCTTGGCGCCCCCTTCGGCAGCCCATTGGCTAGGCACAGATTATCTTGGTAGGGGAATATGGAGCAGGTTTGTTTTCGGGGCGCGAAGTTCGGTGATCGTGGTTGTAAGTGGTGTTATATTTGCAACTATACTGGGGGGCATATTAGGAATATTCAGTGGATACATGGGAGGGAAGACCGATCTCATCATTCAGCGGGTAATAGATTTTCTTCTCAGCATACCTCTCTTGCTTATGGGTTTAATAATTTTGGTTGTATTAGGCCAGGGACTAGTGAACGTGGCCCTAACCATAGGAATAATATACGCCCCAAGAATAAACCGCTTGAGCCGTTCATCAGCAATTGCCATTAAGACATTGCCCTATATAGAGGCTGCGAAGGCAATGGGTCATACTCATTTATACATTATCTTTAAGCATGTCTTGCCAAATTCTTTGACTCATTGGCTGGTGTATGCGACTGCACTTTTGGGGGGAGGATTTTTGGTAGAATCCGGCCTAAGCTTCTTAGGGGTTGGCGTGCCTCCTCCTTATCCCTCATGGGGAAGAGATCTATCGGCAAGCATGATGTATTTTGAGAATGCACCATGGCTCGCTGTAATCCCGGGATGTGGCATAAGTGCGGTTGTCTTCGGCGCTAACCTGCTGGGAGATGCAATACGTGATGTGATGGACCCGATATTAAAGACAGTTTGAGGATATCACCACGGTTGTTTAAGGGGCCTGGCGGGTTGTGGAAGTCCAGGGCTGATTGAAAGGAGGTGAGGTATTGAAGAAAGGTTTGAAATTTAACGGACAGGCTTAGATTATCAATTGAAAGGAGACTAAAATGAGAGAGAAAGCATGGAAAACATTGGCTATGATTACAGGGGCGATGTTATTAATTCTTATGATAGCAAGCTATGCCCCCGCCCAGTCCCCTAGAGGGGACCTTGTTGTTCAAAGAGGAGGAACACTTAGAATCTCCTATCGAGGTGAGTGCCCGATCTATAACCTCATGATAAATACCGACCTTCCTCTTAATACCTTTGCGAGCCCTGTATATAACGGGCTTGTTATGATCGACCCCACGCAAGAAGAGGTCAATATTGACAAGGTGGTGCCTTCCCTGGCAGAGAGATGGGAGATAAGCCCTAATGGGAAGATTTATACTTTTTATTTAAGGAAGGGGGTAAAATTTCATGATGGACACCCTTTTACCGCAGTAGATGCAAAATATAGCCTCGATTTCTATAGAGATCCTTCAAAGGCCGCTTTTGCACCTCTTGTAAGTATGATTGATAGGGTTGAGATAATCGATGATTACACTGTCAGGGTTTATCTTGAATACCCCTTTAAGAATTTCCTTCTCTATATTACTTATCCATATTGCGTAATGTTACCTGCTCACCTTGCTGATGTAAATCCTAAGAGTACCGATTTCCTGGTCGGCACCGGCCCCTTTATCTTCAAGGAGCGCATTCCGGGCAAGGTCTACAAATATGAAAGAAATCCGAATTATTTCATCTCAGGGCTTCCCTATCTTGATGCGCTGGAGATATACATCATACCATGGGGGCCTCATATTGATGCATTCATCGCTGGTCGGCTGGATATGTGTGGCGGTCTTCGGTATGGCGCCGAAATGGGCGGCGGCAAACAAGGGGTAGATAAGATAAAGAAATATGTACCTGACGCTATAATAAAACTGGAGGAGGTCCCCGTTATAAGATCCATAGTTATGAATGTTACAGGGATACATGGGCATAAAGGGCCATGGCAAGATGTAAGAGTGCGTAGGGCCATGGCAATGTTAATAGACTATCCCGGTAATATAATGGCAGCATACGGCAGTCTTGATTTTGCAAACAATACAGGTATTGTCCCGGGTTTTGTCCCAACTGCCTTATCTTGGAAGGAATTAAGCAAGGTTATGGGAATAGATAAACCGTGGGAAGAGCGAGTAGCGGAGGCGAAGAGATTGATGAAGGAAGCGGGGTACCCTAATGGTTTTAAAGCCACGTTGAATTGCAAAGATATAGCAGACTATTGGAAGGGAGCGGAACTTATCACTCGAGCCTGGAAGGACAACCTCAACATAGAGACCAGCATACAAATACTGAAAAATCCAGTTTACTATCCCAAAAGAGATGCAGCTGATTTTGACATGATCTATGACGGAGCGCGCGTATCGTTCGGTGGCGCACCGGAGGAAACTTTATCTTTATTTGTGAGCGATTCTCTCATGAATTACGCTAAATGGTCTAATCCGGACTATGATAGGCTTTATAACGAGCTATTAAGAGAGACAGACAACAGGAGGCGAGAGGAAATATCGGGGAAGATTCAAAGGTTATTTCATACAGAATTGCCTTCTATTCCCATCTTGAACAACTGCCCGGGAGTTGCTTACCGCCCCACGCTCCATGGGCATGTGATACAGCCATCTATGACTAACAGTGCCTGTTTAGACCGTATATGGAAGGAAAAATAATTTTTGGTGGCCCATAGAGATCTCACATGCTCCTTTGGATTCGGTTAATCAAGAACCGGTCCACCAATAAAGGGTCAAGATGGGTAATAAGCGTACTTGTCTTGTGAGATTAGTGAAATGCAGTTGATTAGAGGGGTGGAAGAAAAAAGAGAGGGCGTTACAGGGTATAAAAAACAGCATATGTCGGTTCGGGATGTATTGGTACTGAGATCTCGAACTCTCTTTCTTCTACCCCCATTTAACATAACTTTTTGCCTTCCAGAAAGCTGTTCCAATTGCTCTGCCAATAAGAAAAGTTCGCTTCGTCCTAGAGGATTTTCTAATCTACTAAGGCAGATCTGCAATGCCGGGTTTTGTGAGATTGTAACCTCTCGTCTGGATTAAAGATTGTTTTGGCTCAATTAACGAGGGAGAGGTCTGGTTAGAGCTATGGTACGTTTTTTCACGCCGCTGGTGGGCTGAAAAGTTTATGTTTACAAGGTGTGGAAGGAGGAGCAACTTGAATGGAAAATAACTTGAAGATCGCTGTGATGGGAGGAGGAAACAGCGCCCAGACAATGGCTGCTGATCTTGCCTTGGCAGGCCATAAAGTAAACCTGTGCGATTTGCCTGAATTCTCCGAAAATATTCAACCATTAATGGAAACTAAGCAGATAGAAAAATATGGGTCGCTAAATACCCAAGGGCGTACCGGCCTTGCAAAGCTAGAAAAAGTAACAACAGATGTTAAAGAGGCAATAAAGCAGGTGGACCTTATCTTGATCGCAGTTCCTGCTTATAAACACATGGCCTTTTATGAGGCCCTTGCGAAAGAGCTGGAAGACGGACAGACCATTGTGACAATTCCGGGAAATTGGGGTGCCCTCCGACTCTATAATCTCTTGACAAAAATGGGGATCAAAAAAGATGTGAAAATCGCCGAAACGAACGTCTGCATGTGCATATGCAGAGCGGCGGAGGCATTTTTAGGGCCTGGAAAAGTAAGGGTTATCCTGGAAAGGGACATAATACAAATCGCCGCCATGCCAGCTAAAGATACAGGAACAGTCTTCGAGACCCTCAAACCGCTCTTTGCGAATCTAACTCCAGCCGCCAACATTCTGGAGACGAGTCTAAACAACGGGAATCTGGTCATTCACGGCCCCTTGATGCTGATGAACGCCGGATGGTTAGAGCATACAAATGGTCGATTCATGATCTATAGAGATGGTTTAACTCCTTCGGTTGGAAGCGTTGCAGACGCCATAGGCGATGAAAGAGACAGGATCAACAGAACGCTGGGCTTCATCCCTCTCCCTAGAGAATCGCATTACCAACGAATTAAGGCTGCCGAATGGCCAAAAGACCCCTGTGAAGTGGGACCACAAAGCCTCAACCATAGATATATAACAGAAGACATACCATTTGGACTGGTTCCATTGGCATATCTTGGTGACCTTCTCGATGTGCCCACACCTGTTAGCGATGCCATCATTGAATTGTCCTCAACGGCAAACCACAGCAATTATTGGAAAGAGGGATTAACCTTGGAAAAGTTGGGACTCGATGGACTAAAACCAGAAGAGATCCTTAAATTTGTAAACGAGGCAGAGAAGTGACAAGACTGAAGATCAGCGCAGATGCTATTTTCTTGAGGTACTGGCCACCTTTGGCATTTGAGAAATATAGGTGTGGTACTGTGTCATAAACAGCTGATAGGCATAGTTAAAGAAGTAATACTTGTAATCTGCTGTGATTTTGGGTTTTGAGGAAAAAGGGGTCAGAAATTTTTACTAGGCAAAGCGAAAGTAGTTATATGGAACGAACTGAATACAGTTTGATTATGCCAATCTATCCCAGTGTATTTCCAAACGGGCTGGCTCAATGAAGCTGAGGGAGGTAGCGAAAATGGCAGATATTGTAAAAACTCTGTGCAGTATGTGCGGCCGATATTGCGGCATGAATGCGTATGTCGAAAATGGCAAGATCATAAAGGTTGAGGGGATGCCGGAGCATCCCGTTAATAGGGGCAGCCTGTGCCCAAGGGGTCTTGCCGCTGTACAATATGAGTATGATCCGAAACGGCTAATGCATCCTTTGAAGCGGGTTGGCGAGAGAGGTGAAGGGAAATGGGAGCAGATCACCTGGGAAGAGGCTCTGGAGATCACCGCGCAAAGGCTGAGTGAGATTAAAGAAAAACAGGGCGCCCGATCCATATTCTTTTATAAAGGCCAGGCCGACGGCTGGGAATCCAGCTGGTCCCATGTTAAGAGGTTCACCAATGTGTTGGGATCACCGAATTACGGTTCGCACAGCCACCTCTGCTACATACCTTTTCTGATGGGCCAGGTATACACTATGGGTGAGGCAGCGGTGTCCGATATAGAGAACGCCCAGTGTATCGTCCTCTGGGCATTCAGCCCCTTCACGAGTAATTTATTCGCGGGACGTCGCATCCTTGACGCCAAAGAGAGGGGGGCTAAGCTGGTAGTTATCGACCCACGATTCACTGAGACTGCTGCAAAAGCGGATATTTTTGTTCGGCCTAGGCCCGGTTCCGATGGGGCTTTGGCCTTGGGGATGTTGAAGGTTATAATGGATGAAGGTTTGTATGACAAGGAATTTGTCGACAAATGGACCTATGGATTTGACAAATTACGAGAACTTATCCAACGATATCCGCCAGAGAGGGTTGAAAAGATAACCGGCGTATCAGCAGAAACAATCAGCGAGGTGGCTAGGCTATATGCCACCACCAAGCCAGCCTGCATTGAGGTGGGTAACGGGATCGATCAGCATACGAACGCTGTGCAAACCTCCCGTGCGATTGCAATTTTGATAACGCTAAGCGGAAATTTGGACCAGCCAGGTGGTAATGTCTTTAGGCTTGAGCCCAAGTTGGCTGATATGTGCCTTGCTGACAAACTGCCTCATGACGCAAGGCCGTTAGACCAGCACCCTCTATTTTACCGGATATGGTCCGTTGCAGCTCCAGATTTGGTCGATACATTGCTCAGTGGCGAGCCATACCCGATTAAGGCCATGATCGTTATGGCGGGTGATCCAGCAATATCTCTGTCTGAAACAAGCCGGGTTAGAGAGGCCCTAAAAAAGCTTGATTTCCTGATGGTCCACGATCTGTTCATGACAGCTAGTGCTGAGCTTGCCGATATAGTCATGCCTGCCGCCAGCTTTTTTGAATACCCGATATTTTGTAGTTATCGTGGCCCTAGAGTCCCAGCCAACACCCAGGTCATAGCGCTGCGGAATAAAGTAGTGAAGCCGCCAGGCGAGTGTCATTCTGACTTTGAGTTGGTATTTGCTCTTGCAAGAAAACTAGGATGTGGTGACTATTTCCCCTGGGAGACAGCGGAAGAGGCCTTTGACGAGGAACTGAAGCCGACAGGCATCACCATAAAGGATCTGAAAGAGCACCGGGAGGGGATAGTAAGGATCATTGATCCCAAAGAGCTATACCGCAAGTATGAGAGACGAGGGTTTGCAACCCCAACAAAAAAGGTTGAGATTTACTCCACCACACTGGAGCAGTTCGGGTACGACGCTTTGCCAACCTTCGAAGAACCAGAGGAAAGCCATATCAGCCAGCCGGATCTAGCAAAGGACTATCCACTTATATGCAGTGCCGCTATAAAACCGGTGCAATATACCCATGCCCAGTTCCGCACCGTGTCGTGGCTACAGGAGATAATGCCCGATGCTTGGGTAGAAATTCACCCCCAAAAGGCGAAAGATTTGGATCTAAAGGATGGACAGGCAGTGGTGGTGGAATCACCTCGGGGGAGCATAAAGGTGAAAGCCAAATTTACAGAGGGGATTGATCCTCGAACAGTGTTCATTCCTCATGGGTGGGGGCAGCCCTATGCCCATGGCTCGGCGGATAATTTTATAACCCCAGGTTCACCATGCTGCCCGATTTCAGCAAGCACCGGCAACAGATCATTTGTATGCAGGATCAGGAAAGCTTAATTAGGAGGGAAAGATCAGATGAATAGAAATCCATTCGCAATACTGGTTGATCTGGATCGCTGTGTTGGTTGCTGTGCCTGCGAGGTTGCATGCAAGCAAGAGAACAGCTCCTCTCCGGGCACGCCGTGGATCCGGGTTAATGCTCTTGGGCCAGAGGTGGTCAATGGGAAATTGAGGGCGGATTATGTCCCTTTGATTCTTGATGGGTGCGATTTTTGCCAAAACCGTGGCTTTCAACCATCATGTGTAGCCCATTGTCCCACGGAGGCCTTGCAACTCTGTTCTACAGAAACGATGTTGGATGGCCTGAATAGCAAGAAACGCTATCAGATTTGCGGGATGAGATAAATAGGAAACAACTCGTTCGCTTGCAAGATGCATCTATTTGCCTTCCAAACGCACTTCTCCCTGGTATGAGGTATGTAAAGAAGTGGGAAAGGACAATAAAACTATAGCAATTTGGAGGTAGCCTAATGAAGGAAGGATTAAAAGATATTTATGAACACATAGATAAGAATTTCGAGATTTATATTGAAAAGATAAGAGACTACTTCAGAAACCCGGCAATTTCTATAACTGGTGAAGGATTAGAAAAGGAAGCTGAAGAGACAGCAAAACATATAAGGGCTATCGGAGGGCAAGCTGAACTGGTTCCACTAAGGGGGCCTATTGGTGGATATCCGGTAGTATATGGAAAACTGAACTCGAAGAACCCGAAGGCAAAGACCTTGCTATACTACTCTCACTATGATGATGTTGATGTCATATATGAAGATTGGACCGTGCCACCGTTCAAAGCCGAAATCGTAGATGCTGAAAAAATCAATATGCCTAAAGAGCTGGGCAAGGTAATCGTTGCCAGAAGTGCTCACGACAAGAAAGGCCCGGTTATGGCGTTCATCCTGGCTCTTGGAGCTATCAGAGAAGTCCGGGGAGATATCCCCGTGAATGTTATATTTGCAATCGAAGGTGAGGAGGAAATACTCAGTCCGAACTTCAAACAATTCGTGGATGCCTACCTTGAAGAGCTGGATAAGGCGGATGCAGTTTGGGCGGAGGGAAGTTACCAACAGTTAGCATCTGGCCTCATGATCATACAGCGAGGTTATAATGGGGCAATGGAGATCGAGCTGGAAGTCAAAGGGGGGTCATGGGGAGGAACAACGGATGGGAAACCAGTCTGGTCGGCATACGCCGACTTTGTGGATCAGCCATTGTTGAGGCTCGTACATGCCATAAGTACAATGATTAGCGCAGACGGTGAGATACTGGTTGAAGGATTCTATGACAATTGGATACCTCCGACAGCTGAAGAAAAAGCAGAAATAGACAAGACGATTGAACGATTGGGTGAGACGGGAATTCTCAATGCCCTAAACTCCGTAAAAAGGTTTAGGAAAAATCGGCCACCTGAGGACTATATCTTAGATTTGATGACATCTCCGCATCTGATTCCTTTAGGGATATCAAGCGGCTATGAAGAACTCATCCCAATGAAAGCAAAGGCTAAATTTCACGCCAGATTTGTACCGGATATGTCCTCCGATGAAATTCTACAAAAAATCAGAAGGCACCTGTATAAAAAGGGATTCCCCGAGGTTAACGTGAGCTGCCCTAGCGCAAATGAATGGTCTAGAAGTCCTGTCACCGAGGACATTACCCAGGCTCTTATCAGAATGGCAGAAATACATGGTGCAGATTATGTTGTCTGGCCATCTACACCGGCGACCATGCCGTTTTACTTGTTCAATAGACCGCCGCTTAACAAGCCTGTAGTAATGGGCTCTCTTGGCCATGGCGATCGCTGGCACATTCACGATGAATACATCACTGTGGAAGGTGTTCGGGACAAAATGAAAGGAATAGTGACATTCCTCTATGAGTACGAAAAGGGTGATATGAGCTAAGCCAGTGTTTTCAAGCAGGATTCAAAAAACAGTCAAGCGATAAGAGCTCAGAAAAACAGTGTGTTCAGCAACTTCCTGGGAACGATGTTTTGCCGCATGTTCGGCGCGAGCAAAGAGCAAGGAGGATGATATCAATGGAAGAACAGCTGAAAGAAAGGGTTTTGAGTAAAGTCAACAAGCAGAGGGCGGTGAAGCTCCTCCAAGACATGGTACGGATCCCGAGCTATACCGGAGAGGAATTGGAGATCGCTGAGTTCATGGCGGGTTGGTTGGAGAAACAAGGTTTCGAGGTTGAGCTCCAGGAATGTACGCCCACCAAGTACCACAAAAAATCCGCCAACGTTATTGCTACCCTGCGAGGCACGGGCGGAGGATTAAGTCTCATGTTCAACGGGCACATGGACACGGACCCTGCCTGCGAGATCGAGAAGTGGAAATACGACCCATGGGACCCCGTTATCTTTGAGGAGAACAAGATGAACGGCATTGGCACTACCAACATGAAGGCAGGGGATTGTGCCATGATTGAGGCGGTTCTCGCCATAAAGGATGCGGGGGTCGAGCTGAAGGGAGACGTTATCATAGCCCTCGTTTGCCGGGAGCTACAAGGGGGATGGGGCATAGCTGAAGTTCTCAAAAAGTACACTGCTGATTTCGGGATTGTCACTGAACCTACCTGGACTACCATAGGATTCAACCCCTCGGCTGGAATTAGTCATCCGCAGGTTCAGATCTACGGCAAGACGGCCCATACCCACGAGCAAGAGAAGGCCGTTAATGCCACGGTGAAACTGGCGAACGTTATCGCGGCCTTGGATAAGCTGGATTTTCCATATACCAGGAGCGTGGCTCCGCCTGTAAATGGCGACTATCCTCTCCTGGCTATAGGCGCTTCTCATAGCGGCATTGGTGAGGACTTCTACGATGGGCGACCTGCCACCATAGGAGATCGTGCTGTTGTCAAGATGGATGTCCGGTGGGATAATAACCAGACAGAAGGGATGGCCTTAAAGGATATCCAAGATGTATTGGATATGTTAGAGGCAGAGGATCCCCAGCTCAAGACCAAGCTGGAGCCAATCCCTACCTACATCACTCGCCCCCCTTACGAGTTACCGTGGGACTCCTATATCGTTCAGGTCTTAGAGAAGGCCCACCAATATGTATTTGGGGAAGAGATCAAGAGGAGCCCCTCTATAGGTGGTCACGATGGGGCCTTCATGTCTCAGGCAAACATCCCCACAGTCGTCTACGGCTTGGGCGGAGGCTCTCAGCATGACCCCTCGATGGTGGTGGACACCTGGGATTTGTATATAGAGATTGATGAATTATACAAGGTGGCTAAAACCCTTTCGCTTTGCTGTTTAGAGGTTTGTAATGCACCTAAAAGGTAAGGATAAACCTACACGTTTACGGGAGATTTAAAGAAAAGGTTGGGTTTTTCAAGACTGTTGAAGAGATAGGCCACGCGGTGGGAATGATGTACCGGGAGAAATTTCCCATTCCCATGGATGGGGAGTTCGTGGGGGAGAAGGCCTGCAAGGTGGGCTGTGCCTCTTCCTACGATGCACAAGGGCAGAAGATTGCAAAGAATCTAACCAGAATTCTCAAGATGGCAGGCCTTAACTTTGGAATATTGGAGAACGAAACATGTAGCGGCCATGAGGCCCGGAGAATGGGTGAGACAGGCCTCTTTGCCTACCTCTCTGAGGCCAATATGGAGATGT
>CAZJXD010000072.1:0-24904 GCA_964549945.1 uncultured Desulfobacteraceae bacterium | reverse complement strand
TGATGCCGAGAAGTGGAATCGAACCACTGACACGGGGATTTTCAGTCCCCTGCTCTACCGACTGAGCTATCTCGGCATAATTATTCCTGCCCGTCAGGGAGGCCTATTTATCCGAATCCTCCTCCTCGCTCATCTCAAGTTTCAGATCCAGGTCTTCGATCTCCAGTTCGAGGGCCTCATCCTCCCCCTTTGCCTCGCTTTCTGAAACCTCCGGTTCGGCCCCACCCTCATCGAGATTAATTTCCAGTTCCTGATCGGCTTCTGTTGAACTGAGATCAACGACGTCGTCAGCCTCACTCTCCGAATCAACCATCGGCTCTTCATCGATATTGATATTCAGCTCCGAGCCATCATCGTATATATCGCCGGTATCGATGGTCATGCTCTCGCTCGCCTCTTTCACCGCTTCGGGAACCACAAACGCCGCACTACTATCATCCAGATCTCCGGTCAAGGAGCCCAAGAGGAAAGGAGTGTTTGGCTTTATCGCGATGATGTTTAACTTGGCCTTTTCTCCTGATATATCCTTTCCGCACCGAGGGCACGTGTCAGCATAATCAAAGGTCGTATACTTGCATTTGGGACACTTCATGATATTCCCTTTAAAGTTTAGAAATTTATAGTATGATTTATAATAATTGTCAAGTAATTTTATTATAATTATATATCTTAAGGATCAATAGATTCCCCCCGTGTGTGTTCCCTGATCGCCCTTTTGGCCAATTTATCACACCGCTCGTTTTCGGGGTGGCTCGCATGACCCTTTATCCAGTGCCACGCTATGTGGTGCCGTTCAGTCAACGCGAGCAACGTCTCCCAGAGATCCCTGTTCAAGACGGGCTTTCTCTGGGAGTTGAGCCATTTCCTTTTTCGCCACGAATGAATCCATGTGGTAATCCCCTTGAACACATAATTGGAATCCGTAAAGACGCGAACTTTTGAGGTCCTCTTGAGCAGCTTCAAGGCCTCTATGACGGCCATGAGTTCCATGCGGTTGTTGGTTGAGCGTGGGCTATACCCTGATATCTCCTTTTCCCTGGTTCCGTACCTCAATATCGCGCCATAGCCTCCTGGTCCGGGATTGCCAAGACACGCCCCATCGGTAAAAATCTCCACAACCTTGCCCGCGTCCGCCTCTTTTTGGCCTTCCGACTGTTTCATTTTCGGTGTCCTTATACCTCCCCTCCGCCTGCTCACTACTCCATACTATATTATTACCGGATATTCCAGCAAGCCTGTTCATGTGATTTCCCATCAACCCCGCACAAGCTTTCTCCTGGAGGCACTTCATCTCCCTATGAGCCCCCCGAGCACCCTGGGGGCATGGACCGAAAAAATTTCCCTTTTGGGATAAAATAGTGCATAAGATCATTAGCAATGAGGGAATACAAGGCTCATTCATGAATGCGTAGTCCGAGATTCGAAATCCGAGAACGCACCTTTGGTTCAATGCCGCGATATATTGACAACCGAAGGCGCTCTTTGGAGAGAATTCTATGGCTTGGATATCAATTCTTGTCGCCCTGGCAATCGGATTTGTGCTCGGCTTAGGTGCAGCGCTCCTGTTGAGGCTGATACAGGGGAAAACCGCACGAAGGCTTGCGGAAGAGCTTTTCCAGGAAAGTGAGGGGCAACGAAAGGCGAGTATTGACGCAATCCTCGAGAATATGAAGGCCACCTTTGGGAATCTCTCGCTCGATGCATTATCAAAATCCACCGAGGAATTCTTGAAATTGGCAAAGGCCCGTCTTGAATCGGAAAGGGAAACAAGCCTTAAGGAATTAGATTCAAAGAAGGGCCTCATCGATCAGCAATTGCACCAGATGACCTCAAAACTCGAGGATGTTTCCAAGCTGGTGAAGGAGCTCGAAAAGGACAGGGAAAAGAAGTTTGGAGAACTTACAAGCCACCTTAATGCCGCTACCCAGCAAACCACCGTCCTGATGCAGACTACCGCTCAGCTTCGTGAGGTACTGGCAAGCACAAAGGCAAGGGGCCAGTGGGGAGAAAGGATGGCAGAAGATGTGCTGAGGCTCGCGGGCTTCATTGAGAACGTGAACTACCTGAAGCAGAAGGCGATTGAGGGCGCTGGGTCAAGGCCTGATTTCACGTTTATCCTACCAAAAGATCTGCAATTGAACATGGATGTGAAGTTTCCCTTGAACAACTACGTTCGATTTCTCGAGGCCGGCGTGGAATCAGAGAAGACGAGGTTCCGGAACGATTTCTTGCGGGATGTCAAGGCGAGGATTAAGGAAGTCACCACTAAAGAATACATCAACTCCGAGCAAAATACCGTTGATTACGTTCTTCTGTTCATACCCAATGAACAGATCTATTCATTCATACACAACGAGGATAGCTCCATCCTGGATGAAGCGCTTAAAAACAGGGTGATCTTTTGCTCGCCCATCACCCTTTTCGCGGTCCTCGCCGTTATCAGGCAGGCAGTGGATAACTTCGCCCTGGAAAAGACATCCAATGAGATCCTATCCCTATTAGGCGTGTTTAAAAAGCAGTGGGATGAATTCACGGGGAAGTTAGAAGTCCTCGGCAAGAGGATTGATGATGTTCAAAAGGAGTATGAGATGATCATCACCACCAGGCGACGTCAGCTCGAAAGACCCCTGAACAAAATTGACGACCTACGAACTCAGAGAGGATTACCCCTCGGCACGAAGAATGGGTGAGGCTTGCCTAGATGTTTTCCAGGGCCCCGTAGGCCCCTTGAATTCTATCCCGAAGAATAAAACAGAGCCTTTCCAGAACCTTGAACCCAAGTTGAGGATCGCTGAGCATCATCTCCCGAAGCGCGAGGCCCTTAAAAGCGATTACCCTTGTGGATCTCCTGCATCTCGTGGACGACATCAGCGTATGAGCCTGCCCGAGTAGCGTTGACCAGCACCCCAAGGCCCTGCCCTTTCCCAAGAGGCTAATGATAACGTTTCCCTTCCTCGTGCCCAGATCTATTGCCCTCTCCAGAAAAACGTAACCTTCCTCGATGATGTAAAGCGTGTCTCCGAAATCGCCTTGGTTGAGGATGCTGTCTCCCGCTTCATAGGTTTCGAAGTGGCAGAGCGCGGCTATTCTCTCGATCTCCCTTCCATCCAGACCCCGAAAAAGGTCACAGTTCTCCAACACATCCATGATTTTCGATCGATCCATAATGATACCCCCAATTTGGGCCAAAAGAGATTCTCCCTCCCTGCCTCCCCTTGCACCGAGGCTGCCCCCTCTCCATCTACATGAAACACCTGGAGCTCTTCTTTTGCCGGGGATAGGTCTATTCGACGCCTGCCACTTTCGTGCCGAGATCATAGGCCTTCCTCAGTGCGTTGGGGTGTTGCCTTACCGCTCCCCTGCCCTCGAGGCCCTGAAAGAAAAGACCACCTTCATAGCTCATGGATAGGGCATCGAAAAAGTACCTCGCTACCATCTGGGCGCCCTGGAACAGCCTCTCACCCTTGGTCGCGCCCACTGCCAGTAAATATCCCCTGCCTCTGGCCTCCTGCCTTCCGGTACCGCTCCCCTGGAGCCTTTTCCTGGACCACATGGCCTGGGCTCTGTCAATCAAGGCCTTCAGCTGGGAACTCAGCCCGTAGAAGAAGATAGGAGACGAGAGGATAATGATATCCGCATCAACCAGGAGAGGATAGATATCCTGCATATCATCCTGAACCACGCATTTGCCTGTTTTCTCACACCCACCACACTCCGCGCATCCGGACATGTGTAAATCCCGTACATATATCCCCTTCACTTCGGCTCCCTGCTGTTGGGCTCCCTCGAGGGCGCTATCAAGAATGAGATCGCTATTGCCGCCCTTCCTCGGGCTGCCGTATATCCCAACCACTCTCACCGCAATTACCCATCTCCTGATTAAGCCTAATCGCTGGCCTCAAGGTCACATCATGGTGAAGCCTAACCCATTGGCTTCTAAGCCTGTTGGTCGGCCGCCGGCACTGTGAGCCCTTGATATTTGCAATAATTTAAAGTAACGTACTACAACCGTTGAGGGGAACCAAATGAAAAAGTAGGTGCACGAGGATATGCTATGAAAAAAGTCGCCTTCATTCCTGCTCGGTATCGATCAACTCGGTTCGAGGGCAAACCACTTGCTTTGATCGCAGGGCGGCCCATGATTCAACATGTCTACGAGAGGACAACGAGGTGTGAAGCGCTGGATGAGGCCTATGTCGCCACTGATGATCAAAGGATCTTCGACTGCGTAGTCGGATTCGGTGGCAAGGCGATTATGACGGGTGAGCATCATCAGTCGGGAACAGACCGCATTGCCGAGGCCGCGGATAAGGCTGAATTAGCCGATCATGACATCGTGGTCAATATACAGGGTGACCAGCCAATCTTTCAGCCAACGATAATCACCAAGCTCATCACGCCCCTTATCGATGATCCCACACTGCCCATGTCCACCCTCATGTATCGTATCAAGGATGAAAGGGAGCGCCACGACACCAATCACATAAAGGTAGTCGTCGATAACAAGGGGTATGCATTATATTTTTCCCGCCTCACCATCCCTTTCTACCGCGATCGAGAATCAAGGGCTATCCACTACAAGCATCTGGGCATCTATGCCTATCGGAAGCATTTCTTGGTGACCTTCACGAAGCTTCCCTATGGTGTATTGGAGGGTGCAGAGAAGCTCGAACAGCTCCGGGCATTAGAGCATGGATATAGAATAAGGGTTGTAGAAACACCTTTTGACTCAACAGAGGTTGACACACCAGAGGACATCAAAGTCGTAGAGGAAAAGCTGGCCAAATGAAAATGCCCCGGTCATTACAACCGGGGCACTTTCATTTTGTCCAGGAATGCCGATACCCGCTATTTTATTTTTCTCTTTTCTCCTAACCTTTTTCTAGGAAAGATTCTTGTTGGCACGAGCACCCCAGACATTTTTATTTAAAGCAACTATTATGCCAGGCGTTTCTAAATTAAATGATTAGTGATTTCAATAAATTATACTACGCCTCATCTACGTGCAGCCCGGCTTGTGTTAATTGTAACACAGATTTCTGTGCACCTATGCCACAGGATCCTTACGGGCAGGCTGTATCAATCCCACCTCGATCACTTATCGAGTTGACTCACCTATAATGAAATGTTAAAGGATAATCGGAGAGAAATGAGAGCCTGCCGCTGTTCCGGTAACCGCTTAAAAGCTCTGAATTGCAAAATAAATACATCTATAAGAGGATAGACAAAGGGCTTGGACCTCCACTACTTTATGCGTGAGGCCCTACAAGAGGCCGGCAGGGCCAGGGCAGAGGGTGAGGTTCCAGTAGGCGCAATTGTGGTGGGTCACTCTCAAGAGATTTTAGCGAGAGACCATAATAGGTGTATATCGCTGAGTGATCCAACCGCTCACGCCGAAATACTCGCCATAAGGCAGGCCTCAAAGATGCTTGGCAATTACAGGCTGAATGAAACAACTATATTTGTCACCATCGAACCGTGCCCCATGTGTATGGGTGCCATAATAAATGCCAGGGTAGAAAGGCTCGTGTTTGGTGCCCTTGATCCGAAGTCCGGGGCATCCGGCTCGATCTATAATTTAGCCGATGATGAGAAGCTTCATCATAAACTCGATGTCATTCCAGGCATCATGGAAGAGCAATGCAGGCAGATCATGCAGGATTTTTTCAAGCAAAGGAGGTAGGGCGAGGAGAGGTACCGAAGTGGTCGTAACGGGGTCGACTCGAAATCGATTTGTCTCGTGAAGAGCGAGGCACGTGGGTTCGAATCCCACCCTCTCCGCCAAGAAATGTAACTGCCGTTACATTAAAAACATAATAATGGATGCCAAGAGCTAGTGTTATGGCTCACAAGTTTCTTTAACAAATCAGGTTAAAACAAAGGTGTCATTGCGAGCAAAGCGAAGCAATCTCATGCCCTTAAAATGTATGTGCTTTCAAAGAGATTGCTTCGTCGCCTAAGGCTCCTCGCAATGACCGTTAGGGGATTTTATTTTATAAGGTAGTTATGTGACACAACACTAGAACCCATATATCCTCCGTTTAAGCGGAGCAGTGGAGAGATGTCCGAGCTGGCCTAAGGAGCGCGACTGGAAATCGCGTGTACCACCAAAAGTGGTACCGGGGGTTCGAATCCCCCTCTCTCCGTCATCTATTTTACAGTTTACTATGCCCTACGAAGTATTCGCAAGGAAATGGAGGCCTCAGGTTTTTGAAGAGGTGATCGGGCAGGAGCATATCACGCAGACACTGAAAAGCGCCCTTCTCTCCGATCGATTAGCGCATGCCTATCTATTCAGCGGTGCCCGGGGCGTGGGAAAGACCTCGGTTGCCCGCATCCTTGCAAAGGCCCTCAACTGTACGAACGCTCAAGAGGGCAATCCCTGCAACGCGTGTACCTCGTGTACCGATATAACACATGGTTCTTCGGTGGATGTCCAGGAAATCGACGGGGCCTCGAACAGGGGCATAGATGAGATACGGAATCTTCGGGAGAATATAAGATACCTCCCCTCTCATGGTGCGTATAGGATCTACATTATCGATGAAGTTCACATGCTTACCCTGCCCGCATTCAACGCATTGCTGAAGACACTTGAAGAACCCCCAGGACATGTCAAGTTCATCTTCGCTACCACAGAGCCCCATAAGGTACCGCTCACCATACTATCCCGATGTCAACGATTCGACTTCAAGAGAATACCGCTGTCGAAGATTCAGGAACAGATCAAAAAGATCACCGAGAGCGAGGGGATCGAGATAAGCGACACCAGTCTTTCCATTATTGCGAGGGAAGCCCAGGGAAGCATGCGCGATGCAGAGAGCCTCCTCGATCAGGTGGTCTCATTCACCGGTCCAAAGGTCGAAGACGCGCCGCTTATGGAGGTTCTCGGAATAATAGACAGGGATCTCATCTTTAAGACCACGCAGGCAATCATTGAGGGCAACGGCTCATCATGCCTCGATATAGTTGATGAGATCTACAGATATGGATACGAGATCAAGGAATACTACCGGGAGCTCATGGCTCAATTCCGAAACCTCATCGTTTCTCTGCTCGCTCAAGAGCCCTCGAGGATTTTGGATTTGCCCGATAATGAGCTGAACGAGACGAGGAGGCAGGCCCAGCAGGCGGGAATCGAAAGGCTTCTCCAGGCACTTAATTTCCTCATCACGAGAGAAATAGATCTTCGATACACCAGCAATCCCAGAATAGCGATGGAGGCGATCTTGCTCAAGCTTTCAGGGCTTAAAGAGTACCTCTCCTTCGACGATCTCATGGGAAAACTCGAGGATCTAGAGCAGAGGCTCAATCAATCCGCAGTAACCCCTTTGGATGAAGAGATTACAAAAGGGCTCGATCAAAAGGCGTATGGATCCGAAAAAATGGTGCCCGATGACGGCAAGAGGTGGAACGCCTTTCTACGGTATCTCAGCTCCAAGAACAGGGCAATGGCCAATATCCTCAAGGAATGGAAGCCCTCCACCATTAACGAAGACAAGATGGAGTTGCCCTATGGAAAGGGATCATTCACCGCGAGTTACTTTGATGACCCTGAGCACTTCGGGCAGCTTGTGGACTATGCCCATGAGTTTTTTCACTCGAACTTCGAGGTTGTCTTGAAAAAACAGGACGACACAACAGGGGCAGAAAACGGCATAAAAGAAGATGAGGTGCCGCAGCAGTTGAGTGATATACTCGATATCTTTGAAGGCAAGATAGTGAGCCGAGACTGAGATACCGCGTAAGCTGACAGGAGGCTCACATTAGTATGATCTCTTGAGCAACTTATCGCCTTATGAACCTTAAGCGTTTTTCATCATAGGAACGAGATGCATCACTTCGAATATAAAAATGATGAACTTTACTGTGAAGAGGTGCCCATAGCCCATATCGCTGATCAGGTGGGAACACCGTTCTATCTTTACTCCCACGCGACCATTACGAGGCATTACCGAGTCTTTGACGAGGCCTTCAACGGCCTAGCCCACCTCACCTGCTTCTCCGTGAAATCCAACTCTAATATTGCCATCCTGAGGGTATTGGCGCAAGAGGGAGCAGGTGCGGATATCGTTTCAGGCGGAGAACTCCTTCGAGCCCTGAGGGCCGGAATACCAGCCGATAAGATAGTCTACTCCGGGGTGGGAAAGACCCTAGGTGACATTGAACTGGCGCTTCAATCGGATATTTTCATGTTCAATGTAGAGTCGCCTCAAGAATTGCAGGCGATAAATCGGATCGCGGGGACCTTGGGAGTTAAGGCGGCAATCGCCATACGCATAAACCCGGACGTTGAAACCGAAACCCATCCCTATCTCACAACCGGGATCAAGGAAAACAAATTCGGCATACCAATGAAAGACGCATTACGCGCCTATGAAATCGCCGATGAATTGGAAAATATAGATGTGAGAGGTATATCTTGCCATATAGGCAGTCAACTCACCGATATCCATCCCTTCACTAGGGCACTCATGGCGTTACATGGGCTCTTAAGAGAATTGCGCAAAATGGGGATGGAAATCGGGTATCTCAACCTTGGGGGAGGTCTGGGGATAACCTATGACGATGAAACCCCACCTCACCCAGATGAGTATGCCAGTGCGCTGAAGGAGATGATAGATGGGGATTCCATTGCCCTCATCCTCGAGCCCGGCAGGGTTATCATCGGAAATGCCGGCATACTGGTCACCAGAGCGCTCTATACCAAATCCACGGCGAACAAGAGATTTATCATTGTGGACGCAGCAATGAACGATCTGATCAGGCCTGCATTATATAATTCCTTTCATGCGGTGCAACCGGTGAAAAAAACCCACACAGGTATGGTCAAAGCCGATCTCGTAGGACCTGTGTGCGAAACCGGCGATTTCTTCGCCAGAGATCGGGCAATGCCTCCTTTTGATCAAGGGGACCTCGTGGCCCTCATGAGTGCAGGTGCCTATGGCTTTGCCATGGCCTCTAACTATAACTCGCGTCCTAGGCCCGCAGAGGTGATGGTCAAGGGTGGACAATTCTCTATTATAAGGGCAAGGGAAACCCTTGAGGAACTTTTCAAGGGAGAGTCAGTGCCGGAGTTTCTTGAATCGAATCACCGGAGCTAGTTCATGCTTTCTTTGGCCCCTATGGGTGAACTCGGCGATGAAAGGTGTCCGGCTCTGGTCAATGGGTGTTTCGCGACATAAGAGGAGAGCAAGATGATACACGTTGCTGTTGCCGGCGCCGCCGGTAGGATGGGTGGAAGGATCATCCAGATGATTCAAAAGATCGAGGGGTTTACCCTATCAGGTGCCTTTGAGAGGCCGGATCATCCTCTCATCGGCAGAGATGTTGGGAATATTACCGGCAGTGGCGAGTCAGGCATCGAGCTCAAGGGAGATATAAGCGAGGCATTGGAAGGCGCCGAGGTGTTGATTGATTTTACCACACCTGAGTGCACCTTACACAATATTGGGGTCATTGCTAAAACTGACCAGGCAATGGTAATAGGAACAACGGGAATCACGGGTAAGAAGATGGAAGAACTACAGGCCCTTGCCAAGTCGATCAGATGCGTGATGTCCCCTAATATGAGTGTAGGGGTCAACGTGCTATTCAAGGTGGTGGGAGATCTCTCGAGAATACTGAGGGAGGGCTATGATATGGAGATACTGGAAGCTCACCATAGGCTTAAGAAAGACGCACCGAGCGGCACGGCGCTTCATCTCGCCAATATTTTAGCCAACGCAACGGGGCGAAACCTGGACGAAGAAGCCGTGTATGAACGGAAGGGCTTTATCGGGGAGAGACGGGCCACCGAGATCGGCATTCAAGCCCTCAGGGCTGGTGACATTGTGGGAGAGCATACGGTTATCTTCGCTGGGGTCGGGGAGAGAATTGAAGTGACGCACAGGGCGCACAGCAGGGATAACTTCGCCAAAGGTGCGTTGTTGGCGGCTGCATGGGTCATCACGCAACCAAACGGTCTCTACGACATGCAAGATGTCTTAGGATTGAGGGATAGCAGAGATGTTTAAACAAGCAGAGAGGATTTCCCAGCTCCCTCCTTACCTATTCAAGGAGATTGATGACAAAAAGAAGCAGATGCTGGGAAAGGGCGTGGATATCATAGATCTCGGTATAGGTGATCCGGATCTTCCCACCCCGCTTCACATCATTGAGGCTATGGCGGGTGCCGTGAAAGATCCAGCTAATCACCAATACCCTTCCTATTCGGGGATGGAGGAGTTCAAATACGCGATAGCCGAATGGTACCAGCGGAGGTTCTCGGTGAAACTGGATCCGGAGGACGAGGTAATCGTATTAATCGGCGCAAAGGAGGGGATAGCCCATATCTCCCTTGCCTTTATTGATCCCGGGGACCTCGCCTTTACTCCCACCCCTGCCTATCCGGTATACCATATTGGAACCCTTTTTGCGGGCGGGAAACCCTATTTCCTGCCGCTCTACGCGAAAAATGGTTTCCAGCCGGATCTCGCCACCATACCGCCGGAGGTTGCGGAAAAGGCCAAGATGATATGGATCAACTATCCGAATAATCCTACAGCGGCTGTTGCCGAGAGGGATTTCTTCGAGGCAATAGTCACCTTTGCACACAGATACGGGATAATGGTTTGCCACGACCTCACCTATAGCGAGATCGCCTTCGATGGATACAAACCCATGAGCCTCCTCGAGGTAGACGGGGCAAAGGAGATCGGCATTGAATTTCACTCCCTCTCAAAGACATTTAACATGACCGGATGGAGGATCGCCTTCGCCGTAGGAAACAGGGAAGCCATCCAGGGACTGGGCTCAATAAAGAGCAATCTTGACTCCGGCGTGTTCCAGGCCATACAAATAGCCGGCATTGAGGCCCTCAAATCGCATCGGGAGGGCATCTCCGAGATGGTAACGGTCTATGAACGTCGAAGGGATATCATGGTCAAGGGATTGAATGATTCGGGCTTCACGGTGAACCCTCCAAAGGCCACTTTCTACCTCTGGGTGCCCGTCCCCCACCCATACACATCGATAGATCTGGCAACGAGGCTTTTAGACAAGGCCGGTGTGGTAGTTACCCCGGGCAATGGATTCGGCTCTGCTGGGGACGGATACATCAGGATTGCGCTCACGCAGGATGAAAAACGACTGTTAGAGGCTGTCGAGAGGATTCACCGAGTTGGCCTATGACATCAAGGAACACCGTAGCCTACATAGGCATAGGCTCAAACCTTGGGGATAAAATCTCAAACTGTAGGTGTGCGATAGAGGAGATGAGCCAATTGCCGGGATGTCAGGTGGCTGCCTGTTCATCGCTATTCAAAACAGAACCCGAGGGCGTAACGGAACAGGGCTGGTATATAAACTGTGTATCACAGCTGACCACCTCCCTCAACCCATTTCAGCTGATAAAAGCCCTCTTGTCCATAGAGCATGCCATGGGGAGAAGGCGGAAGAGACGGTGGGAGGCGAGAATAATCGATCTCGACATTCTTCTATTTGGCCAAGAGGTCATACGGTCGCGTGATCTGGTCATACCCCACCCCCTGTTGCACAGGAGGCGATTTGTGTTGGAACCACTCGCTCAATTAGCCCCTGATCTCATACATCCCGCCCTCAAGGTGTCCATCCGCCACCTCTTGAATGGGCTACCAAGGGGGCCTTCGGTTGAGCTTGCCGATGAGGAGGTTCGAAATTCCTAAGCAACACGGCAGCTCTGGAGGAAATAAAGAGGGCAAACGTGCTCGGATTGTTGGATGGTGAAACCATGAACCCCATGCCGGCAGCAAGGGGGAGAGGAACTCGAGGAACTGATAGGGGAGAGAGAATGAGATGTCTCGAGCCAGGGCACTATTATCCACTGCAATTATCACCACGCTGTGCTGCCTGATACCCTTGGGCTCCGCGAGGGATGATATATATGGATTCAAGGATGAAAACGGCGTGTGGCACTTCACTAACATCCCCGCAGATCCTCGCTATCGCCTGTATATGAAGACCAGCGGATTAAAGGCAAAGCCATACATCGTGAAATATGAGGAGATCATCAATAAGGCCTCGAGACAATTCGATGTGGAACCCCACCTTATCAAGGCGATTATAAAGGCCGAGTCCTCCTTTGAGCCCGATGCGATCTCTGAAAGCGGAGCCCAAGGCCTCATGCAATTAATGCCTTCCACCGCGAGTGATATGGAGGTAAATGACCCTTTCGATCCTGAGGAGAATATCCTTGGAGGCACCAAATATCTCGGCCTACTTCTCAAGAGATTTAATCGCAACACGAGATTAGCGGTTGCGGCGTATAACGTAGGCGCCACAATGGTGGACAAATGCAAGGGTGTCCCCCCTATCCCCCAGACGAAACGTTTCGTGGATAGGGTTATGAAGTATTACCACGAGTTCAGAGAAAATAAGGATTAATGCATACGCGGTAAGAGATGGATCGCCATCAAGCTCCCATAGGCAATCTGCCGAATGTCCTGAGCATTACGAGGCTGGCACTGATCCCGGCAGTAGTGATCTGCCTGTATTTTCCCGGGAGATTGGGGAGCTTTCTGGCCGCAGTTTTCTTCGGAGCTGCCGCATTCACCGATCTCCTGGATGGATTCCTGGCAAGGCGATATAAAACAGTGACCCATATGGGCAAATTCCTCGATCCCCTTGCGGACAAGCTACTCGTATCGGTCACCATGATCATGCTCATAACCCTCGGGAGGATCCCCGCCTGGATAGTGATCCTGATTATCGCCAGGGAAATGGCGGTAACGGGCTTGCGGGGCATTGCGGTCGTAGCAGGCAAGGTTATCGAGGCGAGTTCTCTCGGAAAATACAAAACGATATTCCAACTGGTCTCCCTCATTTGTCTCTGCTTGCACTATCAGTATGTCAGCATTGATTTTCATGCAGTCGGTATGGCCCTTCTCTGGGTGGCATTAGCGCTGACTCTGTGGTCCGGCTTTTCGTACTTTCAATTGGCCAAGAAGATCCTCCTGTAAGCGTTGCTGAGATTTTTCTTGACAAAAAGGAACATTTAAATAAAATTAGACAAAGGCGGGAATAGCTCAGTTGGTAGAGCATCACGTTGCCAACGTGACGGTCGCCGGTTCAAATCCGGTTTCCCGCTCCATGGAAAGGCGGCATAGCCAAGTGGCTAAGGCAGCGGTCTGCAAAACCGTTTTACACCGGTTCGAATCCGGTTGCCGCCTCTACATAGATACGCTCATTCCAGCATAGTACGTATATGGCCTTAAAAAAAGCCACTATCCTCTTTCTTCCCGGAGGATCAAACAGGGTAAGAAAGTTCAAAATTCCCTCAGGCTTCATACGCATTTTCCTCATCATCTTGTTTCTGATAAGTATCGGGATCTGCTGGCTTATCAATGACTACAAAAAGATAAAAGCCCAGATCCCCCAACTAACTAGCCTGAAGAAGGAAAACAGGATTCAAAAAATCCAGCTCATTGCGCTATCTAAAAAGATCAATACGATCAATCAGGAGATGGCCAAGCTTCAGGAGTTCGACCATAAACTCCGGATTATGACCAACCTCAATCCATCGGATAAACAGGACCAGTTCTTCGGGCTTGGCGGGTCAAACCTCAGTACCTTAAAAACAGATTACCAACTCGACGAGGTCCATAAGGAGCTCATCTACCAGACGCATAAATCCCTCGAAAACCTCGAGACGGAAATCGCGGTAACCTCTCGATCCCAGGCGGAACTGAGCAAATTTTTGAGAGAGCAGAAATCCATCCTGGCCTGTACTCCCTCTGTACGGCCAACAGATGGCTGGTTTTCCTCAGGATTTGGTTACAGAATCTCCCCTTTTACTAATCTAAGGGAATTTCACAAGGGGCTCGATATCGCAACCAGAATCGGGACGCCGGTTATCGCCCCCGCGGATGGGTTGGTGGTATTCGCGGGCAGAGAAGGCAACTTCGGAAAGATGATCGCGATCAACCACGGATATAACCTCTTGACCCGGTATGGCCATCTGAATAAGTTCCTTGTGACCAAGGGGCAACATGTGAACAGGGGCCAGGTGATAGGAGAGGTTGGAAACACCGGGAGATGCACCGGCCCGCACCTTCACTATGAGGTGCTTCTGAGCGGAGTCCCCGTAAACCCCCTCCGTTACATCCTCGACTAAGTCTCAGTTCGCCATCAGACCGAAATATCACCCACTCACCGATTCACGATACCCTTAATTACTGCTTGAATTTTTATCCATAAAGGTTTAATCAGAAACACAGGGAAAGAAGGGAACGTGTTGCCATGCTTGCCGGTGTATTGAAAACCTTTATTGGAAGCAAGAACGAACGAGAGCTGAAAAAACTCGCCCCACTCGTTACGCGAATCAATGAGCTGGAGGTGCACTGCAAGAGCCTTACCGACAGCCAATTAAGGGACAAGACGGGGAAATTCAAGGAGAGGATCGCGAGGGGTGAGGGTCTCGATGAAATCCTGCCAGAGGCCTATGCGGCAGTCCGAGAGGCCTCGGTGAGGGTCCTGGGCATGAGACACTTCGATGTCCAGATCCTAGGAGGGGTAGCGCTCCACCAGGGTAAGATCGCCGAGATGAAGACCGGGGAAGGAAAAACCCTTGCTGCCACCCTGCCACTCTATCTCAATGCACTTACGGGGAGGGGAAGCCACCTCGTGACGGTAAACGACTATCTCGCCAAGAGGGATGCAGAGTGGATGGGCGGGATCTATCACTTCTTGGGTATGTCCGTGGGGGTTATTGTGCACGGCCTGGATGACCGGGAAAGGAAGGTCGCCTACAGCTCCGATATCACCTACGGGACCAATAATGAATTCGGATTCGACTACCTCAGGGATAACATGAAGCTTTCGAGAGACGACTGTGTACAGAGGGAACTCTTCTACGCCATTGTTGACGAGGTGGACAGCATTCTCATCGATGAAGCGAGAACCCCCCTCATCATCTCGGGGCCCGTCGAACATAGTGAAGACGTTTTTTACTCCTTGCTCAAGCCCATGATCCTAAAACTTAAGGAACAGCAGGACAGGCTGATCCGAACTATCCTCAACAGGGCCGAGACGAGGATGAAGGATGAAAACCTCGATGATGATACGATAGAGCTGCTCCTTCAGGTGAAGAGGGGGAGCCCTAAGAATCCTCGATTTCTCGATCTTATAGCGAACGATCCGGGATTAAAGAAAAGGATCGATAGGATGGAGTCCTTTCTCTCATCCCAAAAGGCCCTCCATACGTTGGACGAGGAACTCTATTGCGTTATCGAGGAACAAGATCACAGTGTAAATTGGACGGATAAAGGCCTTAAGCTATTGTCCGGAGATCAGCACGATGCCTTTGTGATACCAGACCTGAGCCAAGGGATGCATGAAATCGAGAATGATGCCCACCTGAATTTCAGGGAAAAGAAAAGGAAGCTGCGAGAACTGGAGGAACGATACACGGAGTCATCGGAGAGAATGCATGCTTCCCAACAGCTTATCAAGGCATACTGGCTCTTCAACAAGGATGTGGATTACGTGGTCAAGGATGGACAGGTTATCATCGTTGATGAGTTCACCGGCAGGCTCATGCCCGGCAGAAGGTGGAGCGATGGTTTGCATCAGGCAATCGAGGCAAAGGAAGGCGTAAATGTGGCGGAGGAGAACCAAACACTGGCTACCATAACCTTTCAAAACTACTTCAGGATGTACGAAAAGCTCGCCGGAATGACGGGAACCGCTGATACGGAGGCCCCTGAATTCAAGAAAATCTACGATCTCGATGTATTCATCATACCCACCCACAAGAAAATGATTAGGGATGATCATCCAGATGTTATCCATAAAACCGAGAGGGAGAAATTCAAGGCGGTTGTCCGGGAAATAAAGGAACTACACGAGAGAGGCCAGCCAGCACTCGTGGGTACCATCTCGATCGAGAAATCGGAGATGCTGAGCAAGATGCTCCGAAAGGAGGGCATCAAACATCAGGTATTAAACGCCAAGAATCATGAGAGAGAGGCGGAGATCATCGCCCAGGCGGGACAAAGCGGGACCGTCACCATATCCACCAACATGGCCGGTAGGGGGACCGATATTGTGCTTGGTGAGGGTGTACCTGGGCTGGGGGGATTGCATGTCCTCGGCACCGAGAGGCACGAGAGCAGGAGAATCGATAACCAGCTGCGAGGACGTTCAGGGCGTCAGGGGGATCCCGGTTCCTCCAGGTTCTACCTTTCCCTTGAGGATGACCTGATGAGGATTTTCGGATCCGAGAGGATCTCCTCGGTAATGGACAAGCTCGGCATGGAAGAGGGCCAGCCAATTGAACATAACATTATTTCCAGGGCAATTGAGGGAGCCCAGAAAAGGGTTGAGGGGATCAACTTCAACATCCGGAAGAACCTCCTTGAATATGACGATGTGATGAACCAACAGCGAAAGGTAATCTACGGACAACGGAGAAAGGTCTTAGAGGACGACAGTCTGAGGGAAACCGTGGTAGGCATGATTGAAGAGGTAATAGAGGATGCGGTGATGGTCAACATTGATCCCAAGGTCTTTCCAGAGGAATGGAACCTGGCCCCGCTATCCGATTACATCTATACTATATTCGGATTCCTCCCCTACTTCTCCAAAGAGCAGCTCAAGGACATGACTCAGGCCTCTCTGATAGATAGCTTGGAGGCGAGGGCCATGGATCTCTATGAGCAAAAGGAAAAGGAGGTCGATCCGGAAACCTTTACCTTTCTTCAGAGAATTGCCATGTTAAAGGCAATTGATGATATATGGATTGACCATCTCCTCGCCATGGATCAGCTTAAAGAAGGCATTGGTCTAAGAGGATACGGCCAGATGGATCCCCTTAAAGAATACCAAAAAGAGGGTTACAGCATATTCCTTACCATGGTAGAGGGGATAAAGGAAAACACCCTGAAGATGCTCTTTAAGTTAAGGATGCCTGCTCAGAAACGGCCCCCTGTCGAGGCTCCAAAGAAGAGGATGGTACTCAGCCATGGCGGCAACGGCGGGAGCTCACCGGTCAGGCGGAAGTCGCCCAAGGTGGGCAGAAATGATCCATGTCCCTGTGGAAGCGGGAAGAAATACAAACATTGCTGCGGTAGATGAAAAGAGGGGATAGTTATTCGATACCGGGATTTCTCGCATCAGCGAGTTCTTGCGGTTTGGGAAAAGAGGGCGAATTGGATCTTTCGTTGATCGTCTCCCAGAAAAGGGCGGTCGCGGCAGGGGTATTTACCACCAACAGGATTAAGGCCGCTCCTGTATTATTAAGCAAGGAAAGGGTCAAAAAAGGTTATATCCGCGCTGTTCTCGCCAATACCGGCTGCGCTAATGCCTGCACAGGCATTCAAGGTCTCAACGATGCAGTAAAAACAGCGAATATCGTCGCCAAAGGCCTCGATATCGATCAGAGTGAGGCAATTGTTGCCTCAACAGGGGTTATAGGCTCCTACCTGAAGGTTGATCTCATTGAAGCAGCCATTCCTGGCCTTATAGACACTCTCTCGCCCCATGGATTTGAATCCGTGGCAAAGGCCCTCATGACCACTGATTCATTCCCCAAGATATCGTACCGCGAGGGCACCGTGAAGGGGCGGCCCTACCACCTCATGGGGATAGCAAAGGGGGCGGGCATGATCATGCCGCATATGGCCACGATGCTCGCATTTCTCCTCACCGATATAAGCATCGACCCCTACGCCTTATCCCGGCTTTTCCCCCCAGCCGTGGATGCAACCTTCAATCGAATTACCGTGGATGGTGAAACGAGCACCAATGACATGGCACTCATCCTTGCAAACGGCCTTGCGGGAAATGGAGAATTGGGGAAGAAGGGCTTAGAGGCATTTGGACAGGACCTCCATGACGTAATGGCTGAGCTCGCGTATATGATCGCCAAGGATGGGGAGGGTGCCTCAAAGGTAATTATCATCGAGGTGAATGGGGCGGCAACGAAAAGTGATGCACAAAAGGCCGCAAGGGAAGTGGCCAACTCCAATCTGGTGAAGACGGCAGTCTTTGGCCGAGATGCCAATTGGGGGCGAATTATGGCCGCTCTCGGCAGGGCCGGAATCGAGATTGAGGAGCATAAGGTTCAGCTCTGGATTGGGGGGGTCAAGATTGTAGAAGGTGGAACGATGGTAAGCGTTGAGGCGGAGAAGGAGGCAGCAGAAAGGATGAGAGGCAAAGAGGTAACGATTACCATTCACCTCAATCAGGGAAGATGGAAGGATGGGATGATAACCTGTGACCTCACCTATGACTACATAAGGATCAATGCGGGCTATCGGAGCTGAATATTATCTTCGATTTTTGATTGAATATTTACAATTGTCAATCTTCAATTTCAATTTTCGAGTATCCGGATGAGGGATAATCAACATATAACCATTGTTACGGGCGTAGCGGGATTTATAGGCTTTCATGTGGCCAGTGCGCTGCTTCAACGAGGCGAAAGGGTAATAGGCATAGACAACCTCAACCCTTACTATGATGTTTCCCTTAAAGAGGCCAGGCTAAAGCAGATACTCTCATTTCACCGCTTCACCTTCTACCGCGAGGATATTAGCAACCTCGAGGCCTTGTATGAGATATTCTCTCATCATCATATAGAGAAAATCTGCCACCTCGCTGCTCAAGCCGGAGTGAGACACTCGATTCAAAATCCCTTTATCTACGAGCAAAGTAATGTGAAGGGCTTTCTCAACCTCCTGGAGATGGCCAGGAAATTCCCCGTTACCAATTTCGTGTTCGCATCCTCATCCTCGGTATATGGGAGCAATAAAAAGCTCCCCTTTAGCATCGGAGATAATGTTGATACCCCAATCTCCCTTTACGCGGCGACCAAGAGGGCCAATGAGCTAATGGCACATACCTATAGTCATCTCTATGGTATCCCCCTGACAGGGCTTCGTTACTTTACGGTGTATGGACCGTGGGGAAGACCGGATATGGCCCTCTTTCTCTTTACCAAGGCAATTCTGGATGGAAGGCCCATTGATATCTATAATTTCGGAAACATGAAAAGGGACTTCACTTATATATCGGATATCGTGGATGGTACCATCTCCGCACTGGATACACCGTTTCGATATGAACTGTATAATCTCGGTAATTCGAGCAACGTGGAACTGATGGAACTTATCTCTATAATAGAGAAAGAATTGGGCAGGGTGGCGGAAAAGAACTTTCTGCCCCTCCAACCCGGTGATGTTCCTGAAACATATGCCGATATAGAGAAGACGAGAGAGATATTGGGTTTCAACCCAAAGACGCCAATCAGGAGGGGCGTGAGGGAATTTATCAAATGGTATAAGGACTACTATGAAGTCCGTTGAGCATGAACGGCTTGCCGCCCTTGCAGTTCCATGATCAACCTAAAAGGAAATTGACTTTGGATCGAAAGGTATGTATAGTGCGATATCTTTTTTAAATTGGTGATTGAATAACCTCACCGTTTATGTAATAAGAAATAGATGCTGGGGGCATCTAGTGAAGGCCGGGATGTGGCAAGGAGCACCCTCCATCCTCATAAGAGCGATTAGAGATAAATTCGGGACTGCGAAACGTGGGAAAACGCGTTAAAATAACGATCGTTATTGTAATATGCCTCTTGTTGACGGCCTTTTTTCTGGGCATTTACGTTACCGTTGACGAGGAGATGCCCGAAAATGCCGTAGTTGTCGTCACCTTAGAGGATAAACATTACCACTCCATTCACTTTGATTATGACGCCGTGGCCGGCAAGACAGCTAAAACTATGACGCTCTCCGAGGCAAAGCGGCAAGGATTTACACCGCATCAACACTCTATCGATCTCGGCTATTTCAAGGGTAACAGGCTTTTCCTCTACCAGTACGTGCTCTCAAAGATCGGAATACATTACAATAGCCGATGGGATAAAAACGGCAACTGGCTTTGGTAGAAGCGTCATTTGCGATTCATGCCGATAAGGCAGACGACAGAACTTCTTGACTTACCTCTCGTTTTTAGTTAAACCTCCCACCATCATCAGGATGAACGCAATCTCCTCATACATGAAGCCCAAGGGCAAGGAAAGAGATGCAATTCACCTATTACGGAGCATCTGATACAGGCCGAGCTCGCGCACAAAACGAAGACTGCTACCTTTGCAATCAGGAGGAGAAGCTTTTCCTCATTGCAGATGGGATAGGCGGACATGTATCGGGCGAGATAGCAAGCAAGATGGCGATCAACAGTATAGAGGAATTCGTGGTTCGTTCTCGAACGGAGGACATCACCTGGCCCATTCCCTATCGAAAGGAATTATCTCTGGAGCAAAACCGTCTCCTCGCGGCGGCCACCGTGGCGAACCACAAGATTCGCGGCCTTGCGAGTCAAAACCCCATGATGAAGGGCATGGGAACAACCCTTGTAGGCTTCCTCATCGAGGGGAATCTCCTTGCGGTCATCAATATAGGGGACAGCCGATTATACAGGATCAGGGATGATCACATAGAGCAAATCACCCAAGACCACACGGTGGCCGGGGTGATGGAGAGGATGGGGCTCATTACCAAGGAGGAGTCCTCTTGTAATCCTCAGAAACACATACTCACGAGCGCCCTCGGCATTGAGCCTTTGAAAAATATAAAAGTGGATCTCTTCCCCGCCGAGATACGGGCGAATGATTTGTTCCTTCTCTGTTCCGACGGCCTGTACGATATGCTCAGCAATGAGGAGATATTGGACGCAATAAACTCCGTCGAGGGCAAAGCCCTTGAAAGAACAGGCATTACCCTTATGGAAAGGGCGAATCTCGCAGGGGGAAAGGATAATATTACCGTTATCCTGATATCATTCAATTAACCGTTGTTGAAAAAATCATGCCCGTATTAAATATCATAAACGATGATGGAACGAGCCAAACCGTTCCTCTAAAGAAGGCCGCCACGAACATAGGAAGAGATAAGGACAATGACCTCACCCTTTTGGACAGGACCATATCGCGCCATCATGCACAGATAACGAGTGCCAAGGAAGGCTATATTCTCACCGATCTCGGCAGCTACAATGGCACAAGTGTGAACGGTAATCCCGTTCAGAGCGTTATCCTCAAACACAACGACAGAATAAAGATCGGCGTCAAGAGCCTCGTATTTCTCGACGAAAAGGAAGGGGCATTATCACCGGAGGAATCCCTGGTTCTCACCACAGACGCCGATTTCGAAGAAGAGCATAAACAGATTATAGAAAGCGCCTCGCAAAGAGGCTCCCTTGATTCCCAAGAGCTTCTCATTTCCATTGAGCAATCCGGGAGCCCGATAGAAACCGAAATCTCAGCCCTTTCCGAGAAGACCGAGGTCGAATCCAAGATAAAGCCTGACCTCTCCTCCCTTGAGAGGAGCAATAAAGTCCTCTTTGTGCTCTATGAAATTAGCCGTCAATTGAATACGCTCCTGGATTTCAGGGAACTCCTGAAAAAAATAATGGATCTCATCTTTATGGTAATTGATGCAGATTATGGGTTCTTGATTCTGACTGGAGATGGGAACAGGGATACGCTCGTTCCCGTAGTAGTAAAATCCAAGGGCGACCATGAAATAGAAAAGGGCAAGTTACGGGCAAGTAAAACTCTCATCGAAAAGGTAATACGCGACAAGGTTGCCGTCCTCACATCGAACGCGATGGCTGATTCTCGATTTAATGGCGCCAAGAGCCTCTTTCTGCAAAAAATACGATCGGCCATGTGCGTGCCGCTCTGGAGAAAGGAAAAGATCATCGGCGTAATTCAGCTCGACAGCATTCGAATCGATAATCAATTCGCCCAAGATGACCTCGAGCTGCTGAAGGCAATTGGAAGCCAAATGGCAATGGTAATCGAGCAGGCAAGCCTTAACGAACAGATCAGGGAAGAAGGGATGATGAGGAGCCGCCTCGAGAGATTTCACTCTCCCCAGGTGATAGAAATGATCCTTAGGGGGAGCCAGAAGACGAAGGACAATGTGATGGAGGCCAACGAGGTAACCGCGACCATGCTGTTTACCGATATAGTTGGATTCACTAGGCTTGCTGAGCAGCTCTCCCCTCGAGAGACGAATATCATCCTTAATCGGTATTTCTCGGAAATGACGGATGTAGTCTTCAGTTACGAAGGCACACTCGAAAAGTTCATAGGAGACGGGTTAATGGCCGTATTCGGAGCCCCCATAGAAAGGGACAATGATGCTGAAAGGGCAATACTCGCGGCCAAGGAAATGAGGGCAAAACTCGCAGCAATGATGACGGAGAAAGGCAGCCCATCAATCAAATTCGATATTCGCATAGGTATAAATACCGGGCGAGTGGTGGCAGGAAATATCGGTTCTCCCAGAAGAATGGACTACACCGTGATCGGAGATCCCGTGAATATTGCAGCGCGATTAGAATCGATAGCGGAACCAAACCAGATCCTCATTGGCGAGGAGACATACAAGGCTGTGAAGGGTAAATTCGAGATAGAAGAGATTGGACGTAAAAAAGTGAAGGGAAAGAGCGAGGAGATTATGGTTTATGAAGTGCTTTAGCGAGAACTGGCCTTACCAACTACCTCAATTTCCATTCTTCTTTCGAATGTAGGTGGCGAGGTTCTTCCGGAGAAGGGCGTATTCCTCTGCCATGCTTTTAAGCCTTTCCTTGCTCTCCACGGAATCCCTCTCAAACTGCTTCATTCGCACCGTGAGATCCGTAATATCCGTATTCATCACTACACATTCCTTTGATTTCCCATCAGCGGACTGAAGGGAGTAAGCACTGGCCAGCACGTTTACCGGCTCCCTAGATGATGAGTAGTATTTCCATTCCTTGCCGCTAAACGATTCCCCCTTAAACACCCTTAGTATCGTTTCCTTAAAGGGTTCTCGGGTGGATTTTGAGACAAACCGAAAGGGGCTTGCGCCGATCATTTTTGCGGAGGGGTAACCGAAGGTATCCTCGCAGGCCTTATTCCAGAAGCTTATCTTGCCCTTGGAGTCTACCTTAAAAATCGGGCACAGCTCCGATTCAAAATTCCCCTCGTGTTTGTCATACTCCTTGTGCGTCTCCCCTTGGCGATTGCTCACATCCTGTATTGTCTCTATAGCACCTTTGACCGAACCGTTAACATCATAAATGGGCGCAACGGTAATAACGGCCTCGATGCCGTCCCTTATGGAAGGAAGGGGTATTCCCAACTCAAAAAAGCCGCTGTCCGTTCTGGATATTATGGATTCGGAGAATCTCTGTGTGATGGCATCGGGATCCTCTATTATTATGTCAGCCAGACTCAACTGGTTATCCACGCACAGGGCACTAGGGACCTTCCTTCCGATCACGTTCTCGGCCGAGACACCGGTCATCCTCTGGCACGCTCGATTCCACTGTATCACGCGGTGCTCTCCGTCTACCACAAAGGTGGGGAAGGGAAATCTCTCGAGGATGGTATCGATATACCTCTTTGACTCAACAAGGCCTCTGGATTTAGCCTGCTCCTTTTCAACAGCGCTCCCCTTCTCCCTCTCATAAAGGAATGCAATCAAAAGAATGATCAAAAGGCCTGTCAAATATGCTCCCAAGGAATATACAGGGGAAATGTCAGCCGGTATGAGGCTTGGAAATTCATAGCCCCTCCTGAACAGATACACAGCTGCACCTGTTTCGAGAAATATCATGGAACCCCATATCGTTCCCCACAGATATCCCGTGATGAAGATAGCCATTAGCAAAAGTGCGGCATTCCATATCCATGACAACAGAACGATTCCGCCTTCGCTCATTGCCCCGGTATTCCATCGGATAATGAGAAGAGCAGCCCAAACCACGAAAAATGCGAAATTCCCGGCCAGGATAAGATTCTTCGTGCTCCGCAGAAGGATAATGCCCAGAATACCTAACAGGCCGGCGCAGAGAGCAACATAAAAGAGAAGGTCCGCCCCTACGGAATAATAGAACAGCCCTAGAATGGGAGCAGCGAGGCTAATGATAAGGAAAAACTCATTCAGCACGCGGTGTTTGCTGATGGTCTCCGGGTTGGACGAGGTGGTGCCACTGGTGATAAAATTGTGAAATAATGATTCGAGATTCATATATCAATACGTTGAAAACCCATACCGAGCCACAATGAATGGGAAGCTATCTCAATCATGGGCGTCCCCGAAGATCCAATTATCTCATCTCGCTTCTCGGAGATCAGGATCTATGAAGAACTTAGCTCCGCCTCGCTCCGCAATTGGAAGAATGGAATGTTAGAATACTGGAAAAACGGGTTCTGTCAAAGTGTAGCAGTACATTTATTCGGTTGTTTTTCTTGAAAACGAGGTTAAGGAATGAGATAAATCCTTTCAGCAATCAACATTCCAATATTCCACCTTTCCATTACCCCATCTGGCCTCTATGAACCATGTTCCATTAAAAATGTCGTCATTTCAATAAGTTGTAGAAATTCAGAGACGTCAATGTTAGCGCTAAAATATCGTGACCTTCCCGTTCTTATCCACCGTCCCCCTGATGAAGGTATCCCCGTTGGCGAAGATGGGGAAGGAGTTCTGAAACGAGGAGATGATGACAATCGAGGAGCCCGCGCCCCCCACGTTGATGCCCGTTATGGAGAAGTCGAGCCGGTGGCCGGTAGGGATCTGTACGTTGAGGTTGTCCTTGATCTCATCCTGGGCGCCCCCGGGGTTCTCGCCTCCCGGGTGGGTGATGGTGTAGGTGGCGTTGTCGGGGAAGAACTTGTTGTGTTCCAGGTAGTACATGATCTCGCCGTCCAGGATCTGCTTGAGCATGGTCTGGGCCTCGGAGCCCGAGGCACGCTGCCGGTAGACGCCGATGAGCGGCACCGCGGTGGCCGCCAATACCCCTAAGATGGCGATCACCACCATGAGCTCAATCAGGGTAAAGCCCGCGCTCCTTCTCATCTCAGGCCCCCTCGGTGGCAGGGGCG
>CAZJXD010000071.1:0-25369 GCA_964549945.1 uncultured Desulfobacteraceae bacterium | reverse complement strand
TTTATCGGGGCCTGCCGGTGCATTACGTAGAGGGCATGAGACAAAAAAAGACATCTCCATACTCCTTTCCACATGGAGTTTCTCAGGAGAGCGCTATATTGCTTCCATTTTTACGGGTCATGGGACTTTTCTTTCGTTCCGATGCTAAACCCTCAGCATCACCCAAGGAACAGTCCAGTGGCTACAAGCAGGGGGGTGACGATGACAATGACCACGTTGAGGCCCAGGTAAGGCATGAGCCTTTTGATGTTCCCCCCAAACCGATAGGCGCCCGCAAAGGCGGGAATCGCGATAGCGATGGTGAGCAATCCCATAAGGCTGAATCGAGGGAGGTAGTGAAGGTGAACGCCGACAGCGATCGATACATAGGTGAGCAGGAGAAATGCGCCGTAAATCAGGCTGCTCGCCCGCACACCAAGGGTAATGGGGAGGTGTCTTCTCCCTACAGATTTGTCCGGATCCACATCCGGAAACTGATTGAGCAGGAGCAGGTTACAGACCAAGAAGAAGGGCACGAGCGAGGCAATAAAGGCGGTGAATGAGTATGAGCCCGTGAGAACGAAATCAGTGCCCATCACCATAAGGGTTCCAAAGCCCAATCCGGGGGCAATCAGGCATAACACTGGATTGTGGGTGAAACAGATCGTGTAGAAAAATATCACGGACAGGCCGATAAGGCCAAGGGGCATGAGAAGCCAGCCCCACACGAGCACGAAATAGATACCCACTATACCCGTGAGCGTAAATGTAACCAGTCCTATGACCAAGGCATGGCGAGCCATGCGTGGATTTCCAGGCAAGACCCCGCTGCCGCCGCTGAAGGGGGTCCGCTTCGTCTTGAAATCAAGGCCGCTCTTGTAATCGAAATACTCGTTCAGGGAATTCACGCTGATATGCGCACACAGGGCCCCTATAAGCGCGAATACCACAAAGATGACGCGAACTTCGCCCGAGGTCCAGATGGCGGTCCCTACTCCCAGCGAGACACACGCAGGAGTCAAGATCAGGAAAGGTATGCGCATTGGCCCTAATAAGATTGTTAGGTTGGTCATCATTCAGAGTGTATCCTGCCTAGATATATCAATTTCCCTTTTCCCGGCATCTACATAGGTGGTTTCTACCTCGGCACTACAGTGGAGCTCGAGAAGCTGGGCCAACTCATCGGCGGCCTCATTTCCCATATCAGGAGAGACAGGGGGCAGGCAATCGATGTTGAGCACGATCCTCTTTGACTCTGGTGTGATTTTCGTCACCTCCCCGTTTCTCCAATTCCACCTCCTGCACATCACGTCCTTGCTGCGATCATCGTAGTATATGACCTCGCCGGGCAGGGGATGCTCCTCAATCTCCTCCCCGAGGGGGATAAACCTCTCCGTCCCGTCTGCAATTCCTAATACCAGGTTCCCCTCAACCCTTTCCACGTCGTCTCCACCGCACGGCGTGACGTACTTCAGCGAGATGTAGTTGAAGAGGGCAACCACTGAGTTGATAAATGGCAGGGCCCTGTTTGGCCTCATGCTTTTCAGGAGATACGTAATGGAGGGCAGATAGGTATCCGGATCCGAGGAGAATCGCCTGTGGGCTTCATTCCAGGCCAGGATCCTCGGATCCTTCAGCTCATCGATATCGACTTGCCTGTCTATCTCCTTTTTTAGGACCTTCCTGATCCTCTTGTTCGATTTCTGGTTGGAGATGTCCTTGACAAGGACAATTCCACGATAGAAATCGGGGAATAGATCGAATATTTCGTCCTTTATGATAATCTTTTTCATCACACCGTACCTTTATTCGTGTTAGTGGTTCGATTCTAACCTTTTTCCATGTCGGGCCAGCGATCCTTCCATGGTCTCGTTTTTTCATAGGCATACGAGGCCTGGAGCACGAGGTCGTCTCGGTGTCGGGGACCGATGATCTGCAAGCCCACGGGAAGGCCACTCGTTGTGAGGCCCGCCAGCAAAGAGGCTGCCGGGTGGCCTGAAAGGTTAAAGGGATACGTGAAGGCCACGGCCCCAAGCAGCGGGATGGGGTGTCCGTCTATTTCCCCCGGCGGGGGTCCCTTGGCGGCAAAGGCCTCGGTAGGCATGGTGGGGGTGAGCAGCAGGTCAAATTGCTCAAACAGCTCCCACATTATTCTATTCAGTGTACTCCTCACCTTCTGGGCTTCTATGTGATCATCTAATGAAAATGACTTCACCTGATCCAGGGCCTTCACCAGAGTTCTGCCCATTTCTTCTCGATTTTCCTCAAGCCTCTGATGCAGCATGCAATAGAGATCGAAATTCATGAGGTTTGACCAGGTTTCACCCACATCAGGTATCGTTCCATCCCACAGCTCCACCCTATGGCCCATGCCCTTAAAGCATTTCATCGCCTCCTCAACCAGTTCCATCACCTCCTTTTGCACCCTGGCGTAGCCTAGGGTGGGGCTAAAGGCGATCCTGAGGTTGGTGGGCATATCCTTCAGTCGTCCCAGAAACGACCTTTCGGGAGAGGGAAGGGATTCGGGGTCTGAGGGGTGGTATCCAGCAACACAGTCCAGATACTGGGCGGCATCCTCCACGGTCCTGGTCAGGGGGCCCATGCACCAGAGCAAATATGTATGCAGGAGGGGGAGGGGGCCCTTGGGTATCCTGCCGAAGGATGTCTTTAATCCGAAACAGCCGGAGTATGATGCGGGTATCCTGATGGAACCGCCCGCATCCGAGCCGGTGGCCAGGGGAACCATACCGCCTGCAACCGCAGCGGCTGAACCGCCGCTCGATCCGCCAGGGGTTCGCTCCCTGTTCCACGGATTCCTGGTCACCCCGAAGAGCAGGTTCTTGGTAAAGCCGGTGAAACCGAACTCGGGGGTGTTGGTTTTTCCCACCACAATAGCACCGGCTGCCTTGAGCCTTGCGACCTGGGTGGAATCGATTGTCGCAACGTTGTTCTTAAAGGGAACCGACCCGTAGCTCGTCACCATACCCTTGACATCCTCCAGGTCCTTCACCCCGATCGGTATTCCAGCGAGTGGCCCTGTCTCCTTGCCTGCTGCCAGATCCTCGGCCAGAGCCCTCGCCTCATCCATGGCCTCGTCGGCCCGGAGGGAGACAAAGGCATTGAGGAGGGGATTCACCACCTCGATCCTCTTCAAGGTCTCCTCCATCAATTCAACGGGAGAAAGATCTTTTTTCTTTATCATGCGTACAAGTTCGCAAGCGGATTTATAATGAAGCGATGACATACGGGCTTCTTTTACAACGAGTGATCAGATACACGGTTTCACACTATTTACACCATAATTGGGAAATATCCAACTGGGGAATAGTGATTTTATGATATGAGGTGTACGGGATTAGCCCACTCTTAATGTTACGATCCTCTTGGGAGTCGAATCTTTATCTCCAATCCCTCGGGACAATTCGTTGCCTCGATGGTGCCGCCGTGCCGCTCTATTATCTTCTTGGTGATAGCCAGGCCCAATCCCGATCCAGACTCCCCTGATCCCTCCATTCTGAAAAAGGGCTCGAAGATCTTCTCTTTATCCTCCCCGGAGAGGGCTCTGAAGGAGTTCGTAATGCTGATCTCCACGGAATCGCGTTCTGAATTTGCCTTCATAGCTACCTTGCCGTCAGGCGGCGTGAACTTGACGGCGTTCTCCAGAAGGTTTGAGAGCGCGGTGCGAAGGGAATCCTTATCTCCATTAATGAAGGAATCGATTGATAGATCAGCTGTGAGACGCAGGCCCTTTCGGTCCATAGCGGGCTTGAACCGTTCCAAAAGCTCCCCTACGAGCTCACAGGGATTAAGGGTTTCGAGTTTCATGAGTTCCTGCTGGAGGTCCAGCTTTGAGAGCGCGAGGATGCTGTGTATGAGCCGATCAAGCTCTTCTATGTCCTCACGTATGGTATTGAGATGCCTGCGTAAGTCCTTGACGCTTCCCCGTTCCAATTTCTCTCGAAGGAGCTCCTCGGCGACGCTGATTCTCGCCAGCGGGCTTCGCAGCTCGTGTGAAATGTTTGCGGTGAGCTCTCTTCCGCCCCTGATCATGGTCTCGAGCTTATCCGCCATGCGGTTAAACGAGCGACCCAGCTCCCCGATTTCGTCGGTTCCCTTAATGGCGACCCTGTGAGAGAGATCTCCCTCGGCGATTTGAAGGGCAGAATGCCTGAGCCGTTTCACTCGTTCTGTGATGAGCCTGGAGACGGGGATTAAAAGAAGCGCGATCACCACCCCGATGCCGAGAAGCCCGAGCGCAAAGCGGCCCTCGGGGTGAGGCGGCTGCATTTTGTCGAACACCAGGTGCAGGCTTCCCGTGTCTTGCTCTCCGATTTCAATGGGAATAACAGTGTGCAGTGCCCATCCCTTCTTGATATGACGATGGAGCTTGAAGTGAACAGGGTCCGTTCCCGCTGTTTGAGGATAGTACGTCAGGGCTTCGGGTATGTTTTCCCGAAAGGTCTTGACGAGGGCGTTTCCCCCTGAATCCGCCAGCCAAATCCTCACCCCGTACGCATCACTGAGGCGGGTCAGGAGATCCCTGAGTGAGGAATTTTCCTCAATATTCGTTCCTGGCATCGCATTGATCCTCTCTTCGATTAATCCCTGTACCAGTCTGGCATGCGAGGAGGCGTAGTCCTTAAAGCGAGAGCGGAAGCTTTTTCTGGTGGAGTAGCTGAACAGCCCTAAGATTAGTATTTCGGTGACGAACAGGACGAGCAAAAAGGATAGGAATATCTTGATGTAGAGTTTTCCAATCATCATGGGGCATCAACGAACATATACCCCATTCCCCAGACTGTCTTGATTCGTTTCGGGGAGCGGGGATGGGTTTCCAGTTTCGACCGCAATTTGCTGATATGCACATCTATGCTTCTGTCAAAGGCCATGAAATCCCTCCCGCGGGCACGATTCATGAGCTCATCACGGCTCAATACCCTGTTGGGATTCTCCATGAGCACTTCGAGGATCTTAAACTCCGTTGAGGAGAGCTCCACTTCCGTGCCCTCTACCAAGAGCGTCTGCTTGGCCTTGTTCAGGGCGAGGCCGCCGGCCTCGATACGAAGTGCTTTTTCCTTTCCAGCCTCGCCCTTATCTCGGGGGGCGAGTCTCCGCATCACCGCCCTCATCCTTGCGAGCAATTCCCTGGGATTAAAGGGTTTGGGAAGATAATCGTCGGCTCCGAGTTCCAGGCCCACGATTCGGTCAGCATCCTCACCCTTTGCGGTGAGCATGATGACCGGCAGGGAGAACTCCTTGCGGATCTCCCGCAGCACCTCCAGTCCGTCCTTTTTCGGCAACATAATGTCCAGTATCACGATATCAGGTGATTCCTCCCGAAGGATCTGTACCACGGTTGACCCATCAGCAAGGGTGTGAACCTGGAATCCATAATCCTCCATATATTCCCTGAGAAGCTTCAGGAGCTTCTCATCGTCATCGACCAGTAAAACCTTTTCGTTCACGTTTGTCTCCCCCTTTTTCACTTTTTTACATTTTTTTACCCTTTTTCACAACCTCAACAAACTCCTTTTACATCCAATGCTTACTATGGGGGCAACGTAAGCGCATGAGGGGAAAACTTTAGGACAAGAAAAAGGAGGTAGATATGAAAATAACAAGCAAATCTCTCATGGTCGTAGCGCTTTTGTTGAGTTTCACTTTTTTGGCGGGCTGTGGACCCCACCGGTATTACAAGGAGCGTGGGTGGGGACATCCGCGGTTCGGTGGCGGGAATTTTTCCGAACGAATGCTGAAGCGCATGGACAACAAGGTAGAAGAGCTCAACCTCACGGAAGGCCAGAGGGCTACCTATGAGGAGATCAGGGCCAAGATAAAGGCGAACTTGATGAAGGCCGGTGAGGATAGAGAGAAGTTATTCGCTCAGGTGCGAGATGAGCTGGATCGCGAGAATCCCGATATGAATGCGGTGGTTGGGATGGTGAAGGGCAAGCTCAAGGATATGCCCGAGCACGTGGGGCAAGCGTTGGATCTCTTTTTGGAATTCTACAACGTGCTCGATGAGGATCAGAAAGGCAAAGTGGTCGAGATGATCAGGGAGAAGGCGGAAAGACACTGACGCTATTTTATGAGCCCCTTCCACTCAATCCACCTTCAAGGATGAGTGAAGGAGTCTTAGAAAGGAGGAGTTAACAATGGGCATGTTGCATCTATTTCCACATCACAGGCCCGGCGGCGCCATGTTTTATCTTCTCCATGGCTATGGTCCGGGTGGTATGGCGGTTCCCGTGATATTTGGGGTGGCCCTTTACCTCTATTTGGCCCTTTGTCTGTATGTATTGGCCAGGAAGACCAGAACCAACCATGCATGGATGGCATGGATTCCAGTGCTCAACGTGTATCTGCTCTGCAAGATCGGGGGCAAGCCGGGATGGTGGACGGCCTTGCTCTTCATTCCCGTTGTCAACGTCTTCTTTGCCATACTCGTGTTCATGGCAATCGCGGAGGCGATGGGTAAACCGTACTGGTGGGGGGTTTTGATCGCAATTCCACTGATCAGAGCAGTGGTACCCGGATACCTTGCGTTCTCAGGTCCGAAAGGTACACTCCAGGCTACTCCAGCTGGATAATTTGAGCTGATTCTGGCAGGATAGATTGTGCGCGAAGATCCCCGCCCTTTCAGGCGGGGATTTCTTGTGTTATAACAAAGTCGAATACCCTTACCCTGTGCAATAAAAGAATCAACCGCTGTTCTTCAATGCCCGTGCGATATTGATAGCATAGATTCCTTATGGTCATCGGAGAATATCATTTCATTACCCCCTCAGCTTCACGTGGTGCCGTTTCGTTTTTCCGGCAATGTGCTTACTCCCTCCCGGCATCTCTTGGTTCACCTCCATTAGTCTATAAACCTCGACTCGAGCACCGCCTGCTGCCACAGTTTCCATTTCCCCTTCTCCTTTCGGAATATATATATGGAATCCAGTATGTTGTCCTTGAATGCCGGACCCTTCAGCTTTTCCGTCTTCTGTTCTCCGCGCGCGATGGCGTACTCTCCGTCGACCCCGATGTAGCGAAAAAACAGAAGCTCATGTTTCAGGTCATAGTAATCGAAGAGCTGCTTAAGGCTTTGAGCAGAGGCGATATAGGCCGGCGATTGGCTGTGGATGGTCCGCTTGACCCCCTCAATATCCTTTCTCTGGGAGGCGGCGAAGTTCTCGAGGATAACCTCTCGTAGCTTCGACTCCAGGAGTTCTTCACCCTTGTCGCCCGCATAAGACGGGATGATGGGAAGGGCGATGAGCAATGTCGTGATAATTGGTATAAGAAGACGTGTTCTCATCTTGGTATCCTCCATTTCTTTGCCTTTTTTAAGCCGGGATATCATTTTATACCGGTAAGGAAAAGGCAGGTCACCGACTCTCATTAAAAAAGCTATGTAACTACTCACGTAGTCAGACTGAAGCTGTTTAAACTGAAGGCTTAAAGTGATCAGAGGAGTACTATTGCTGAACTTTGTTGAAGAAACATTAGCTTTTGGTGCCAAGCATGTCTTCAAAATACGCCGTATCCCCGTTATTTCCTAACAGTCTTCAGCCTACAACCTATCTACCTGAGTAGTTGCAAAGCTATTTGATAATCATATCTATATACAGGGGAGAGGAAAATGGAAAGCGGAAACCGACACATCCGGATTCCTCCTATGAGGCCTTATTCATCTTCGGCGTGATTCACCACATTCCCTAGTGGAGGGGACGCTTAGGAACAAGCCCAAATATGCAGGTAATCATAACATATCGCATATTCTTCTCGCCGAGGATAAGGATAGATGGGCGGACCTTTCGATATAGTGAGGATCAACGTCGTATAGCCCTAATATCCTTTTAGCAGCCTGATCTATAAATACTACTCTCAGCCGAGCGCCGCCTTATGCCTTTTCGGTGTGATGTAGTTCGTCGTGAGGAACGGGGATTGATTGAGGTATTCGGTGAGGATTACGAAAGGTATAAACAGCATGTTCCCTCGTTACTTCCCTTCAACTGCAAAAAATTGAATTAAATACTGAAGATCCTCATTGCTCGAATATTAAAGCTAAAGGAGAGGGAAACAGCTGATACGTTAGGATAAGCCTGCTGCGGAGATGATATCCGGCACCAGTTCCTCCCTGCCGATGGCCATTATATGTACCCCATCACACATCCTCTCATCATGTATTCTCTTTACCATCCGTCCGGCGATCTCGATTCCCTTATCCAGGGCCCTTCCCTTTGGCGCGGAGGCCATTTCATCGATCAACTCTTGGGGCACGTTCACGCCGGCCACGTTCTTGTTCATGAACCTGGCCATTGGTGCGGAGGTGAGCAAGATGATGCCAGCAAGGATCTTTACCGGGAACTGGTTTGCATAATCCATAAATCCCTTGAAATTCTCCAGGTCGTAGACCGCCTGGGTTTGAATGAACTCAGCGCCTGCTTCGATCTTCTTCTCGAATTTGATGAGCTGCGGTTCGATGGGATTGGCCTCGGGGGTGACGATGGCCCCGGCGCAGAAAGACACGCTCCCATCCAGGTCATTGCCGCCCAGATCCTTTCCCTTCTCCAATCGCCGGATGGCTGCCAGCAGTTGGCTGGAGTCCAGGTCGAACACCCCCTTGGCCTCCTTGTGGTCACCCAGGATCACGGAATCCCCCGTCAGACAGAGCACGTTGTGGATTCCCCTGCTGTCGGCTAATAAGAGATCTGCCTGGAGGGCAAGCCGATTGCGGTCTCGACAGGTCATCTGAAGGATCGGCTCACCGCCCATCTCCTTCACCAGGAGCACCCCTCCGAGAGAGGGGAACCTCATGACAGAACTCTGGTGATCGGTTACGTTCATGGCATCCACCTTATCCCTTAAGAGCTCGATATGGTGGAGCATCTTCTCCAGGTTTGTCCCCTTGGGCGGTGCCACCTCGGAGGTGATCACGAACTTGCCCGACTCCAGTGCCTTTTTGAATTCAGAAACCATGCGCGACCTCTTCCATTCGAATAGAATGTTTTACTTATGCCTTTTGGCCATCGATTGACTGAGGCGAAACTGATCTCCATTTCCCCGGTGAGGGCTCTCCCTGGTGGTTTCTGGGCTTCTGGTATGTTCTCATCAAATCCAGGCGGCCCAACTCCTTCAACCGATTGTAAATAAGGGTCCAGGCGCAGTCCTTCTCCGGATCGATCTCGCACTTGCCATTGTTGGTGCCGCCGCAAGGGCCGTTGACCAGCCCCTTGTGGCATGAGGTTACCGGACAGATTCCCCCTGTCTCTCCCAACACGCAGGTGCCGCACTGGGTGCATATCTCATCAAACTCACCGATGCCCCTCTCCTTTCCCATGAACAGGGTATCAAGGGCCGGGACAACCATCTTGTTCACCTGCCGCGCGATGGTCTGCACGCCGAAGGCGCAGGTCATGATCAGCAGGACATCGGCCTGATCGATATGCTGCCCGTATTCACCCATGGCCTCTGCTGTCAGATTGTCGCATGCCACCGGCAACACCACCTCTCCGGTTACAAGCTTCCCCTTCCCCAATAGCCGCGCTCCCATGGCCCTTACCTCGGGATCCCCTCCTGTGTGGGTCAGGGTAGTGCATGTACCGCACCCGATGATGAAAACCCTTCCAAGTCCCTCGAGGAGACGGTCGATCTCCTCCTCGGGTTTTTGCCTCGTGATAGATCTGATCATTGCTGTTCTCCTGACAAACTAATTACGTAAAAGAGCGCGGAGATGTCTTATTTTGCCTCATGCCCTTTAACAGGGGGCCTCAGCGTGCCCCATAAATCGGGGCCATTCGACAGGCTCATGGTCCTGAGCAACGTCGAAGGACACACGCGCAACGCGGATTTGACTATTATGCAACATGGCGGTCGGTGCCCCGATTTATCGGGGTCTGACGGTGCATTACGTATAGGGCATGAGGCAAAATAAGACATCTCCGTGCTCCCATGAGCGTTTTTTTATCAATAACCCTTAGCGCAGCGCCAGGGGCAATCGCTCCTATATCTCCTCCAGGTCGCACCTCAGGCATCTCATGGCCTCTCGGTAGGCGTCCTTCTTGGTGAGTCCTCTCTCCACCTCCCTGAAATCCGTTATCCTCTCTTCTGGCTTCTCGAGCTGGATCTTCACCCTGGGCCGCTCCTCTTCTGTTTCCTCATCCAGGGCCAACCCGATATCCTCCCTCAAGGCCGTCTTTTCATCTACGATTTCCACCCTTCCCCTTTCCCCCTTAAGATATTTATCGATGGCCAGGGCGGCCCTCCTGCCCGAGGCAATAGCGTTTATGACGATAGAAGGCCCTGTGGTAAAATCGCCCCCTGCAAACACGCCCGGGATATTGGTAGCCAAACTGTTTTCATCCACCACAAGACTTCCCCACAGCGCCCTTTCGAGCTGGCTGTCCTTTGATAGAAAAGAGATATCCGGTGCCTGGCCTATGGCGATAATGATCGCGTCAGCCTCCACCACCTGAGTCGATTTCCCGTCGGTTTGGAGGGAGGAATGTCCCTCTTCGTCGAAAACGGTTCTGCTTCGCGCGAACTCAAGGCCCGTGACCCTGCCACCTTTATGAAAGATCTGTGTGGGCGCCCATGAGGGATTGATAATAATCCCCTCCTCTATGGCCTCCTCAATATCCTTCTCCCAGGCGGGCATCTCCTCCCTGGTTCTCCGATAGAATATTTGCACGTCTTCAGCGCCTATCCTGAGCGCTGTTCTGGACACGTCAATGGCCACATTGCCCCCTCCCAGGACCACGACTTTTCCCTTGAGCGTTATCCCTTTGCCGGTCCTGAGATCCGTCAGGAACTGAAGACCGTAGTAGAGGCCTTTCAGGCCCTCTCGCTCGCCGGGGATCTCGATCCTCTTGCTTGCCTGGGCCCCTGCCGCAATAAAGACCGCCCCGTATCCTTCCCTCATGAGATCGTCTACCGTATGCCTGGCGTCAATGGGGGAGCTATAGCGGATCTCGACGCCGCAGCTTTCAATGTACGCTACCTCTGCCTGGATCACCGTTCGGGGGAGACGGAATTCCGGGACCGCGATTCCAAGCATACCCCCCGCCACTGCCTGGGCCTCGAACACGGTCACCCCATATCCCTGCTTCGCTAAAAAATAGGCACAGGTCAATCCTGCCGGCCCTGCTCCCACCACGGCGACCTTCTGATCCTCTATTATCGAAAAGGGCTCCTCGGCCTTGCCGACATGATCGTAATACCAGTCCGATGCGAACCGTTTTAAGGAGCGGATGGCAACCGGCTCGTCCAGCTCGCCCCTCCGACATTTTAATTCACAGGGATGGATACAGATACGGCCGCATACCGCGGGAAAGGGATTCCTCTCCCTGATGATCTCCACCGCCCTCTCGTAGTTTCCGCTCGCAATAGCTGCTACGTAATTGGGCACATCAATGCCCGCCGGACAGGCATGCTGGCAGGCGGAAATGACCATAGCATCACATGTGGCACCAGCACACCTGTGCTCTATGATATGTTCCTCGTATTCCCTTAAGAAGTATTTGAGGGTGGAAAGGGCGGGCTTGGGAGCGGTCTGCCCGAGGCCGCAGAGAGACGTCGCTATCATGGTCTCCCCTATCTTCTTGATGGTAGGGAGATCCTCGATTCTCCCTTTTCCCTGGGTGATCCTGGTTAGAATCTCCAATAGCTGGGTAGTGCCCAATCGACAGGGAGCGCATTTTCCACAGGACTCCGATTGGGTAAAACTCAGGAAAAAGCGAGCGATCTCCACCATGCAGTTATTTTCATCCATGACCACCATACCGCCCGAGCCCATGATGGACCCGATTCGCTGGAGTGTATCGTAATCTATGGGGAGATTCAGAAACTGGGGAGGGACACAGCCTCCTGATGGCCCCCCCATCTGCACCGCCTTAAACTTCCTGCCCTTGGGAATGCCGCCGCCGATATCAAACACCACCTCTTTGATGGACACGCCTATGGGGACCTCGACCAATCCCGTGTTGTGCACCTTTCCTGCCAGGGAAAAGATCTTGGTCCCCTTGCTGTGCTCTGTGCCAATCCGCGAGTACCATTCGACACCATTTTTTATGATTAACGGAACATTCGCCCAGGTCTCGACATTGTTGATATTGGTGGGCTTGCCATCAAGCCCCACCTGGGCAGGGAAGGGCGGTCGGGCCCTCGGCATTCCTCTCTTGCCCTCAATTGAGGCCATGAGCGCAGTCTCTTCGCCGCAGACAAAGGCCCCCGCACCCATCTTGAGCTCAACGTCAAAATCAAAGCCGATTCCCAGGATATTCTCACCCAAGAGGCCCAGCTCCCTCATCTGTTCCAATGCAACTCTCAGGTGTTCGACGGCGATCGGATATTCCTGCCGCACATAGATGTATCCGTATTCCGCTCCAATTGCATAGGCGCCTATGAGCATCCCCTCGAGCACGGCATGGGGATCACCTTCCAGAACCGCGCGGTCCATGAAGGCACCGGGATCCCCCTCATCCCCATTGCAGACGATATATTTGGGACTTCCCTGGGCCTGGCGGGCGAATCTCCATTTCACCCCTGTGGGAAAACCGGCGCCGCCCCTTCCCCTCAATTGAGCGGCGGTCACCTCATCGATTACCTGATCCGCGGTCATCCTCGAGAGGGCCTTGACGATTGCCTGGTATCCACCGGCGGCAATGTAGTGCTCTATCTTTTTTGGATCGATCCTTCCGCAGTTCGCCAGCACCCTTCTCACCTGTTGCTTGTAAAAGGGAATCTGGTTGCGGTGGTAGATGGGGTTTCCTGTGTGGAGATCTATGTAAGACAGGCGATCTATCAGCTGGTTCTTCTTTAGGGTCAGTGCCACTATCTCGGCCACATCTTCCGGGCCGACCTCCTGGTACTGCACCCCCAAGGGATCAATGGACATCACCGGTGCCTTCGCGCACAGCCCATGGCATCCGGTTGGTCGTACCTCCACAGTATCGGTGAGGCCCTGGGTTTTGATCTCCTCTTCAAGGGCAGCCCTCAGCTCAGCAGCACCGTAAGCCCGGCAGCCGGTCATACAGACGTGCACACGGGTCCTTCGCTCGTCCTCCTGAGCGAGTATTCTATTGCGATACCACTCCAGTTCCCCAATGGAAGTGAGCCGCTTCATGCCTGCGAGCCTTTCCTTTTTTCCTTCCCGTATTGCTTCAGAATGGTGGTCACCTTTGGCGGGGATAATTTGCCGAAATAGGCATTGTTCACCATCATGGCAGGGGCGAGGAAACAGGTCCCGAGACACGCCACGGTCTCGAGGGTAAAGTTATAATCGGGGCTCGTCTCCCCTTCGTCTAGATCCAGTTCCTTCTTCATGAACCTCAGAATGCCTCGGCTTCCTTTCACGTGGCAGGCGGTGCCGCGACATACCCGGATCACGTTTTTCCCCTTAGGCTTCAGGGATAGCCCGGCGTAAAAGGAGATTACCCCCTGAACCTGACTCGGAAAGAGATTCAGCGCCTCTGCAATAGTCTCAATAGATTCCTCGGGTATGTAATCATACGTGTCCTGGATATCCTGAAGGAGAGGGATCAAGGCCCACCTCTCAGCCTTGTATTTCTCTATGATGGCTTGCAGATGCCCCCAGTCTATCTCTTCTGATTTCAATGGTACCTTCCTCTTTCGAGTTGGCTGGTTAGAACTTCTAGTTTAAACTCATAACTCGTAACTCACAGTCCCTAGAGTTTCTCAATATTTACGTGGCACTCCTTCCAGCCAGATGAATCGACTTCGCCCAGGTGGCTCAGCCCTATCAATTCCCTGGCGTCATTATTATGAAATGCCGTGGGTATAAAAATCAGCCCCTGTTTCAAACCCTCCTTGAGCGTCACGCTCCTGGAGATAGATCCGTGAGGGGAGGATATCCTGGCCCGATCTCCTTCGTTCAGATCAAGTCGTTTACCATCCTTAGGAGATATCTCCACCTCCCCCTTCAGGGCATATTCCCTCACTCGAATTGAACGGCTCGTCCTGGTACCGCTTCCTAGATGGTATCTCTGGGACCCTAGGATGGCCGTAAAGGGAAACAATTCATCACAGGCCTCCTCTTCTATAGGGATGAGAGGGGAGAACGTGATACGCTTTCCCCCTCCCTCGGGATGAAAAGGCCCTACGGTAGCCGCCTCATTGACCCATGATTGCCCCGCTCCTCGCCCCAACCCCGAGTACATGGGCACCAGGTTGCGAATTTCGGCCCTTATCTCCTCCAGAGAGGAATACCTTTTAGAGGATCTTATCTTCTCGAACAACAGGGCAAGGATCTCCCAGTCTGCCTTGGCCTCACCTGGTGGGGGAACTCCCGGCTCAAAGGATTGGATTCTTCCCTCGAGGTTGGTGAATGATCCGCCCTTCTCGGTGAATGCGGCCCCTGGCAACACCACATCCGCTATGTGCGAGGTCTCGGTGGCGAGGATGTCCTGGACTACCAGTAGTTCCAGGTTATTCAGTGCCTTGCCTACGCGTTTGGATTGGGGAAGGCTCCGTAGCGGGTTTTCGCCCATGATATAGAGGGCCTTGAGGTTCCCCTTTTCCGCCTCCTCGATCATTCGAACTGCATCGAGTCCTGGATCCGGGGAGAGCTTCACATCCCAGCCCTGCTCCCAGTGCTTCCGAGCCCTGTTATCGTGAAGCGGCTGGCGACCGGGAAGGAGATCCGGCGCTGCCCCCATATCCACTGCCCCCACCTGATTATTTTCCGCCGCGAGCACATACAGGCCCCTCCCATTACCGCCAAGGCTCCCGGTCATGAGAGCGAGATTGAGAATGGCATCCATAGCCGCAGCACCATATCTCTGCTTAAGGATGCCACCTCCTATCACGAAGGCTATCCTTTTCCCTTCAAGCACATCCGCCGCCTCTTCCATTGCCTCGATATCAAGCCCTGTGAACAGAGATACCCTCTGAAGATCCATGGATGAGAGGCCTGAGCGGTAACGATCAAAACCCTCGGTGAACCGGCCGATGAAATCGCTGTCATGGGCACCCCTGTTGTTAAGGATGGCTGCGAGCCCGTGTATCATCGCGCAATCGCTGTGCGGGGCAAGGGGTAGCCAGAGCGAGGAGAAGGATGTTAAGCTAGTTTTTCTCGGATCCGCCACAACCAATGGGATCCCCCTTATCCTTGAAGCCCGTTTGATGTAATAGCTGACCACAGGCAGCGATTCGGCGGGATTTGACCCTATGATAAAGATTACCTCTGCCTCCTCCAGGCCAGCTAATGGCGTGACACGACTTCCCCCACCCAGCCTTTCATTGACCTGGTTTTCTGCGCACCTCCCTGAGCCGTAACTGCCATTGTCTATGTTATTGGTCCCGAATCCTGCCCTGGCAAATCTTTGAAAAAGGTAATTCTCCTCAACGGTGCATTTGGATGAGCCCAGAAACGCGATGCTCTGAGGGCCGTATCTCTTCTTTATAGAGATGAGTCCCTCTTTAACTGCCCTAAGTGCCTCATCCCATGTGGCCATAGAGAGGTCTCCCTCGCGTCGGATCAATGGGGTTGTCAATCGCTCGGGAACATGTAAGAAGTCATGGGCAAAATGGCCTCTGATACAAAGCGTGGACCGATTTACTGTGCCCTCTTTATGTGAAGGATTGACCTCCACGATTTGATTATCAACGGAGCCCATCACCAGTGCACAACCTACCCCGCAGAACCCACACACGGTTGATATTTCTTTCTGGGGTGAGCCCACAAATCGTATAGTTCCGATTGAAAGGGCACCCGTAGGGCACATCGATACACAGGTGCCGCAGAAGGTACAGCTTGATTTTTCCAGTGGCATCTCATGCACGGTCGCCGGACGTGATGTAAATCCCCTGAGATTGTAATCGATGGCACCTACCACCACCAGGTCGTGATCCGCGCGAATGCACCTGCCGCAAAGGATACACTTGCTGAGATCCCTGACAATAAAGGGATTCGCCTGCTCCAGGCCGGTATAATGGGGCATGGGGTAAAGCCCTATTTCGCCTACGCCCAGCTCGGCGGCGATCTGCCTCAACTCACACCCGTTTCCCTTGCTACATACGATGCAGGATTCAGGGTGATTAGCCATCAGAAGTCGGAGGATATTTCTCCGGTGTTCTTTGATAGTGGGGGAGTCTGTCCGTATGACCATACGAGGAGCAGCAGGCGTCACACATGAGGCCATGACTCGCCCGGTTACCTCATCCTCTACCAGGCAGAGCCGGCAGACACCAACAGGCTCCAGGTGAGGATGATGGCAGAGGGTGGGAATCTTGATACCATTTTCCAGGGCCGCATCCAGAATGCTCGTGCCCGGAGGACAGCTGACGCTCTTCCCGTTAATAGTGAGACTTACCTCTTCCAACTACCTGCTCTCCGTGATTTCTATCGTGACCGACAAAAGAAAGGTGTCATTGCGAGGAGCCATTCGACTCTGCTCATGGCCCTGAGCATGTCGAAGGGCCGGAGGCGACGCGGCAATCCAGTGAAATCGCTTCGCTCGCAATGGCATTCTTTCTATTTTCCACAAACCGAAGCCCTTCACTCCAGGTTGGATCTATAGTTTTTTTAGCCTCGCGGCATCCAGGTAATACCTCAATTTATCCTCGGCACCCATGGTGATGATATGAATCCCCTGGCAGAGGTCTTTCAGGCCCGAGACAATCTCCGTGAAAACCTCAATACTCGCCTTTTGTTTGTCAGGGGCCTTCGCCAATTTCCTGATTACCCAGTCCGGCACTAATCCCGACTTGAGATGGCGATTAAGGAAGTGGGCCATCCCCGCAGTCCTCAGTATCATAACCTCCGCAATAACAGGGATTCCGAAGGTGTCAACCTGCTTTATGAATTTTTCGAACACCCCCACGTCGAAGATAGGTGTGGTTAAGAAGTACCCTGCGCCTATCTTTGTCATCTCCTCCATCTCCTTCATCTCCAGCTCCGGCACGTTTTTGCCCCACTTGGATTCAATCCCGGAGCCAAAGGTAAATTCAGCCTTGAAGGGGAGGGCTTTGTCCTCAACAGTATGGCCTTCCCGTAGATGCTCCAACACTGAGGAAAGCTTTCCGGAATCCACATGAAAGAACATCATCTCTTGCAGGCTATCTCCGGTAATCCGGTAGTCCTCTGTAAAGACAAGGAGATTCTCCACGCCCGTTTTATGTGCATTGATCAGGTCTTTCTGTATTTGCAGACGATTCTTTTCGCGGGTCGTAGTCTCATAGATGGCGTCGAATCGGTTTTTCCTCAGCACTTCACACGTCTTGATGGTATCTGCAACAACCCCCTCGATCTCCAGTTCCGGCACCGTCAGTCCGTCCAAACGCCCCCGGACGGACTCCAATTTCTTTATGATTTCCTCTGGTTCGGCATCGATGGGGGGTTGCACTTCAGAGGTGACCACGAATTTCCCTTCCGTAAGGGATTCCTTCAGTTTCATTAACGCCTCCTCAATTTATTGAATAGGAATCATTGAATACCGACGATTTGAGAATCGAGGGTCTCCTTCCAGAATAATCAATCTTCAATTGGAAACCGTAAATATTCAATAATCAGAGCAGGCCCAGCATCTTGGCCACTTCCTCCCTTAGCCGAGGCAGCGGCAGGGGTTTTGAAAAACAGAGATCTGCGCCATATTCCTTCATCTTTTTGAACTTCTCATCGTCCAGATAGGCGGACAGAACGATAATCTTCGTATCCTTTGTTTCTTCGCTTGACTTGATCTTCTTACACACATCGTACCCCTTGATATCGGGCATCATGATGTCCAGGATCATGAGGTGAGGCCTAAAATGGTTGACCTGAAGCCCAGCCTCAAAGCCATCCGATGCGGAGATAATCTCATAATTGTAGTCCTCTTCTTCCAGTGCCTGAACAAGCGTTTCCACGATGATCGGGTCGTCATCCACAATAAGGATCCTCTTTCTCGCGCTATTGATCTCCTTTTCCGGAATGGGCATGCCCTGCTTCCTCATGAATGTTTCCAGATCGAGTTTCTTAATGCGCCGATGCCCCCCTACCGTTTTATAGGCCTCTATATGGCCGGCCTCGATCCAGTTGATAATCGTTTTCGGGGATACTTTACAGTATTTGCTCGCCTGGAAAACCGTAAGCACACCATCCATAAGGGCCTCCTCTGCTAAAGTAATTATCGACTATGTATCTAACTCCTCAGAATTATAGTGAGGGATATGGATGTCTTTTTTTGCACCGAACTAGGCACTCGCTATGAGCTGGCTCTTTCCCGATGATCCAGGCGGGCGCCGGTCCCCTGAGCACACCTCCAGATGCGGAGGACTGGGATGTCCCTGAGGAGCAGATCGCCCGCCTCTATCTGCACCTCTTGCAGGCATAACAGCATGGAACTCTTCGGTGTCAAAAAAAGACATCCATATCCCTGGTGGCAATCTAGTTACGGAGTTAGACTCATAATCAATAGTGATTATAATTTTTATATTTATTTTATTTATTATGATTTGTCAATATAAATTTAAAAAATAAAATAACTATAATAACTAAAATAATTATATTTCATGACGGTATCCTCCCACCCTCTAAATAAGCACCTCGATTCGGTGTTACACTATTCCGATTTCAAGAAGCTGGAGTTGTTCTGAAAAAGAGAAGGGCCCCTTTTTAACGTGGGCTTATGTCTGGGTGAGGAAGGGAAAAACTCACCTCGGGCGGGAAATGTTATTAGCGGGTCTCAGTTGTTTTTATGGGGACTATTGTGGGGTCTGTATACGGGGAGGATGATGGTAAAGGTTGTCCCGGTGCCCCATCGACTTGACACACGTATATCGCCTCCGTGCTCTTTGATAAAACCATAGCATACCGATAGGCCAAGGCCCACATCCTTCACGCCGTCTTTTGTGGTAAAAAAGGCATCAAATATCCTATCAATGTTTTCCTCCCTAATCCCAATGCCGGTATCGGCTATCTCGATATGAATAGTATCTCCTTTCTGCACGGTCTTTACAGTCAGTATCCCACCGTCTGGCATCGCATCCCCTGCATTGGAGATCATGTTGAGAAAAACCTGACGGAGCTGATTCCTCGAGGCATACACCTTTTCCATCTCCTCCGACAAAGAGAGGGAGATGTGTATGGTGTTTTCCATTAATTGCTTTCTGAGCAGAAGCAAGATCTCCTCCAGGATTGTATTCACGTCTGTCGGCTGCCTTTCCTCTTCCTCTGGCTTTGAAAAACTGAGCATCTTACGGAGCAAATCGGTCAAACGCTCGGTTTCGGAGAGGGACATATCCAGAATCTTTCTCCTCTTGCTCTCCGGGGGAATTTCCGTCTTTAAAAGCTCCAGGGTATTCATGATACCGTACAGGGGATTGTTGAGCTCATGTGCTATCTGAGAGGTTAACTTTCCCATTGCCGCCAACTTTTCCGACTGCAATAATTTCTCCTGGGTATCCCTGAGCTTACGCTCCATATCCAGTCTCTCCTTCAGGTCTACAAATATGCCTACTGAGGCTATTTCCCTTTCCTGATCATTGTATATGATTGCTGCCGATAGATTCCCCTCGATTATCTCTCCATCCCTTCGTATATAAACCATTGGATAGGATCTCAGCTTTCCAACACCTCCATATTCCGGGCTCCGCATCATTTTCATGACCTCTTTGGCCGTTCCCTCTGGGTAGATCTTCCTGATGTTCATTTTCCCAATGACTTCATCTGCCGTATATCCCAGGGTGTCTTCAGCGGCCTTGTTCCACAGGATAATATTCCCCTTCATATCGGTTGCCATGATGGCGTTCGGTGAACTCCTTATTATGTTATTTAGAAAATCATTGGCCTCCTTGAGTTCTTTCTCCATCTTTTGTCTCTGGGATTGGTCCACATTGATCCCCTCATACCCCAAGATGTTGCCCCCTTGATCATAGCGCACAAGACCCGTGTGCAAGATTGAAATAGGCATGCCATCCTTACGCCTGTATTCCACCTCGTAGTCGATTACTTTGCCATCTCGCTCGATTATTTCCTGGAACTTTCGACGATCCTCAGGCCTCATATACAGGTCTTTTGCAATATCAATCTTCAGAAATTCCTCTTTTCTTTTATATCCCAGCATATCGAGGAGGGCCTTGTTGGCGTCGAGAAATTTCCCTTCTCTGCTACTGATGTACACGCCGCAGCCTACACTCTCAAATAATCTTTTATAGTCCTCTTCCGAGGCCCGAATTTTTTCCTCACTCTTCTTGTTCTTGGTAATATCCCTGTATATGCTTACCTTTGATAAAACTCTATCGAAATGCTTTAGGGGAAATTCAATAATATCGTATGTTCTGGCCAACTTTTCATTGAAGTGCTCCCAGCGAACGCTCTTCCCGGCAAACACCTCGTCTGCCCTGCACCAGGGACATGCTTCATCCTCTCCAAATAGCACTTGATAGCACTTTCTCCCTATTCCTTGTCCAAAGTCCTTAATCATTGTCTCATTCATATAATTCATGTTAAAATCGGCATCAATGACGTAGACGCCGTCGATCATCGCTTCAAAGATGGATTTGATTGTTTCTCTCTCAGGATCGATCATCCTTCTTCCTCATTCACATTTTTCTCTGTTCCCCTTCTCGCATGGATACTACCCGTTGAAGGGCGGATGTTTGGTCTTTAGCCCTCTTTTGATTAGGATTCAAAGACTATCGTTCAAAGGCAATGCATCCGCCTCAGCATCATTAAATGTGGAGTACCTTTCTTTTTTCCTCTACCAACCCCATAGTACAGTAAATTGGAGAGAATAGTTAGCTTTTATTAAATTGATTACGCGTGGGAATTAGCCATGCTTATGGAGGGCTGTTTTCAGGATGGATTTTCTCGCCTTAAATTCTCACCAGAGACAGCAATAACGATTTGACGAGGCCGAAAAACTGGGCTAAGGAAAGTAACGTGTAGCATGCCAAAATCAATAGAGAAATCAGGTTCTGTTGCGTATTGAAACGAAAGGCTACACGCTATGCAGGCCCTGCACCATTGACATCTATATCTGTGCTTGGAAGTTGAGCTCCCGGTTTTTTAACGATCTTATCGATAGGAAAGGGAAATAGGTATTTTATGGAGATCAGGGTAAGGGGCTTTCTCACGCTAAGAAAGGCGATGGGCGATCAGTCCTCGTTGGTTGTGGACCTAGAAAAGCCTACCGTTAGAGGTGTCCTGGAGGCGCTATCGCGTAGATTTGGCGAGAACTTTCGTAATCTCATATTTGATCCCACTACTGAGGAGGTGAGGGGTCATAATCTCGTTTTAGTCAATGGCCGTCATTGCAGGAATCTTCCCGGTGGCCTCGATAGCAAGCTAAAGGAGGGAGATGAGCTGGCGCTCTTCCCGCCCGTAGCAGGTGGATAGTGTAAAAAGATACTCATATCCTGGACTTTGACGTTAAACTGGGGATATCCCATTTCCTTTGACACGCTCAACTGTGATACCCTATAGTTATTTTTATAGATGAATCCATTTAATTTTTCCTAAGAGAAAGGAGGGACCATTATGAAGGGAAGGGTGCTTTTCGTGGTAATGATCTTTTCTCTCGTTGCTGCTTTGTCGGGTTGCGCGGGGAGCAAGATCTATCTCGTGAAGGTGGGCTACCTCGCGGAAAAGAAGGCGGCTCCTACCGGAAAAGTGGTAGGCCTCTGCCCCTTCGAGGATCTGAGGAAGGAAAAGGATAAGGACCTCATCGGGATCAGGCGCCACGGGGATAAGAAGGTCGATTTCATCAAGCTTGAAGGCCTGAACCTCTCGGATGCGGTGACCCAGGCGGTTAAGGACTACTACGCCGACAATGGCTTTCGGGTCACTGACTGCAAGGGTTGGGACGAGACCCCTGAGGGCCTGGATCGCCTGCCCCGGGATCTCACGCTGGTGGTGGGGGGAAAGATCGACTCCTTCATGGTAGAGGCCAAATCAGGCGTGATGACCACCGATATTCAATACACGGTGAAGATGCGTGCGCTCATCGGCAAGATAAAGGAGCGGACAGTGGTCACTCGCACCGTTGAGAGCATGCCCAAGGAAAAGAGGATGGGCTTCGATCCAGATCATGTCAAGGAGAAGCTGGACGGCATTGTGACCGAGGCCATACAGAAGCTCCTCTCGGAATGCCTTGAGTGCGAATAGAAAGACAATGCCTCGGCACTTAATACAGGCTTGGGTTTTAAAGGTAAAAGGCGGGCTTTTTACTCGCGGAGGAAAAATCGCCATCGGCAAAACATGTCATCTGGATGGGGATCGGGCGGGGCAAATTGGCATTCCACCTGGATGCGCTGATCGATTTCCCGGGCAAAGCTAATGAACTCCCCTCGATGCATTTCCTTGCAGTTATACTCGCCCAATCCCCGTGCGAGACGTGCCTCCTGGGTCACGCAGGACGGTACGGTGATAATCACTTCATCCGCTGATTGGTGGATCCGATATCCGGCGATTATACGCCAAGGCCAAAACCTCAGGGCCTTCACAAACCCCTCAAGCCCTCGCCCCCGAATACCGAATCGCTTCACGAGATCCTTGGCCGCCATTGACGATATACGAGCCCATACCTTCTCGTTCAGGCGGTCAGCGGTGGGCTCATCGAAACGTTCGGTTATGAAGAGATACCAGAACGAGTCCATGACACGGTAATGCCATAAAATGAAATCTATGTACTTTCGAAGTTCGGGCGCTTCCATATCTCGAAAGATTTCCAGATCCATGGTGTTCTCCTTTCCGTGATACAACATGGCGCTTCTTCAGTCTCTCCGTATAACGCATATCCAGGATAATCAAAAGCAAATTTTCATCACACGAATGCCTATGACGGACCTTGAGGTTCCCTCATTCACATAAGAACTCCGCTAAAGCGATCTTTGCCCTGTGGCTTGCTGAAGTGCTCTATCCCTGGATGTGCCGTTTTGGCTCAGAGGATTCGAGCAGGAATATTTCCGTAGAGGATTTGCAACCCATAGGTGATTGGGGTAGAATCAAAAATATATTTTCGGTGAGGATGGTCAGTCAAGAAGCCTGTAGCGCAGGGTCAGGCCAATCCTTGATAAGTGAAACCGACCGATTCGTGAGGATTTTTTATGAAAAAGGAATACGATCGGCGCATGCATTCCGCAGAGCATATCCTAAACCGGACAATGGACAGGATGTTTGGCTGCGGTCGCTGCATTACTGCCCATATCGAAACAAAGAAATCCAAGTGCGATTATCGCCTTGGTCGGCCCTTAACAGATGAAGAGATGCGGGATGTTGAGAGGCAGGTGAATGAAATCATCCAGGCCGATATGGATGTTATGGAGGAGTATATCACCAGGGACGAAGCAGGGAGACACTACAACCTCGCGCGCGTGCCAGGGGATGCAGGCGATACGATACGAATAGTCAAGATCGGGGATTACGACGCCTGCCCGTGCATTGGTCCACACGTCGCGTCAACGGGTGAGATCGGCGAATTCACCATCACATCCGTGGGCTTTGAGAATGGCGTGCTGAGGATACGGTATAAGCTCAGGAGTTGATACCTGCCTTGCGGCGTTCCTGCTGTGCACAGCCCGTGCCCTGTAAACCCGCCTGGGGTTGTTCTCTGAGCCTCATCGAATTTCCCTGTTGAATCGATCCACGAAAAATAGTAAAGATGTGGCCCCACCTCATATTCGCTGGCAGGGGCTGCCACGTGATTATTCCTCTCATAGATGAAGAATCTGGAGGTATTTCCCGCCCGATTCCCGTGAAGGGCTGTGCTCGTTGATCTGGCAACCTGGTTGACGATGGAGATGGAGTGCTGGCTTATGGCGACCTGCGGGCTAGAAATTGAGGATCGTAAACAAGTGAATTCATCCTAGATAACTGTGGGGCTGGCGATGGCTTATGGGAGAGTCTTTGTGATTGGCGACATACACGGGTGCCTGCGCATGCTGGACAGGCTCATGGATGAAATCGACTGGCAGCCCGACAGGGATCGATTGATCTTCCTTGGGGATTACATCGACAGGGGGGAAGACCCCAGGGGAGTGGTAGATTATGTGGTTGCCCTCACCAGGTGTTCTCCTTATGTTGAGTGCCTTATCGGGAACCACGAGGTAATGTTCCTGGATTACCTGAACGGAAAGGATCAGGAGTTGTACTTCAGAAACGGCGGGTGGAGCACGCTGAAGAGCTACGGGATTGATAAAGGGGTAAAGGTAAAGTCCCTCATCCCCTCAGAGCACAGAGGTTTTTTCCACTCGCTTAAACCGTACATCGAGCTCGAGGATTACTACATCGTTCACGCCGGTTTCAGGCCGGGCGTAGAGATAGTGGAGCAGTCGCTGGATGACATGGTCTGGATACGGGATCCCTTTATCCACTCGAGGTATGATTTCGGGAAAAGGGTCATTTTCGGTCACACCCCTTATTATGAGCCCCTGGTGATGGACGACAAGATCGGCCTTGATACCGGCGCGGTGATGGGAAACGCATTAACCTGCCTGGAACTCCCTGCCTTGAAGTTCCATTCGGTAGATGCTTGAGAAGGATGACTCTCGCTGACTATCCACGCGTTCTTTGGTTCAAAATGGCCGGAATGCGCGAAATGTATGGGAGGATACTCGCTGCCATCAATAACATGGTTCAATGATTTGCCCACAATGCTTTTGCCTTTACTAATGGAACGTATTCAGATAATATAATAAGCATTAGTATTGATTTGATTTTCTGACAGGAGCATGAGTCGTGAACAGGCTCTACATTCTCGATGGGCCGGAGAAGGGCCAGGCTTTCGAGCTCGAAAACGATATTATCTACCATGTTGGAAGGTCCCCTGGTAATCACGTTCGATTGAGCGACACCTATGTTTCGCGCAGGCATCTAAAGATACTCAGGAGAGGGGAACGCTATTTCATCGAGGATTTGAATAGCAAGAACGGAACCTCTGTCGATGGTGAGCTCATAGATCCAGGAGTAGAGTTGGAGATAAGAGAAGGAGTTCCCATTGTTATCGGCGTAAGCGTGATCTGACTGGGGAAAAGGTGCCTTGAGGAGGTCAAGGCCTTGCTCGATTCTATCGCCGATTCTGCGGCTCCGAGGAGAATCGAAGAAAAAGACACGATTATTCTAAAGCAAGTCACTGAGCACAAGGATTAATTCCCTGTAATAATGGGTATTGCTTGAGTTTTAAGAGGGCACCTCTCATACTTTTTTCTTAGCAGTGAAGCTTCAATATACGAATAAAAATCATGCTACCGGCTTATGTTATTTCCCTTTAAATGTGATTAACATCGAACGCATGAATGAGAGAAGACAGATAGAGAGATTCGACCTTAAGCCCCACGCTTCCATCGAATTCGCGGCTCCATTACAGGGAAACAGCCTTCTCAAGCTCCAGAGCACTAATCTTCTCCAACCACACCGCCCATGAACTGCAAGTACCACCCCGATAGGACGGCAGAGCTCTTCTGTACG
>CAZJXD010000070.1:0-25807 GCA_964549945.1 uncultured Desulfobacteraceae bacterium | reverse complement strand
GCCCCCCACCAGGGGGACATCGCCGATGCCGATCTCCTCGAACCACAGGATGAACCGCTCATCTCTCTTCTGTTGTGTCATGATTGTTGCTCCTTTCTGCGTGAACGTGACTACGGTGAGTTCTATAGCACCACCGATGAGAGGTTGTCAATTGACAAAAAATGGTTTACAAAGGCATCACCAGTGGAAGAGAAATCGGTTGAAGAGAAAGGGACATACCAGGTCGATGGAAGGAAAAATCCCGGCCATTTTGGTGATAGACATGGTCAAGGATTACTTTGACCCCCGAAGAAAGTTAGCGATTACCCCCTTTGCAAGGGCTATCGTCGGGCCTATAAGGGATCTCACGCAGGCATTCAGGGAGAACGCTTGGCCGGTTATCTTCGCAACGGATGCATTCAGGGAGGATGATTTCATCTTCACCGGCAGAATGAAACCGGAGTCGCTGGAAGGCAGCGAGGGCGCTGAGGTTATTGATGAGCTTGAGAGAATGCCAGAGGATCTCTGGCTGACCAAACCACGCTTCTCCGCCTTTTTTCAAACCGGATTGGAGATCTACCTGCGAGAAAGAAACGTCACGTTGTGCGCGGTAACCGGCATCGCCACGCCCGTGTGCGTGCTGGCAACCGCGCTCGATGCGATCTGTTACGATTTTCAGTGCGTCATCATCTCCGACTGTACCGCAGCCACCTCAATGAAGGTGCATAACGATATCCTAACCGTGTATGGAAATACCGCCCTTTTCCCTCTCCTGAAGGTATGTACCGCATCGGAGCTCATTAGCGATTTAGGGATAGTTTAAACAGGGGAACTCCTATGATCAAGCCATGGCCTATTATCGAGACGAGTCAGGGCCCAAATATGGGCCTTTTTTCCATACGAGTGAATCGCTGCCGTTCTCCGCGGACGGGCGAGGAGCACGATTTCTATGTGATCGATTTTCCGGACTGGGTGCAGGTAGTACCCATCACGCCGGAAAATCAAGTCGTCATGATCAGTCAATACAGGCACGGTTGCGGCCGGACCTTCCTGGAGTTACCCGGAGGATTGATCGATGGGGGAGATCCCAGCCCTCAAGGGACTGCCGCAAGAGAATTACTGGAGGAGACGGGATATCGGGCAAAGGAACTCGTGCTTTTAGCGAAGACCTATCCACAGCCCGCAGTCCTCAATCATTCCGGATTCACCTATGCGGCAAAGGAAGTGAAAAGGGTAACCGAGCCGGCGCTCGATGCAGCCGAGGATATAGAGGTGTGTTTGATAGATCTCCAAAGGGTTCCGGAGATGATAAGGAGCGGTGAGATAAACCATGGCCAGACCGTGATGGGGCTCAGCACCTATTTTCTTCTGAATGAGCAGGGTTTCCCTGCCTTGCAAAGGTAATATGAGATTTGTCTTTCCCTATAGAATCCACGGGTTCTGCTTCCCAATGCCCCGCCTGTCACTCATGCCCCAACACCCGGATCTCGGGCTTGGTGTTGTGACACCGCACCTCTTTTCATGTTGACATTCATATAACTATATTGTAGTTATAATATAGCTACAAAGATCGAGATTGATGAAATCCATATATCAGAAAAGGGAGGCATAAGCATGGGAAAAGTAGGAATAATTGGCGTTGGACAAAGCAAGTTCGTGAGGGGGTACCCGGGTTCCATAAGAGAGCTTGCCTTCGAGGGATTTAAGGAGGCCCTAGAGGATGCCGGCATAGGGACAAAGGACATTGACGCATCGATAATCGCATCTGCCCCGGAGTACGATAAGCAAAGATCACCGGCAGGTGTGATCGCCGAGTATCTGGGCCTGATTCCCCAGCCTACCTTCTACATTGAGTCAATCTGCTCCTCGAGCAGTGCGGCCTTAAAGGTGGCCTATTCCATGGTGAAGGCAGGATTGCACGAGGTGGTGGCGATTGTAGGCTTTCAAAAGATGTCGGAGATCTCATCCAGCGAATCCCAGGAGAGGATGGGCAGAGGGGCAGATATCCAGTGGGAATCGCCCTTTGGCACCATGATGCCCGCATACTATGCCATGTACGCTCAGGCACATATGGCCGAGTACGGAACAACTCTTGAAGATCTCGCCAGGATAAGGGTGAAGGCGGCTACCTATGGCCAGATTAATGAGAAGGCCGTGTATCGAAAAGAGGTGACAATGGAGATGTTCACCGATCCCGAAAGCAATATGTCCGCTCCTGTGGCGAAGCCCTTGAGGGTGGGCGATTGCTGTGCTAATGCAGACGGCAGTTCCTGCCTCATTGTAGCAAGCGAGGAAAAGGCCAGGGCCATGTGCGAGAAGCCCGTGTGGGTTCTGGGCATCGGCGCGGCATCTGAGGCGGTGAACATGGCTGGCAGGACCTTATTGACCGGGTTGTCAGTCAGCATTGAAGCGGGAAAACAGGCATACAAGATGGCAGGTGTGGGCCCGAAGGATATCGATGTGGCCGAGGTGCATGACTGCTTTACCATTGCGGAGATGATGGCCTATGAGAACCTCGGATTCGCAAAGCCGGGCGAGGGCAAGGATCTGATTGCATCAAAGGAGACTTACAAAGAAGGGAGCATTCCCGTGAACATAGATGGAGGGCTGCTGTCTAAAGGCCATCCCATTGGAGCAACAGGTGGCTCCCAGATCAGGACCATCGTGCTTCAGCTCCGCGGAGATGCAGGAGATATGCAGGTGAAAGATCCGGAGATTGGGCTTGTCCATAATATCGGCGGTGTCGGTCTCTATGGAAATGTAACCATCCTGGGGAGGTGAGAAAATGGCCAAGAAGGAAGTGGATGACAGATTTAAGAAATTCGGTACCGTAAGCTTTACGGCTATTACCAAGACGAATGACTTCATTAACTACCTCGAGGAGGGAAAAGTAATGGGCACCAGATGTAAGGATTGCGGGGCTACTTTCTTTCCTCCACGATCAGACTGCTCCTCGTGTTTGAAGAGCAACATGGAATGGTTTGAGGTCACCGGGACCGGAAAGCTCGTGAGCTTCAGCGAGCTCAAGTACGGACCTGTGGGATTTGAGGATGATCTTCCCTATACCATTGCCCTCGTGGATTACGGCGATTACAAGGTGTTCGGGAGGATATCGAAGGACATACCCTATGAGGATTTAGAGGTAGGAATGGGGCTGAAAACCAAGAGCAACACACTGCCGAATGGTCAGCTCAACTACGTGTTCACTACACCATGAACCACTCCACCAGGATGTCTCGATGGCTATGCCCTGTCCCTCAATATAGCGCGCTTTTCCTCTTTAACCTTGTAAAAATCCCTTTCCTTGGAAGGAAAAGCGCATTTTTGTACCTCATCAAGGTGCCCGATAAGGGGTTTTCTTATCGCTGGATCTCTCCCCGGTGTTCACGCACACGAGGGAATGAGCGCAAAAGGAGGTCGAACAGCACATGAAAGGCATTGTCTCTTTCGGTGGCTATCTCCCCCTGTATCGAATAAACAGGGAGATCATCTCTCAAAGCATGGGGTGGCTCAATCAGGCCGCCTCCATGAAGGGGCAGAAATGTGTGGCCAACTTCGATGAAGACAGCCTCACCATGGCCGTGGCCTCTTCCATGAACTGCCTGGAGGGCCATGAGAGGAGTAATGTGAATGGCTTCTTTTACGCGACAACCACCTCGCCGTTCAGGGAGAGAGGCTGTGCCGATATCATACAAACGGCGTTAGATCTTGACAGCACCATTCGAACGGCCGATTTTTCGGGTTCTACTAGGGCCGGCACCTCCGCATTGATTGCGGCGCTCAATGGTATCGATGAAAGCTCATCAGAACGCATCCTCCTGTGCGCATCGGATGTGCGGCTCGGGAAACCCGGTAGTTCCCAGGAGCTGAGCTTCAGCGATGGTGCTGCGGCACTGATGGTGGGGAGCGAGGGAGTAATTGCGGAATATGAAGGCTCCTACAGCGTTTCCTATGATTTTCCCGATCATTGGAGGACGGAGCATGACAGAACCGATAGGGCATGGGAGGATCGGTTCGGGCGGGAGGAGGGCTACCGGAAGTTTATCCCCGAGGCCATCATGGGACTCGTGAACAGATACAACGTCAAAGTCAAGGATGTCTCGAAGGTGATCTTTCCCGGTATGTACCCACGGGATCATGCGGCGATATGCACGCGAATGGGGCTGGACCCATCTCAGGTTCAGGACCACCTGATGACGGTCATGGGAAATACCGGCACCCCCTACCCCTTCATGTTGTTGATTGCGGCTCTGGAGGAAGCAGGGCCGGGCGATGTGCTGATAATAGCTGGCTTTGGGAACGGGAGTGACGCGCTCCTGTTTCGGGCAACCGAGGAGATCGGAAGGCTAAGGGGTAGCACGAGGGGAATGAAGCGGTACCTGGAGATGAAGAGGGAGCTCACCAGCTACGAGAAGTACCTTGCCTTTCGGAACCTGATAACGCCTGAAGGGGGAATAAGGGCAGAGGCTATGCCCTTTACAGCGTTGTCGCTGGTGTGGAGAGACCGGCGGGAGATCCTGGGGCTGTGCGGCACACGGTGCACAAGGTGCGGAACGCCCCAATATCCCGCGCAAAGGGTATGTGTGAATCCCGGCTGCGGGGCAATCGATGAGATGGAGCCGTACCGGTTTTCCCACAGAAAGGGCAAGGTATTCAGCTTCACCGGTGATCTCTTGGCCTTCACGCCGCATCCACCGGGAATCTATGCTCTTGTTGATTTCGATGGGGGCGGCAGGTTCTGGTTCGATGTCACGGATTGTGATCTTGAGTCAATGGAGATCGGTATGCCAGTTGCGCTCACCTTCAGAAGGAGGTACGTCGATGAGAAGAGCGGGGTTATCGGCTATTTTTGGAAGGCCGTGCCGATAAAGGAAGGTTAAAGGCGCAAGGCAAGAGGCTAAAGGGTAAAATGTTCACCTCTTGCCCTTTGCCTGTAACCTAAGGAGAGGAATATGGCCGAAGGGATCAAGGACAAGGTTGCGATTATTGGAATGGGGTGCACGGCCTTTGGGGAGCATTGGGATAAGGGTGCCGAGGATTTGATCGTCGAGGCATTTACCGAGGCTATTGAGGATGCAGGGATAGAGAAGAAGGATATCCAGGCGGCATGGTATGGCTCCTGTTACGAGGAGTTGAATGTGGGCAAATCCGGCCTCGCCCTCGCCAGGACGTTAAAGCTCCCCTTCATCCCGGTGACGAGGATTGAGAACCTCTGTGCGAGCGGCTCGGAGGCATTACGGGGGGCCGTGTACGGGGTAGCCTCTGGCGCGTATGATATGGTGCTTGCCCTTGGTGCCGAGAAGCTCAAGGATACTGGCTATGGGGGCCTCACCGAGGTGAGCACGATCGTGGGTACGAAGAATAGGATTATCTTCCCGGCGATAAGCGCCCCTGGCGCATTCGCCATGATGGCAAACCGGTACTTTTCAAAATACGGCATGACGAACGAGGAGGGCAAGAGGGTATTGGCCAAGATCTCGGTGAACAGCCATACCAACGGCGCCAAGAATCCCAAGGCCCACCTCAGATGGGTTATCACCGAGGAAGATGTACTGCGGGCACCGATCATCGCTTCTCCCCTTGGGCTCTTGGATTGCTGTGGGGTGAGCGATGGGGCGGCAGCGGCTATCGTGTGCAGGGCCGATATGGCAAAGGAGTTCAGGGCAGACCCCATATTCGTGAAGGCACTTCAGATCGGGATCAGCTCCGGTGAGGAATTGACCTATACCCAGTGGGATGGTACCTACGTGGAGACGACAGCCAGGGCTGCTGCTCGGGCATACGAGGAGGCGGGCATTAAAAACCCAAGGGAGGAGATCAGCATGATGGAGCTCCACGATTGCTTCTCCATCACAGAGCTCGTGACCTATGAGGATCTTGGGATCTCGCCAAGGGGGAAGGCACGGCACGATATCGAGGATGGATTGTTTGCCCTCGAAGGGAAAATCCCCTCGCAGCCAGACGGGGGCCTGAAGTGTTTTGGACATCCCATCGGTGCCTCCGGGTTGAGGATGCTCTATGAGATGTATACGCAGCTTCAGGGAAAGGCCGGGGAGAGGCAGGTCAAGAACCCCACAATCGGCCTCACCCATAACCTCGGCGGGTTTCCACAGATGAGCGTGGTGAGCGTAGTTATCGTGGGATTGTAGATCGGCATTAGGGAGAAAGGGAGGGAGCGATGGATTTTACCCTATCTGGTGAGAGCAGGATGATGGTCAAGGCAGCTCGGGATTTCGCCGTCAGGGAAATCGAGCCAATTGTCGCCAAGGTAGAGGAGGAAGATGAGCTTCCCGAGGATATCCTGAAGAGGTTCGCCAAGGCGAGGATGCTGGGCATGATGGTCCCAAAGGAGTACGGCGGCCTTGGATCAACGGCTTTGAACGTGATCTTGATCATCGAAGAGCTCGCGAAAACCGGTTCGGCGGCCGCCTTTCAGATGGCCTTTAGCAACAGCATCGCGGAGACCATATTCAACTGGGGTTCAGAGGATATACGGAAGAGGTTTGTACCGCCGCTCTGCGATGGATCCCTTTGTCCTGCGATGGCATTCACCGAACCGGGCACCGGATCGGACCCCACCGGGATTACCACCACTGCTGTGCCAGAGGGAGATCACTATGTGTTAAATGGAACGAAGCGGTTTGTAACCATGGGGCACAGGCCTGGATTCGGGGTTTTTTACGCAAAGGATGAGACTGACAGGATCACCGCGTTCATAGTGGATAAGGGCTCTGAGGGGTATTCCTGGTCAAGGCCGTGGTCGTTGATGGGCCTTGCAGGGCAGGGCCTGGTGGATGTGTTTTTGAAGGACGTAAAGGTGCCAAGGGAGAATATCTTAGGAGAGAAGGGAAGGGGTTTTCATATCCTGCTCAGGTGGATCGCGGGAGAGAGGATTCAGCAGATGGCATTTATGGTGGGGATGGGGCAGGAGTGCCTGGATGAATCCCTGAAATTCGCAAAGCAACGGATGGTCAGGGGCAGACCGCTCACCGCCATGCAGGGGTTTCAGTGGATGCTGGCCGAGATGCACGCCTCGGTCGAGGCCTCCAGGTGGTGGACCTACCGGGTCGCTTCAAAGCAGGACGAAGGCGAGGATATCCAGGTGGATTCAGCCGCCCTGAAGCTCTTCGTGGTTCCCGCTATTCAGGAAGTGGCCAGAAAGGGGCTCCAGATACACGGTTCATACGGATACTGCAAGGACTATAAGATAGAAAGGCTCTACCGGGCTATTGCCCACGCGGGCGTCACTGCGGGAAGTACGGAGATCCAGAAGACGCTCGTTGGTTCAGCGCTGGCACGTTCGAAGGAAACGTAAAGAATGGACATTATTGTCTGCGTAAAACAAGTACCGGAAACAAGCGAGATAGGGTGGGATCCGGAGAGGGGCACCCTTCTCAGGGAAGGTGCCCCGGGCGTGGTGAATCACCATGACAAGCATGCCATTGAAGCGGCGCTCCAGCTGCGGGAGGCGCATGGGGGCTCCATAACGGCCCTCTCGATGGGTCCCCCTCAGGCAGATGAAGCCCTTAGAGAGGCATTGAGCATGGGCGTTGATAGGGCGGTGTTGCTGAGCGATAGATGTTTTGCCGGAGCCGATACATTTGCAACCTCGTATGCATTGGGCCTGGCGGTTAAAAAGATAGCAAGGTTCGATCTCATCCTTTGCGGAAAAGAGACCTCGGACGGCATGACAGCCCAGGTGGGTCCTCAGCTCGCGGAACTCTTGAACCTCCCCCAGTTAACCTGCGCTACCGAGATCTCCATACACGATCACGCGGTGAGGATCACACAAAAGCTAGAAGGAGGCCTCAGGATATTGGAGACTCCTTTACCCGCGCTCATAACCGTAGAACGGGGAATCAATCAACCGAGGATTCCCCCTATGGACAGCATCATGGAGGCATATAGGGATAAAGAGGTTCTTGCGTGGACTTCCCAAGATCTCGGTGGACATTCCGAGCATTTCGGCCTCAAGGGTTCCCCAACACAGACGAGAAAGGTGTATACTAAAAAGGTAACAAGGGGAACAGTGGCTATTCTAAAGGGAGAACCCGATGAAGTAGCCAGGGACTTGATCAACGCATTAAAAGAAAAGGGCCTCTTTTAGATCTTTTATATAGACCGCCAAAAAATATTTTCCCTAGTAGATTGCTTCGTCACATACGTTCCTCGCAATGACATTACACCAATTATTTCTGTCATTGCGAGCAAAGCGAAGCAATCTCAACCATTCTTTGATACATCGAGATTTGCAGATGCTTTGAGGTTCATATGGAACCCGACAGTCTGGGGAAAAATAAGGGTTTATGGGTATTTATCGAGCAGAGGAATGGAAATCCCGCAAGGGTTTCCCTTGAATTATTGGGGACGGGACGCATGCTCGCAGACATGCTCAATGGAGATGTTACCGCTATCCTTATTGGTGAGAGCGTTTCGGAACTCGCCAAGGAGCTGATCTACTGGGGAGCGGATACAGTCATAGTGGCGGACGATCCCATTGCTGGAGAGTACCGTACCGAGGTGTACACGCGTATTATTGCCGATCAAGCGCTAAGAAGAAGGCCTGAGGTGCTCTTAGTCGGAGCTACACCCATGGGAAGGGACCTGGCGCCGAGGATCGCCGCAAGGTTGAGAACGGGATGCACGGCGGATTGCACCGAGCTCGAGATCGATAAAGAGACGGGAGTTCTTGTAGCCACAAAGCCGTACTTCGGCAGGAATCTCATGGCTGATATCGTCTGCCCTTGTCAAAGACCGCAGATGGTAACGGTTCGGCCCGGTGTTATGGAGCTAAAGGATCGAGACAGAGATAGAAAGGGAGAGCTTATCCATATCGATGTCGATCTCCGGGAAGAGGATACCAGGGTTACGGTTCTCGACACCATCCGAGCAAGCCCCGGGGATATTTGCTTGGAAGAGGCGGAGAAGGTGGTGGCTGCGGGTATGGGCGTGGGCAATCGCGAGGGATTTGAGCTGGTAAGAGAGCTTGCGGAGCTTTTAGGGGCACAACTTGGGGCCACAAGCCTTCCGGTAGATGAGGGATGGATTTCCGAGGATCATAAAATCGGCCAGACGGGAAAAACGATCAGGCCAAAGCTCTATATAGGCTGTGGTGTTTCAGGTGCTATACAGCACTCCGCCGGGATGATCAACAGCGAGCTTATCGTGGCCATTAACACCAATCCAAATGCCGAGATCTTTCAGTTTGCGGACTACGGAATTATAGGAGATGTCAACGAGATAGTTCCCGCCCTTATAAGGCAATTGAAAATCGAAAGAGAGGGCGTTGGTTCCGAAACAACGCGGTGACCGTCACAGGGCCACCATGACTTCCCGCAAGAGATTCGCTGCCAGATGGCTTGCCTAAAATTTGATAGGATATTCTCGTCCGCTGCAATGAAGCTGCTTCCTCTTGCTACGGCTTCCGCTACTAATAGCCGGTCGAAGACATCCCCAGTCCAATCGATCCTCTGAATCGAAAAAATATTCATCCCTTCATAGAATTTCTTTCATGATAAATACTTGACCTTTATACCGGAATCCGGTATAGTTTAAATCTATTCTCCCCAGGTTCAAAATGGCCATCCGAAACTTCAAAAACAAGGGAACTGAGCATGTAAATTATGGCATAAGCACCCAGGAAGCTTTCCGAATCCTCCCTAAGGAGTTACATCGAAAAGCCCAGATAAAACTTGCACGTTTGGGATCTGCAACCTCGATGCAGGATCTGGAGGAAATCCGTGGCAATCGATTTGAAAAATTGAAAGGGGAGAGAAAGGGACAATACAGCATTCGTATAAATGACCAATATCGTATTTGCTTCAAGTGGGAAAAAGAAAATGCAGTGGATGTCGAGATTGTAGACTACCACTAAAATGCAAAGGGGCTATACAATGAGCAAAATACATTATACTCCGGTGCATCCCGGTGAAGTCCTCCAGGATGAGCTTGAGGAGGTTGGCCTTACTCAATCGGCACTTGCAAAACACATCGGGGTATTGCCGAAAACAATTAATGAAATATGCCGCGGCAAGAGAGGCATTAGTGCAGAAATGGCAATGAAGCTTTCAAAGGCTCTAGGGGGTAGTCCTCAGTTTTGGCTAAACCTACAAAATAACTGGGAGATTAGCCAACTGGATGAAACTGCTTTTGAAGATATCAAACATGTTGCCGCGTAAGGGTAACGGGAAATTATGAATGCACCCGCCAAAGTTCATGAGCTGGTTGAACGTTTCGACCGCAACCTGGAGCCTTACAAGCAGGGCAAGTATAACGAGACCCAGGTGCGTCTCGAATTCATCAACCCCTTGTTTGAAGAACTGGGCTGGGATATCGCCAACAGACAAGGGTATGCCGAGGCCTACAAAGAGGTGGTCCATGAGGACGCCATCAAGGTAGGCGGGGCTACCAAAGCCCCTGATTACAGCTTTCGTATCGGAGGCACCCGCAAATTTTTCCTGGAGGCCAAAAAGCCCTCAGTCGATATCAAGTACGATATTCATCCGGCCTATCAGTTGCGCCGCTACGCCTGGAGTGCCAAGCTTCCGCTCAGCATCCTCACCGACTTTGAGGAGTTTGCGGTCTATGATTGCCGGGTTAAGCCGGTTCAAACCGATAAGGCTTCTCATTCCCGCATCCTCTACCTGACATACACTGACTACACCAAGCGATGGGAGGAGATAGCAGGTATTTTCTCCCGTGAGGCGATCCTCAAGGGTTCCTTTGATAAGTATGTTGAGTCAAAGAAGACCAAAAGGGGCACAGCCGAGGTTGACGCGGCCTTTTTGCAAGAGATTGAACGCTGGCGCGATCTGTTGGCCCGAAACATAGCCCTGCGAAACCCCAATCTGTCCCAGCGGGAGCTCAACTTTGCCGTCCAGCGCACGATTGACCGTATAATATTTCTACGAATCTGTGAAGACCGGGGCATTGAATATTATGGCAAGCTCATGGCCTTGCAAAACGGCACTCGAATCTACCAGCGCCTGTTTCAGCTTTTCCGCCAGGCCGACGATCGCTATAACTCCGGTCTCTTTCACTTCCGACCGGAAAAAGAGCGCCCTGACTACAGCCTTGACAAGCTTACCCCTGACCTGAGTATCGACGATAAGGTACTAAAAGATATCCTAAAAAATCTCTACTACCCGGACAGTCCTTATGAATTCTCCGTTCTTCCTGCTGATATTCTCGGCCAGGTGTATGAGCAATTCCTGGGGAAGGTGATTCGCCTTACTCCCGCTCACCATGCAGTAGTTGAAGACAAGCCGGAGGTCAGAAAAGCGGGCGGCGTTTACTACACTCCCACATACATAGTGGATTACATTGTCAAGCAGACAGTGGGCAAGCTGGTTGAGGGCAAGAAGCCTGGTCCCAAAGGAGCTGTAAGTAAACTCAAGATATTAGACCCCGCATGCGGTTCCGGTTCATTCCTTCTTGGAGCTTACCAGTTCTTGCTCGACTGGCATCGCGATGAATACATAAAGGACGGTCCGGAGAAATGGGCCACCGGACGTAATCCCCGCCTTTACCAATCAGACGCCGGGGAATGGAAATTGACCACGGACGAGCGAAAGCGCATCCTCCTGAACAACATTTACGGTGTGGATATAGACCCTCAAGCCGTGGAAGTAACAAAGCTCTCCCTGTTGCTCAAGGTGCTGGAAGGTGAGGATGAGCAGACTATAGCCCAGCAATTTGCATTGTTTAGAGCACGTGTCCTGCCCGACCTGGCAAACAACATCAAATGCGGCAACTCCCTCATCGGCCCGGATTTTTATAGCGGCCAGCAGATGAATTTGCTCGATAAAGAAGAAATGTACCGCATCAATGCCTTTGACTGGCAGGCCGAGTTTCCAGAAATCATGAATAATGGTGGCTTTGATGCGGCCATAGGGAATCCGCCGTATATCCGAATCCAGGGGATGAAGGGATGGGCGCCAGTGGAGGTAGAGCATTACAAGAAGGCTTACAAAGCCGCTAGCAAGGGTAATTACGATATCTATGTGGTTTTTGTGGAGAAAGGCTTGAGTTTGTTGAATGGCCAAGGGGTATTAGGTTTCATCCTGCCACATAAGTTTTTCAATGCGAGCTATGGTGAAGCCTTGCGAAGCTTACTGGCGGAAGGAAAACACCTGAGAGAGATCATTCATTTTGGCGACCAACAGGTTTTTGCCAATAGTACGACGTATACTTGCCTCCTATTTTTGAGTAAACAAGGCTGTGAGCACTTCCGCTTCATCAAAGCCCAGAAACTGGCCGTCTGGTGCAAAGGCGAGCCACAGCTAGAGGGGGATATTCCAGCAGACAAGGTTACATCCGGCGAATGGAGTTTTGTAGTTGGGCCTGAGGAGAAGTTATTTGACCGCTTGAGCGAGATGCCAGAAAAATTATCTGATATCGCTCATTTGTTTGTTGGGCTTCAGACCGACGCAGATGATGTTTACGTTCTTGAAGAAGTCGAAATACGAGGAGAGCAAGTTTTATGCAAATCAAAAGCCACTGGCAAGGTTCATCCCTTTGAAAATAGGCATCTCAAGCGTTTTGTGAAAGGATCGGTAAATATAAGACGTTATTTCTTATCTGATTTAAAAAAACGACTCATCTTTCCATATGAGACTATTAGCGGCCAATCAGTTCTGATTAGCACTTCTAATTATGCAGAACGATTTCCATTGACATGGACTTATCTGAGAGAAAACAAATCTCGTTTAGCGGCAAGAAACAAAGGTAAAATGTCAGGCCCGAAGTGGTATGGATATGTGTATCGGAAAAATCATACACGGTTGGATAGCTCAAAACTGCTCGTCCCTTCGCTTGCCGCTGGAGCTACATTCGCTGCAGACATTGATGGTGAGTTTTTCTTTGTTGGCAGTGGTGGCGGCGGAGGTGGTGGATATGGCATTTCTCTGTTGCCAGATACTGACATCTCTTATTTCTATCTCCTTGGTTTGCTTAACTCCCAATTATCAAGTTTTTTCCTTCGCACCATAAGTACGCCATTTAGAGGTGGCTATATAGCCCTCAATCGCCAATATATCGCACAACTTCCAATCCGCCCAATCGATTTCTCCGCTCCCAGTGACAAAGCGCGCCATGACCGCATGGTAGAACTTGTCAAGCGAATGTTGGACCTTCAGAAACAACTGGCCGAGACCAAAGAACCCCAGTCCAAAACCGTCCTCCAACGCCAAATTGAGGCCACTGATCGACAGATTGATGAGCTAGTGTATGAGTTATATGGCCTGACAGAAGAGGAAATTAAGATTGTCGAAGGAAGTGAGGAATAAAATGGGCAGAGACAATAGAATACAAAAAAGCCCTCTAACCATTGGGATTTGTATTAAAAGTTTACAGAACAAAGCTGTTAGATATAAAATGAATACCAATAACCGACCCAGAGAATAAAAAGCATAGCAGCCAATGAAAGATTTTTTTATCAGCTATAACAAAAACGATATGCTTTGGGCAAAAGGTATCGGAGAGTGGTTAAAAGAGGCTGGATATTCATATGTGATGCAGGAAACAGATTTTCAGCCAGGCTCTAATTTTATCTTAGAGATGGATAAGGCAACAAAAGTAGCCCGTAGAACGATCTCAATTCTATCGCCTGACTATTTAGATGCACTTTACACACCTCCTGAATGGGCTGCGGCATTTGCAAAAGATCCTACAGGCGAAAAACGATTGCTTGTTCCTGTTAAAGTTAGAGACTGTAACTTGACCGGTTTGCTTGCCCAAATTGTTTTCATCGATCTTGTTGGACTAAATGTTAAGCAAGCACAAAAGGTATTTTTAGACGCAATTCAAGACTTGAAGGATCAGAGCTGTGATATAAGAAACAATATTGCACTAAGGAGTTCAGAGCCCAAGAGAAAACCCAAGTATACACCAAAGAAAGTAGAATCAAAAACATTCATGACTATTACAGGCAATAGGAATGTGCAGATTGCAGGTGATTACATTGTCAGTGAAAAACAGCCCATCAAAAACATACTTCCACCAGCGGACAGCATTGGAGCCGATCCCTTATTGAAGCAACGTATAACGATACTTTTTAACAAAATTGGTGAACAAAGAGAAAAGAGGTTTGGTAAAAGAGCATACAGCGTCTTGTATAGCAACTTCAAAAGAGATTGGGGGATTAAGAACAACAAATACACCATCATATGGACTTGGCCAAAAGAATGTGCGCCAGCGATCATTGAATATTTAGAAGATAAATACAACAACACAATTCAAGGAAGAATCGAACGAGCAGCAAGCATGAAAGGGTATATTCACACAAGACCTCAACTTTATAAAAAGGAAATAGAACTTCTAGAGCACCTTGAGTTGAACATGAAGAGCCAAGAAGTTCGAATGCTCTTAAAAGCTTATTTTGGTGCATCATCTCATACTCAACTCTCCCACCTAGACCATTGGCAATTAGTCTGTTACCTTGAAGGACTGGTAAAACAAATAGAAGAGACCTGAAACCAAATCTAATTAGTAAAACAATGCCAATATGGAGACACAACAAGGTCAAAAATTTACGTTAAGAAGAAAAGAGGACACATACATACTTTAATCTCAGAGAACATTAAAACCGGTGCCTATCTTACAGCAGAATTTGTGGAAAGAGGGAGCTGGCATTTTGTGGAAGAGATGGCTAAGGAGAGAAACATTGCACTTTTCGGGTTTAGCAATCTACATGAAAAGCTCCTACTCCATAAATATCTTCAATACTGCTGACAGAAATGGACAAAGAGCCGTATTTGCTGAGACACAGTCCTTTTTGCGAGTTTTATAACTGTTTCATTTTGTTATTCATTTTTGCAGTATTGCTTTTTGGAGATGTAAAATATTTCGCCTTTTACGTCGAGTAATATCCATATGATGCTGCTCAGAATGATTAAGGGAATGACTAATTAATGAGTCAGTCGGATATACTGAAGAAATCGATTGAAGAAGAAATCGAACAATGCGACGATTTTTTAAAGAAAGCGAGTGATATTTCCGATATCATTCCCTCTGTCCAGGAACGGAAAGAAGAAGCAGAGGCTAAGGCGGAGGCAATTAATAGTCTACCTGATGAGGTTCTTGATGAAGTAGCCCCTCAAATGCTTTATTTCCAAACTAGGGATAGAGAGAGGTTATCAAATGCTCTACCAATCCTCCCTAACATTGATGTGGTCTATACCAGAGCGATCCTTTCTACAGGCTTTACCTCCTCATATATTGAATTAATTGCAAGTGTCATTCGGACTGAACCAATTCTTCAAGATTGGGCTATAACGTTCATGAAACCCTTCAATGACCTTACAGACAAGCAAGATCGAGTTTCACGAATCCGCGATTCCTATTCATATGTTCAATCTTTTTTAGGTGACCTTATCGACATTGCGCTAGTGACAACATCAAGTGCGAGAGTGGGCGGTACAAATGTTGATCATGCTTGCATGAGACTGAGGGACGTGTTGGAAAAGGTTTGGGGAGAAATCTGCGATATGGCACGATCAAAACTTCCTGCCGTAGCGAGGGAGCGTCGTCTTCGACATGGAACAGTTTCCCATCGAAGATTAGTCGCTGAGTCTTTGTCACCCACTATAGAATTGATTGACGATCTTGAGGAATTACTGAAAAACCTAAGTAAACTTCACTCGGATCTATCCAAGGCGTCTAAGGATCCATTCAACAATGATCTTGATTACCTTGAGGATGTTTATTCCAGATGGATCTTGCATCTCTTCAATCTATCAAGGATGCTTGATCTGTAAAGTGATGTCGTTCCCATTTCATCTTTCCATAATGAGGAGCATAACCACTCGCTGGTCGTGCCAAGGTAAATGCGAGACCTTGGGAGTCAAATTGGGGCGAAATTGGTTGTTGTTATCCGGAGGGTGATCTCGAGCTTGGTCCGGGAAAGCCCCACTTGGCTAAAGTATAACCAACAGGCAAATAGGAGAACTCTTTGGGGGGCCTCGGCTATTCTCCAGTAGCAAAGACATACCAGCGGTTTTCATCACCCCCGATTTTCACCTGCGGCACTGCCTCACGAAACCTAAGATGCCATCTCATTCAGGGATCTGCTTCAAAAATGAGTTTGAAGATGTCCTTTGCAAATACTTTTTACGGAAAGATCTTCCTTTACAATCCCCATAGCTTATTGATAGGGTAGATATTGCTAAACTTGGTTGGAAGCGGCTCAGTCCAACAGAGTTTTATCCATCATCCCGCTCACGACTCAAGAACCGACTCCTTTTTGACTTTCTTCTCTGGCTTGATCTTCACTGCTGTCTTTTCATCCTGGGGGACGATGGATAAAACCCTATACGTTTGAGGCGACAATGTTTTGCATCGTTTAGGTAAAAGTAATGAAGACTCATAATGATGAGACATGTATCAACTGTCACTTTTTCATCAAAGAATGCGAGCGGCACCCACTTGAAATCAGTTACCAATATCGCGAGATGGCTCGACGACAAGACTATTCTTGGTTAAATAGATACTGTTCGCTTGCATGCTATCGCGGAATTTGGGACGAAGGGTATAACACTGACCCAGCTCGCAGGAATGAAACTATAATTGAAACCTCCCGAAGCGGGCGTTGTTTTTTTTGGGAATATACACCCGGAGTGCTCTTGCCATCAGCGCAAGAGTTGCAGGCACAATCTGCTAGCAGAGAACGGCCCGAGGATTTAAGGAATCAATCGCTAAAAGAATGCTTTAAGGATTTTTCTGACTACGTATCTTCTGAGAAGCGAATGACGTTTTGGCGCCATGAAACTACTCAGGGTCGAAAATGGGTGTCCCGTCCAGAACAGCACGCGAAAAACCTGCTGCATACTTTTTTAGCCGGTAGATTTAAAGATGCTATCAGCGTGTTTGAAGAAATAAGGGCTGGTGCAGGTTTTATTGATCTATTTATCGTAATGTCCCGAGACATAAAGGTCGTAGTTGAATTGAAAATGTGCGGCAAGGGCTATTCCCAGTCTCGTGCTCAGGATGGAAAAGAACAACTTTCCCACTACATGAAAAACAAACAAATTGAAAACGGCTATTTATTAGTTTTTGACGGTAGAGCCAGAGATCAGGCCCATGGTTTTAAAGAAAGTGAAATTATAGAAGGATTGGAAATAGCCACCTTAGTTGTTGACGTGAGGCCATATGTTAAACAAAAGGACGCATCAACCGACGTTTGAAGAAGGATCGCCTAACCATGCTAATTCAGCCAACGCAAAAAGCTGCGCGGCTGATTAGCAGTGTTGTGCAAAAGTAAAAACATGCTATTAACAAATGCTAAAAAATATCTAGAGATTATTGCTCTTCCTAATTGTAAGGATTTTATTGAGTATATTGAAAATAACCGTAATATGCAAAAGATTGAAGAGAGATTTCGAAAATTTATTAATGCAGTCGAGTCTCTTAATAATGTTATAGATTACATGGTGCATGATCCAGTTGAAAATCCAAAAAAATTTAGCGAAAAAAAAGACTTGATTAATGAACTTGATAATAGATACCCAGGATTTAAACAATGGCATAACAAGATAGAGGATTTGGCTAATGCATATAAACATTGCGTAAGAGGTGGGGTAAGAAAAGGAAGATTTGTAAAAAATTTAAAGAAACCCCATGCTAATGATATCATTCAGACTAATAGCTTTTTTGTGGCTCGTTCTTCAGTAGGCAAACCGCTTGTTGAGCCAATTTACTCACTAAAAGATATTGACGATGAGGTTTATATCAGGAGTGCTATTGAATTTTGGCAACAATATATTACATAAGCAATGTGTGGACGCAGACCAGGAAAACGCTGGCGGCTTTAACATTTGCGCGGTCACAATTTAAGAATAACATGGGGTCGAGCAGCGCTATGTAGCTGATAGGATTTGGAATGAGGGGAAAACCATATCTGATGTCGTACTTAAAGCAGCATTGTTAGGCATAAAAGCGCCGGTTTAAGCGGATGGTATTGATCCATGGCGAGAGCTAGGAGAACTTTCATCGAGGTTTTCCGCCTATGTTCAGCTTAAGAAAAGGATATCGTCCGGACGGGGGAGGTATCCCCAGTAGATTGCGGTGAAAACGAAAAAAGAATATTCCGTTGAAGCATTCTCTTTTGGATGGTAATATTATATAAAATAAAGGCGAGTGAACGATGCTCAAATCTGTGGAAGCAATAATCGAGAAAAACGGTGAAGTCCGCCTTAAGGAACCCATCCATCTGACTTCCCCTTCCCGAGCGATAGTCACGATCCTCGATGAGGAAGCGCACGCTATTGCTGAGACGGCCCTCCTGAGCGAGACGGCTCTTTCTGAAGATTGGAATCGGCCTGAGGAGGATGAAGCATGGTCGCACCTTCAGAAGCCTCGGTAGAGTAAGAGGGTTGAGGATTGTGTCTTTTTTCAGCAGAAGAAGGCTGTTCGTTGGGCGCTTTCACCTCGACTGGTTCTAAAATCATCCATTGAAGAAAAGCAAATTCGATATAACCAATTACTTCACGTAGCTCCATAAGATAATACACCTCTTCGGCAATTCAAAGTATCTTAGATATGGAGGTGTCAAAGGCAAATGGCCGAGATTCACCCCAAAAAAATCAGGGGCAACTGGAAAGAGGGATTTGCGCTGGATTTCCATACGATCCGCAGTGAATACATAGGCGATGACGAATACGGCCATCCACAATTCGAGACAACGCGTACTGAGATCGGCGAGTTATTGTATAGGCTGAAGTATAAAAAAGATAAATCTGTACTAGGTGAAATCGTCACAACAGCGACTGAGTTCATCAAGTTGAAAAATTGGGCATTAGACCTGGTTGTCGCTGTACCTCCCTCTCGGAAGGGCCGCGCCTTTCAGCCTGTTCCGCCTGTAGCAGAGGGAATAGCAAGAGCCTTGGGTATCGATGTTTGTATAGACTGCGTGATAAAAGTTAAATCGACTCCGGAACTGAAGAGAATATTTGATTTTGATCAACGTCTGCGTATACTAGAAGATGTCTTCGAAGTCCGTGATCCCATTGTTACTGGGCGCAATGTTTTGTTATTCGATGATCTTTACCGCTCCGGAGCAACTCTAAATGCGGTTACGAGAGTCCTTCTGGAACAAGGGAAGGCAAGAAATGTGTACACCATCACCTTGACCATGACCCGGAGAATACGATGAAGAAAGTTTTTATTGGAGGATCTCGCAAACTGACTCGACTGAATCGGGCAATTAAAGAGCGCGCTGATAACATAGTTGCGCAGGATTTCCAAATACTTATTGGTGATGCTAATGGTGCCGACAAAGCCATGCAAAAATACCTAGCCGAGAAAGTCTATAAGAACGTCATCGTCTTTTGCATGGGCAATACCTGTCGAAATAACTTAGGAAACTGGCAAACAAAGGCCATTACCTCAAATAGAAATAAAAAAGACTTTAGTTATTTCGCAGTAAAAGATAAAGAAATGAGCGAGCAGGCTGATTACGGTTTCATGTTGTGGGATGGCAAGAGTAAAGGCACTTTGAATAATATTATTAATACCCTGCAATGTAACAAATACGTATTAGTATATTTCTCACCAAGCAAAGAATTTTTCACTCTAAAGAGCGCTTCAGATCTTGAGCATCTGTTACAAAAATGTGACCAGACAGCCGTGCAACGATTCAACCACACGCTACGAATTAACGAACGCCTTGGTGATTCACAAAAACAGTTAAACCTTTCCTAATCCCGAAAGGAAAAGGTATTAAATCCCCTCCCCTCGCCATGCGTCTGCTCAATTATACTATGGCGGAGGTGGATGGTGACCCTTCTCTTGCAACAGCTTACCCAATTAGTGCAATAAAGGAAGGAGAACATATATGGCCCAAGTAAAAGTTTATTATGACAAGGAAGGTAATACCCTTACCGTGTGGTTCTCAGATCCAAAAGAAGAATATGTGTGTGAAGAGACTGGTGAGGAAGTAGTGTTGATGAAAGACAAATCAGGCCGCGTGATTGGTTTTGAAAAACTTAATTACTCCCTTTCAGAAGCGGAGAAATTACACGTCGCTTTTAAGATGGTGGCGACTTAACGATGTTAAAGCCTCCTAATCGGATACCAGATGAAAGAAATATCTGTATGAAGCGTAATGATATCCGCCATCTAATGATCAGCACCTAAACCTAGACAAAGCCTCTTAGGTCGCGCCAGGGCGGGCCTGTCGGGAAAGTCCCGCTGCACTAAGCAAAGTTCATATTAATATTTTGCGAAATAATTCAGATCGCTCAATTGCTCGGCCTACCTTCATATCATGATCAATGCGGTGTGCCCCTGCCTGTATGTCACAGAAAATGCGATTTTCTAACAAGAAGCAGAAAAAATGTGTTTTTTGACGAAAAAATACATTTTTCTACAAGTATGACCCATATACCAGACCCAAAAAAATCTGTTGCAAAAAAAATGAATTTTGCTACAATAGTGCCCTAAGGAAAAATTATTTCTACATTTGAAAGCATTCTTTGACATCAAAGCAATGAAAAAAACAAATTTCAACGACACTGTAAGCCTGAAACCTGTTGGTTACTCCGAGCTCGTCCGTCGATATTCGCTCAACGTTTTGCCACACTATTCCCAGGCATTCATTGCTCAGAAGGGACGGCGGAAAACGGTGATCGACAGGCACCGGAAAACTGAGATCTATACAATAAAGTATGATCCTGGTGCTGGCCTGAGCGGCCATCTGACCTTTGCACTCAAGTTTGAAGGGCTCAATCTGGAAATACTCAGCCTCCTCTTCAATGCAATCGACGAAAAGGAACTGGAAGCATTCATTAAAGCGGCACCGGCCGGGAAGTATGCACGAAAGATCTGGTTCCTTTATGAGTTTCTCACTGGCAAGGAACTCGATCTGCCAGCCACAAAGGTAACCAACTATGTTGATCTGCTTGATGTGAGTAAGTACTACACGGCAAAGCCCATACCAGAGAAGCGGCAGAAGATTAATAACAATCTTCTGGGTGACAGACGCTTCTGTCCCATGATCAGAAAAACCGAGACCCTGAAGAACTACATAAACATCAATCTGGATGAGAGAAGCATGGAGATTGTTGGGAGATATCCGGCCGACGTTCTGCAAAGGGCACTTTCCTATCTGTATACCAAGGAGACAAAGTCTTCTTTTGAGATTGAACGAGTGACTCCAGACCAAAGGAGAGCCGCACGTTTCGTGGAGCTGCTCAAGCTGGCGGATGAGCGAGGATTCTTCAACAAGCCGGCCCTAGTTGAACTCCAGCAAGCAACGGTGGACAAGCGCTTCGCTGACGATGATTTTCGTGATGGGCAAAACTACGTTGGTCAGACGGTCAGCTATGGAAGTGAGGTCATACATTTTGTGGCCCCTAAGCCGCAAGATATCCCAGGCCTTATGGAAGGTATGTTCTATACCTACGACCGTATGGTATCTTCTGAACTTCATCCTGTCGTTATCGCCGCTACGATTTCCTTCGGGTTTGTGTTTATGCACCCGTTTGACGATGGAAACGGCAGAATTCATCGTTTTCTGTTGCACAACATTCTGGCCCAGACCGGCTTCACACCTGAAGGATTGATCTTTCCTGTCTCGGCCACAATGCTCCGGAAAATCAAAGATTATGACGAAACACTTGAGTTATTTTCAAAGCCATTGATGCCCCTGATCGATTTCGAACTGGATAATGACGGAAAAATGACAGTGAAGAATGAGACGGATATCCATTACAAGTACATTGACATGACCGCAATAGCCGAGCGACTCTTCGGGTTTATTCAAGAAACCATAGAGATTGAACTCGTGTCGGAATTGGACTTTATACTTGACTATGATAAAGCTAAATCGGCCATCCAAGACATAGTGGACATGCCGGACCACCTCATTGACCTATTCATTCGTGTATGCATTGAGAACAATGGCTGCTTGTCGAAGAAAAACCGCAAGACCACGTTCGCGAAGCTCACAGATGAAGAAGTCGCCAAGATGGAGACCTGCGTGCAAGATGCCTTTAGGACCACCGAGCGCCATTCGATAGGAGGTTGGACCATGCTAAATGGCTGATATGATATGGAATGACGGGGACTCATATTTGATATCGTACTAAAATGGCGTTTTTGGGCACAGAAGGGTCGATTTAAGTGGATGGTATTGTAGGACCATGGCGAGAGCTACGAGCTCCTTATGGTGAGGATTTTCGGATTCTGGGGACACAATAATCATTATACAGGGAAAGATTTGAAGACCGGATGCTATTGTGCTAAATTGCATATAGCGTGATAATTGGAGGAATCTGTTATGGTAAGAATCACTGTGGAAATTGAGGACTCAAAAGCCACACTCCTTAGACAAAAAGCAGATAAGTTCGGTCTGTTGCCTGATCAGTTTGTTACAGCAACTATTGAAGACCTAATTGCCCAGCCAGAACCAGACTTCGAAGCAGCAATGCATCGAGTATTGTCTAAGAATAAAGAACTTTATGATCGTCTTGCGTAATGCGCTATCTTTCTCTCCTTGAAGTTCTTGAGCTTCATGAAACGATCATCTCTTCTTCAGGCGGCTCATATGGTATTCGAAATATTAAAGCACTTGAATCTGCAATCAATCAGCCTCGGATTACGTTCAACCAAACCGATCTCTATCCAGACATTATTTCAAAAGCATCAGCCCTCTGTTTTTCCCTCGTCATGAATCACCCCTTTGTTGATGGCAATAAGAGAGTTGGCCATGCGGCCATGGAAACCTTCTTGATTCTTAACAGGTATGAGATTGAGGCACCTGTGGATGAACAAGTCCAAATATTCCTTGATCTTGCTGGAGGAAATCTCACTCGTGAAGCGTTTACAAACTGGCTTAAGCGACATGTAATTCACACGGCATGAACCCCGCCTGGAATTTCGCTGTGCCCAATTCCATCAGGTTAGGAATATGGGGTCTGGCCGCGCTAAAGAGCTGATATGATTTTAAGGGACGGAAAAACCATATTTAATATCTTACTTAAAGCGTGAGTTCTAGGTACAAAAGGGTCGATTTAAGCGGATGGGAGCTGCCGCTCACCTTTGCGTTCGGCTGTGTTATGCATTTCATCTGGAGAAATTTGAATGGAACTGAAAGAGCTGCTTGTTGTTATTCCGCACAGCGGTATTGTGATTCCTGGTGAGATCCCCTTGGAAAGTCTTTCAGAACGGTTTCCCGTACTGGTCCAGAATGTGGACTGGTACACGAATTGGCTTTACGATTTCCGCGATATGCTTGAAAATCGACATGTCGTCTTCCCTTACTGTAGCCTAATCGTTGAAGCAAACCGACATCCTTATATTTTGGAAGACAGTGTGCCTTTGAAGGATGTTCGCGGTGAATCAATATACAAGACGCAGAGGGAACCCGACGACGAACTGCGAAAAGTGCTTGCCAAGAAATATTTGACGACCTTCCATAAGACCATAGAAGATTGTATAGAATCCGGGGTGGAGTTTCTACTGGACGGACATTCCACGGTAACGGCCCGAGGAGTCACAGACAACCAGATCGATTTGATGAATTTCCAGCACTCTTACTTGGACGAAAAGCCGAGGTACTATTCCCCCAATGTTTACGTAGAAGCTTATGCTACGGAGCTCCGAAAGAGGCTTCCTGAGGCAAAGGTGACCGTGAACAGTTCCGAGTACTATACTGTATACGGTCACGTGTGTGCAGAACATTCCGTAAACGCGAGGGGTCGGGTCGGCAAGCGAGTACCGGCAATCATTCAGGAGACCAACGAACGTCTTTACAAGAACCCAGATCGAACGCCAAACGTTGAGGCTATCAACAGGTTGCGTCGTGTTTTTGCAGAGTCCATTTACGAGGCCTATTGCAAGGTCCGCGGAATTAGATAGGATGGGTACCATGATCAACCTGCATATTGGAAGACAGACATTCGACTTTGACTGTGGAGCCAAGGCCCTGCAAACGGTCATGGCATACTATGGCATAGATATCCGCGAAGACGAATTAATCAAGGAACTGGGGACGGGCAAGGACGGCACCCGCGTGGATAAAATGATATCAGTTGCCGAGTCCAGGGGGTTCCGCGTGGAAGCAAGACAGCACTGGTCCCTCAGAGAAGTGAAACGCTACATTGGTGAAGGGCATCCAGTGATCGTATTGTTGCAAGCATGGGCTGACAGATACATGACCCTGAAAGACTGGCTGAACGACTATGACGACGGACATTACGCGGTCGTGATTGGTTATGCAAGGGGAGTGTTACTTTTCGAAGATCCGGCATCGTTTCGCAGGACCTGGCTCAAGGAATACGAGTTTATGGCTCGCTGGCATGACTTGGATTCAAGCAGGGATCGAAGGTACGAACAATTCGGCATGGTTCTGCTGGGTAGGGAGCCTGTGAAACAAGCCCCAGAGCATATGGATTGAACGCCGCCGAGGAGCAACAAGAAAGTCAGCAGGCATGGTACCCTGCTCTGAGGTAATTTGAAGTCGGGCCGGGCTAAGTAGCTGTTATGATTTGAAATGAGGGGAAAACCATATCTGATATCGTAGTTTAAACGACATTTTTCGGCACAAAAGGGTAGATTTAAGCATATGGTATTACTGGTCCATGGCAAGATCGATGAGCTTCTTATGGTGAGGATTTTAAGTTCAAAAAACGGTGGCTTAAAGCTTGGAAAATACCTATTTTGGGAATGTTTATCCTGAAATATTAATAAGATAGCTCAGTCCGACCCGAGATTGTGTCATCTAATCTCCGAGAGCCTCAGGGCTAGATCCTCTATGTGGGAGCGATTCTCGAGTTTCTGTATCCATCCGTTCGGAATAGGCCCAATACCTGCATAGGCACCTGAGATGGCGCAGGCCATGGCGCCGAGGGTATCCCGGTCACCACCGTTCAAGACGGCGCATAAGAGGCAATCTTCAAAGGATGTGGGGTGGCGCAAAAAGGAGAAGAGGGCAAAGGGCATAGATTCATGTACTGCTACCGTGCGACCCAGTTGATCCGCTGCATTGGACGGGAGTGTGTTTTCGGAAATTAGTCTCTTCACGAGTTGCATCTTCTCCCTTATCTCAGGGGTTTTGGCTAACTCAATCAATGTATCGATAAATACATTGGATGGAAATACCTCCTTTGGATCCATATCCACCGCAAGAGCTATTGCCTTCGCCTGGACCGCGGCACCGTCTATACCTACTGGATGGGCATGGGTAACGGAGGCTGAAAGGCATGCCTTCTCGTAGAGATCAGTCGAGTCGTGAAAGTAAAGCCCTGCGGGGACGATTCTCATAGCGGCGCCGTTGCCAAGGGAACCTTCGCCCCCGAAGAGCGACTTGGCCGCCTCTCGATAGATAACGCTATATCTCTCAACAATGGAGAAGATAGTAGGGGGTCCTGAGGCATAGCCACGCCAGGGCTCCCTCAGGAAGTTCTTTCTAAATGTATCTCCAAGGTCTTGTTGATCAATATCACCCTTGGCGATTATAGATTCCGCAAGGCCAATGGACATGGCGGTGTCGTCCGTGTAGCGGAGTTCATCCAATTGTTCCAATTGAGCACAGAGGTCCTCCTTGGTGCGATAACGGAAGGCGAGCTCCCCTATCGCATCGCCGAGGGCGCTCCCGATCATGGCGCCCAGATATTTAGCCTTTGGCCCGGTCATAGCATTCTTTAGCCTATCATAGTATGGATCAACGTCGCCAATGTTAAAAAGGCGCAGGGATAAAAATCCGGATAGAGTTTCATAAAATCTATTGGCAGAGACTGAAAAGGACTATATATTTGCCTAAGACAAGGATTTAGAATTATCGGGATTGTTCGTATGGATCTTATCGTGAGGGTAAAAAAGATAAAAGGAACAT
>CAZJXD010000069.1:0-27004 GCA_964549945.1 uncultured Desulfobacteraceae bacterium | reverse complement strand
GATCGCCCGCCTCCATCTGCACCTTTTGCGGGCACAACAGCATGGAACTCTTCGGTGTCAAAAAAAGACATCCATATCCCTGGTAGCAATCTGGTTGCGGAGTTAGAGCCATAATCATATAATTTCATTTAATTCGGGAATCCTTAAGAAAAGGCTCCTGGACTATGGCTCAGAGATTAAGAAGGGGTTTTATCAGGATAGATAAGGAGCTGTGTAAGGGCTGTTACCTGTGTGAATCGGTATGTCCTCTGGGCTTGATATCGGTTTCCGATACGCTGAACCAAAAGGGGTACTATCCCGCGCAATACAGTGAGGAGGACAAGGCAATAGAAGAACATCGATGCAAGGGATGTGCGCTTTGCGCAATCATGTGTCCTGACATCGCCATTGAGGTATACCGTGTCTGAGAAATTGCTAATGCGAGGCACGCACGTGATCGGCGAGGCAGCAGTGAGGTCCGGCTGTCGTTTTTATTTCGGATACCCCATAACCCCGCAAAACGAGCTCACCGAGTATATGGCCGGCGCGTTGGATTCCCTGGCCGGTGGCGTGTTCATTCAGGCAGAGAGCGAATTAGCCGCAATCAATATGGTTATCGGCGTTTCAATGGCGGGAAAACGGGTTATGACCTCCTCATCGAGCCCCGGGATAAGCCTGAAACAGGAGGGAATTTCATTCCTGTCCGCTCAAGAGCTCCCCGCGGTAATCGTCAACACCATGAGGGGCGGACCTGGGTTGGGGAACATTGCCCCATCCCAGGGCGATTACTTTCAAGCCACACGGGGCGGCGGCCATGGGGACTATCGAACGATTGTCCTTGCCCCCAGCACAGGCCAGGAACTCGCTGACTTCACGCGCATGGCATTTGAATATGCCGATCACTATAGAACTCCGGCCTTGATCTTGGGAGACGGCATGATGGGTCAGATGATGGAGCCGGTGACCTTTCCGGATCCAATTGATCCAGCCTCTCTCCCACCGAAGCCATGGGTGATCGATGGTGCGAAGGGCAGGCTGAGCAGGATCATAAAATCCCTTATCCTCGATTCATCCGCCATGGAGGAACACAACTGGAAGCTCTTCAGGAAATACGAGATGATCGAGAGGGAACTTCCTCAGGCAGAGCGATTTTTCACCGATGATGCCCATCTGGTGACAATTGCCTATGGGACAGCGAGCAGGATCGCAAAGGGTGCGATAAAGAGGGTGAGGGAAATGGGACTTAAGGTGGGGCTGTTCAGGCCGAAGACGCTTTGGCCGTTCCCCAAGAGGGAGTTGATCGAGTTGAGCCGTGGGGTCAGTGATTTCCTGGTGTTCGAGATGAGCACCGGACAGATGGTGGAGGACGTGAAGTTAGCGCTGGAGGGAAGGAGAAGGGTCCATTTTTATGGGAGACCGGGTGGGATTATATCTACCCCGGATGAGATCGCGAAGGTGATCAACAACATATACTATAGAGAAGGACTTGAAACAGGGGAATAGATGAAAAGGGTATTCGGCAGGCCGCAGAGCATGAAAGACTCGATCTTTCATTACTGCCCTGGGTGCGGGCACAGTGTGATTCACCGATTGATTGCCGAGGTTATCGACGAGCTGGATATCAGGGGAAGTGCGATAGGGATCCCTCCGGCGGGCTGTGCAGTGCTTGCCTATAATTATTTCGATGTGGATATGGGAGAGGCACCCCACGGGAGGGGGGCTGCGGTGGCCACTGGGATCAAGAGGGCGCTGCCCGACCGGATCGTGTTCACCTATCAGGGTGATGGGGATATCGCGGCCATTGGAACAGCGGAGACCATCCATGCGGCGAACAGGGGAGAGCGCATCACGGTTATCTTCGTGAACAACGGCGTCTACGGGATGACAGGCGGTCAGATGGCGCCCACGACCATTGTGGGACAGGTCTCAACGACAACCCCCGGCGGGAGAAATCCAAAGAGGGATGGGGTGCCCATTGATTTAAGCGAGATGTTGGCCATTGCCAATGGAAGCGTGTATATAGAAAGGACGGCGGTCAACACCCCGAGCAACATCACGCGCACGAAGAGGGCGATTACCAAGGCCTTCAGGGTGCAGATCTCGGATTTGGGGTTTTCCTTGGTAGAGATTCTTTCCGCATGCCCCACGAATTGGAAGATGTCCCCGGTTCTGGCCAATGAATGGATTGGCTCGGAGATGACGAGGATCTTCCCGCTTAAGGTCATCAAGGATACCACGGGAGACCTGGGGGCCTTAAAATAGGGACGCACTATGCTTACAAAGGTGATTTTTTCGGGTTTCGGTGGCCAGGGAGTATTGATGATGGGATACATCCTCGCGGTTGCCGCTATGAGGGATGGGTTGCACGTCACCTATCTTCCCTCCTACGGTGCCGAGGTTCGGGGAGGCACGGCGAACTGCACGGTATCCATTTCGGATGAGGAAATCGCCTCTCCGGTGGCATCCTTTCCGGATTACATGATTGCCATGAACAAGCCCTCTCTGATCAGGTATGAAGGCCAGATCAAGGCAAGGGGGACACTTCTGTTGAATTCCGATTTGATAGATATTGAGCCCGTGAGGAAGGATATTGATGTTTTTAAGATACCGGCCAATACCATTGCGAGGAAGCTCAGGAGCGAGAGGATAGTAAATATGATTATGCTTGGTGCGCTTGCAGGCGCAACGAACATTACCCGCATCGATTCTTTGATGAATGCCTTGTCGGAGGTGGTCAAGGGAAAGAAGGCGAAGCTGATGGAGCTCAACAGGAAGGGCTTGGAGATGGGCGCTGCCCATATCCTGAAGGGAGAATGAACATGCCTGTGAAAGAGATCAATCTAGTCTTGAAGAATGAGCCGGGACAACTATCGCTGGTGAGCGATATTTTGGGCTCCAGCGGGGTGAACATCATCGCCTTTTATGTGAGCGCAGAGGGCGATAAGGGAAGCCTGAGGTTTGTGTCCAATGATCCAGAGAGGGCTACCACGGTACTGAAGGCGAGGGGATACAGGGTAAGGGAGGAAGAGGTGATCGCCTGTGAAACGCCGAATCACCCGGGCGGCCTCAATTCCATTTTGAAGCCCTTAAAAAAAGCGGAAATAAACGTGGATTATATCTACCCCTGTCTGTCGCGATTGGGGACAGAGGCAACCGCGATACTCATCCTGGGAGTGGCACCCAGAGACAGGGATAGAACCGTCACTGCCCTCAGGGATAACTGGATAAGGCTCTTGGACGAGGAGCTCTACAGATTGTAACTATGCTGACCGTAACATTTCAGCCTTTTTAAAAATACCTGGTGAATGAGCATGGGGATATCTTTTTTTGCTCCATGCCCTTCAACAGGGGGCCTCAGAGTGCCCCGTAAATCGGGGCACACGCGCAACGCGGATTTGACTATTGTATAACATGGCGGTAGGTGCCCCGATTTATCGGGGCCTGCCGGTGCATTACTTCTAGGGCATGAGACAAAAAAAGATATCTCCATGCTTTTTCCTGTGTTTCATTTCTCAGGAGACACAACAAGCCAAACAAACCGAGCTATCATGATGGATCAGGAAACATACTCCATTGTCCTTGATACCCTCAAGAAGATCGAGAGGGAGAGATTATCCTTGGAGACAAGATTGGAAATGGATGAGAAGGGGGAGTTCCCTGAGGATCTTATCCGTTTCATGCTTGGGCCCGATATTGGCCTCCATCTCATCTTTGTTCCGGAAGAATATGGTGGGTTGGGGGCGAGTGCCGCTCAGATCGCCAGGATGTCGGAGGAAATGGCCAAGATAGATATGGCCATTGCCACTTCATTTCTGGCCATCTGTCTGGGCATGGACCCTATTCGGGTAGGGGCCACAAAGGAGCAGAAGGAGACGTACATCCGGAAGATCGCCGATGAAGGGCTCATTGTAGGTTATGCGGTGACCGAACCAGAGGCGGGGTCCAATGTTCAGGCACTCAAAACGAGGGCGGAACGGGTGCTTAACGAAGAGGGGGAGGTCAAAGGATACAGGATCAACGGGCAAAAACAGTTTATCACCAACGGTGGAGTGGCGGATCTCTACACCATACTCGCTGATACTCCCGAAGGTCCGTCCTTCTTCATCATAGAGCGGGGAGTAAAGGGCCTCGTTCCGGGAACGCATGAGGATAAGCATGGTATCAGGGCCTCCAATACGACTTCTATTACGCTGGAGGACGTGTATGTGCCTGCCGAAGGCCTTGTGGGTGGCATTGAGGGGATTGGATTGAAACAGGCTAATAGGGTCTTCGGGTATACCCGGCTCATGGTTGCAACCTTCGGCCTCGCAGCGGGAATATCCTCGTTGGAGCGGGTTGTCTCCTACGCAAAGGAAAGGGTGCAGTTCGGCACTACTTTGGCGGAAAAGCAGGGCTACACGCACAAATTCTTGGTTACTCATGCGGTGAGGTTAGAGGCGGCTAGGGCCTACATCGAGGAGGTGGGAGAAAGGCTTGATTCGGGCGAGGAGGATCTCCAGGTAGAGGGTTCTATTGCGAAGTACTTCGCCACCGAGGCAGGAGATGCCGCGGCCAACGATGGGATTCAGGCCCTTGGAGGCTACGGATATATAAGGGAATACGGGGTAGAGAAGATCAAAAGGGATGTCAAGATAACCACCATCTTTGAGGGAACGAGCGAGATTCAGCAGAACATCATCTCCGTGTTTAGGCTCAGGGAGACCGTCCATACCAAGGGTGAGTTTTACCGGCAGATGGCAGGGGAGCTTTCAGGTCTTCCGGGGGAAACCGCGGGCCCTCTGCTCTCGCACGCGATTGGGCTTCTGAATGAACTCCTTCTGTTCGCTCGGAAACACAAGGCTACCAGATCCCAGTATGTGATGTTTCTCCTGGCGGATATGATGACATGGGCGGAGGTGGCAAAGGCAACATGCCTCAAGGCGGCATCAAGGGGAGGGGGTAGAACCGAGTCAGCGGAGTTCATGTCGGCCGTCGCGAGGCTGTTTGCGAGGGAGGCTATTGAGAAGATCTACGTCAATTCCTGGAAGATTCTGAACGGCGCTCACCCACTCCCCGAGGAGCTATCGGGCAAGCTGGATTCCATGCCCATGCATCGGGTCTTCGAGAATACCCTCGCCGATATGGATCTCGTCGCACAGCAGTTGGTGTCCTGAGAGATCACCTCAGCTTCCACACGGGCTTCCTCTTCTCCTTGAAGGCATTCACCCCCTCGATTGCATCCTCGGTCGTGCAGAGCTCTGCGAACATCTCATCCGAGTATTCCAGGGCATTTTCGAACCCCATGTCGGACATGGTGTAGAAGGCCTGCTTTCCCATCTGGAGCGCTATGGGGCTTTTTGAGGCGAGTTTGGCCGCAAGCTCCAGTGCCTCGTCCATCAGTTTATCCGGAGGTACTACCTTGTTGACGAGCCCGATACTGGCGGCCCTTTGGGCATCGATGAAATCCCCGGTCAGGAGCATTTCCAGGGCGAGCTTTCTGCCAAGGGAACGAGACAGCGGAACTGCCGGGCCCATGCAAAAGAGCCCCACGTTGATGGCCGTGGTACCAATCCTGGTTCCCTCAGCAACGATGGCCAGGTCCGCCGCTGCCACCAGGCCGGCACCATTTGCAGCCGCTACACCGTGAGCGGCCACGATCACCGGCTTCACCATATGCGCGATGGTGAGGATTACCTTCTCCATTGCCCGTATCCAGGGCCGGTACTCCAAGATGCCCTTCATGGGCAACACCGATACATCGATGCCCGCACAGAAGACCCGGCCATTTCCCTTGAGCACCACCACCCTGATGTCTCCCTCATTATCCATGTCAACTAAGGCTTGGTTCAATTCATCTGCCAATGTGGCGGTAAAGGTATTGAGCTGCTCCGGTCTGTTCAGTGTTATGATCCCGATGTGGTTTTCCCGTTCGGTGAGGATGGTCTCGAAATCCATTTTTCTTCCTTTCCTGCTATTTATCCTTCTTAGCCTTTATATGCGCAATTGCCTTTGATAGCCTTTTCACTACTTCCACCTTGCCCATCACCTCCATCACCTCGAAGATGCCCGGGCTCGCTGTCTTGCCCGTGAGGGCGACCCTCAAGGATTGAGCAACTACGCCGAGCTTTATCCCGTGCGTTTCTAGGAAGAAGGAGAGGATGCGCTCCAACTCATCCCCAGTAAAGACCACAGCTCCCTTGAGAACGGAGAGCAATTCCTCCAGGAGCCCTGAGAATTCAGGCACCAGGAATTTCTCATCGGCCTCCGGCTCATAGGTGATTTCTCTAAAATAGAACAGAGACTTCTGTGCCATCTCGAGCAATGTCTTGGACCTCGGCTTTAGGGTTCTGACCGCCCCTGTCACCGTTTCCCTTTTCAATTGTTCGCAACCAAGGGTATGGAGGAATGGGGTGAGGAGATCTGTGAGGGTATCGTCGTCTTCATCCCTGACGTACTTCGCATTAAGGTCGAGGAGTTTTTCCATGTTAAAGATTCCCGCTGACTTTCCCACGTGATCGAGTGAGAATAGATCAACGAGCTCCTGGATGGTAAATTTCTCCTGATCCCCATGGGACCACCCCAGGCGGGCCAGGGAGTTAAGCAGGGCATGGGGCAGGATACCCATTTCCCTATAGGCAAGCACAGAGGTCGCCCCGTGCCTTTTGCTGAGAGGTGCCCTGTCCGGGCCGAGGATCATTGGCAGGTGCGCGTAGCGGGGAATTGGCTCACCGAGGGCCTTGTAGATAAGGATCTGACGGGGTGTATTGTTTATATGGTCATCGCCCCTAATCACATAGGTCACCCCCATTGCGCTGTCGTCTACCACCACGGCGAAGTTGTAGGTAAAGGTGCCATCGGAGCGCTGGAGGATAAGGTCGTCGAGTTGCCCATTTTCAATGGAGATAGTGCCCTTCACTAAATCCTTGAACACCGTTGACCCGGTCAGGGGACTTTTCAATCGGGCCACGGCGCCCGGTGCCTTTCCGAGATTCTTGTCCCTGCATGTGCCATCGTATTTGGGCTTTAATCCCTTTTGAATCGCCTCTTTCCTCTTTTCCTCCAGCTCCTCTGGGCTACAGTGACAGTAATAGGCGTTGCCTGAGGACAGCAGTTCTTCAAGTGCCTCGTGATAGAAATGCGATCTCTGGGATTGAAAATATGGTCCCTCATCCCAATCGAGGCCGAGCCATCTCAATGATTCAATGATAGCCTCGGTGTTTTCCTTTGTTGACCTGGCCGTATCCGTATCCTCTATCCTGAGAACGAACCTTCCATGGTGGTGGCGAGAAAAAAGCCAATTGAACAGCGCCGTTCTCGCTCCGCCGATATGCAATGTTCCCGTCGGGCTCGGCGGAAACCTTGTGACTACGTGCTCCTTATCCATGTTCATAACTTAGTTCGCTTTGCTCATCACACCTATTGGCGGGGAAATCTCTGTTTCGGAGCTATTTGTCCGTCTCTGTCCGTGTGTGCTTGCGCTTTCAAGGGTTTAGTGCTTGAAATCCATCACTAATCGAACGCCTAATTCCAGTGCCTGCCTGTTTAACTCCAGGGTACCGGCGGGAATCCTGGTTTTAAGCACCTTCATGATCGATTCCTTCTTGACAAGCTGGCTGAGCTGCACAAAGGCCCCGAGCATGCAGATGTTGAACACAATCGGTCTTCCGATTTCCTCCATCACCGATCGGTACATGTCAAGCCCCACCTGTTTGGCGTCTACCTTTCCCCCTTGTCGCACATAGTGATTATCGGTCAACAGAAGTCCCCCTGGTCGAAGAAGCCTGGAGAACGTATCGTATGCCTCTTGGGTGAGACACACGAGGATATTCGGCTGGATCACCTTGGGGAAGTGTATGTCGGCGTCGGAGATGATGACATCGGATCTGCTCGCGCCTCCTCTTGCCTCCGGGCCGTAGGATTGTGATTGCACGGCATTCAGGCCCTCGTAGAGCACCGCTGCCTCGGCGAATATGATTGCCGCGGTGATCACGCCTTGCCCTCCCGAGCCGGAGAAGATGATCCTGCGCCTTTCCATCTCTATCCTCCTTGAGATGCCGTCTGTATGATCTTCTCGTATTCCTCGCAGTACTCCGGCAGCTGTTGTTGGACGAAGATTCCCCGTTCGATTAACTCCGGATTCTTCTCCTTCTCCTTGCTTCCGATGGGTGTTGTGTGGGTCTTGTAGTGTTTGAGCATCTCAACGGCACTGGCGAATTTGTTCTTTCTGCCATAGTAGGTAGGGCATTGAGAGAGCACCTCCACCACTGAGAACCCCTTATGCTCGATCGCCTTTTGGATTATCTTTATCATTGAGGTCACGTGGTACGCGGTGGTCCTCGCCACAAACGAAGCCCCGGCGCCCATCGCGAGCTTCACCACGTCAAAGGAGCGATCTATATTACCGTAGGGGGCAGTGGTGGCAAAATCGCCATAGCCTGTTGATGGAGAGTGCTGTCCCCCGGTCATGCCGTAGATACTGTTGTTCATGATAATGGCGGTGACATCGATGTTTCTTCTCGCCGAGTGAATGATATGGTTGCCCCCGATAGACAAGGCATCACCATCACCCATTGGAACGAGCACCGTCAACTCAGGCCTGCTGAGCTTGACGCCTGTGGCAAAAGCCAGGGCCCTTCCATGGAGGGTGTGGAGCGTGTGAAAATCCAGGTACCCACAGATACGTGAGGAACAACCGATACCGGAGACGATAACGATGTCCTTTTTCCTTATCCCCAAGTTCTCAATTGCACGGATCATGCTTCCCATAATCGTACCGTGACCACACCCAGGGCACCAGAGATGGGGAAAGAAGCGTTCCCGAATGTAGTCCCTCACCGCCATTTTCATGCCCCCTTTCCCTGGATTATTCTGAGGATATTCAGGATGTCAGCAGGAGCAATAAAGCCGCCGTCGATCCTGTTGGCAAGAAACACCTTCGCGGGATTACCGGAAACCCTTTTCACCTCATGAAGAATCTGGCCCATATTCATCTCAACGACGATCACACACTCAACTGCCGCGCACCTTTTCTTGACGATCTCATCGGGAAACGGCCATAAGGTCTGGAGCTCAAGAAGCCCTAGTTTTTCGCCCCGTTGTCTCCTATCTTCCACCACATGAAGAGCGGTTCTCGCGGATGCCCCATAGGAGACGAGCAGGATTTCCGCATCATCGACATGGAATTCCTTGGTCATGGCGATCTCATGCGTGTGGCCCTGGATTTTATCTACCAGATGGCGCATCAATTCATACACCACCTCGGGATTGGTGGAGGGGAAGCCCCACATATCGTGTGCAAGCCCCGTAACATTATACCTATGTACATGGCCGAAATCAGACATGGGAAGCCGGCCATCCTCACGGGGCAGATAGGGGTGATAATCGGTTCCCTCGGGGACCGAAGTCTTGAGCCTTTCTACCACGTGGATTTCACCTGGTTCCGGCATTATGAGCCTCTCCCTGGTATGGCCAACTACCTCGTCCAACAGCAGGATAACGGGGCTTCTAAATGTCTCGGATAGATTGAAGGCCTCGACCGTCCTGGCAAAGACATCCTGGTTATTCGATGCGGTAAGGGCGATGATCGCGTGTTCTCCGTGGGTCCCCCAGCGGGCCTGCATGACGTCTCCCTGGCTTCCGCTCGTGGGAAGGCCGGTCGAGGGACCACCTCTCTGTACATTCAAAACCACACACGGGGTCTCGGTCATTACCGCAAAGCCAAGTGCTTCCTGCATGAGGGAGAACCCCGGTCCGCTCGTTGCGGTCATGGTCTTTTTTCCGGTGAGCGAGGCCCCGATTATTGCACACATAGAGGAGAGCTCGTCTTCCATCTGAATGAACTTCCCACCCTTTTTGGGAAGCCGGTAGGAAAGCAGTTCGGCGACCTCAGTGGACGGGGTGATGGGATATCCCGCGAAAAAATCGAGGCCTGCATAGAGGGCCGCTTCTACGCACGCCTCGTTGCCTTGCAGGAAAAGGACATTCTTTTTCATGTATCACCCAACCTCCTCTAATTCGATTGCGAGATCAGGACATCGGAGCTCACACATTCCGCAGCCGTTACAGTTATCGGGGTATGCGAGTTGAGCCTTTTCTTGTTCATCCAACACCAAGGCATCCTTGGGGCAGAATTCAACACAGATTCCACACCCTTTGCACCATTCCCCCTTGATAACGGGCTTCTTTTTTTCTCTCTCAGGCATGGCACTACTCATATCATAGAATACTCCGTTGTCAAGCGATTTGGCAAACAATGTGTATACGGGGCAGAGGTCTTTTTATGAAATGGAAAAGCATTAGATGTCAGCTATCTTATAACTATTTTGAATTATTGGATAATATTGATTCTTGGTTGGCCTATGATGTTTTGCCTTGACAAAGGATGCACCATTCATAAAAATGTCGACAATCGACTATTTACCGTGGGGGAACGATCGTGATTAATAATATTACTACATATGAGGGAGATGAGTTGAATAAAATCGAGGTTAAGAGCCTGATGGCGGTAGTGCTGGATGATCTACGCAGGCGTATTCTCACCGGAGACTTCAAGCCGGGTCAGAAGATAAACGAATCCGAGATCGCTACGAGGTTGGGGATCAGCAGATCACCAATTAGGGAGGCCTTCAGGGTCCTAGAGAGAGAGGGGCTCATCACCACCTTGCCCAGAAAAGGATCGTACATCACCGACATCAGTCCTCAGGATGTGGAGGAGCTTTTTGAGCTTCGGGAGCTCCTGGAGTGTCATGCAGTCGATACCATTCGGAAGAGGGCGATCAAATCACCGGATGAGATGTACAGGCAGATCCTAGAGGTCGAAAGCGACCTTCGCAAGGAACCCGATACCTTTACCGTGATTTCCGGCTTTCATCATGACCTCGTGGAGCTATCCCACAGCTATAGGCTGGTGGAGTTATATAAGATCCTGGCGGTGCCGCTAAAGAGGTACCAGCTCATTTATCTCAGTAAAGAAGGCCAGAGGGATATTTCGCTTGAGCATCATCAGGGCATTGTTGACATCCTTAAGAGAGGGGATTATTCCGAGACGAAAAGGTCACTGAGGAGACACATTCGGTACGTGGAAAATGTGGTAAAAAAGCAGATCAAGGAAATCCTCTCCGCCTAGTCAATCCAATGGAAGGCCTATGGGTTTTAGGGTTATAAAAAGCGCATTGGATGCGGGTACCTACTATTTGTCCGGAAACGAGGCAGCCGCGGAAGGCGCCCTCGCTGCCGGCTGTCGCTACTATGGGGGCTATCCCATCACCCCATCCAGCGAGATCATGGAGAGAGTTGCCATTCGATTAGCCGATGTTGGCGGTGTATTCATGCAGATGGAGGATGAAATAGCCTCTATCTGCTCTGTCATAGGGGCGGTATGGGCTGGGGCAAAGGCCATGACCGCCACCTCAGGGCCGGGCTTCAGCCTCATGCAAGAGGCCATTGGCTATGCCGCCTTCACGGAGACCCCCCTCGTAATTATCGATATCCAGAGAGCTGGCCCTGGTACCGGTCAGGCGACCAGGGTGGCAAGCGGAGATCTTATGCAGGCCAAGTGGGGCTCTCACGGAGACTATCAAGTTATCGCGCTCTCTCCATGGTCGGTCCAGGAGATGTATGATCTCACTTTAGAGGCCTTTAACCTTGCAGAGCATTATAGGGTTCCCGTATTTCTCATGGGCGAGGAAGCGATAGGCCATCTGAGGGAGAGGATGGAGGTAAGGGCGAAGGTCAAGGTGTTTGAGAGGAAAAAGCGACCGGGTGCGCCGCCTTTTGGGGCGAGACGGGAAGACGGTATTCCGCCGATGCCCGCATTTGGTGAGGGGGAGAAGCTATTGGTCACAGGATCTACCCATAATGAGCGCGGAGTCAGGAAGACCGATGACCCTGAAGCCCACTCAAGGCTCGTGGCGAGGATCAACAACAAGATCCTTCTAAACAGGGAGAGAATCGTTCAGGCCGAGCCATACTATCTGGACGATGCCGAAGTGGTGCTCGTCTCATATGGATTTACTGCAAGAAGCTCACTTTTTGCGGTGAATCAGCTCAGGGGTGAGGGCAAAAGGGCGGGGTTTCTTCGGCTTAAAACAATATGGCCCTTTGCCGATCGAATGATTCGAGAACTTGGCGCCGCGAAGAGGATCTTTGTCCCCGAGATGAACAGGGGCCAGATACTGGGTGAGGTGATGAAATATGCGGATGGCGAGGTAATTCCCTATCACCAAACAGATGGTGAGGTCATTCATCCCTCCACGTTAATTGAGAAGGTGAGGAGCCTTTTGTAATGGCAAGGGATCTCGAGGGATATCTCCGTCCGGGAATTGACTCAACGCCCTTTTGCCCGGGATGCGGGCATGGGATATTGATGAACCTCATCCTTCGGGCCATCGATGAGCTCAAGATCAGCATGGATGAAATGCTTTTCGTCTCGGGGATAGGGTGCGCGGGTTGGATTCCTAGTCCCCATTTTAACGCCGACACCCTCCATACCCTGCACGGGCGGGCCATTGCGTTCGCCACCGGGGCGAAGATGTTCAACCCAAAGCTCAACGTCATGGTCATCAGCGGAGATGGAGATCTCGCCTCTATCGGGGGAAACCACCTCATCCACGCCGCACGCAGAAATACCGATTTAACGGTGATCTGCGCCAATAATATGATCTATGGCATGACCGGAGGTCAAGCAGCCTCAACCTCGCCTGTAGGCGCCTTTACCTCCACCACCGTGGGGGGTAATATCTATCGCCCCTTTGATCTCCCTAAACTGGTGCTCGGTGCCGGTGCTCCCTATGTTGCCAGGTATTCAATAACCCAGCCCATATCCATTGTGAAGGCCATAAGGCACTGCCTCACCACTCGAGGATTTACCTTTGTCGAGGTACTGTCCCCCTGTCCCACCCAGTTTGGCAGGAGGAATCGGTATGACTCCCCCGTGGATATGCTGAAACTGCTGATGGAGAGGTGCATCTCCAAAGAAGAGGCTGCGCACCTGTCCAAGGAGGAGCTCAAGGATGCAATCATTACCGGAGAGTTCAGCGATGATGGGCCTTAAGCAGATTCGCCTCTGCGGCTTCGGCGGGCAGGGTATTATTTTAGCGGGCGTGATCCTGGGCCATGCCGCTATCCGCGACGGCAGGTGGGTTGCCGGATCGAGTTCCTATGGGGCACAGGCCAGGGGGGGATATGCGAGATCAGACGTGGTGATATCGGATAAGCCGATTGTGTTCCCTCACGTGATAAAGGCCGATATCCTCATCGCCATGTCCCAGCAGGCCTATGACAGATATGTCGAGGATATCGCGCCACACGCAGCGGTGCTCTTTGAACAGCAGATGGTGACCCCTCGCAGGCTCCGTGGGATTGCACAGATAGGTATTGCTGCAACCCTGCGGGCTATTGAGGATCTAGGGCAGAAACAGGTGGCAAACATCGTTATGGTGGGAGCCGGGGTCGCCTCAACCGGGATAGTGAGCAGAGAAGCCCTGCTGTCGGCAATAAAGAGCGCGGTGAGTGAGAAATTCCTTGAAGTAAATGTAGAATCCGCGAAGTTGGGATTTTCCATGGGAGAAGGATGATGGCAGTAACGGGGAGAACACACAGGCCGATCGTAGACAATCAGTTGTGTCAGCGGTGTAGCGTGTGCGCGCGGGCGTGTCCCGCTGAGGTCTTCCCCGAGCTTCGATTGGAGGGAGACACCGCCCGGGGATACGTGTATACGAATACCGATTTGTTGAGGCGAGAGGTTCTCCCCCCATGTGAGGATGCATGTCCCATCAGTCAGCAGGTACGGAAGTACGTGCAGTTGCTTGAGGCCGGGAAGGTAAAAGAAGCCCTGCTCGTGATACGGCAGGATAATCCTCTTCCAGGGGTGTGTGGCTACGTGTGCCATCATCCCTGTGAGGGTGCCTGTATTCGTGGCAGCTGGGATGAGCCCGTTTCTATAAGGGAATTGAAGCGGTACGCTGTGGAATATGAGATGGAACACCAAGAGGAGGTCGTAGAACTGCTAAGGCAACGAAAACACGTTCCACGGGGGAAAAAGGCAGCGATTGTGGGAGGTGGTCCTGCGGGGCTTGCGTGCGGGTTCGAGCTCGTGATGCAGGGCCTTGAAGTCACGATTATGGATGCCCTTGATCGGCCTGGGGGGATGCTCGTTGGAGGGATACCGCCTTTTCGTTTGCCTCGGTCGGTAATCAAACATGATGTGGATATTATTCAAGCGCTTGGAGTTGAATTTGAAGGTTCAGTCCGCATTGGTCAGATATTCACAGTACGGGAAATAATGAGCAATGGCGCTGATGCGGTGGTTCTGGCCACGGGTGCGTGGAAGGACCTCGCGCTGGGGGTGCCTGGTGAGGAAGCCAGTGGATGTTTTGAGTGTCTGGACTTCTTGCGCAGGATAAACGCTGGACAAGAGATAAAGCTGGATGGAACGGTAGTGGTGATCGGCGGTGGAAATGCGGCTCTCGACACGGCCCGCAGTGCCCTGCGGTTGGGTCCTGAAAGGGTAAACATTATCTACAGGCGCGGCAGAGAGGAGATGCCGGCGAGCCCCGAGGAGATTGAGGAAGCCCTGCGCGAAGGGGTGCAGATACGCTACCTGGAAGCCCCCACGAGGATTATAGAAGAGGATGAGCGGGTGAGAGGCGTTGAGCTGGTGAAGATGGAACTCGGCGAGATCGATGAGATGGGACGAAGGCGCCCTGTTCCCTTAGAGGGGAGTGCCTTCAGCGAGAGAGCAGATACGATAATTTCCGCTATTGGGCAGCGCCCGGAGTTGTCTTTTTTAGAAAGCACGGCCATAACGGAGCATGGGGCGGTTTGGTGCGATGAGGCCGGGATGGTGCATGGATATGAGGGGGTGTTTGCCGCAGGCGATGCGGTGAGCGGACCCTCTACTATTGTCGAGGCGATTGCCTCGGGAAAGGCCGTCGCTCAGAGGGTAATGAACTATCTCGATGGGAAGTGAGCGCTGAGGATGCTGAATACGACCTGTGTGAGGGAAACGAGGCCTCGAGGGAAGGCACGAGAAGCGCCGAAGAAGGATTTTGAACGGCACGATTTCCCCCTGACTCCTGATGAAGCAGGGCATGAGGCGTCCAGATGTCTGATGAACACGAGCTGCGAGGCCTGCGATGTATGCAGGCTGCTCTGCCCCGATCTGGCTATCACCAGGGATGGGGTGACGGGCGAGATCATCATTGATTTAGACTACTGCAAGGGGTGCGGAATTTGTGCATTTGTATGTCCAAAGGGGGCAATTAGGATGGTATTGGAGCAGGGAGGATGAACAAGTGATGAAGTGTTCAGTGTTCAGAGTTCAGAAAATAAAGTGATCAGTAAACAGCTATAAGTGATCAGTGAAAAGAAACTAATCAACCTTAAGGTTCGTAGTCAAACCTGGATCCATTTTGGACTTACAATACCGAACACCGAACACTGAACCCTGAATAGGGGGCGTTTCAGCCGGGGGTTTTCATGGACATTGATGTAAGGAAACTCGCAAGGGATCTTTCGGGGATTGTGGGGAAAGAGCATGTATTTACCGATAAACCCACCTCAGTGGTGTATGCGAAGGACACTATGCCCTGGGATGTGGAGGAGAAAAATATCCCCTACGCAGTGGTCAGGCCGTCGAGCAGCCAAGAGGTCTCGAAGGTATTGAAGTATGCCAACGAAAAATCCATACCAGTTCACATACATGGTTCGGGCACGTCCCTTGTCGGGCTGGCGCGGCCCAAGACGAACGGTATTGTGCTGGACACCGCGAGGATGAAGGATATCAGGATATACCCGGAAAGGGGATACTTTGAAGCGGGTCCGGGCGTACATCTCGCGCAGTTAAGAAAGGAGCTGGAGAAGCATAAGGCCATGCTGCCCGTATTTCCTGGAAGTGAATTGGTCGCTACTATTGGTGGTACCATTGCCGTAAATACTAGTGCTCATGGGGTGGATGCAGCGCTGGGTAAGCCAGGCGATTTTGTCCTGGGATTTGAGCTCGTGTTGCCTACGGGCGAGATTATCACCCCCGGAACCGAGTCAACCAGGAGACCAGCCGGCATCGATCCCACGAAGTTCTTCATAGGCTCGGAAGGCCTCCTGGGTGTGATAACCCTGGTGAGAATGAGGCTGGTACCGCTGCCCTATTTTCAGCAAATCGTGGCCTCCTACCGGACAACGGAGGATATCCTGGATACGGTCATGGAAATGTATAAGCAAGGGATCTTTCCCCCGCTTTTCTTTGAATATCTTGACGAGAAGGCGGCCAAAATAGGCTATGAGGCGGTAGGCATCGAGGAGCCTACAGGCGCGGTGGCCATGATGAGAATACACTCCTGGAGCAGAGTCGGGTGCGAGGCTCAGGCCCGGAGCTTCCTGGATTTTCTAAAACAGGGCAATCCCATCGAGACGAAGATAGTCACTGACCAAGAGGAGTGGAATAAGATATGGAGCAGCAGGGCGGAGGCCGGCAATTATATGTATCGCCTGGGGATGACCTTTGGGAGCGAGATAACCCCTAGGGTGGACAAACTAAAAGATGCCTTCCAGGAGGCGAAGTCCTTTATACTGAATCTCGATAGCTACAAGGGAAATGAATTCATCTCCTTTGGTCATATCGGTGCTCCTACCATTCACGCGTATGCATTTGTCCGAACCAAGGATATCTCGAACGAGGTGAGAAAGGCGATTACCATGGAGATGAGGGAGAGGTCAGAGGAGTTGAATATCAAGTATGGAGGCTGTGGAGGTGAATGGGGGCTCACTGCCCAGAGGGTATCGTTCCTCAAGAAGAGGTATGAAAAGGAGGTCTACGAGGTTTTGGTGAAGATGAAAAAGGCCCTTGATCCCAAGGATATCCTGAACAGGGGGAACTTGCAGGGATGGATTTAGCCAGAGAGGAGATCGTCGATACCTTGCTGAAGGAGGCGGGGAAGTGCAGGGCATGCAGGTTCTGTGTGGATGCGTGCTCGTTGTACCAGGCTACCGAAGGCGTTGAGAGCATGGCGCCCTATGGGAGGCTCCAGATAATAAAATACATTCTCAACGGTACCTTGGATGAGGATGATCCGATCGTGTACTGCCTTTACTCCTGCCTCCAGTGTGGTCGCTGCGATCGCGTGTGTCAGGCGAAGGGGCAGAATCTGGAGGTTTCATACCTGATCAGGCTTGGGAAATACCTCCTCTCCCGAGGGCTTGTGAAGGGGGGTAAGGATGAGAAGGTCTAAGAGGTTCGTCTCAGAGGTATTGACTACCCTCAAGGGCAACATCCAGAGGACGGGAGACCCTCTCGGCATAAAGGGTGTTTACTGGACAGAGTGGACAAAGGATTTACATCTCCCGAGAAAGGGAGAGACAGTGCTCTTCACCGCGAGGATGTATCAGATGCTACCCTATATCAAACAGGTGACGAACATTGTTGCATCGGCCAAGCCCTTGCTCTCCAGAAGCGGCCTTGGGGCAATGGTGAATATGGGAAACCGCCTCATGGGGGATAAGGTCATAAGGCTCGGGGCCTTGGGCTCTGGGAAGGTGAGGACGAAGGGCACCAACGCGCTCAGGGGTATCGCCAGCGCCTTAATAGCCGTAGGTTCAATGCCCGCGTATCTCTATGAGCAGGAGCCTTACAGCGGCGTGCTTCTCTACGATCTGGGCCTGGACGCATATATCGAGGAGCATATACGAGAGGTGTATCGACTGCTCAAGGATCATAATGTCAGGGAGGTAATAGGCGTTGACCCCCATACGACCTTTATGTTGCGGGAAGTGTACCCACGGTATATCGAGGACTTTACAATCGAGGTGAAGCACTATCTGGAGATAGTCTCTGAGAAAGGCAGGGCGCTCAAGGAGGCCTGCAAAGGATCCGTGGAGGGGGAATTCGTGATTCACGATTCCTGCTACCTGACGAGGGAGTTGGGGGTGGTTGAACAGCTCCGGAGGGTCTCCGAGAGCATCGGCGCTACCCTTGTAGAACCGGAGAATACGAAACTCGACACAACCTGCTGCGGAGGCCCCATTGAGTATGCCTTTCGGGATCTGACGGAAAAGGTGTCGAGAGCGAGAATAGAAGAACTTTCCGCCATATCACGGGATGTCCTTGTGGTGTGCCCCATCTGCCTCATTAACCTCCAGAAATACGAGAAGGAGCTAGGCATCAATGTCTGGGATATGGGGGAGCTTCTCCTTAGGGCATTGCAGCCTAGCAGTACGATTCTAACATAACATGGCATGTTACATGTCATTATGAGGAGTCCCGAAATTTTCGGGACGACAAAGGAATCTAACTCTATATACGATCTCAGATTATCTTCATTTATGACCTAGCCCTGTAATTTATGGGAGGTGATTGTATGGATGCCATTGCCGATACCCTGGCTCGGTATGTCGCCGAGACGAACTACGATGGGCTCCCCCGGGAGGTTGTCGAGGAGACGAAGAAATTCATGCTCGACACCATCGGAGTTGGCTTGGCGGGGGTCAGGGAGCCGGGATGCGGGGAGGTGGTTGACCTGGTGAGGACATGGTCGTCAAATGTGGCTGGATCCACCGTTATTTTCTATGGGGATAAGGCCTCGCCGCCTGATGCCGCCTTTGCCAACAGCGTGTTGATGCACGCCCTCGATTTTGACGATACCCTCGACAGCTCCGCTATGCACACGCACGTATCCTCGCTTCCCGCTGCCCTTGCACTTGCTGAAGTTCGGGAAGGGACAAGCGGTAAGGATTTGATTACCGCAGTTTGCCTAGGAGTTGATATCACCTGTCGGATCGCCTCGGCAATCACCACTCCCCTTTCATGGATACGGACGGCGACCTGTGGCTCATTTGGTGCAGCATCGGCAGCAGCGAAGATATTACAGGCAACGGAGGAGGAGGTATTGGCGAGCCTCGGTGTCGTGTACAGCCAGACCGCTGGCAACGCACAGTGTCTTGTTGATGGGGGCCTGGTAAAGAGGATGCAGCCTGGATTTTCAGCGAGAAGCGGCGTTCTGAGCGCCGCCCTCGCCTCAAGGGGTGTCACAGGGGCAACCAATATATTCGAGGGCGAGTACGGCTTCTATAACCTGTATGAAAGGGGAAAGGTGATTGCTGAGAGGGCGACTGAGAGCCTCGGCGATCACTTCGGCGTGATGGACCTGAGCATCAAGCCGTATCCATGCTGTCGCATGACCCACGCATCCATAGATGCCGCTCTGGAACTAGCCGGTTCCCATGTCATAGATCCCGAGGGCATTGAAGAGGTAGAGGTTTCCGTATCAAGGATGGTCTCCGATATGGTGGGCGTTCCCTTCAAGGTGAGGGCCAACCCCCAGGTTGATGCCCAGTTCAGCATCCCTTATACCGTGGCTGTGGCATTGCGCAATGGCAGCGTGACATTGACCGATTTCATTACCGATACTATCAGAACGAACTCCTCTGTTCCGGAGCTGGCCCAAAGGGTTAAGGCATTGGTGAACCGGGAGCTTCCTGACAATGATATCTCAACCCTCCACATGACCATACGGATGCGCAATGGGGAGACATTTTCCCATAGGGTAGATGCCCTTAAGGGGAGCCCCTCAAAGCCCTTGAGCTTCGATGAATGCGCGGCGAAGTTTAGGAGCTGCCTGGAGTACTCCCAGAAATCATCTCTCATCGAGAATGCCGACATTATCACGGATTTCATCTTTAATCTGGAGAAGAAGGGAGATGTGACCGAGCTCTTTGGCTATATTTCCTGAGAAACTGTTCGGAAGAGCATGGGGATGTCTTTTTTTGCTCCATGCCCTTGAACAGGGGGCCTCAGCGTGCCCCGTAAATCGGGGCACACGCGCAACGCGGATTTGACTATTGTATAACATGGCGGTAGGTGCCCCGATTTATAGGGGCCTGCCGGTGCACTACGCATGGGGCATGAGGCAAAAAAAGACATCCCCATGCTCTACAGTGAGTTTCTTTCATGGATAACCCTGAGATGAAGCGTCAGGGTCATTTGCTAAATAGTGGTACCTAGGGAAGAATGGGGCTAAACGAGGAGATAAAGGCATGAGCGAGGAGACTTTGATCATCCCGGAGATAGAGGCGATGCGGGGGAGGGAGGAGTTTTTCCCCGGAAAGGAGCTCGTAGATAGAAGCACGATCAGGCGCTACGCCCAGGCCATCTCCGATCTAAATCCCCTCTATCTCGATGAGGAGTATGCGAGAAAGAGCAAATACGGGGGGATCATCGCACCTCCGACCTTTATCTTCGATGTGAGCCACGATATCTTCACCGAGATCGGAGAGGACGGGCGGGATCTCTCAAGGGTCACGATACCGGGCATGAATGCGGTCCGTGGGGGCAATGAGTATCGGTTTCTTGAGCCAGCACGCCCGGGAGATATCGTGAATAGAACCAGAAAGATAGTAGACATTTACGAAAAGCAGAGCAAGAGGGCGGGAAAGATCCTCTTTATCGTGTATGATACCACCTACACGAATCAGAGGGGAACGGTTCTCGGCATCTGTCGTGAGACAATGATGTTCCTGAAGTAATGTGGGAGTGAGTCCATGGAGCAGCTCTATTTCGAAGACCTTGAGGTCGGCACCCGGATCCCTCAATTGAGCAAAAAGATAGACCTGTTGCAGCTGATCCGGTATGCCGCGGTTGCCTGGAACTTCTACCTGCTCCACCTGGACAAGGAATACGCGCAGAGAAAGGGGTTTCGGGATGCCAACATCCCCGCCCCCTACTTCGGTGCGTTTCTGGCCACGATGATCAACAAATGGACGGGGGAGCCTGGAAGCCTCAAGAGTCTGAGCTATGCCGTCAAGGTAATGGGGTTTCCCGGTGATACCCTTACAGGCAGGGGCACTGTAGTGAGGAGGTATCAGGAGGACGGTGAGAACCTCGTGGAATGCGATATCTGGGTCGAGAACCAGGATGGAGTAAAGGTGGCGCCAGGCTCGGCCGTTATAGCACTGCCATCGAAAAGATGAGCGCTTTTCGGTCAAAGAGGCATATGGATTCGAGCACCATCTCGCGTGGAATGTCCATGGAGATATTCCCCGACAAGGTCACATTCCAGAAAGCCCACCAGTCATACCACCCCCTCCTTCCTCAAGCCGTCAATCTCCTCTTGAGAGTATCCTAGGAGTTCTGAGAGGATCTGATCGGTATGCTGGCCTAGAAGGGGAGGGGGCAGCCTGACCGAGCCGGGGGTTTCGGAGTATTTTACCGGTACACCCACCAACTTGACCTTCTGAGCCGTAGGATGCTCGAGCTCCACCAGCATGTTTCGAGCCTGTATCTGAGGATGACCGAATACCCTGTCCATGGCGTTCACCCTGCCGCAGGGAATGCCCACGCCTCGAAATTGAGAAATCCACTCATCGGAATCCCCGGCAGCAATCTTTTCCTCGAGTAAGGGAACCAATTGGTCCCTGTTCATCACGCGCTTTTTGTTCTCATCGAATCGAGGGTCGTTGATGAACTCCGGAATCCCCATTACCTGACAGAACTTCTCCCACATCTTCTCGCTTGTCACCGAAACCATAATGTAGGCCTCGTCCTTGGTCCTGAAACCCTGGTAGGGCACGATGCTCGCATGGGCTAAACCCCAGCGCTGAGGGATTACGCCTGAGACGAGGTAGCTCTGGGAGAGGTTGAATAGGGTTGCCACCTGGGATTCGAAGAGCGAGAGGTCGAGCCTTTGCCCCTTTCCCGTCTTCTCCCTGTGATACAGCGCATTCGCGATTGCGCCCTGGGCAAACAGGGCAGTGAGGATGTCGGTGATCGCCACGCCCACCTTTGAGGGAGGCCTGTCCGGCTCGCCGGTGATACCTATCAGCCCTGCCTCGGCGGCCACTACGACATCGACCCCTACCTCGTGAGCCATGGGGCCGGTCGGGCCATACCCGGTGATGCTGCAATAGATGATTCGGGGATTGAGCTGCTTTACCACATCATAGCCGAACCCCGCCTTATCAAGGGTCCCCATTCGATAGTTCTCAACAAGGACATCCGAGAGGGCGATGAGCCGCCTCAATATCTCCTTTCCCTTCGCCTTCTTGAAATCCAGGGTGAGGCTTCGTTTGTTTTTGTTCAGCGAGATATAGTAAGCGCTTTCCCCGCCGGTAAAGGGCGGCCCCCACATCCTGGTCTCATCGCCTATTCCCGGCAGTTCGATCTTGATTACATCCGCGCCCATGTCCCCCAAGACCATGGTACAGTATGGGCCGACAACGATACGGGAAAGATCGACTACTCGGATTCCTTCAAGTGGACCTGCCATCTCGTGCCCCTTTCCTTTAGTTCGGATTCGTTTTCCTTTTGGATATACCTCACCTTGATTACCGGTCCGGAGACCTACTGCAAGTCCTTAAAGTCGCTCGGTACCTTGAGCCGGGGCCTGTTGGCCTTCTTGTAACCCAGCGCATCGTCGGCGATTATAAGCCGCATGATATTGGCAGTGCCCTCTCCAATCTGGTAGAGCTTGGAGTCCCGGTAATACTTCTCAACGGGCATCTCCAGGGAATACCCCATGCCGCCATGAATCTCCATCGCCCACCCGGCGCATTTCACCGCCGCCTCTCCGGCAAAGTACTTTGCAATGGCCACCTCCCTGGTAAAGGGTTGATCCTGATCGTTCAGCCATGCTGCCCTTCGCACCAGGAAGCGGGCAGCCTCAACATATGAGACCATATCGGCGATTATCGCCTTCACCATTTGAAATCGGCCGATAAGCTGCCCGAACTGGGCCCTCTCGTTGGCGTATTTGATTGAGGAATCAAGACATGTCTGGGCCACGCCCAACGCACCGCTGGAGACGCTGATGCGGCCGCGGTCCAAGGCGGTCATGGCGACCTTGAACCCGTTGCCCGGATCCCCAAGGAGGTTCTCCTTGGGCACCACCACGTCCTCCATGAAGATCTCGGCAATGGGGGAGTTTTTGTCCCCCAGCTTATCGATCTCGCTCGCATGCCATCCCTTCTGGTCCGTCTCCACAATGAGCCCGCATATTCCCTTGTACTTCAGGTTCCTGTCCACGGTGCCGTACACAATCGCATAATCCGCGTAATTGCCATTGGAGATCCAGGTCTTGGTGCCGTTGACGAGGAAGTGATCCCCTTTATCCTCGATCTTCGTCTCCATAGAGGCCAGATCCGATCCCGCGTTGGGCTCCGAGAAGCAGACACAGCCTATCTTTTCTCCCAGGACAAGCGGGGTGATGTACTTTTCCCTGGCCTCCTCGCTTCCCCACTCCATGATGGTGTAGGGGCCTGTCAGGGCCTGGAGATTGAAGGGGGCCCTGAGGCCTGAATCAGTGGTGGAGATCTTCTCACACACCACCGAGTGCGCGAGAAATCCCGCCTGGCTTCCCCCGTAACGGGAAGGAAAGGCGCACCCAAAAAGACCAACCTCTCCCATCTTGGGTATCATCTCCATGAGCGTTCCCTCCCGCTCAAGCCAGGGGATGACCTCCTTTTTTCCGAATCGCTCGGCCGTTTCGGCCATGAGCCTTTGGGTATCGTCTAATTCAAAATCCATCTATCCGATCCCTCCCTTGATCTGTAGTTGATCTTACCTTGTTTATGAGCGGTAATGCTTTATTTATCCTGCGTGTCGCCTTTCCATCAAGCCATGATATTGGTGCAATCGAATCCTAATTCCTACGGGAATATCTTGGCCCTTTCGGACTCCAACCAATCCCTGAATTTCGGGTGGGCTACCCCGATTAGCGACTTTGCCCTTTCCTTCAAGGTCTTGCCACGAAGATGGGCAATGCCCTGTTCAGTTACCACGTAATCGATATCGTGGCGCAGGCTCGTTACCGAGGCCCCCCTGTCCAAGAAAGGGACGATGCGTGAGCTTCTCTCACCGCTCGATACGGAGGGCAACACGATGATGGACTTTCCTCCCTCGGAGAGCGCTGCGCCGTTGATGAAGTCGGACTGCCCTCCAACCCCGCTCACCTGGGTGCTGCCCATGGTCTCCGCGTTGATTTGGCCAGTCATGTCAACCTGGATGGCGCTGTTTATGGCGTGCAAGCGGTTTACCTTGGCGAGGGTCATTAGATTGTGCGTATAATTGGAGGGGTAGGCCTCAACGGCACGATTGTGGTGAACGAATCTATAGAGCTTATCCGTTCCGATCATAGTGGTGGTGGTGATTTTCCCGGCTTTTAAGCCCTTGCGGCTATTATCGATCGCCCCCTTTTCTACGAGATCCACGATACCGTCGGAAAGCAGCCCCGAGTGCACGCCGAGCCGCCTTTTGCCGGAAAGCGATGCAAGCACAGCCTCGCTCAGCCTTCCCAGCCCTATCTGTATCGTAACCCCGTCATCGATGAGTAGGCTGGCGCTCGCTCCTATCTTTCGGTCTCGTTCGGTGAGCCTTTCAGGGTTTACCTGTGGCAGCCTCCTGTCCGTCTCAATACCATAATCGATCTCGTTTAGGGGGATGTGATTGTCCCCGTAAACCCAAGGCATCTGATGGTTTATCTCGGCGATGACCTTTTTCGCACATCGGGCCATGGCCGTGGTAAAATCCGATGAGACACCAAAGCTGCAATTGCCCCTGGAGTTGGGAGGAGAGATAGAGATAAGGGCGACATCGAGATGGATGTGCCCCTTGGTGAAAAGCTCCGGAATAGCCGAGTAACGGCATGGAATATATTCCGTAGAGCCGTTCTTTATCCCCTGAGCGGTGAACCTATCCACCATGAAGACCTTTAACTTAAAGGTTTCCCAGAGATTCTCTTTGACGAATCGATCGGTCCAGTAGTAAATCATCCCGTAGATGTCTACAGCATCAAATGCCTCCTTGTTCTTGATAAGGCTCTCAATGAGCGTTTGTGGCTCTGCACAGGCATTGCCAATCCCGATTTTTGCCAGAGGACCGATGATATGGGGTATATCGTCTGGTGCAATCTTTTCCATTTTCCTCCGCCCTTTTATGAGCGACTTTGGGGATAGGAGAACTTGAAGGAGTCAGAAAGATTTTTCTATTACCATACCTGCCAAATGCTCGCAACAAGTGATAACGCACGATTAGAACTTGATTTCAATGAATGAATTCGCTTTATTACTCGTGTACTTGTAAGGTATAGAAAGTATCCATCTATTATGGTTACCACAATGTCCTTTAGAAACGTCGAAACGATCAGGTCCGATGTATTGGTAATAGGGGGAGGCGGTGCAGGCCTCAGGGCAGCTATCGAGGCCAAGGAGAGAGGTGTGGAGGTAACCCTGGCTTCCAAATCTCGCGTTGGGTATGGGAACAACACCTACATATCGAAGGGCACCTTCGCTGCAGCAACGGGATGGCGAGATTCACGGGATAATCCAGATGCCCATCTGAGGGATAGCATTATCGGTGGCCGGTTCATAAACGACCAGCGACTATTGAAGATAGTAACGCAGGAGGCAGTGGGTCAGATAGAATTCCTCCAGAGGTGCGGGGTGCAATTTTCCGAGAGGGGAGGCAGGATCAGGGTCCTGCATACTCCAGGGCACAGCTATCCTCGCCATGTTCATGGCCAAGATCGTTCGGGAAGGGATTACATGATCCCCTTACGGGCATACGCGGAGAGAATCGGCGTACGGTTTATGGATCGAGTATTCATCACCAGGCTAATCAGCTCTGGAGGGAGAATCGCGGGGGCAACTGGGATTGCACAAGATGAAACCTTTTTAAATCTTTCTGCCAACTGCATTGTACTCGCTACCGGTGGCTTTGCACGGGTATACCTGCACAACAACAACGCGGCGGGGATGACAGGCGATGGTCATGCCTTGGCCTTTGAACTAGGTATTCCACTCAGGGATATGGAATTCGTTCAATTCTATCCCACGGCCTTGGGTGCTCTGGCAAGCAGGTTGTTCCTCTACGAGGCCTTTATTTTTCAGGCCGGCGCGGTGCTCAGGAATGCCCTTGGCGATGATATCATTGCCAAATATGGTCTGGATGACCCCATGGCTATGACCAGGGACCGACTCACCAGGGCCGTCATGCAAGAGATCTTGGAGGGTCGGGGCATAAGAGGAGGCGTGATTGTTGATATGCGCACGGTTCCGGAGGATGAGATTGTCCCCCTTCGTCATCTCCTTCCTGCCGCGAGCATGCCGGGCGAAAAGGAGCTCCTCGTTTCCCCGACGGCCCATTTCTGTATGGGGGGCGTCGGCATAGATGAAAATGCCGAAACTACCGTGCCCGGGCTCTTCGCTGCGGGAGAGGTATGCGGCGGGGTTCATGGAGCCAACCGATTAGGGGGAAATGCCCTCTCAGAGGTCTTCACCATGGGGGGTGTCGCTGGAGAAAGAGCAGCGCAGAAAGCGCAGGAGTCAAGCCAACCTGATATGCCGGAGAAAGGGATATTGGAAGAAAGGGATAGGCTCGAATCGTTTCTTTCAGCGGCAGGAGGGGATCTCGGAGAGCTTCGTCGGGATCTCAAAGAGGTGATGTGGCTTAAGGCGGGAATCATCCGAGAAAAGGAAGGCCTGGAAGAGGCCTTGGAGAGGATTGAGCGGTTGGCCGCGAGCCTCAAGGGAGTTCGCGTAAAGGATTACAGGGAACTGATGAAATACCTGGAACTCGAAAATATGGTGCTCCTCAGTGAGATGGTGTGCCGCGCGGCGCTATTGAGGACTGAGAGCAGGGGCGCACACTACCGTCGCGACTATCCCGAAGAGGATAACGACGGATGGCTTAAGAATATCCGGATTCGCAAGCTTGGCTCGGCAATGAGCCTTGAGCCTATCCAGGTACCCCCCGGCGCTCCGAGACCTTAGTGGATCGATTTCATCAGGGACTTTGCCAGTTCAACCGCCTCGCCGGCATCCGCCCTGTATCCATCAGAACCGATGTCGTTGGCGAACTTCTCGTTGACCGGCGCCCCGCCAACCATGACCTTGACCCTGTCCCGAAGCCCTTTTTTTACAAGCGCATCAATCCCTTTCTTCATCCCAACCTTTCATCAGAGATTCTATAATACGATAGCTCAGGGCAAGGTTCTCTAGATTGACAAAGCGGGGAAATTTTGTTAGGTCGCAATAGTCGGTATCTTTATCGAGACACAAAAAAGCT
>CAZJXD010000068.1:0-27031 GCA_964549945.1 uncultured Desulfobacteraceae bacterium | reverse complement strand
CGTTCTCTATTATTCTTCGCTCGGAGTCAACGGTTACAATAATACCTTCTTCTATTAATATATCAGCCATCGTATCTTCCTCCTTTTCAAGTCCAGTTATTGCTTTGCCTCTAAGGCCTTTCTCGACCAAAATAGTTTTTACAGTTAAGAGGATATCATCCTCTTCTATATAATGGATTTTTCAAAATCTCGTCTTTTCATTTTCTTATGCCCTCCCCATGTCAAATTCTCAAACTCTTCAAATCTTCTTTCTTGTAACCCTTTAGTTAATTTCAGACTGAAAACCCGGTACAATTTGATGAACCTCCCACCTCCTTTCCTGTGATCATTTCCTCTGTCAAGAGGATCTCGTATGGCTCACGGTTTCATAGCTTCTCGCGAAGGCTCAACCATGTTCCATTTTCAATATGTTCTCTATGGATATCCTTTTCTGATGCTCAATGTTTTGGAAAAAATTTCCGCCTCTTGAATCCATGGAAACTATCAGTGGTCCCATATTGTGGACACGATAGATCATGCACTTTTCATCCACGATGTCCTTCCAGAAGATTTTAATCGGTCCTTCGATCTGGGATGAATTATATGCCGGCACACCGCCGGTTTGTGCCAGATGGACACATCCATATTTTTCCATGTCCCTCAGGGCTTCATCGCTCATGGGAGCACCCATCTTCCCAATGAATGCCCGGACACCCAATTCCTCGATCATTTTAGGGGCAAGGGCATTGGAGCGAAAGGAAAGCGTGCCCCCTATGTACAGCAAATTCATGCCCTTTTCGGTTTCCTCCAAGGCGCTAAAGGAATGGTAGATGGCTGCTCCCTCGAAGTCCACGGGCAAACTCATTCCCTTTGAGGCCATGTCAAGGGCCCGGGCATAGCCTGGGGTTTTCATGGCGATAACTTCCCCGCTGAGATAGACCATTTCTCCGACCGTAAGCTCGCGGACATCCTGCGAGGAAAGGGGGGTCTTGAGAATATTTTTCAAGCTCATCCCTCACCTCCTATCCAAGGCGGCGATATGCTGGACAGGGTTTCTTGTTCCCAGAGGCCGCATCGTGGCTTTCAGTGCAAAAAGGCCCACATCCAGAAGAAAGCCGGGAAAACCGGTATCTTGACAAATAGGCAAATCCTTTTCAGAAGCTCTTCTAATGTTCTCAAGGATAATTTCCAATGCCTGTCGAGCATGGGAGCGATTTTCTCGTTTTGCTGCGGACTCGAGCGCTTTGAACATATCATCCGGAAGTCTCTTGAGGTTTTTTTGATCATGGTGTACACTAGAATAAACTATAATGTATATACCTTAATCCTTTTGAGCTAAAGCTATGGCGTCCATCTGAAGAAGCACACCTCTGTGGGGCAGACTGGCGGCTTGGATCGGTGTGATGGCCGGCGGGGAATCCCCAAAGAATTCCTTAGCGATACGCGCCACCAAAGGGAAATCCTTCATGTCATTCAAATAGAGATTCACCTTGAGAACATCCCGCATTGATGATCCATGAGCTTTCAAGGCCTCTTGCAATACATAATGGACATACCATGCCTGAGAAGAAATGTTCCCTTCCAATGCTTCAAGAACCATTGATCCTGGGGTCACTCCTTTTCCCAGCTTTGAAATATCTTCTGGCCCCGAAATAGTCCTTCCTGTCTTGGGATCCACAGGCATAATGCCCGAAGTAAATAGAAGCTGGCCAGCTTTAGTAATCCCCGCATTGTATCCCGTCTTGGGGGAAAGCCTCTCAGAGTCAAAGGATTCCTTTTTTGGACATTCCGGAACATCGGGCATCACGGCGATCAATTCGATCTCCATCAAGAAGTCCTTGTGCGCCTGCTGAAAGGTTCCGCAAATGCTCGTGGCCGGTTTGTTACGGGGAAACATCATACGAGAGACCCGCTCCACCGAGGGAAGGGATCTCATATCTGTAAGGTATATGACGCTCTTGAGCACGTGATCAAAGGATGATCCATTCTCCTCGAGAATCCCCTTCAGGATTTCATAGATGATGTGGGTTTGCGCAGTTATGGCACCTTCGAAACTATCACTGTACATGCTTCCCGTGGATAGACCCTCTCCGACTGCACCAAGGTCGTCTAACTTTTTAACGAAAACCCCCTTTTCGGGCTGAGCCGGTACCACTCCAGATACAAATAGATAAGGCCCGACTTTAGTCGCAAGTCCGTAATCCGACAATTTAAGATGCTTCACATGCCGACTTTCATTGATGTGAACCACACGTATTTCAGGCCGATTCATATCAGGTATGAAGGCATAAGCATCGAAACCGAAGACCATCTTGGGGTGAGGCAAGGCTTTGATCATGGCGCTAGTACTGGCAGGAGGCACTTCAGGGGCGAAATAGGCCCTCCTGGACCTGGTGAAGGTGGGATAGTCCCGCATGTCAGTCAAAAATAACATGGTAAACAGAATGTTATCGATGGAGGAGCCCAATTCTTCCAAAAAAACAGCAGTCTGGGAGTAACATTGCCACACCTGAGCCATGGCAGGCCCCTCGCGGCTGTCGGAGGTAAGCAAACCGGTAGACAATTCCCTGACCCTTTCCAAGTCAGCATCCTCAAGGTCATCGTAACTGGTCACCATTTTCCCGGTTTCCACGTTTACAGGAAGTTGGAGCGAGAGAAACACCAGATCGCCTGCACGCGTGGCCAGGGAGTAGTATTCCCCATAAGGATTCACCAGTTTACTAGAGCTTAGAACAGATTTCTTCATTTTCTCTCCCCTTTCAAATGATCAAAAGGAATAATAGCCGTTTAAAGGCCTAAATAAATGCTTTTATTGAAAAAGTAATTCAATAAGGCGTCCTTCCGAAAGAATGCGCCATGGAAGAGGATTTTTATCATGGAGATACCACGACCTTTACTACTTTATCTTCTTTGGATTTCATCATCTTCAATCCTTTTTCCACTTCCACTAATTTCATGCGATGGGTGATCATTGCTGATACAGCGATTTTTCCTTCTGCTATCATGCTGACAAGCTCGGGGAATGCCTTCCATCCTGCGTAGGCCTTGGATCCCCTCAGCTCGATTTGGCGATCCTTAAATAATGTTGCCGGCAAAGTGGCCTTGTCTTGGGCGAAGGTTCCCACCAGAACCACGAGCCCCCCTCTTTTGACGCTCCGAATGCATTGACCGATGGTAACATCCTGACTGCCCCCCACCGCCTCGATCACTCTATCCGCCCCTCTTCCTTTTGTAAGCTCCATCACCCGGTCAAGCAAATCCTCTTTTTCGGTATTGACAGCAACATCGGCACCGAGCTCTCTGGCCTTGTCTAAGCGATAATCAACCATATCCGCTACTATCAACCTCGCTCCAGCCGCCCTCGCCAGGATCAGAACGCTCAGCCCGATCGGGCCGCAACCCATGATCAGTATCCAGTCATTGAAGGATATTTCTGCTCTTTTCACGCTGTTGTATGCAACTCCGAGTGTTTGGACCAATGTGGCGTCCTCAAAGGAGACATTTCCGGGGAGCGAATAAACATTTCGATGGGGAACCTTGACGTACTCACAATAGGCACCATCAAGAGTAAAGCCGATCGTTTTGATATGGGAGCAGATATTGGGATTTCCCTGCAAACATTGCTCGCAAGAGCCACAGCTGATCTCATTGTCACAAACCACGCGGTCACCCCTTCTAAATTCCTTGACCTCTTTTCCAAGTTCAGCAATCACGCCCGAAAACTCATGCCCCATAATTCGGGGCATGACCACGCTCGGATGTGCTCCTAGGTAACCATGAAGATCTGAACCACAGATGCCACAAGCCCGAACCTGAACCAAGATGTCATAAGGCCCTATCTCCGGAATATCTATTTGCTCAAAGCGCATATCCTCTGGTCCATAAAGCACAGCTGCCCAGCATTTTTCTGATACGCTTTTCATCCCAACCTTCGTATTCTTATAGCTCCTTTGCCCTCTCTCCCTGGCTTGCCCTTTAAGCCTGCGAGTAACCGCATCTCCTTGAACATCCCTATGCTCGAGGTTTCCTCATCTGCAATAAGATCAGTCCATGATGACTCTGCTTTCCTCCTTTTATTAATGGAGCATGTATTTAATCAGAAAAAGCGTGACAGATGGGAAGCGATATATCACCACTAGAGCAAAGATCATTGCAAGCGTAAAAGGCCATGCCTTGGCAGATAGTCGTGAAACAGTCAGATGCGGAAAAATACCAGAGACGGCAAACAAGTTGACGCCAACCGGAGGGGTAATAAAGCCCACCGTCAGCGTGGTTAGCATGATCACTCCCCAGTGCAAGGGGTCGATCCCTAGTTTAGCCACTATTGGAGAGAATAAGGGAAAAAGGATGAGGAGATTGGCAAGGGCATCCATAAAAAACCCCGCCACTATCATGATCACTCCCATCATCACCATCAGCGCCCAGTAATTGTTGGAAATTGCGAGCATCGAGCTAATGAGCAAATCGGGTAACCTGACCATCATAAGAGGTTCCGCAAACAACGTCATGCTCGCAATAATTGGACAAATAATCCCGGTAAACATCCCAGTATCGACGAGAGGTTGCCGAAGCTCACGAACCTTTAATCTTCCGGTAAGCACTGCCACAAGAGCACAATACAAAACAGCAATGCCCGCCACCTCAGTGGGGGTGGCAATACCAGTGTAGAGAGAGCCCAGTATAATAGCCGGGGCCACTAGGCCGTATTTTGCATCCCAAGCACTGACTATGAATTTGTGCAGAGAGAACCGCTGCGGTGGATCAATTCCTTTCCCCCTGACCAAGAGATAGTGCATGAGACCCATGGCAATCAGAAGAAGAATACCCGGCAGCACTCCGCCAATGAAAATAGCCGCCGTAGAAACGCCCGCCATAGACGAATAGACGATGAAGGTGATGCTCGGGGGAATAATAATGCCGGTGCACGCACCAGCAGCCACCAATGCACCAGAATATTCTTCGGAATAGCCCAGCTTTTTCATTTCGGGCACGAAGATTTTGGACATGGTGGCAGCATCAGCGCTGTTCGAGCCGCTGATCTCGGCGAAAAGCCCGCAAGAGCCCAGAGCCGCCAGCCCCAAGCCCCCCCGAATCCAACCAAAACATGCCCCAGAGAAGCGAGCCAAAAGCCCAGCAATACCCGATTCTGAAATCAGGTGCCCCGTTAGGACAAACAATGGGATGGCCAGGAAAGGGAACTTGTCGATGGCAGTAAAGTAAACCTGGCCGATATTGATGAGGGGAAAATTATTCATATGAATGTAAACCACAGTTCCCAATCCAGTACAGACCACAATCGGGACACCAAGCACCAGCAGCAAACCCGTGATGATCAATGGAATAACCGCATGCAAAGCCGATTACCTCCTCCTTTTCACCAAATTTCGAACCATTCGCTGTATCAACCGGAATCCCATCAGCCCCCAGCCAAAAGGCAAAGCAGTATACGCAATGGCCAGAGTCACCCCCAAGTTCTGCAATGTCAAACTGGCTGATGGTGTTCCATATTTGACATGCAACTGAATAACCTTTAAGGAAAAGACAACAACGTACCCGCAAAGGATGGCAAAGCAAACATCCGCAAAGAAATCCAACACCCTCTGGGTGCTCGGTCCCACCAACCTGAAAATTATATCGACTCGAACATGCCTCTGAGTCCGAATACACAGGGAGGCACCGATATAGGATGTAAAAACCAACAGATAGCGGGACATCTCTCCTCCCCAGTCTGTGGAATAGTCGAATAAGTAACGAAGAAATACATCCGCGATGATAATCATTGAAAATGCGGGGATGAGTGCGATGAGAAGCCATTCTTCCAAATGCTTGTCAAGGAGATAAAGCCACTCTTGAGCCCTGCCTTTCATGGATCACACTATTTTTTCTTGTTATTGAGTGAATTACCCCGCCCTAAGGCGGGGCATCTTAAAACAACTCTAGCTGCGTGGGAGATTTTTCTTGTTCGCGATGGTACGTAATATATTTCCTGATTACTTCTGTGGTTGCTTTGTCGCCAACGGTTCTAACAAAATCTCCGTCTTCCCAGAACTCTCCACCCACAGCTCTTTTATTACTTCTGGATGCTCCTTGAATATAACGCTGGCACTGATGCTCTTCACCATCCCTGCCACTCTGGAGATCGAGTACCGAGGTGGAAAGGACAGAACGAGATGAACATGGTCTTGAGCTATCTCAAGGGCATCTATGTCAAAATCGTGATTCTTGGAAATTTCTTCAACGATCTCTTTTGTTCGTTCTCTGAGATCTTTTCTCAAGATCCACTTCCGTTATTCATATCAAATACTATTTCATATCCTAGACCGGTTGGTTTGTTCTCTTCGATTGCATGAAATTAGTACAGTATTTTATCCATGCCTTAGACAGGCAAACTTTTCATCCCCATTTACAAAACGGGGTATTTAAGTTCTTTGTTTGCATAAAAGTTCCTAAGGTCATATAGGGGGCACGCAGTTACTGACTTGCCCCTTTGATCACCTTAACCAGACTGTCATATGTTGACTTTCCCCACTTTTTCTTCAGATCATCCCACACCGGAAGCTGATGACCGATGGTTTTCTTCCATTGTTCACGCTCATCCGAGGTCAGCTTAACCAGAGTAATCCCCATGTCCTTGTAAACCTTTTCAATTTTCTTGAAGATCCCGGCATAACGTTCAACCATCCAATCGTTGGTTTCATCGGCAGCTTCCTCTATAATTCGCCTTTGATCCACTGAGAGTTTGTTGTACCATTCAAGATTGGCGAAATGGCAACCGCAATCGAGCAAGTGGTTCACGTCAGTGGCCGATTCCATGGTGCTGGAGATGCCAGCGCCGTGAAGCGCCATCAGGCTGGAATCCAAGCCATCAACTACACCCTGCTGCATCGCCGAAGGAGTTTCTGGCCATGCAATAGGTGTGGGACTGGCGCCGCACAGCTTGTATGCTTTCTGGGGGGTAACGGCAGCGGTGGTCCGGATTTTTAATCCCTTTAGATCACCTGGCAATCGAACCAGTTTGCCGAGTCCTTTCCGAAAACCCATGGCCCGCAAACCAGAAGGAACATACCACAAAATCTTAAAGTTCTTTTTCTCGGCTGCCTTATGTATGATGTTCTTCCAACCCTGGGTCCGAATGGTGCGGTTAAATGTATTAATATCTGGGAAAAGATAGGGAAGATCTAACAAATTTAAGATAGGCAAATGCTGGGATAAATTGCCCAGGGAACTGTGGCCGAACTCCAGCGCACCGCTCTGAACTTTCCCAGCCACAGTGACCTGACTCCCCATTTGCCCGCCCGGGAAAATCTGTACCTCGATGGCCCCGTCGCTCTTCTTGGAAACTAGGTCTGCAAAATGCCAAGCCCCAGTCTCAAACCAGTCTTCCATCTCTTTAGTGAAACTCACCGCATGGCGAATCAACAGTTTTTTTCCAGCTCCTGAAGCATAAGCACTTCCGTGAACGAAGAAAGTAGCAATAACGAATAGAGCCACTATAGCCCAAATCCCTTGAATAGGCACAAAGGGCCTCGGCCATTTCTCATTTTTTTCAAAATTTCGTCTTTTCATTTTCTTATGCCCTCCCCATGTCAAATTCTCAAACTCTTCAAATCTTCTTTCTTGTAACCCTTTAGTTAATTTCAGACTGAAAACCCGGTACAATTTGATGAACCTCCCACCTCCTTTCCTGTGATCATTTCCTCTGTCAAGAGGATCTCGTATGGCTCACGGTTTCATAGCTTCTCGCGAAGGCTCAACCATGTTCCATTTTCAATATGTTCTCTATGGATATCCTTTTCTGATGCTCAATGTTTTGGAAAAAATTTCCGCCTCTTGAATCCATGGAAACTATCAGTGGTCCCATATTGTGGACACGATAGATCATGCACTTTTCATCCACGATGTCCTTCCAGAAGATTTTAATCGGTCCTTCGATCTGGGATGAATTATATGCCGGCACACCGCCGGTTTGTGCCAGATGGACACATCCATATTTTTCCATGTCCCTCAGGGCTTCATCGCTCATGGGAGCACCCATCTTCCCAATGAATGCCCGGACACCCAATTCCTCGATCATTTTAGGGGCAAGGGCATTGGAGCGAAAGGAAAGCGTGCCCCCTATGTACAGCAAATTCATGCCCTTTTCGGTTTCCTCCAAGGCGCTAAAGGAATGGTAGATGGCTGCTCCCTCGAAGTCCACGGGCAAACTCATTCCCTTTGAGGCCATGTCAAGGGCCCGGGCATAGCCTGGGGTTTTCATGGCGATAACTTCCCCGCTGAGATAGACCATTTCTCCGACCGTAAGCTCGCGGACATCCTGCGAGGAAAGGGGGGTCTTGAGAATATTTTTCAAGCTCATCCCTCACCTCCCAAAGAGGTCAGGGATCCGTCGGATCCAATCTTGAGGGTTTTTTTCCGGTTACACCAGCATTCGCATCTCACCGCAACGATGACATAAGCGTCGTGAGTGAATCCACCTTCGATGTGAACGGCAAGTGCAGTGATGTCGCCTCCTAGGTTCATACAGCCCATGCCCATCTCATTTATCATTCTGAACCATCTCTGTTCCAAGGCGGCGATATGCTGGTCAGGGTTTCTTGTTCCCACAGGCCGCATTGTGGCTTTCAGTGCAAGAAGGCCCACATTGTCGAGGGAAGAGCCCAGGCCGATACCCACTACCAAAGGCGGACAGGCGGAACCCGCAGAGGAGACCGTTTCAAGAATAAATCGATCCTTTTCTATCTGGGCTCCTGTGATGTCAAAGACTTTCATGGCGCATTTTGCTTCTATGGCACTGAGAGGTTTTGCCGTGAGAAGCACCTCATCTGAATCAGGCACCAGAGTCACATGAACAACGGGGCAGGAGAGGCCCACATTGGTGCCGGGATTCTCCCATGTGAGTGGGTGAGCGGCATGAGGAATGAGAGGCATTTCCCTTGTCAGGCGTTCTGATGCCATGCGCAGGGCTTCGTAGATATCGAAGTCAAGAGGTGCGTCAAGGCCCACATCCAGAAGAAAGCCGGGGAAACCGGTATCTTGACAAATAGGCAGATCCTTTTTAGAAGCTCTTCTAATGTTCTCAAGGATAATTTCCAATGCCTGTCGAGAATGGGAGCGATTTTCTCGTTTTGCTGCGGATTCGAGCGCTTTGAACATATCATCCGGAAGTCTCTTGAGGCTTTCTTCCAAAGCATTTCTTGCAGCTCCAATGAAACACTCACGCCTGATAGTCATGTTTTCTCCGATCATTTGATTTGGGAATAACTATCTCAGTTATAGGAGAGAGGAGCAAATGTGAATCATAAGGGAGTATCCTACGCGCTGGGGGTTCACCCCTCAGAAGCCTTTGCGTTGTGCATCCGAGAAGAACCCTGCCGCGGTTCGCCATTAGTTGGATGAGCACCGCCATCGTATACGCATACAGGCGAAGCAGGAAAAGGGCGAGATTCACTGGGGCGATGAGATGGGTCTGCGTTCCGATCACGCGGTAGGGAGCTCCTGTGGCTGTCGTGGTCAAAGTCTGGTGATACCCGGAACAGGGGCTCGCCTTGGCTGCTATATGATTTCGGCGATCACCAATAAGGGTCGTCTTCACGTCATACTCTTTAAGAAGGGGTTCCAATCGAAAGTGTGTAAGGAATTCCTTCTTTTCATGGCTCAGAAGAGTAATAGTACACACAGCAAAGTATTCCTCATTGTTGATGCTCATCCCGTTCATCGCTCTTTTAAGGTTAAGAGATGGTGTCAAAAACATGAGAAATATATTCAACTCTTCTTTCTTCCGCGTTATAGCCCTGAGCTAAACCCTGCTGAGATGCTCAATCAAGATGTCAAAAGCAAGGCGGATGGCGGAAGCGGTGCACGCGCCCAACGTGAGTTGACAGCCGCTGGCCGAAGTTTCTTATGGAGTCGGCAACACCATCCAAATCTTGAGGGAAAATACTTTTTTCAAAAAATATTCAATATGAGGTAGCATGAATGTAAACTCGTTTATTCTTTCTTTAATAACTCTAATGTATTATATTATGATACTTAACGTTATATCACAATATATCCTTTGTCAATACTTAAATGACAACTTTCCACTGCTATCCGTAAAAAATTGAATTAATGAATTTAAATAGTTAAAATAACTAGAAAGTTACAGTAAAAAATTTTTATAGACTTGAATCTCAAACTAAGGTTTTACAAAACATTCAGCGGGTTCTAGACGCTGCGCAGTTTGCCAATTCTCCTTTTTCACATCCATCCATTATACGTCTTTCAGGTACTTTTTTAACTTCCCTTCCTCAACCTCCACCCCTAGTCCAGGTTTCTCAGGGGGTCTCATGCGTCCCTTGCTGGGAACCAATGGCTCTTCTACGATATCATCCAATAAATAATGGTTTGTCGTTCCGCAGTCGTAATCGAGTCTGGGAAGACAAACCCCTACATGAATGGCGGCTGCGGTTGCAACGCTCGTCTCGGCAATCTTTGCAGCAAGGTGGATGGGAAAGCCCAAGACCTCGCATACGTGAGCTGCTTTCATCACGCCGGTGATGCCCCCGGCCTTCATCATCTTAAGGCTGATGATATCAGCGGATCTGGCCTCAAAATTTCTCACCACATCATCGGCGGTGAAGATCCCCTCATCTGCAGCTATGGGAACGTTGACGGAAGCACAAATCCTGGCCATACCGGAGAAGTAGTGATAATCAATGGGTTGTTCGAAAAAAGTAATCTCAAAAGGCTCTGTCTTTTTGATATAAGGAATGGCGGTGGTTAAGCTAAGGCCTTGATTTGCATCAAGACGTAAGTCCACTCCTTCTAATCTGTTTTTAAGAGCCTCGAGGGTTTTCAATTCTTGCGTTATATCAGAGGTTCCAACCTTTAGCTTCATCACCTCGAAACCAAGATCCCAGCCCTGATTAGCTACCTCAATGTCCTTGTCATAGTCCGCATTTGCCACATGCCAGGTGATGCGAACATCATCCCGCATGCGCCCCCCCAGGAATTTATAAAGCGGAATCCCAAGCGAGCGGGAGACCACATCGTGTAATGCAATATCAATAGCAGCCCTCACCCCATAATTATGCGCCATCATCTTATCTAACATGAGATTTACCTTCGCTATGTTAAAAGGGTCTTCTCCAATAAGGGTGGGAGCAAGGTACCGATCGATGACATATTTCATGGAAACCAACGTTTCCCCTGAAAATGAAAGGGCAGCTGCGGTTTCACCAAATCCACTAATTCCTTCATCAGTCTCCAACTTTATCAACAGCGTCTCCGCCTCTTTCACTAGTTGCCGAGCCATCTTGATGGGCTTTTTTATAGGGAGGGACAATGGATAAGTCCTCAGGTTTGTGATTTTCATAATTGCTTCTACCTCCTCAATTCATTTCTTACCGTTTTTCCCTTTTGCAGATAGGACCCTACGGGGAAATCACCACCTTCACGACATTTTCCTTCTTGCTTTGCATGAGCTTTAGCCCTTTTTCCACCTCTGCTAGCTTTAGGCGATGGGTGATCATCCTTGATACATTGATTTTGCCTGAGGCAATCAATTGAATGATTTCGGGAAATGCCTCCCAGCCTATATAGGCTCGCGAACCCCGCAGTTCGATCTCTCGATCCTTGAACTCCGTTGCGCGTAAGGTTGCCTTATTTCCCGCGAATGTCCCCACGAGAATAACGAGCCCTCCTCGTTTCACCGCTTGCGTGCATTGCCCAAGGGTCACATCTTGCTGGCCCCCCACGGCCTCGATAACCTTGTCTACGCCCTTTCCCTGGGTGAGCTGAAGAACGCTTTCAACCAAATTGTCTTTTTCGGCATTGATGACCTCATCTGCCCCGAGCTCCTTTGCCATCTCTAGACGGTAACCGACGGTATCGGCGATGATGACATTAGCTCCCGCTGCCTTGGCGAAAAGTAAAGCACTCAACCCTATGGGGCCACAGCCGATGATTAAAACATTATCATTGAACAACACCTCTCCCCTGCGTTTAACGGCACTGTATGCGACACCCAGCGTCTGGATCAGAGAGGTATCCTCAAAAGACGTATCGTCAGGTATGGGATAAAGGTTGTCTTGGGGCACCTTCACGTACTCGGAATAAGCTCCATCGATATCAAAACCCTGTGTCTTTAGATTGACGCAGAGGTTTACCCTTCCTTGGCGGCACGGAGCACATATGCCACAACGAATATCGGGATCACAGCAGACTCGCTGGCCCTCTGAGAAACCCTTTCCTTTTTGCCCGAGTTTTGCAATCACCCCAGAGAATTCATGGCCAAGAATGCGAGGGTAAACCACCCGCCCATGTTTGCCGAGGTATCCACTGAGGTCCGATCCACAGAGTGCACAAGCCTTCATCTGGATCAAGGCATCGTTTGGGCCTATACGCGGCACATCGATCTGTTCAATACGCATATCCTCAGGTCCGTAGAGAACTGCCGCCAGACATTTATTTTGTTTCATATTCATTTTCTCTCCCTAAAAGAGTTCAGCAAAGGTTCTTGCCTATAAGAAAGGGCATAAAAAAGGAAATTTTTGCCTACATTTGCGGAAGTTCATCCAGAAATCTATAGAATCTTCTTTTTGCTAAAAATAGCCTTTAGTGGTTGTACCTTGGAGTCGTTCACAGTCGCAGAAGAGACAAGGGGGTTGCCGTCAGATAACGAGAACCATCCTTCCCAGTGCCTCCGAGTTCCGCACACCCTTCAAGGCCTCGTTCGCTTCTTTTAGCGGAACTTCCTCTGAAAACAATGGCTTCACCGAAGCGTTCAACGACCATCGCTTTCATTATCTGTCACCTCCATCTATCCCTTTTTCTCTTTTTGATCGACTCTCAATATCCCGGATTGGCCCAGGTTGAATGGTGGAATATCATGAAAGTAGATCCTCACGTTTTCGGGTTTCGTCTGCACAATCTCAACAATGGCATCGGTGATTCTTTTAACAAGCTCTCGCTTTTGCTCGACACTCCTGCCCTCCACCATTTCGATTATCACGGTTGGCATTTCATCCTCCTTTTATTGTCCCTTTCGCTTGTACATTCCCCGCGGCACTGTTTGAAGAGAGTTCATTGCGTTCTTTATCTGCCTGTAGATACCGATCTATACAGTTCAATGAATTGATCGTCCTGAATGCTTCCTTTTGTTTCCGTTGCCTTTTCTTTGACTTTCTGAAGCAATTGATCCACCTTTTCAGGGGGCAGTTGCTTTAGTCCCATTTTCTCGATTTTCCAATTGACATTAGCCTTTCCTGCCTTTTTATCCAGGTCTATCTGATGTTCTCGACCCAGTAATTCAGGTCCGAAGGCCTCAACGGTTCTGGGTTCCTTTAAAAGGGCCGCAACAGGAATCCCGGCAGCCCAGCGGAACACATTGTCCCCGACGATTGCGCGATAACTGGGATGTCGATATCCGGTAAGATCCTGAACGAGCTTGCTTAGATCGATCAGTTTTTCCGTATTCAGGGAGCATGGCACACCGTAGCCGACCTTGAGGGCCATAATTACCTCTTCGGTAGCGGTATTTCCGGCCCGCTGCCCGAGCCCACCCACGGTGGTGGAAGCAACCTGTGCCCCGGACATGAGCCCTGCAATGGTATTGGCAACGCCCAATCCTAAGTCATTGTGGCAATGCATTTCCAGGGGAACATCAACCCAGGACCGGATCTTTCGGGTGATCAATCCCGCTGCCTCTGGCACGATGGCTCCTACCGTGTCAACGATAGCAATCCTATCTACGCATTCTGTTGCTACGGCATCCTTTAATAAACGCTCGAGGAACTGGATTCGAGCGCGGGCTGTATCGATCAGGAAAAGGACAACCTTCAGCCCCTTTTCCCTCTTGGCATAATTCACCGAGTCTATCACCCGCTCGTAGAGCTTCTCCTCAGGCCATTCGAATTGATACATTAGCCTTGGATAGCCTACAGGCACCTCAAGAACGATACCCCAGACTCCACAATCGGCCGACATATCGATATCCTTCCGCATGGCACGACACAGACACGTAATCTCGGCCCTGAGGCCGAGGTTATTGATGGCCTGGATTGACTCCCTGTCCTTCTCAGAGACAGGTGGGAAGCCGGCTTCGATATATTGCACTCCTACCTCATCCAGCAACCTCGCGATCCTGATTTTATCCTCGGTGTCGAAGCTTACACCTGAAGCCTGTTCCCCATCTCGCAAGGTGGAATCGTGGATTATCACCTCAGGTGGTCTCACCCTCTCATTCTCGAGTTCAGGTAAAAAATTATAGTGGCTCACCCAAATGTGATCCCTGCGCCAAGGGCCTGATTCGACGGAATCATCTGGAACCAACTTCTGTTTCTCACTCATTTTCCTACCTCCACGCTATTCGATTATGCAGTGCACTCACGTGAGCTTACCCACCTCTTTTGAAGGCTTCAAAAGAGGTTGCTTTTATATCTCCCATTGTTCACACCTTTTTATTTCCAATGAACCTCCCCATCCTGGCCATGGCCTCTTCAATATTTTCGATTGGTGCCAGCAGAGAGATGCGTATGCCACCTTCACCGGAAGGACCGAAGGCGGTGCCGGGAAAGACCAATACTCTTTGCTCCTCCAACAACCTCTGACAGAAATCGAATGAGGTCATGCCGGTTTGGGAAATATCGGCAAAGACGTAAAATGCGCCCCGAGCAGGGCCGTATCTTATTCCCATCTTCGCAAGGGCGCTCGTTACGGCATTACGCCGTTCATTGTAAATCCCTTGAAATTCTTCGATGCAATCCTGTGGGCCTTCAAGGGCCGCCAATGCCGCTCGCTGACACATGCTGGGAGCATTGATCGTTATGGTATACTTCAGAGGAATCATCGCCTCTGCAATCTGTGCAGGTGCATGCAAATAGCCCACTCGCCAGCCCGTCATGCAGTATGTCTTGCTGAAACCATTGATGGTAATTGTCCGTTTTTTCATTCCCGGCAAGGAAGCAATGCTGGGATTTCTGATGCCGTCAAAGACGATTTTCTCGTAGAGCTCATCGGAGATGATGACAAGGTCGTGCTGGGCGGCAAGCCTTGACAAGGCAGCGGCCCGATCCTGATCCAAGACCTGTCCGGTGGGATTGTTGGGGGTAATGACCAACAGGGCCTTTGTGGCGGGAGTGATGCGCCTTTCCACCTCATTAGGATCGATCTGGAAGCCGCCATCGAAGCTGGTAGGAACGGGCACCACCTTACCGCCTGCCATCTCCACCGCCATGTCATACGGCGTATAACGGGGTTCGGGTACCAAAATCTCATCCCCCGGATCAAGAATGGCCATCATGGTCAGGAACACCGCCTCTTCAGCCCCAACAGTGACAAGTATTTCGCCTGCTGTTGCCTCAATACCGTTCTCCTCGGCAAGTTTCCTTGCAATTGCCTCGCGCAGATCAAGATAGCCAGGCCACGGGGAATAGCCGGTATAGCCCTCATCTAAAGCCTGTTTTGCAGCCTCGATGATGTGCGGCGGCGTCCTGAGATCCGGGTCTCCCCGGCCCAGGCTGATCACCTCCTTTATGCCACGGGCTTTCTCTATCATGGCCCGCCTGTGATCGATCCCCTTTTTGGGGATAAGCCTCTTGGAGAGATAAGGATGGGTTTCTGCCATGGCTAAGCCCTCCCAGGGAAGTCTCTTTCTTTGATGGTCACGTCAATTTCCTTAAGGTCCACCAGAAACCTGGCAAAAAGATCTATCATGCGGCTGTAAATCTTCTCACCCTTTTCCTTGCTTGCTAAACCCGGGTTACCCATAATACCGCAGTCGCTGTATTGCTCCTGTTCTAAAGGTATCCGCACCGGGTAGCCCTCGTACTTGATCTCGAAGCCCGAGCCGGAATCCTTCTCGAACTTCTCCGGCATCCATTCGATGTGGTGAGGCAAGGTTTTCTTTGCCCGCTCCATGTGGCATAACTCGGGGACAATCAAGAGACCTGATGAGGCCTCGATCTCCCCTCCATGCCACCCGGGCAATTCGTCAGGGGCATCAAGTAAATCCCGGCACAGGTCAGCGAAGACCTCGGTGTCAGCCGCATAATTAATGGCCAACGCCCCTGTGTCGTAATGCAACTGCCTAACAACCCGGTCCACCACAGGGCTATTGGCCGTATGGCCGGTTACATAGACAACCTTTTTAAAGCCGTGGAAAACACAAGACCGTCCAATGTCGTAAAGGAATTGAAAGAATCCCTGGCTGCCTATGGTCAGAGTCCCGGGCTCATTCTTTCGCATATGAAATGGACTGTAACCATAGTTAACACTTGGCGCTACAGGCACCCGGGCCTTTTCCGCCGCCTTCCATGCGACATACTCGCCGGCAAAGGTGTCTATTCCCAAAGGCAAGTGTGGTCCATGCTGCTCACAGGATCCCATGGGCACCAATATGATGTCTGTCTCTTCCAACCACTCCTTCACCTCAACCCAGGTCAGGTTGAATATACGAACGTCTTTAGAGTTCTTGTCCACCATTTTCCTTTCCTCCTTCAAAGATTTCAGAGTTCTCGTTAAATCTCTCCTCAATATCCTTCTTTAGCGACCTAATATGGGCCCGCATGGCCTGCTCAGCTCGATCAGCATCACGCTGCTCCAAGGCTTGGAGCAGTTCCTCGTGTTCCTCCATCGATCTCATGCGCCGTGCTGTAATCTCAATCGCTCGCAGTGGGAGCAGGCTCAGGTGGTCGTAAAGTCCTTCCAGTGTCTGGATCAGCTTAGGGTTACTGCTTAGCTCCAGGATTTCCCGGTGGAATCTCACGTTTGCAAGAGCGTAGTCTTTGTGGCTGACTTTTTCAGGATCCGAGATATCACCGATGTTCTCAAAGATTGCGCGCAGTTCCCGCAACCTGGCATTAGAGACGTGATCTACGGCTAATCGAGCAGCCAGTCCTTCGAGCACCTCTCGAACCGCGAGGATATTCTGGTATTCCACATAGCCTATTTTGATGGGAAACACACCGCTCTGGGGCAGGATTCGAACAAGGCCCTCTTGCTGCAAACGGCTCAATGCATGCCTGACCGGCGTGCGGCTCATGCCGAGCTTCTCGCTGATAACCCTTTCCACCATCCCTTTATTATGTGAAATATCACCAGATGTGATCATCTCTTTTAGGGATTTGTACGCCAGGTTGCTCAGGTTATTATTCGCTCTCCTATTGGTGTGTTTGCGCATCAATTTTATTTGTATCCCAAATAAGAAGAAGTTGTCAATAAATATTGCTCTTACTATCAACTAATTGAAATTACGGAATTATTTAATGATCTTATACATTTTTAAACATATATTTTGGTATACCAATGCAAATTGCGCAACATTTCCTTGTCATTAGAAGAGGAACTACTGTCTTGCGCGACCACTGGAAGATCGATACAGATTTCTTTTTAGGGAGTATAAAGGCTCTCCCTATAGTCAATAAAAAAATAGGGTTGATTGCGGTGCACAGATATATAAGCCAGTTCCGCTATAGGTATTACGAATTCCTTTTATAACTAAATAAACTTATCAATCTAAAGCATATTAATTATCATTTAACTTATTGATTTTTATATCTCTTCTGTTGTATAATCCATAGACCGTTAATCATTATACAACAGAGGTGAAAATTATGTATACATCAATGACACCCCAGCAGTTCAGGAGGCGGTTTCGCACCGAGCGCGACTGCCTGAGGTATCTCATTAAACGCAAGTGGCCTGATGGGTTCCGCTGTCCCCACTGCGGCCACGATCAGGCCTGGCTCATCCCATCAAGGAGAAAGTATCAGTGCAAAAACTGTAACCATCAGACCACGCTGACGGCCCATACCATCTTCCATAAGACCAGAAAACTCCTGAGGGATTGGTTCTGGGCGATCTTTCCGGTAGCCACCAGGACCACGGGCTCCTCTGCCCGTCAGCTCCAGTATGACCTAGGTATCTCCTATCCCACGTCCTGGAGCTGGTGTCACAAGATCCGAAAGGCCATGGAAAACCGCGATGCCCACTACAACCTTCGGGGCATAGTTGAGCTCGATGATACCTATATCGGGGGTAAGAGGAAACCCGGAAAACGAGGCCGTGGGGCCACGGGCAAAGTCCCGGTATTGGTAGCCGTGGAGTCTCGTCCCAAGGGCTGTGGTCACGTGGCGTTGACAAAAGTACCATCAGTCAGCTCCTCACAGGCAAGGGGGTTTCTCGCTCATCGTGTTGACAACGATACGCTCGTGTTCTCCGATGCATTTTCTTCCTACCGCTCAGTATCACAAGGGCTCACACTCAACCCTCTGAACGTCGGCAGTGGTCAGCGGGCCGTTGAGATCTTCCCCGATGTGCATCGGGTGATTGCCCGCTTGAAAACCTGGATCCGGGGGACCCATACGCATGTATCGGACAAGCATCTGAACCGATATCTCGCCGAGTTTTCCTATCGGTTTAATCGTCGGTTCAAACAGCGTCGCAATACCATCTTTGATCGGTTGGTCAATGCCTGTTGTGATACGCAAGCGATTACGTATAAACAATTGATTTCTGCTCTAAGTTGATAAGTCTAAAACAAAATGAAATTATTCCCAGCAGGGAACGCCCCTGGAAACAATTTTTTTTGCTCCAATTAAACATGTCATCCCCCGAGCTACAGCAGCGCGATGAAAACTACTATGTATCTTTCCCAATATTTTCCTTGTGCTTGGCTCGGTTAAAGGAAAATAAAAATTGCCACCAAATTCAAGGCTAAAAACTCCCGCACTTCTTTTTCCTTCTCCTCCTAATTCTGAAGACTGCACAAATGGATTGCTGCCGATGCCTACCATGGAAAGAGTTCGAGCAGATGGTGAATTTCTCATCAATTTTTCTTTGAGTTGGTTGATTTCAGCACCACCTTTTATGCCTACAATTTGGCCTTCGAGGAAATCGAATTGAACAGGCTCGGAGAGATGCTCAACACCACTGACTGCCACATCTGCGATGAGAGTTCCATGGGCACTTTTTTCATCCAAAAACGGATGAATAGTCCCAGGCGGCCACGCCGTAAACCCCAAAGCTTGCTTGTCAGGCCCTACTGTGATTCCCCAATGTGAATAGAATTGATCCGTATATTCATTCAGTCGAAACTGTAAGTCCGTGCCGAGATCAGAAGTTAAATGCACCTGCCGCGATTGTTTCATCGCTTGAACAATCAGTTCATGCCCTGATAGCGTATATCGCTTAACTTCCTTAACATCAATTTGAGCGAAGGATTTCAGAAGGGCAATCTCTTGCCCGGGATTCAAATACATGCTGATTATGCGGACACCCGCCTGCGCTGCTTCTGTAGTTGATTTAGTAAGAGCTAGTGAAGTCGAGAGTGATTGAAACACCACATTCGACCCAAGCATAGCTTTAGCAATTGCAGCAGGTGGTTCTTCACTATGAAATTCCGATCGTGGGGACATCATTAATAGAATTACCTCGCATCCTTTGGTGCTACATATTCCTGCCAAAGCTTCGTAAGCAAGTGGATTTAAATCGGTACTCCCGAGGATGAGGACGTCATCTCCTGGAAGAACATTTGAATCCACGACCTTCTTAATGCCTTCTGCGATCTCAATAATTCTCATAGTAGTTATCCTCCTTTGTTTTCCAAATTGTTTGAAACAACTCCTTTTTTAATGAGAAAATATAGTGGCGAAGTTCGGAAAAAGATAAAAACCGCTGTTAGATAGCGGAAGATCATGTATTTACCTCGATGAGAGCTTCATTACCCACTTATTTTAAAAAGATGCAGTGTGGCAATTATCCTTTTTCACATCCATCCATTATGCTTCTTTCAGGCACTTTTTAAACTTCCCTTCTTCTACTTTCACCCCTAATCCAGGTTTCTCAGGGGGTTTCATGCGTCCCTTTCTGAGAACCACTGGCTATTCCACAATATCATCCAACAATCAATGGTTTGTAGTCCCGCAGTCTAATCGAGCTTGGGGAGACAAACCCCTACATGAATGGCGGCTGCGGTCGCAACGCTCGTCTAAGCAATCTTTGCTGCCAAGTGGATAGAAAAGCTCAAAACCTCACATACATGAGCAACCTTCATCACGCCGGTGATACCACCAGCCTTCATCATCTTAAGGCTAATGATATCAACGGATTTGGCCTCAAAATTTCTCACCACATCATATGCGGTGAAGATCCCCTCTTTGATGATACACCTTTTTTAAATATAAGGAATGGGTTTATACTCTCTCAGAGAAGTCCCGGTGAGTTATTGTCAAATGTTGTGTATGGAGCATTAGGCAGCGTTCCTCATTTCTTCAATGCCATCGACGAATCTTGTTCCACCGATTACCTTTCCTGGCTTCCTGTAACCATAAAGACGTTGCCATCGTTTCTGAGCACACTGACACAGCTTACATAATAGTTAATCCACCGGCTCTGCCGGTGAGAATTGAAAAGGCTATGCCGTTTCGTGTGTGATAACATAAAACGGGCCTCCAAGAGGAAAGCCCCTCAGGGCAAGGAGGACCGTCATGAAAGACTACCAGAGTCAAGCACATGTGAAATGGAAATGCAAGTATCATGTGGTGATCTCGCCAAAATATCGGGGGAAAGCCCGCTATGGGCAGTTGTGGCGTAGAATCGGGGGAATACTTCGGGGTCTGTGCCGTCAGAAAGGCATAGAGTTAGAAGAGGGCGAGGCAATGGCAGATCACATCCATGTGCTGCTGAGTATTCCACCGAACTACAGTGGAGCGATGACCATTGGGTATTTGAAAGCTAAGAGCGCGATCCGAATTCATCGTCACGTGTTGGGACCCAAAGGACGCTGTTTTGGAGATCATTTTGGGCCCGAGGTTATTTTGTTAGCACCGTAGGAATTAACGAAGGAGAAATTCCTCAGTACATTAAAGAACAAGAGGTGTTACAAAAAAGACAGTTAGAACTCGATTTGGATTAATGGCCTCATCTTGGGGCCTTGCTCATACCACCAGTTTTACTGGTGGTTGTGATTAATAAACCACTATACCGTATTTGTTATATTATCCCAACAACCAATGTATATCAAAGCAGCTTGAAAGCAAGGAGTTAGGCCAATGTATACTCAACACTCGTTCAAAGTGGAAAAAAATGGCGTAAACTGCGATTCCCGTTAGAAGAAGTATAGTTTGCCACTTGGCATGCCCTTCTCGTCTCAAGTATAATATAAAATATGCGATGACTGCAATTTTAAATCCCACAATCCAGATTGCCAGATATAACCCAAGTATCCAGATCAGCATTCTAGCAGCCCCCCTAAAAGCTACTTTATAGGGGATGGATGAGTCTATGGTTACGTCCAAAATGCCCTCAGCTTTTTCTTCTTTGCCTTTTGAACGAGCATAGATTTCCAATGCTAACTGTATAACGCAGAGGCTAAGCCCAGGGATTCCTAGTATTAGGGGAAAAATCTCAGCGCCATGAGAAAATTTCGTCGCTGCCTCAAAAATGGCGTAAGCAAAGGCAATCAGCAAAAAAATTGTGAACCCGATTTGAATTTTAAATTTCATGAGGCCTCCGATTGACCCTCTAGTATTTCTTTTGCCTTCGAAGCCCCCAAATGAAAGAAAAAATGGTGAAAGCTCCGATGACTACAACAAAAGGATGTAAAAGCCAGCCTGCGCCATAACGAGTAATCGATATCCACAGGTATCGCTCAGCGATTTCCCCTAAAACGAAGCCGATTAGCAGCGGAGGCCTTGGCCACTCTGCCATTTTCATAAAATATCCAAAAATACTCAGTAGCAAAAGAACGATCAAATCTCCCCAGTGGCATGTGGCCTGATAAGAAGCCAGGATTACTGCCATTAATATGAAGGGCATCAAGAGGTGAATAGGCATGGTGGTTATGCGGCTAACAGGCTTAGAAAAAATAATACACAGGCCGGCTCCTATCACATTGGCTAAGGCTAAACTAAATACTACCAAGAAGACAAAGGATAGGTGTGAAGTCACCATTTCAGGGCCTGGGTTGATCCCCAATATCATCAAAACGCCCAAAAATAAAGCCATTGTGGGGCTTCCGGGTATTCCAATAAGCAGTGTGGGAATAACAGCGGCTCCATCCGCAGCATTGTTGGCGCTTTCAGGAGCAATCACCCCTCGAATGTCACCTTTACCGAATTTACTTCGGTCTCTTGAAGTTTGCACTACATGGCCATAAGCGATCCAGTTCGCCGGTAAAGAACCTAGACCGGGTAAGAAGCCTATATAAGTTCCTAGGACAGAACATCGGACAATTATCCACATATGATGAAAAGCATCCCTTATTCCTTGTCCCACCCCCTTGGTTAACCTGGGTATATTGGAAATACTGGTTCCCCGTATCGCCACGTCTACCATTTCAGGGATGGCATAAATACCTAGAGCTGTGATTACTAAAGGAATACCATTATATAAATATGGTATATTAAATGTATAACGTAATGAAGCTACTCCTGGAGCCGCTCCTATAGTGACAAGGAGCATACCCAGGATTCCTGCTACAATACCTTTCACAGGTCTGCGTCCACTAAGAACTCCGACCATAGCCACTCCCAGCAAAGAAAGCATAAAAAGCTCAGGTGAGCCGCACGCCATGATTAAAGGACGCATTATGGGCACGGATAGAAGCAAGGCTAAACTACCAATAATTCCTCCTATCATTGATGCTATAAAAGCGGCTCCCAGCGCCCGTCCAGCTTCCCCTTGCTTAGCCAATGCGTATCCATCCAAAACAGTTGCCTGAGCAGCGGCTGTACCGGGCATCGCAAACATGATTGCTGGGATTGAATCAATAGTTCTTAAAATACCCATCATTCCCATCAAAAGCGGTGGAATTAAAACAGGATTCTTATCCCAGATAAAGGGAATCATAATAGACATTCCCGTTATCCCTCCCAGGCCAGGCACAAATCCCACCACTGCTCCTACAAGAATACCAATAAAAAGCATAGCTATATATTGAGTACTAATTAAAACCTGAGTGGTTTGTGCTAAAGCTTCTAAATAATGCACTATTACGCCTCTTAAAACAGTTTCAACATATGTCCCAACCAGAGATTTTCAGATTAATTGTTGATTACTAATGACACTTTTCCTTGTTTGATAACCTTTTTAAAAGATGCCATTCATCTCCGTGCCAATGGACATACCGAATGAATGCTACCTTGAGTGCTATTTTGATAAAGCTTTATGGAATTAAAATAGAAGTTTTACTTCCAGCGCGGTACACCATTTTTGATAATTTCCATTCCACCAATCACACAAGTCGCCTTCCTCGTTGCCGCACCACCATGAAAATTACTCTCTGTTTGCCCTTCTATTTTTTTGCCACTTGGAAGAGTAATGGAAGTAATTTTATTCCTACCCCAGTTGATAATGATATACCCCGCTTTTCTCCTGTGCGTACCGACAAATTCTGTCTCCTGAATAAACGGATTGCTTCCTATCCCAAACATGCAGAATATTCGAGCATTTTTATCACTGCCCGCCAATAGACTTTCCAACTGCTTCGCTTCGGCACCCCCCTCAATCTTTGTCAGTTGACCTTGCTCAAAGTAAAGCCTCATATTCTCTGAAAGCGGCCCAACTGCATCAACGGAAGCATCTGCTACAAAAATGCCCTCCGCGCTTCCTTCTTCCACAAATGGATGGATACACGCCGGCGGCCAAGCAGTAAAAGTATCTATCGGTTGCCTATGAGGTCCAACGGAAATCCCCCAATGTGAATAAAATTCATCAATGTCTTTAAAAAGCAAGAACTTAAGATCCGTTCCCAAATTAGAGGTTAGGTGAACCTCTCTTCCGCTTTTCATAGCATCCAAGATCAGTTGATGTCCAGAAAGCGTATACCTCCTTGCTTCCTCTAAATCGATTTCCTCGAAGCTCTTAAAAAATGAGATCTCTTGGCCTTTGGGTAAAAAAAAGCTCACTTGCCTGGCCCCTGCTTTGCTTGCAATATCGCAGGCTTTTGTGACAGCTAGGGAGGTAGAAAGGCACTGAAAGACTACGTCTGCGCCGCTCATGGCTTTTGTGATCGCATTGGGGGGCTCCTCGGCCTGAAATCGGCTCCGAGGACTTATCAACGCTAGTATAACCTCGCACCCCATGGCAGAACATGCAGCTGATAATGCTTCATAAACAATTGGATTCCGGTCGGTACTTCCCAGAATAAGGACATCATCTCCGGGATTGACAGTCGCATCCACAGCCTGCTTTACCCCTCTCATAACCTCTATTATCTGCATTGACATGAAAAACCTCCTTTTCTAGATTTCTGATAATGTCACCTAATTATAGTTAGCATATTGGATATGCCAAAATTTCACCCATGGGCCAAATACCATCAATAATATTCGCAGCCATTGCGGGAGTTCTCTTGATTCTTTTACCCACTGAAATCATGTGGGCAAGACAATATATGCCAAGAGGAAAATCAAGGTCGAACCGATTTTCGGCATTATCAAGGCTGCCATAGGATTCCATTAGTTCCTCCTCCGGGGGTTGAAGCAGGTTGCCGGGAAGTGGGACTTGGTCTGTATTGCGTACATCCTCAAGAGGATGTACGCCCTGAGTTGAGGGTTATATCAAAGAACAAGGGATTCTAAGTAACATAATGGAGTAAAATGTTCGCCCCAACGCAGCGAAGGAAACCTGAAACCGAACCCACAAACCCTTGGAGTTCACAATGAGCACGGCTTAGTGAGCCAGCAAGAAAATCTCTTCCGGCGGAAAAGTCCGCTAGGAGCGATAAGACCGATAGGCTGCTAGTGAGCTTTCTATGGTGATTTCTCAAGGTTAAATTCGTTCGTTCAATGAAAGAAGTATTGATGCTATTGCTGACCTTCGATGCCGCTATGGCATGGTCAATACGTGTTGGATCGCCAAAGACAACCGTACGGTCAACCTTTACCACTTTCCCGTTGTCTCTCGTTTTATGGACCGTGGCATACAGCAGGTCAGGATCAATCACGAGCCGTGGCTTTTTAGGACGGCCCCGTTTGCCTGTCTTCGGGTAGGTTTCCAGATGGCTGAACTGCTCCATCAACGCCGTTTCATAATGAGGGAGTTCATCGGAGGTAAACAGAGGTTTTGAGCGAATGCGTCCTATGAGCTCATGGATGAACCATTTGCAATCTTCGAGGCTTCTTTGCCCGATAAAGAAATTGATGATCAACTTGGACTCAGGGTCGAGGGATGCCCAGATCCAGTGGCGGCCATAGTCTTGTTCGAAGTCTTCGTCGGAAAGAGCCTTCTTTTTTTTACAAAGGTCCATAGTTCATCGAGTTGACATTCGGTGAGGCATAGGTCACGAATCAGGTTTTCGAGTATCTGTTTGCAATGATCGCCCGCTTTGAGCACCACGCGGTTGACGCCATCCTTGTCGAGTTCAAGGATTCTTGCTGTCCCGCGAATGCTGTTACATTCAGAAACGGCCAGAATAATGCGTTGGATGGTTTCCCTGCTGTAGTTGGAGTGCATAAAAATGGTGTTACGATTCTCAGAAAACCTTTGATTACAGGTCTTACAACGCAGTAAATGGGTCTTATTCTTGCCATAGCGTGTACTGGTGGTAATATTGCCTTTTCCCCTAACCCCATGGTCTTTACAGGTTTGATTAGGGCAGAGGTACGTAGAAAGATCTATTATCATGTCCTCCTCTCGTATCAAGGTTTTCTCATTCTACCTTGAAGAGAAGAGGATGACAAGAAAATTAACAATAATTAGGTGACATTACCTTATTTAAGATCCTTCGGCATATTGAATCAGGGCTCAAGGCCAACATCATAATTGGTGCTCAACCAGGTTCTAAACCAATCAACCACCTCTGGCCGGGTTTGCTGCATACCTGCCTTCCATAAAGTTTTTAATTGTTTCCCCGTATAAACCGGATTGCCAGGAGCTATTTTTTCCACGTCGGCTTGGAATGCAGGATCCTTAGCCATCCTTGCACATGCATCGGCAACAATAGCGGCATACTTCTCGGTTTCTGGGGGAAAAAGGATCGCTTTACTCATATTGGCAACAACACCAATCATCATCTTAAACGCTTCCCAGCCAAGGCCCGAAGGATCTGAGCCATAAATCTTCTGATGGAGTTCTTTGATTGTGTAAAGATCCGATATAGCAGGTTCTCTCACTACATTCCCCTCCTCGTTTAGTAAGCCTGACCCCCAGAGAGGCATTACTTCACCTTTTTTAACAAGCGGTTTGATCTGTTTGGTATAACCTGCTGCTGTCTCGCACATAGTATTTATTTCGCCTTTTAAGAAAGCGCGGCGGGAATCCCCTGTACCTCTGTAAGCAAGTATATTTTTTTCCGCTTTATAGTGAACAACGTCATACGACAATAACATGAAGGTACTTGTCATTGAAGGAGGTGCATCCGCTCCGTATATCAAGCCTTTGGCATTTATAATATCCTCTGGCCTTTTCACAACTTCAAGCTTAGTGTAAGCTACTGCGCCAAAAGGTATCGCTAGCGTAGGAGTCATTTTTGAGTAATCATATCTACAGCCTTTTACCCTTATCATGCTTCCAGCAGCAGTTTTCCCTCCACCGAAAAGGCAAGTTAGCCCATCGCGTTTGGCTATGTTATAAACGTAATTAGGTGCGATGGTGCCACCTCCACCAGGCATGTTTTTGTGCAAAATTGTTGGATTACCAGGGATAAATTTTCCCAAATGTATAGCGATTAGACGACCTGCTATGTCATTTCCACCCCCAGGTTCAGCGAAATTGATCATTTCAAGGGTTTTTCCTTTATAGTAGTCTGATGCATAAATCTCTTGAGGAGGTACCAGGATAAATTGCAAAATGCATACAGTCAGTCCAGCAAACCAAAATGATTTTCTCATAATACTTCCTCCTTTTGTTTTAATTTTTATTAGTTTGCGTCACGATCTGGCTTTATTGAATCGGGCCTCCTGGAGCATATAAAAAGCCCCTGGTGGCCTTATATCGGCATCTTCTGAAAACCTTTTCTCATAGCTTTCTCCAGAAAGTTATAGATTAATCATTGTCCATCCATAAAGGTTTAAATAAGTTGTTCTCTATCTTGTTGCACATGCACTGTGCTCTGTTCAATTCGTTGTGAACA
>CAZJXD010000067.1:0-27157 GCA_964549945.1 uncultured Desulfobacteraceae bacterium | reverse complement strand
CATCTACAGGTGGGGCAGCTCCTTACCATCCATCCTTCCTCAACCTAGTAGTTTCTCTGATCTTCCCTCATCAAGGACATTCTAAAATTGTAATAAATGGTATTGGTCAGGTGACGCGTCGATCGAAATATCATGGGACCACAACGTCTTAAGGATACCGGTTTTCGCTCAATCTAGGTGAAAGCGCTTTGTACTGTAATTCCTGTTGGCCGCCTGGCAATGGGCCTCAAGGAGAATTCTTGCGGGCTTTGACGTTGATCTATTTTTCCGTTTATGATGACCGCTTCGCGTTAAGCGCCAGAATGAGATGTCCCTGTGTGGTTGCCTCCCATTTGACCGTAACCCGGTCACCTATCCGAAAGTCTTTCAGGCCCACTGATCGGCTGCCCTTTTTCAATACAGCCTTGGAAGAAAGCGGTCCACCGACTGTGAATGTCTTCCCTGCTAAAGGCACCTCAATGACCACTGTGTTGTACCTGAGGTCGATAGCGCTTATATCTCCAGTCATCCGGTATATTTTTTCATGAGCCCAGGATTGGCCACCAGAAAAGGACAAGAAAAACATCACAGCCAAAACCAACGTCATGAGATATGCTGATCTCTTCATTCCGACACCTCCTTTCTTTTTGTGATTACTATAAGCAGGGAAGCTTTCAGGGGCCTTTCAAGAACATTACAATTTGGTAAGGTTCTTTGGGGTGGGTGGTGCTAGGATAGGTGATCGTTTGAGGGAAGAGAAATGCTGAAGGTCGATCCTTTTCCGGGTTCACTGAAGACCTCCACCTGACCCTTGTGGGCCTGGACAATGGCCTTTACCAGGCTCAGACCTAGGCCAAGTCCTTTTTGCGAGCGGCTTTGATCGCACCGATAGAGACGGTCCCAAATTCTCGAGAGTTCTTCCGGGTGAATCCCGATTCCGGTATCCTTTACGAGGATAACGATCTTTTGCCCTCTGCGGTCCGCTTCCATATCAATTCTCCCGCCGTTGGGAGTATATTTTATTGCATTATCAAGCAGATTTGCCAGGATTTGCCTCATCCGGTTTGGATCCGCAGTCAGGCTGAGGTCATTTGAGGCCGTCGTATGCAAGAATACACCCTTATCCTCAGCAACATAACGGTAAAGCTCAATAACATCCCCCATCATGGAGGAGACATTTACCCTTTTTAGATCCAGTTTCATTACCCCTGTCTCCGCCTCTGATATGTCCATAAGGGTGTTCAGCATTGTGAGGATTCGTTCCGATTCCTCTATGCAGTCGGCCAGCGATTCCTTACAGGTCTCCAGGTTCTGATCCGATTGCAACGCCATTTCGGCGCTACCTTGCAGCCTCGTGATAGGGGTTCGCAAGTCGTGGGCGACATTATCCAATGAATCTCTCATTCCATTTATCAAGGTCTCAATCTTTTCCAGCATTCCGTTAAAGAGCGTGGCTAACTCGTCAAGCTCGTCATCTGTCTTGGGGCTCGGCACGCGGGCGTCCATTCTGCCGGGGCCCAGAGAGCGGACGGTACTGATAAGGTGACGGATCGGTCGAAGCGCTCTAAACGCGAGAAATGCTCCGCCAGCAAAGCCAGACAGAATCAGGGGAACCATGACGGCCGTAAAGATCTCACGAAAATGCCTCAGAATCTTTTCTCGATCCTCGGTGCTCTTGCCCACTTGCAGCAGATAATCGTTGGACAACCGGATTGAGGCAACTTCAAGTACATTTCTATTGTTTTTCCCGGGCAAACGAGTCCACGTCATGTCTGTATTGGGAGTCATTCTTTCAAGCTTTTTGATGTCGAATTCCACCCACTGATAGGGAATATATAAGAAGAGGGTCTTATTATCCCGCCCTGCAAGCCGGATAAAAAAAGGGATTTTCTTTTCAAATTTTTTCTCGATAGTAACTTCTCTTTCTAGCAACTCCCTGCCCGCTGTTTGATAAAGGGCTGAAAGCTCATCGAGTCTTAACTGAATAGCCTCGTGATCGTGTTTGATTAGGGATGATGAGAGAAGAAAATATGCGAGGGCAAAAAGCAGGAGAGCACTTAAAATAAAGATGCTTGAATACCAGACAGTGAGTCGGAAGCCGACTTTTTTCCGAAGTTGCTTAAGAGGCCTTAAGAACATAGCCAACTCCGCGTATCGTGTGAATCATCTTGACGCTGAAATCCCGGTCCACCTTGTTTCGTAAGCGGCACACCAACACATCCACGACATTTGTCTGGGGATCGAAATTGTAGTCCCAGATGTGTTCCAGAATCATGGTCTTGGAAACAACCCGTCCCGTATTTCGCATCAGATATTCAAGCAGGGCGAACTCGTGAGGTTGTAGTTCAAGTTTTTCCCCTGTTCGGACAACCTCCCGTGTCAGAAGGTCCATGGAAAGGTCCCCTACGCTGAGAACGGTAGGATCTGATGTCCTGGAAGCGCGTCTGATTAGGGCCTGCACCCGGGCGAGAAGCTCGGAAAACGAAAAAGGTTTGGTCAGATAATCGTCACCCCCTCTTTGAAGCCCCTTAACTCGATCGTCTGTCGATCGCTTGGCGCTCAGGATAATTACTGGTGTGTTGATCTTTTTGTTCCGCAACTCCTCGATGAGGGTCAGACCGTCCAATCTTGGCAACATTATGTCGATGATGGCCGTGTCGTAGGGCTCGGTTAGGGCCATATAAAGGCCCTCTTTGCCATCCGCCGCATGGTCCGCGGCGAACCCCGCCTCTTTCAGCCCCTTTAAGATAAAGGAAGCAATCTTTAGATCATCTTCAACCAGGAGTATCCGCATGTCTTTGAGCCTCCTTACCCCTTCCGCCACTTAGGTCGGCCCTTCTCCCACAAGGCCGAGCAATGGGCTTTTCTAAACGCGAACGTCGATTCCTCTCGAATATTGTCAAGAAGCCCGCCTGTAGGTATCGGGAATGTCTGCAAAATGATAATCCTCTTGTTCGGGTAAAACCGTTAAGGATATTACTCATATAATAAAGAAAAAGGCAACCTCATTCGAGATCGCTCCATGGTCCATTCACCAGTTAATTTCAAAGATCTCCTGAGAAACTCCATGTGGAAGGAGCATGGAGATGTCTTTTTTTGTCTCATGCCCTTTCCGTAATGCACCGGCAGGCCCCGATAAATCGGGGCACCTACCGCCATGACATACAATAGTCAAATCCGCGTTGCGCGTGTGCCCCGATTTACGGGGCACGCTGAGGCCCTCTGTTGAAGGGCATGGAGCAAAAAAAGACATCTACATGCTCAAGGTATAGTTTCTTTCATGTATAACCTGAAGCGAAGCGTCGGGTCATTTGCTAAAATGTTACGAAAGACGTAGTCCTTCGATTCATAGATTCGATGACGAATTTATTCAATCAGGACTTAGTCTATTCAATCCAGGATGCATTTGGCAATTTCAACACCTGCCCAGCGGTGATTATTTCCGTTTGAAACACGTCATATTTTGATGTGTCGAAGGCTGGCCTGGTTCAGTTAGCAACTGATGCCACAAATCTTGAGAATGAGCTGATAGATCGCTATTCGGCATGTTTATCGGGCAAAGTCAATTCCGTGGCACTGCGGATTCCTGAAGCGATTTCGGGGATAATTCCCATGTTCGCATAAATCGGACGAACTATCTTTCTCAACGCCGGAAGCCTGTGGGCAAAAAAAGCTGAGCCCATCAGGCAGGTTATTCCACCGATAAATAATGTATGCGGGGCACCTATATGACTGGCCAGAGAACCAGCAAATAGACTGCCAAAAGGTATCATCCCCATGATTGACATCGAGTAAAAGCTCATGATCCTGCCCCGTTTATCGTCGTCCACAATGGTTTGCAAAACAGTGTTGCTTGATGCCATTTGTATCATCTGTCCGAAACCGGTCATCAACATCAACGGCAAAGAAAGCCACAAGACTCGTGAAAGAGAAAAAGCAATAAGCCCTAAACCAAAGATACTTGCGGCCAGTACAATCAATCGCCCAAGTCCGAGGACAGTTCTTCTCGAAGCGAGGTAAAAGGCACCCACCAAGGCCCCCACACCTGACGCCCCCATAAGGAACCCCAGCGCATGGGCGCCGCCATGGAGCACATCCCTGGCGAAAATAGGCATGAGTACCACATACGGCATTCCCATCAGGCTCAACAGGCCAAGCAGCAACAAAATGGCTCGAATGGGGGCAAAAGCAGATGCATACGCCAACCCCTCCTTTAACCCATGCCAGACCCGAGAAGTCCTTGGTTTTATATCCCTTGGTATGATTTTCATCGCGAGCAAGGCGCCAATTACCGTGAGATAGCTGATGCCGTTTATGAGGAAACATATCCCCTCACCTACGGCCGCGACAAGTATCCCGGCTAGGGATGGCCCTAACAGGCGGGCGCTGTTCACCATAGATGAATTTAAGGCAATAGCATTGGCCAAGTCCTCCTTTTCTCCCACCATTTCCACCAGGAAAGACTGACGGGTTGGCATGTCGAAGGCATTGACAATCCCCAGCAATAAGCTCAACAAGATAATGTGCCAGATCATGACTGTTCCAGTCAGCACGAGCAAGGCTAAGATAAAGGCTTGTATCATTGCCACAGTTTGCGTCAGAATCAATAAGCGATGACGATTCCAGCGATCAGCCAATACCCCGGCAAGGGGCGTCAAGAGGAAGGCGGGAATCTGGCCGACAAATCCGACAAATCCCAGCAAGAAAGGCGAATTTGTTAATCGATAGACCAGCCAACTAAGGGCGATTCGTTGCATCCAGGTGCCGATCAGCGAGATGCTTTGGCCTCCGAAGAACAACCGGAAATTTCGGTGCCGCAAGGCCCGAATAATTGATGCGAGGCCTGTTGCCATCTTAGGCTACCCCTCCTGAGCTTCCATCTTTCAAACGCCTCATTCTCTTTCACCCACAATGTACACCAACCTTCCACTTCCCACCAGGATAGGCCTGGCTCAAGAAAAGCGCAATGGCCCGATGCTTTTCACTTGGCAATTACCCCTTTCATGCCTCCCGAGACTAGGGTTGCGATGTTGGCCAGGATCCGCGGGACCGCAAGGCCTCCTGGGCAGGCAAGATACTTCGGCACCCACTCAGGGCCGAATTTTTCCTTGTACTGGCGCAGACCCTGGAAGTTGTAGAAATGTTCTCCATGGCGGAAGATAAAGGCCCCTACCCGGTTCCAGAGCGGGGCGAGCGCCCGATCTTCAAGCCCGGAGAGGGGTGCCATGCCCAGGTTGAACCACCGGTAGCCCTCTCGCTTTCCCCAGAGCATGAGCTGAACGAAAAGATACTCCATGACGTTATGAGGGGCATCAGGGAGGTAACGCATGAGGTCTATGGAGAGTTCTTCTTTCTCGGCTCCTTGCCACATGTTGGCGAAGGCCACGGTTTTTCCATCCTTACGAACGACCCCTATAGGGAACCATTTCATATATTCCGCGTCGAAAAATCCGAGAGAAAATCCCTTCTCACGAGCATTCTTTTCAGCCAGCCAGGCATCGGAGACCTGTTTTATCTCCGGCAAAAAGGAAGACACGCCCTCTCGGGGAATCACCTCAAATAGACACCCTTCCTTTTCAAGTTTCCGCTGGGTGTGGCGCAGCCCCTTATGCTCGGCCCCATCGAGGGAGAAGGTTGCCAGTGGAACAGCTGCCTCCTCCCCGAGCTTGAGCAAGGTGAGTCCAAGGTCAAGGTAGAGGGGGAGATTTTCCGGTTTAACTTCGTAGAACACGGTCCATCCACTGTTGAGGTCACACATCTCCCAAAATCGCCAGACCAGTTCCGGGCATTCTTCGGCTGAGCCGATGGGATCTCCCATGGCTACCCAGCTACGCCCCTCGATGCCATACATAATGAAAGCGTTCCCACTTTCACTAAACATGAGTTCCTTGTCACCGAGTAAGGCGAGATTGGCATAGGTTTTTCTTGATTGTTCAATGACGGCACGAGCTTGATCCAGATCTTCCAGGCCTGGAAGGACCTTTTTCGGCTGTGTGGCTCGAAGGAGTCTCGCCATGGAAAAAAAGAGTGCAAGGCCTATTGCGCCTACGGTGGCCCGGAGAAACCTGGGGGCATCACCCGCCAGGGTAAAGCGCCACCAGAGATCGCGGGAATACTCCACATGCTTGTAGGCGAACATCCCCAGCCAGAACGACCCGGAGAGCACGAGAATGATGAGGATGAGCCAGCCGGTGGTGAGGGGCTCGCTGAAGAGCGACGCCTTCCGGTAGAAGTAACGTCGGCAGGGCAGAAGTGCCCCGAGCATGACCGCTAAGGCAATCGCCTCCTCATAGTCAAATCCTTTGAACAAGGAAAATGCTATTCCTGCCCCCAAGAGGCCTGCGGCAAGAATGTACGCGGCATCGAGCCTGCGCCGAAGGCCCCAGGCTACGATGAGCAGCCCCGTGCCAACCAGGCTCCCGAGAAAGTGGGAGATCTCAATCACCGGCAGGGGCAATAAATCCGTTAACCACTCCAGGCGCCAGGATTCGGCAGGTATCGCTCCTGAGAAAAGGAGAATCGCTCCGCTCACAAAGGTGGTAAAAGCAAGCGCATGCGGCACCAGCCTGGGGGCCCATTGGCCGAAGATGCGGGCGAGTCGCTGAAGGCCCTCTTTCTTTTGCAGTATCTCATCGGTTCCAAGCAGCACCACGGCGAGGGCCAGGGGGAGGAGATAGTATGTGGCTCGGTAGGCCAAAAGCGATCCGAATATCGCGGAAGCAGGCACGGCGGGCGAGAGAAGCAGGAGCACCACCGATTCAAAGACGCCGAGGCCGCCGGGTATCTGGCTTGCCATTCCCGCAATTTGGGCCAGTAAAAAGATGCCGAGAAAGCCGTGGTACGAAAGGGTAGCCGGGGCTGGGAGAAGCGCGTAGAGGACACTGCCCGCCAGGGCCCAGTCAAGGGAAGCGAGGGCGATCTGGACAAGGAAGAGCCGGGTGGACGGCAGGGGGAACTCCCATTCCCGAACCCTTAAAGGCCTTTTTCTCAAGGAGATCCATAAAAGATATCCCCCCACAAGCATAAGGAAGATCACTCCAAGGGGGCGGATGGAGGAAAAAGGAAGGTGGAGTGCTTTGGGAACCATCATCGGCTCCAACAGGAACACCGCACCTCCCAGGGAGAAAAAGCCGAGCCAGAGAGTCAGCGTACAAAAGGCGATCACCTTGGTGATCTCCAGCGCGGAAAGTTCCCAGGCCGAGTACAGGCGATAGCGCACCGATGCGCCGGCGATCATGGAGAGCCCTATGTTGTTGCTGAAGGCATACCCGATAAAGGAGGCGAGCGCGATCTTGGCGTATGAGAGCGGATGCTGGATGTAGCGTAAGGCCAGGGTATCGTACCCCGTCATGATGAGATAGCTCAGGATGGTAAGGGCAAGGGCCAAAAAAAGGCGGGGACCGGGAATCTCCGCCAAGTGGCGGACTATATCATGGTAATGGTACTCCCTCAATTCGTGATGGAGGACCCAGAGGGCCAGCGAGAAGAGGAGCAGGCCGAACAGCGGGCTGATATTGTGGAGGAATTTCTTTTTCACAACCTACCATTCACATTGCTGTGCGATAGCCTGGCTTATCCTGCCAGTTGAAAAGAGGGATTTCCGAAAGATATTGGCTGAGCATTTCATGTCCTCGGTGCGGTCATGTGTTTCATTGTATTCACGATGATTACGCTGAGCACAAGCCATGCAAGGCCGGCGGCATATCCCCCGAGTACATCTGTGAGCCAGTGCACCTCGAGATAGATACGGCTTATACCGACCAGCACGATTACAAGGATTGACATAGCAGATATCGTAAGCCTTAATACCTCACTCTTGAAAAATCTCCATGTTACATATATCAGAAACCCGTATACTATGGTGGCGACAAAGGCATGGCCGCTCGGAAAGCTATAGCCATGCGCTGTTATCAGTTGCGGGATTGGCCGTGGCCTGTGAAAAAAGACCTTTAGAAGCACGAGAAGGATCTCTCCTAGTCCGGCGGCAAGAAAAAAGGAGAAAAGGTCCCACCAACCCTTTTTGTGTAAGAGATATACGAAGATTGTCCCAATCGTTACTAATACCACGTAAACACCTCCAAGATTGGTGATATCCACCATGAATCGCGTCACTCCTGGATTGATTATTCCCTCTGCAAGCCCCTGTATCCTGAAGTCGAGATAAAAGAGGGTTTCTTTATCTATCAAATCCTCCACTATCTCGCCAAAGGAAAAGAGAGCAAGGATGAATAATGTGAGAGCAATGGTGAGATTCAATCCGTACCATCCCCCAGCCCGAAAGCGGCCCTTCGCAAATTCCCATGCTCCCGGCATCAGGGAGGATAGCCTTTTATCCATCCAGCCAACATGCCCCTGAATCACTCGCCTCTTTTTTGTGAGAAGAAAATAAAGATAGACAGTGATGCCTCCTGCTATAAATGCAAGGATACCCATACGGCCAAGGTATACTCTAATTATGCTCCAGCTGTTGCCAGCAAAATAGCCGAGCAAGGAAAAAACGATTGCCCATGCAATACCGCCAGCTACGTTAAAGAGGAGAAATCTTTGATACGGCATCTTCGAAATCCCTGCAACAACCGGTGCAAAGGCCCTGAGCCATGACATGAAACGTCCGAGGAACACCGTCTTTCCCCCGTGTTTATCAAAGAACCCTTTTGCCTCATCAAGGTAGCCCTTTTTGAACAGGAGATAGTGGCCGTATTTCAGGAAAAATCCTTCTCCGAACCTATGGCCGATAAAATACCCGACTGTATCTCCCATTACCGCGCCAAGGGAGGCAGCCCAGATCACATCGCCCAAATCGATTATTCTCCTTGAGGCCAGTAATCCCGCCATGACCACCACGCTTTCGCCAGGCACAAGCAGGCCGAGGAAGGCGGATGTCTCGAGAAAGGTCATGAGGATAACGATATAATAACCCCAGTGATGGAGGTGGGGAAGCAGGAGTGCGAGGATCTTAGTTTCCATCATGCTCTCTTCATTCGAGGCGTTACCCGTTCCCAAGGCAGCCGTATTTCCATTAAAATTTCACCTTCTTGTAGAAGACTCGTTTCACCACCTCCGCTGCAAATACATAGATTACCACGATTGAACCCAATACGGAAAGAAAGGGCATTGGCAGCGGCTGGAAGCCAAAGATCCTTGCGAGGGGGGTAAAGGGGAAGATGAGCGTTACTCCTGCAATCGTGAGCGTTGCCGCCAAGAGATACCTCCCTGGCATGCCCTTGAAAAAGGGCTTGCGGCTCCGAATAACCAGCACAATCAGGGAGGCGGAAATCACGGACTCAACAAACCATCCGGTTCTGAATAGATCGGTGGTGGCATGGAGGATGAGCAGAAGCATGCCGAAGGTGAGGTAGTCAAACACCGAGCTCAGGATGCCGAAGGTTATCATAAACCGGCGTATGAACTTGATGTCCCAGCGCCGTGGCCGCTCAACCATTGCGCTATCCACGCTGTCTGTGGCGATGGCCATTTCCGGGAAATCGGTCATCAGATTGGTGAGCAAAATCTGCTTGGGCAACAAGGGGAGAAAGGGCAGGAATAGGGATGCCCCTGCCATGCTGAACATATTTCCAAAGTTGGCGCTCGTCGCCATGAACACATACTTGAGGGTATTGGCGAAGGTCTTTCTGCCCTCCTGCACGCCCTGCACAAGGACACCCAGGTCTTTTTCGAGCAAAACTATGTCAGCCGCCTCCTTGGCTACATCCGCAGCGCTCTCAACGGAGATGCTGGCATCGGCAGCATGAAGGGCTGAGGCATCATTGATTCCATCTCCCATGTACCCTACCACGTTTCCAGCCTTCCTTAAGGCGAGAATAATGCGCTCTTTCTGGTTGGGCTCAACCTCAGCGAAGACTTCCACCTCATTCACCTGTTGAAGCAGGGCTTCATCGCTCATCTGGCGCAGCTCCGGCCCTGAAAGGATTTGTGGGTTTGATAATCCTATCTGTTGACTGATAGTGAAAGCGATCAAGTGATTGTCCCCGGTGATGATCTTCAGTGAAACGCCGAGGCGTATGAGGTGTTTGATGGTCTCGATAATTCCCGGCTTGGGTGGATCAAAGAGAGCGAGAAGTCCCAGAAATGTCATACCTGCCTCATGGTCTTTGGTTATGAGTGGGTCAGAGCCCGTATCTCGGTAAGCGACCCCAAGGGTACGATAACCTTTATTGCTGAGCCCCTCAAAACGATCCTGGATCTGTTTCCGCACTGCGGCTATATCCACCGTCGTTCCCCCCGCGGTTTCCGCTGAGGAACAGACAGCGAGTACATTTATAAGGGCACCTTTGGTAACCATCAGATGGGTGCCGCCCTTCGATACCAAGATGCTCAGGCGCTTACGGACAAAATCATACGGCACCTCATCCATTTTCCGGTAGCCGGATACGTCGAATTGACGGTGGGTCCGGATCGCCTCATCAATAGGGCTCGCAAACCCCGTCTCGAAAAAGGAATTGAGGTAGGCGTAGAAGAGGGCCTTTTCGCATTCATTGCCATGAACATCAAAGGCGGCCTGTAATTGCACCACCCCTTCGGTCAGAGTCCCTGTTTTATCCGAACACAGCACATTCATGCTTCCGAAGTTTTCAATAGACGCGAGCCGCTTGACAATCACCTTCTCGCGTGCCATGCGTTTGGCGCCATGGGCAAGGTTGATGCTGATAATCGCCGGGAGCAATTGGGGGGTCAAGCCCACAGCGATCGCTAAGGAGAAGAGAAAGGAGTCCAGGATCGGCCGTGCCAGGAAGACATTGATGGCAAAGATTGCTATTACCAACATAAGTGTAACCTCGAGGAGGAAATAGCCGAACCGCTTGACTCCCCGTTCAAATTCGGTTTCAATCGGCCTCAACTTCAGCCGTTCGGAAACCTTGCCGAATTCTGTCTCCGTACCAGTGCGCGCCACCACTGCTTTCGCGGTGCCGCTCACCACATGGGTTCCCATAAAAAGGGCATTGGCGCGCTGACTTAGTGGTGTTTCCGGGGATAGAACCCCAATATCCTTTTCTGCCGGGTATGTTTCACCAGTTAAGGCCGATTCATCGACGAAAAGATCCTTTGATTCCAGGATCAAGCAGTCTCCAGGAATACTTTCTCCCGCAGAGAGGGCAATGACATCACCGGGCACTATCTCCTCAACGTGAATCTCCGTTGGACTTCCATCACGCACCACCATGGCCTTTACTTGCACAATGGCGAGTAAATTCTCCACTGCATTGGCGGCGCCTCGTTCCTGCCAGAATCCGAGTAGGCCGCTTAAAAAAACAATCGCAAGGATAATGAGGGCATCGGTGGAATCATGGAGGAAGAGTGACAATCCGGCTGCAAAAAGAAGGACAAGGATAATGGGGCTCCTGAATTGAGCCAGAAAGAGCAAAAGCCCCTTCGATCGTTTTTTGGGCTTCAGACGGTTGGCGCCGTACTCTTTGAGACGTTCTCTTGCATCCTCGGCTGTTAATCCCAGAGGCGTTGTGCCCAGTTGCTGAAGCAGCTCATTGATAGGAATACTCCAAAAGGCTTTTGAGACCCCGTTCATCCTGGATTCCCTTTTGTGCTGTCAGAAAAAAGCCTTGGACTAGAGGAAGGTGCTGAAAACTGAGGCACCTAATCGAAATAAGTTCGGGCGGAATAAGATCTGCGCGATCTACGACGGATAAAATATATAATCCAGACTAATGCCCCTATCGCGGCAATGGCGCCTAACACCTCCCGTTCATAGTGCTTGATATTACCGAGTATGATCTCCAGGGCATTTCCGAAAAGGTATCCCCCAGTCCCTATTACTGCCGCCCAAACCAATGCCCCTATGATGTTGAGGAATATAAATTGCCTTGTGGGGACTGTGCTCATGCCGATTGTAAAGGGTATCACCGTACGTAGCCCGTACATGAAGCGAAACGCGAGGATCAGCGGGGTTCGGAATCGTTCGAGCAACCTTTGGGCCCTTTCGGCACGGGCTTTCCACGAAGGCCGCCTTGCCAGGACAGTTTGGCTGTGTCTGCGGCCCAAGAAAAAGAACAGCTGGTCCCCGCACAGGGTACCGAGAAACGCGGCCATGATGACCCAGGGCAGGGCGAGATAGCCGCGGTGTGCGGCAAATCCTCCCAAAACCAGGACGGTCTCGCCCTCGAGAAATGTGCCAACCAAAACGGCCACGTAGCCATAGGTGTCGATCAAAGATTCCAACATTGTTGTTTAGATCTTGAACTTGCTTTGTTGCTTACAACCATTTCGACTCGCATAGGCAATATCCAGCCAGCAAACATGGCTGAATTCGCATGGTAGCAATTATAACTAGAATCCATCTGGAGTCAATGGAAAGGCATGATATGGAAAGACCTTGGAAGGCATGGATATTGGCCTACCTACCCCGTGTCCCCTATCCGCAGGCCCGATCAATTTCCAGATGGCACACCGGAGCGATAATTACTAATCTATGTTCTTATATGCTTCGCCAAGAAGTTATTACCCTGGGCAATCGCATTGACTGACAAGATTTTACTCGCCTATAAATTCACCATGTCTTAGGTTCAGCCCAAAGAAGCAAAAGGTCAAGGTTTTCCTTGAGCTGCTTCGGAGAAACGGTGTAAAATAATAATAATTGCGAATCAATTCATGTATCACTTGTTCGAGGGTGGGATTACCCTGAGACCGATCCCAAGAAGATAGCTCGCCTTCTCTGAGCTTGGCCCGCGAACGGACTGAGAGACGGACATCATACTCGGAGATATCAATGCTTTTAGACTCGCTCTTTGGCTTCTTTTCAGGTGACCTGGCCATTGACTTGGGCACTGCCAATACATTGGTGTACGTGAAGGGCAAGGGAATAGTGTTGAATGAGCCCTCAGTGGTGGCGATAAGGAAGGGAGATCGAGGGGGAGACAAGGTGTTGGCCGTAGGTGAAGAGGCAAAGAAGATGCTCGGCCGTACGCCGGGTGATATTGTGGCAATTAGACCCATGGCCGATGGGGTCATTGCCGATTTTGATATCACCGAGATGATGCTCAGGTATTTCATCAGAAAGGTCCACCGCAGGCGATCCCTTGTGAGACCCCGGATCGTTATAACGGTTCCCTCAGGCATTACTCAGGTTGAAAAGAGAGCGGTTAAGGAATCTGCGGAGTCCGCGGGCGCCCGAGAGGTTTTTTTGATTGAGGAACCTATGGCTGCGGCGATAGGAGCGGATCTACCTATCACAGAACCCACGAGCAATGTCATAGTTGATATAGGCGCAGGTACTACCGAGGTGGCCGTTATTTCTCTGGCAGGAACCGTGTATTCCCGTTCCGTAAGGGTAGGTGGCGATAGAATGGATGAGGCCATCTTACAGCACATTAAGAGAAAATATAATCTCCTTATTGGTCTTCAAACAGCAGAGGTAATCAAGATTACGGTGGGGAATGCATATCCGATGGGTGAGCCAGAGTTTATAGAGGTAAAAGGCAGGGATCTCGTGGCAGGCATACCAAAGATACTCACTATAGACTCGGAGGAGGTAAGAGAGGCCATATCTGAACAGGTGGGAACTATTGTGGAGACCGTGAGAATCACTTTAGAGCAAATGCCACCTGAACTAGCTGCTGATGTGGTGGATAAGGGAATAGTCTTGACTGGCGGCGGAGCCCTTTTAAAAAACCTTGATGCCTTGCTGCAAGAAGAGACACGGCTACCGATAACTATTACAAACGACCCACTGACCACGGTTGTTATAGGAGCAGGAAAGGTATTGGATAACCTGTCGATTTTGAAGGAGATTTCAGTAAGGTAATCAGGAGAATTTCAATCTGTCATTGTGCGCTATGGTTTCATCGTGCAGCTTTATTCATGGCGGTTAGAAGAGGGCCTGGAATTTCATGTTTCTCTTCTCTAGTTCTGATATCAGCCTTTCCCTGTATTCACGGAAGAATCTGTCGGTTATTTCCCCCTGTAAACCCAGATGATGATAGAATCCTCTTATCGAATATATGTAGTTCATCCTATCGATCAACACGGTGTTGACCTTGCCCTCAAGGCTCTCAACGAGCCTTTCCGGGTTTCCCGGGAGAAGTGGACCCACGAAGGCAAACGTATTTATGCCCGCGGAGTGAATCGTCTCCAGTGCCCTCAACCTCTCTTCTACAGGTGTTGCCCCGGGCTCAAATAGTGAGGCCACCTGCTCATCGTTGGTGGTTATGGTAAATCCCACCTCGATTGCCTTGAATTCTTGAAAGAGATCTACATCCCGTAACACGAGTTTTGATTTGGTCTGGATGTTTACCGGAAAGTCTTTCTTCGCCAGCTCCTTCAAACAAGATCTCGTCAACTGATACCTTGCCTCCAGCGGCTGATAAGGATCACAGACCGAGGAGATCCACACCGTTCCCCGTCTGGCCTTACCCAACTGCTTTTTCAGGAGCTCCGCGGCATTCACTTTCACATCCACGAATTCTCCCCAGGCCTCGCGGTGGCCGGAATATCGTCTCATAAACAGGCGGGCATAACAGTATGCACAGTTGATCTGGCAGCCGGTGTATGGATTCAGGCAATAGTCGAAGATCTTGGATCTATTAAGGATGCTCCTGGCCTTGACTTCTTTGACCTTTAGCATGGGCCTTGTCCTCGTCTTGTTCGCTGATCAAGGAAATTTGCCGATCACTTGAAAAAGGGGCCGGGAAATCAGGTTTTGAACACTCCGGACGGACCTTCTTTCCTTTAGAGCGTGAGATACCCATTAGGGGCGAGGCTGGTTGCCAACATCACCATATTGATATCGCGATGCTCGGTCCAGGTGTTGACTTCCCTGTTGCCGCGTGTAAGCCAAAACATCTCAATTTCTTCCCTCAGCGGGGCATACTGCATCAGGCCCTCAAGGCGCGAAAGCAGCAGATGCGCGTTATCGAAGTGGCCTGCGTTCTGTATAATCAGCCCCTTAAGTCTTTCAACTGCCCGCAATCCGATAGACAGTCCCAGCTCACGAAATGCGAGGCGGTACACGGCAGGAAGCCTCAATGGACGTTCTCTCGCGTAGGATCCCAAACCATCCAGGGAGGAATCCAACATGGTTTCCAGCAGGCCTGGGTGCTTGAAATGATCGCTCACGATCAGCTGCCCCACTTTGAAGGCATCCATCAAAAGACCCCCGATACCGAGGGGATCATCGGTGGCCCAGCTTTTTCCCTTGCATATCGCGGCCATATCGGCAATCTCGGCGTTCAGATCCGGCAACGGCGATTTCAGGCTCTCCTTCGCCGCGGTTGCCTGAAGCTGATGGTAGGTGATGAATCCGTCGAGGGGGTCGTGGTGTCCCATGGAGGGAACGAGCGGGTAGGTGAGCTCTATGCTCATTTTCCAGTACATGCGCTTTGGGCCGCCGTATGAGGGAACGTAGGTAAACCCCGCATGGGCCGTTTTTGCGAGCTCTATGGCCCAGGTATTGTAGGTTGCATCTCCGGTTACCCTGGTTACCCGATTGAGGGCATGCATCCATTTGGTCAGGTAATGATAGTACTGACCGTCGCGATCCCATTCCAGCCGTTCGTCGAAGGGATCTTCAGGCCTCCGCTCGTTCATTTCTTTGCCGATCCTCAAGCCTCCCTTGGTGGGGTGCATCGCGCCCTCCACCTCATCGAGTCCGCTGATCCAGCCGGATCTGGGGTCGTCTTCACGGCGACGGCCGAGTATGGCATGAACCTGATCCACGAGGCCCAGGGCGAGATCCGTGTAGTGTTCATCGCGCGTGTGACGAGAAAGCCCAAGGAAGTTGCACACGGCAAAGGCATCGGTCCATAGGTAGCGCTGTGGGGGGAGCTTGCCGGTGGGTGAAAGCCCGGTCAGCACGGCAAACTCCTCCATAAGCGCTTTGACTATAGAGATGGGTGCATTTTCTTTCATCTTCTCTCCAAGGCTATCTCCCAACGGTGGAAGCCCGACCCTGATTCTCCTTTCCCAAAAAGCTTCGCTTCGGGCCTCTCATGGGTGAAAGGGCCATTGAGTTCCCAAGGAGAACACTATATTGTTTACATTTCTACGGGTCATGGGGCTTTTCTCTCGTTCCAAGGCTCCCGGCCTGGTCTTTTCTGTGACTTATCCATGGGGGATTCTTGCCCCCTCCGCATTCCCCTCGACAAGCTCGGGGCTGCGGCTTCCCCCACCGATAAGTCACGAAAAGCACGGCGGCCTCCCGCCAGTCACTCCAGAAAAGCCCCATGACCCTTGTGCTTCTTGACATGCTAATTAAACAATTTGATGTTAGGAGCAGTATCTTATCCATTTGATCACAGATCCGTATCGATGTAAAATGATTCATAGGGGAACCGATTTATACTACCAGGTATTTTATTAGAATAACGATGTCTTTAGGCATCTGATCTCTACATTCGACGAATTTCCGTCATCTCAGTTTCGGTTCCGTAACCCGTGTTCCAGGGGGATTTCACATGCCGGGCGTTCCTGTCGTATTGGTGGGGCCTTTGAGCGATAATTATGGGATGCCGTCCCTTGCCGTGAGCATCCTGAAAACGAGCCTTAAGGAGCGAGGGATTCCCAGCAGGGTTTTCTATGCCAATATGCTCTTTTGTGAGATAGCCGGTCCTCGATTGATTGAGGAATTTTTTGACGGCAGCATCAATAACCTGCTCTACGAACGCCTCTTTGCTCCCTATGCCCATGACGGGCTGAAAAAGACCAACCTGAAGGATCTAAATGGCGGTGAAGTCCCCGCATACCTGGAGGCGTTTTATCGTGTGGCAGGAGGCATCAACCGCAATATCTCCCAGGCGAAGTACTCCGATATGGAGGCCCGATGCGAACGTTTTCTTGAGAGAGCAGCGGAAGAGATCGCAGCCCTTGGGCCAAAGATCGTTGGATTTTCTAATACCTACCAACAAACGAACCCCTCGATTGCCCTAGCAAAGGCGCTCAAGCAACACCTGCCGGATTCGATATATGTGATCGGGGGCAATAACTGCGAGGGAGAGATGGGAGAGGAGATTGCGGCCTCTGTGGAGATATTCGATTACGTTTTTCAGGGCGAAGCAGACCTCGCATTTGCCGATTTTTGCGAGAGCTACCTCAAGGATGGGATACTGCCCGGAGAAACATTGATCCGGTGCTCACCCATAGATGACCTTGATACCGTGCCCGGCCCCGATTACAGTGATTTCTTCGAGCAGTGCACGATCCCCCGTAGATCCGTATCCATTCCCTTTGAGAGCTCGCGGGGGTGTTGGTGGGGATACAGGCGCCAGTGTAAATTCTGTGGCGAGAGCGCCCTCTCGACTCCTTTTCGGTATAAGAATCCGGAGCAGATGGTTGAGGAGCTGTGCCGGCTCCAGGAAGAATATCCGGATGTGCACAGTTATTTCGCCACCGATTCGATCCTTGCGTACACCTATTTTAAGGATCTTCTGCCCGCGCTCGCGCACGGCAATGGAAGGGGGAAACTGATCTACGAGACCAAGGCCAATCTCACCTATGAGCAGACGGTCCGGATGAAGAAGGCGGGGATCTTCCGCATTATGCCGGGCATAGAGTCATTATCGACCCGCTTGTTGAGGTTGCTGAACAAGGGGACGAATCTCTTGACAAATACTCGCCTGCTAAGAAACTGCCGGGAGCTCGACATCGAGGTGGCGTGGCTCTTTCTTGTGGGTATTCCCGGTGATCTCGCCTCCGACTATGAAGAGCAGTTGCAACTCCTGCCGCTTATCCAACATCTTTCGCCGCCTCGAATGACCCCGATCCGTATCCAGCGGTTCAGCCCGTACTTTAAAGATCCCGAGAGCCATGGGATCACAGAGATCGAACCTCTCAAATCATATAGGCACGCCTTTCCCAAGTCGGTGGATATTGCTCGCCTCGCGTACTACTTTGTCGCGAGGTATCCCTCGGAAAGCCGGGAGAATCCCGAGATCCTGCTGCCTGTTACACGCCAAATAGACAGGTGGCGAGAGCGATGGATGAAGGCAGATGTACCGAGGCTGGCCATTCAGCCTGTTCAAGGAGGGCAATGGATCGTGGAGGATACGAGAGACTGCGCAAAGGCATCCAGACACGTGCTCTACAACGACGACTATACGCTGCTGAATCGATGTCGCCGGGGCATCTCAGCAAGACGTCTTCCCTCCAATGGCCGCATTGAGAAGCTTCTAGATTTAGGGTATCTGATTGAGGCGGATGGCAAACTTCTCTCCATCGTGTGTGAGCCGGGCATACTCAATAGGGCTGAGCCGGACAGCAAATGATAGTCTTTACTCCGATCTGCTGAGGGCCTGGCTTTCCTGTCTGCCTCTCCTGTTCAACGGTATCAGGCCTTCTGGACCGCCTCTTTGACGCGGGCCGCGGTCATGGGGAGCTGAAAAACCCCCGCGCCTGTGGCATCATAGACGGCAGTGGCAATGACACCACCCATGCAGATGATGGCCGGTTCTCCGCCGCCTTGCGGAGGGAGATTCGGGTTCCGGACCAGCACCGTTTCAATCTCGGGCACCCATGAAAAACGTGGTATATCATAGGTGTCGAAATTGAGATCAAGGATCTCACCGTTTTCGAAACGGATCTCTTCGGTCAAGGCATACCCCAATCCCATGGTGATGCAGCCTTCTATCTGAAGCTGGGCCCCTTCAGGGTTTACCACAAAGCCCATGTCCTGCGCGCATACGACGCGCTTGACCTGCACCCTTCCCGAGCCTTTGTCTACCTCAACCTCCGCCATGGCGGCCACATAGGTGCCTGCATCTATGCCGCAGGATATGCCCTGGCCTCGACCGCTGGGCGTCTTTGATGAAATCCAGCCAAACCTTTTCGCGGCGGCCTCCAGGACGCCTCTCATTCTCCTGTCCCTTAGATGTCTCAAGCGCAGGTCCAGGGGATCGATGCCCGCCCGTGACGCCAGGATGTTGAGATGCAATTCCCTGGCATAGGTATTGGTGTTATTGGATGGCGCCCTCCAGGGACCTACGGCAAAGGGATGGTATCCGGGCCCTGTTCCCCACTCACCGTAGACGGCCTCACGATGGTGGGGGATCTCATAGAATTGCTCACAGCCCCTTTGCCCTGCAAAATACACACGATAATCCCAGAGCACGATATCACCCTTGTGGTCGATGCCCGAGCGGATTTTGACGACCGCGGCCGGCCTGAAGGTGTCATAGAAGAATTCCCGTTCGCGGCTCCACATGACCTGGACGGGCCTTCCCGCCGCCTTGGCCAACCGAGCCGCCTCCACCGCTTCCTTGTTGAAGTTCTTGCCGCCAAATCCACCTCCCACAAAAGGGGTGATGACCCTGACGTTTTCAGGGGGAAAGCCCAGGGAACGGGCGACTGCTTCTTTGACGCTAAAGGGGCTCTGCGTCGATACCCACACAGTGGCATGCCGCCTCCCAACGTCTGCCACCGCGGTATGGGTTTCCAGGGGGGCATGGGCCACATAGCTGTTGAGATATGTTTCTTCCACAATCGCCGTGGCGAGTCCTTCTCCTTTTTTGAGATCTCCCCCCTCTGACGCTATCGAAGGGCTTGAAGCCCTTTTGAGTAAATGATCAAAGATGTTGCTATCGTTGATACCCGTCTCCGGGATATCGAAGGTGGCCCTTATTCTTGACAGGGCCTCTTCAGCGACATCGGGGTGCTCGTGGAGCACCGCGATCAGATCCCCCTCCCGGATTACTTCAAGGCCCTGCACCTTTTCCGCAGCCGAGGTGTCTATGCCCTTCAGTTTCGCGCCGTGCGCGGGCGGTCTCCGGATCCCGGCATACACCATGCCGGGCAGGCGAATGTCGCCCGCATACCGCGCCTTGCCGGTGACCTTGTCATAGGAATCTCGCCGCAAGAAGGACGTACCCATGATGGTACACTCCGATGCGGGCTTCAGCGGAGGCAGGGTGTCCAGATGCCTTTCTATGATCTTTCCCCTTGTGAGCCTGGCATACGTCACTCGGTGGTGGGGCCTGGTTTTGTCGTATATGACCCCATTATCCGTATCCAAACGCTCGATAGGGCACATGAGGTAGTCTGCTGCCAGCTCCTTTAAGACGCCCTTTGCCTCGCACGCCGCCTCTCTGAGGATGGGTCCGAAGGAGCGGGTGGTAAGGGATCCGAAGGTTCCCCGATCCCAGGGACAGAGATCCGTGTCACCCATGATCATATCCACGGAATCGTATGATACATCGAGTTCCTCGGCCAGCATCTGCGGTAAAGAGGTGATAACCCCTTGCCCCATCTCGATTTTCCCCGTAAAGCAGCTGACCCTCCCATCCGATCCGATCCTGAGAAACGCATTAAAATCGGCCGGAATTTGCCCATATCCCCGGCTGCGCTGCGGGTGTTGTGCCCACACGGTGGGATCCCCACAGGAGATATAGATCACAATGCCGCCGCTTAAGAGGCCCATACGCTTGAGAAATTGCCGGCGAGTCAGCGGTAAGGCGGATGCCTTGAGGTGATCATCATGGCCTGTGGAGGTATCTTTTCCCATCACGCCCTCCCTCGTTCCATCTCCAGGGCAGCGGTTTCGATAGCCTCGATGATCCTCTTATACGAACCGCACCGGCATAGATTCCCTTCCATGGCCTCGATGATCTCCTCTCGAGTAGGCTTATGGTTTTTTAATAAGAGGCTATAGGCCTTGAGGATCATGCCGGATGTGCAAAATCCGCACTGAAGGGCATCGTGTTTGATAAATGCCTTTTGCACGGGATGGAGCGCTCCCCCCTTTGCCAATCCTTCAATGGTGAGGACTTCTTTTCCCTTCACATCGGCGATCGGTGTCTGACACGAGAACACGGGTTCGTTATCCACAAGAACGGTACAGGCACCGCACATCCCCTCTCCGCAACCATATTTGGGGCCTGTAATGCCAAGGTCAGTGCGAAGAACCCACAGGAGCATTCTCCGGCCATCCACCGAAATCCTCACCGGTTCTCCATTGACCTTGAAGTGAATGGACTCTTTCATGTTCATTCAGGGGTTATAGGTTTTCCGGCCTCTGTATTTGCCTAAGATAGCAGCTATACATAGCATACACTGTTTATGTTTATTCTCAGGGATTTTGATTGGCCGGGTAATGCTATAATCTCAGTTCTTCACGGCACTGCCTCTCAATGCACTCTCTCCCGGTAGGTCTCCTGGATCCCCTGAACCAGGTAGGTGAGGGCCCTGTTTACAGGAGTGGTTATTCCCAGCCTTTCCCCCTCCCTCGCAATCGCCCCGTTGATCATCTCAATCTCCGTGCGTTTTCCCTTGAGCACATCCTGGAGCATGGAGGATACATTGTCTTTGGTAGCCTCACATACAGCGACCACCCTCTTGAATGGCTCTTCATAGGGCAGGTGTATGCCTTTTGCCTCAGCGACGCTCATTGCCTCGCTCACCGCGTTTTCCATAAGCTTCCTTATCCCATGAACGGTGGCGATTCTGCCGTTTTTGACCCTCAAAATCGCGGTCAGTGCATTGATCCCCACATTGATAATGAGCTTCCCCCAGATGAGCTCCTCTACGCTGTCAACCAGGCGCGTCTCGAAACCGGCGCTGTTCAGCGAAGAGGCAAGCGTGCGGGCAGCACTCCCCCCACGTCCTGCCGGGCCGATGACGGTCTCTCCTTCTCCCGCGTGCCTGATCCTTGCCTCACCCACCAAGGTTGCGCCCTGAGCGGTGACTCCGCCCAGGACCTTTTCCGGCCCGAAGATCGCCGCCAGTGTTTCTATGTTGCCGAGACCATTCTGGAGGGTGACTACCGTGGTTTTCGGCCCCGCGAAGGAAGAGGCGCTCTCTCCAGCTGCCTTAGTGTCGTTTGATTTCACGCAGATCAAGATGAAATCCGGCGTAAAGGGGCAGCCTCCCGCGATAGCTGTAATAGGAACCCTATAGTCCCCCGATACCCCGGTGACGGTGATCCCCTGCTCGCTGATCCTCTGTGCCCTCTGTCCATCGCAGTCCAGGAGCATCACCTCTTTGCCCGCGAGCTTCAAGCGTGCCGCGAAGAGACACCCCATCGCCCCTGGCCCGACTACGAGGAATTTCATAGCTTCTCCGCCTCCTCTTTGCTCATCTTGAAGGTATGCTCCTTCCCAGGGAAGAGCCCCTCTTCCACCTCCCTTTTGTACTCCTTCAGGGCATCCACGACCATGGGTCCCAGCTTGATGTACTGCTTCACGAACTTCGGGGTAAAGCGCTCAAAGAGGCCGACCACATCGTGATACACAAGTACCTGACCATCGCAATCCCTGCCCGCGCCGATCCCTATAGTGGGAATGCCCAGTTCTTTGGTGATCCTCGAGGCCAGCACCTCAGGGATACACTCCATCACCATCATAAATGCCCCTGCCTCTTCCAGGTCTTTGGCGGATTCGATTAACTTCTTTGCGCTCTCCGCATCCTTTCCCTGGACCTTGAACCCGCTCAGCTGGGTGGCGGTTTGGGGCGTGAGCCCGATATGGCCGCACACGGGAACGCCTGCGGTCACGATCGCCTTGACCACGGGGGCTGCCTCGCTTCCTCCCTCGAGCTTCACCGCATCGCAGCCGCCCTCCTTCATGAAGCGGCCGGCATTCTCAATGGCCTTCTGAATGCCTGTCTGGTATGACATAAACGGCATATCCCCTATCACAAAGGCATACTCGGTCCCCCTGGTCACCGCCTTGGTGTGGTGGATCATCTCCTCCATGCTCACGGGCACCGTGGAAGCATACCCAAGCACGACCATGCCTAACGAATCGCCAACCAGGATCGTGTCGATGCCCGCCTTGTCCACCATTTGGGCGGTGGGGTAATCATAGGCGGTCAGCATGGTTATTTTTTCTCCTTGCTCTTTTTTTCTCATGAGATCAGAAATGGTTACCTTTCTCCTCTCCATCGCTACCTCCCTTCCTGCTCGTGCGTTATTTCGCAGGTTGTCTCAGTCACGGGATCGAAAAACCCATAAGACACCTCGTGCGGACCTTATAGCTGATTTCCCTCACATGGTCAATCATCATTGGTCATTTTCCCCTCAGCGGCAGAAGACCGCTATCAATGAGATTGAATACGGCCCGAATTGGAGGGAAACGTTCTACGGCATCGCTTCTGCCACCTGCTTCAATAAGGTGAATCTAATCAAAGATTCACCGCTTATTGTTTACGAATCATCTCCATGAACCGTAAGGCGTCTTCTTTCATCCATTTATTATTAAATAGGAGGTAGGTTGGTTTCCTCTCCAGCCACCTCTTCAACTGCTCCAGATCCCTATCGGTATACCGGTATCCATAGCCAGTGATGCCATGGAGGCGAAAGTACCGAAAGTCCCCAAACTGGGGACTGTCCTTGAAGGGATCCACGCAGTGGATTAACTCTAAGTCCTCACAAAGTCCGCGGATCAAGTCTTTCGGCCATGCGCCCCGCGGCTCCCAGGCAAACCGAAATCCCTTTCGGTCTATCCGTGTGAAAAACTCCCTCATATTGGCTACATTTTCTTCAGTTGGACGGAAGCTTGCCGGGCACTGAAATACGATTACCGACGCCCCCAGCGTGCTTGCAAACTCTTCAGTGCGATTCCATGCTCCCAAGACCTCTTTTGTAATCCGGAAGCATCCATAATGATCAGGCTTTCCTGATTTGATCCTTTCCTTCAGGCGGCGGTAAGTGGGGCTCGTGGGCTCATGGGTGATCAACTGCCACGCCTTCATGGTAAACTCAAAGCCCTGGGGCGCTGATCCACGCCATTTCTCTGCGGTCCTTAGCTGGGGGAGTTGGTAGAAGGTGTTCTGGATCTCGATCAACCTGAAGAGTTGGAAGTACCTTTGCTGTGAGACCACAAAGCCGCAACATCCAATCTTGTTTTGAGCTTTTCCTTGCATAAGATGCTCAAAGGAGCTCTTTAGTGTTCGGATTAGTTTTAGAGATCTTTTGAGAACTGCATGCTGAGAACGTACAGGGTTTAGAACCGGTGGTCAACCATAGGCTTCCTGCCACTGATCCTTGAGGCTTGGAGCATCTCCAAATCCAATCGAAGGCATAGCCTCTATTGGCAAAATGACTTTGAGGAATGCGGCCATGGCTATTTTCTTCATAGCAGGTGAGTGTTTAGCCAACTGTTGCCTGACAGCTGCACCAATACTTATTTGCTTATGCCTGGCCCCATCCACTAAATTATATCCAAGCTGATTGGACCTTATCGTGTCCGGAAATCCATTACATTGAATTCATGGGCTATCTGGATGATGCACGAAATGGGGACGAAATTCTAATCGGTTATAATGATGGAAAGCGATCTCAGGTCTCAAATCCCATGATTTCTATGTTGTATTATTCTCTTATCGGGTTTCGGAAGGCTGTGGTCTCCATGAGATAATCCATTATGGGCTCATCCGGGCAGGGGTCAAAAGCATTGCTCTTCGGGTTGGTTAGATTTAGCCTGGAGATTGTTTGACAACTACGAATAATTGCCATAATATTTCGCAAAACACAGAGTCATAGATTAGATAGTGCGATTGTTTGACGGTGACGAATAATGTCCAGAAAGAAGCTAGTACATACTGTACCTGGTGTGGAGCTACTGAGAAAGCTAGCAGCTGAAGGTGATCGGCTCTTTACCACGGAGCGCGCCCGAGAGTTCGCCCCCGCCGCTGGGTTGTCGGAAGGCTATCTCCGCCAAGCCTTGCACCATCTCGCTAGGTCTGGTTACTGAGCTAACAAAAGTCAAACAAAGACCCTTTTCTTGACCTTGAATTTTTTTGATTTTGCTTGATTTTAAGAGCTTTTTCTTGTTTCCTTAAACTGTGATTTTCACTTCCACCATTTAACCTCTAAACAGGCATAGGGGGTAGAAAGGAAGATGTCACATCTAGCGGTAAAGAATATGATAAGGTTTGGATTAACTTCAACACTAGGAGACATCGGTCTAAATATTAGTGGGAACTTCAATAAAAAAATGAGAGAACTGAAACATGTTTACATCGGTATTATCGGATATTAAGCTGAAGTGGCTGGCTTTAATCTGAGCAAAAAATAAAGGCCGCAAGTCCTGAAGGAGGTAGACAATGAGAAAGACTTTTATCAGCATCATACTGCTTAGTGTAATGCTGCCTTTTTTGTGCTTGTTGGGCTGTGCGGAGCATAAGCCCGATTTAGTCATTGAAAAAATCAAACCACCTAAAAAGCTTAAGATGGGTACTTGCAATACTGTTACCGTGACGGTTAGAAACCAGTCCGTAAACCCTGGTACAGCCACTACTTCGACGAAACTAGAGATTCGCCCAGGAAAGAAAAACCTAAAAGGAAAGACGGTATACGAAGCTAGCAAGAATATAGCTGCTCTGGGCGGGAAACAGACAAAGGATGTTGTCTTTGAAAAAGTAACAATTCCGCGCACCGAAGAACCCAAGTGGTACACGCTAAAAGCTATTGCAGACGATAAAAACACCGAAGACGAATTTAAGGAAGACAACAACACTAAATTCATTAATAAATTTGTTGATGAATCGTGTGACTAAGTCCATCGATTCATAAATTCGATGACGAATTTATTTACTCAGGACTTAGTGCTGAGTGAGCATTTTATCTCCTCTGATTCGTCAAAATACGTCACCGCATTTGCGAATCGAAGCACTAAGCCTAGAACGCTAGGCGAATGGAGTCAGGCCCCAACTTTCAACACAGATATAGAGTTTAAATCTTTCGTCTCTTTGTGATGGGGAGTATGGAGCTTGAATAGGAAAGGCTCCCGGGGCCCTCGTGCCCGAAACTGGCCTGTTCCTCTCAGCTATTAAAAATTCATCTCATCAATCCCTAGCTGCCTCTCTAAATCAGGGTATGAATCTTCTCTCCCTTTGCCCAATGGGATTTGATCGCCTTTCGCTATTAGCTTCAATCTCCTTCTCGCTTTGACCTTCTTTTCCCCTTGATCCCTAGCTTCTATTCTTGCTTTGAGTTTTGAGCTATCAGCTTTTAGCTTATCAAGGCCCTGTGCCTTAGGCCATTCCTGCTTCATTATCCGTGACGCCGATAAAGCCTCTCATTCGTTGCCTCGAGGAACGTTAAGCAATTTCTATTCGAATGTTCAGCTTCATATCGAAATTTACTTTTTTAGCAGCGTCCCACTTCACCACAATAGGGGGAATCGGGGAATCGGGGAAACAAAGAAAGGCGAGAGGCGCAAGGCTTAATGCTATAGGAAGGGAAAAGCAAGAATGGGGATCAGATTATTTGATCTGGCCCGTGCGGGTTCAATGGGCATTTGATGAAATCAGAGAGTGGGGGAACTTTGTGGGCCGGTGAGGGAGGACGCCCCTTCAGCACGGCCTTACATCTAATAATATTTCTTCTTTCTCGAGACCCTTCCCGCGATTAGGCCTATCAAGAATACGCCGGCCCCGGCGAGGAACCATCGGAGCATTCCCGTGCTCCTGAGGCGTTCATTCTCCTGCTTTAGCTGGGTTACCTCGGTATCCAGCTTGGCGTTTTCCGCCTTAAGCCTGTCGTGTTCGCTGGTTAACTCAAGCACGTTTTTTGATTGATCGAGGAGGGTATTGTACTTCTCGGTAATCTGCTTCAATTCCATAGTCGTGCGGGAGACCTCCTGCCTGCAATTATCGGCATTTTTTTCGAGCTCCTTCACCTTTGCGTCATGGCTTCGCTCAGCCTCTTTGAGTTGATCCAATAGCAGCGTTTGCCGTTTTTCGAGTTCTTCAACCCTTGCCCTCAGTCGGTTCGTCTCCTGCTTCAATTCCGCTATGATCAAGGGCTTGGGTAGCTCAGAGCTTATATACTGCTTGGCCACCCATCCCTCTTCGCCTTCCTGTGTCCGCACCCTGAGGTAGCTCCCGCTTTCTTCAAGGATCTCCACAGGAGTGCCCGTTTTTAGGGTTCTTATTTTCTTGTACTCACTGCCCGGGCCTTCGCGGAGGGTAATAATCAGCATGTCCGACACATATTGCCTCTCAGCATGGGCAAGCCCTACCGAAACAGATAGCGGGATAAATAGTGCGAAAAGAAATATCAATTTTAATTTGCGGATTCTTGTGGCTCCCATAGTAGCCCAGAACACCTCCATTAGGCCTCACTCGTCTCAAGGCCTACATCAGCCGTGTGGGGCTTGCTGGCCTTGATTGCTTTTTCCGGGGAGGAGTATAAAGAAATCACGATCATATGTCAATCATGAGAGCACATCGGGTTAGCGTATCATAATTTGTGTCAGAGAAGAAAAAGGGGTACCACCTAAGA
>CAZJXD010000066.1:0-27291 GCA_964549945.1 uncultured Desulfobacteraceae bacterium | reverse complement strand
GGCGCGGCCCACCACCCCTCCATCGATGAGCCTGAAGGTCCTGCCGCATGGACAGTCATAGTCGGCCCACCGGATCACGTCCTTGGAGTCGAAGCGAATACAGGGCTTGGCGATCCGGTCAAGGGCGGTGATCACCATCTTGCCATTCCTGCCGGGCTTGGCTATAGGCTCATTGGTGTCGATATCCTCGATTTCCACCAGGAAGAGGCCTTCGTTCACATGCAATCCCCCCGGTTGCTCGGTACACTCATAGCTCCAGGCACCTATCTCGGTGGCCCCGATATGGTCATACACCTTTGCGCCCCACGCATCCTCCATCCGTTTCTTGGTGGTGGGGATGCTCGCCCCAGGCTCACCGGCGCAGGTGATCTTGTGTATGCCTAGATCCTTGGCGGGGTCTATCCCAAGCTTGTTTCTTGCGGCATCAGCCATGCCCAAGACATAGGTGGGGGTTGCCATGAAGGCGGTGCACTTGAGCTCCTGCATCTTGAGGATCCTGGCCTGGGTATCGAGCACCCCTCCGGGAACTACCTCACAGCCCAGCTTCTCCGCAGCGTAGTGTCCGGCCCAGAAGGCCACGAAGATGTTGTAGCCGAAGGGAATGAAGACCCTGTCGGTATCCCGGTAGCCCTGGGAATAGAGGATATAGCACCATGACTCGGCCCACCACTCCCAGTCCTGCCATGTGTCTGCCTGGTACACCGGCGTTCCGGTGGTGCCGCTGGTCTGTCGAAAGACGGTCACTCTTTCGATGGGGACGCTCAACATATCTCCATAGGGAAAAGGGTCACGTTGCTGAACCTCCCTCAACATATCCTTCTCGGTCTTGGGGACCTTCCTGATGTCCTCGAAACGCTTGATATCCCCCGGTTCTATGCCGGCATCCCGGTAGAGCCTGCGGTAGAAGGGGGAGTTAGCGTAGGCCCACTCCACGATGCGCCTGAACTTATTGAGCTGAAGCTCCTGAAGTTTTTCCTGCGGGAGGGTCTCAAGGATGGGATTCCAGTAAATGCTCGGATCTTGAGCCATTGTTGCTGTCCTCCTTTTGTGGGGTTTTTATGTTCCCTCATCACCCTTGAGGTGCAAGAGACAAGGCGACAGGCATGTTCCTCTGGCTGGTGTACTATAGGAGAAAGGCAGGTGACCTGTCAACGAGAAACACAAGCAAGGATAATGGCAACTTTGGTTGAGAACGCAGCGGAATAAGTGATTGTGTAATCGATCGATATGTACTAGCATCGCTTCGACGATACGATGCATATGTGTTCAGTGCAGGCGAAGCCCATCGAGATGCTCTTTAAAATCTGATTCAGCGATGAGAGGATCATGAAGGCCTGTTAAATAGCATTGGGGCCAAATCGTGAAGCAGTTTACCAGGTGGTGAGGCGATCTCCTTGAAGCAGAGGATGGTTATTGAGGGAAGATGAGGAAATGAGATCGAGACAGAGGACGATTCTATTCGGGGACACGTATTATGGCTGGGTTATTGTGGCCGTGGCCCTCATATCCATGGCCTTTTGGTTTGGCATTCGTAGCAGCTTCTCGGTGTTTTACGTGGCTCTACTCGAGGATTTTCCATGGAGTCGGGCTGGGTCCGCCGGTATTCAATCCATGGCCCTTATTACCTACACCGCACTAGCCCCCATAGTTGGCGGCCTTATCGACCGCTTTGGCCCCCGCCGCGTTATTGGCCCCGGCATTCTGGTGCTTGCGGCAGGACTTATTCTCTGCTCTCGGGTAAATACCTTATCCCAATTCTACTTCTTTTATGGGCTGATTATAGGCGTTGGCGTTACCTGTATTAGCATTGTCCCTTACACCGCAATATTAGGCCACTGGTTTGAAAGAAAAAGGGGATCGGCAAGCGGCATTGCGGTTTCCGGGATGGGGTTGGGGACATTCATATTGGTGCCCTTCTCCCAACACTTCATCACGTTGTGGGGTTGGCGATTCACGTTTGCGATTCTGGGAGCGGTCGTTCTCATTGTGTTGCTTCCCCTCAATGTCGCGCTGCTAAGGCATAAGCCTGAGGAGCTTGGTCTTTTGCCAGATGGTCTAGAGACGGTGAAATCATCCAATGGAGAAAACCCAGTGGAATACCACATGGGCTTCCCTGAGAGCGACTGGACACTCCAAGGGGCCTTGAAACGAGAATTTTTTGGGCCTTAACGGCTTTCCCTTTTCTCGGGTCTATTGGAATATATTTCATCATCGTTCACCACGTGAAGTTTCTGGTTGACATGGGCAATCGATAAGATGACGGCTGCCTTTATCTTTGCCCTTATTGGGGTTATTTCCTCTTGTTTCCGTATCTTTTGGGGATGGCTGTCCTATCATATCGGGAGAGAGAAGACTTACACCATGGGCGTCATTTGCATGTGCGTTGGGGTTGGTTCCCTTTTGTTGATTGGTGCTAGGGATGAGAAATGGCTTGTCTATGTATTCTTCGTATTTTTCGGGGTAGGATGGGGGACTTCGGCGCCCGTCCTCATGGCAGCTGCCGCGGATCTCTTCAAGGGCAGCATTTTTGGCCTTATTTTTGGGATTGTGGAGGGATGTTTAGGGATTGGAGGTGCCTTTGGAGCATGGATAGGGGGATACGTTTTCGACAGGACTCAGAGCTATCAATGGGCCTTTGTCCTCGCTATTGCGGTGTTTCTGCTATCCGGCCTCTTTATCTGGATTGCCGCTCCCCGGAAGATCCATAAATCGGATGGCACCTAAGGCGAAAATTCTACAACCTTCAGTGAGGTGATCAAAGTGGCGCTTATATACTCCATATTACTCCTTCTCGGGGCAGTTGGCCTAAGCGTGCAGGCCATGATAGGCTTGAGCTATTTTATTTCAAGCGTCTGGGAAAAGGAGAAGAGGGCAGCGGTTTTCGCGTTTTTGCAGTTTCTGGTCATGGCCGCTGTGCTGATCGCGTACCTCTACCTCATGAAGGCCGGTTTCTTTGAGACAAAACCCGGCCTCGGAGTTCTGATTGCGGGGTATATCGTTGCATTGCTGGCCGCGTACCTGCTTATGAGAAGAACTGCGCCAAATCAAAAGGCCCTGAAGGGGACCCAGGGATTAATCACCGGTGAGGTGAAAAGACATGATGAGAGGGCAATCGTGTTTGCAAGGAACCGCTCTCTTCCGCCGGGCTCGGAGCAGTATAAGGCCTTCTACGAGCTTTATCCCCAATATGAGGACTACGATTCCAGGAGAAGGGCAATGGGAGGGCCTTTAGGGAACCCCGGTACGATAGACAGGCCCCATGAAGGCCCGAACGTGGCAGCCACATTGGCATCTCAGTCTATTCCATTGCATCTTTCAATCCCTCATGCATACAAACCACAACCTTATCCGGCATTGAAGGGTAAGAGGTGTGAGATGAGCCCTGAAGAGGCCACTGAGAGGGTAAAGGGCTATGCCCGAAACCGAGGTGCCGATATCGTGGGGATTACCGAGATCAATCCCCTCTGGATCTATTCCCACAGGGGAGAGATCTTCCACGAGAATTGGGAGGAGTGGGGCAAGGAGATCATCGTAGGGCACAAGTACGCGGTTGTCTTCGCCACGGAGATGTCCTTTGAGATGGTGGGCACCGGCCCCCATTCGCCCACCATGATCGAGAGCATGGGAAACTACGCGCAGGGGGCCTATATCGCCACGCAGCTCGCGCAGTTTATCGCGAACCTCGGGTATTCCGCCACGGCGAGTCACCTCCGTCACTACGATGGACTCATGGTTCCGTTGGCCGTGGATGCAGGCCTGGGGGAGTTGGGTCGGTTGGGGTATCTGGTCACCAAAGAGCTTGGCCCGAGGGTAAGGCTGGGCACGGTGACTACCGATCTCCCCCTAATCCCCGACAAGCCGGTGGATATAGGGGTTGAGGATTTCTGCCGCATCTGCAAGAAGTGTGCGACGTGCTGCCCGTCTCATTCTATTCCAGAGGTAAAGGATCAAACAGAAGTAAATGGGTCGCTTCGGTGGAAGCTGAACGAGGAGACCTGCTTTGAGTACTGGGGCAAGATCGGTACGGACTGCAACATCTGCATGAGGGTGTGCCCGTGGAGCCATGCGAGAACCTTCCCCCACAAAATAATCCTCTTGCTTATCACGAGAAACAAGCTTGCTCGGCGTCTCTTTTCCATTATGGATGATATCTTTTACGGGAGAAAGCCAAAGGTGAGGGAGATCCCGAAGTGGGCTAGATTTAATGCAGGGGCGGGTCAGGATGGATACCGGAATGGATAGGAAGCGTGTCAGGAGGGAGGAACATGAGTGACTTGTATCGCGCGCTTGCATCGGTTTTTCCCGCGGACTAGGCCATAACGCCAAGAGGTGAAAGAAGGGATCGTGTTCAGCGCCACTGCTCTAGATCTCGAGGGCTCCCAGAGCGGGTTTGATCGAGGGTATCTTCCTCGGGGGAGGTGCCCGTAAGGCGGTAGAAGGGAGCCCAGTAAGCCCGGCGGATCCTTCTGATTCCACGCGACATTTTTCGGCTGGTGGTATACACGAGCGCATAGAGTGTGGGGACCACAACTAGGGTAAGCACCGTGGCCAAGGCGAGGCCGAAGATGACGGCGCTTGCCATTGAACGCCACCATTGGCTCGACTCGCTTACCCAGGCCACCTGCATCTCATGGAAGTTGTAGGCAATGCCCGTTACCATGGGGAGCAGGCCAAGAATGGTCGTGATCGCGGTCAACAAAACGGGCCGCAGGCGCGTGCACCCGGCTGCAATGATCGCCTCACGAAAATGCATGCCTCGTTGGTGTAACCTGTTGGTGTAGTCGATGAGCACGATGGCGTTGTTAACCACCACTCCTGCAAGGGAGATGACCCCAACCCCGGTCATGATAATGCCAAAGGGCAATCTCATCACCGATAGCCCGAAGAACACCCCCCCTAATGAGAGGATGACCGAGGTCATGATGATGAGCGGCTGGGAGACCGAGTTGAACTGGGTGACCAGGATGAGGATGATCAAGAATACCGCCGCCGCAAAGGCCTTTGAAAGAAAGGCCTGAGCTTCCTGCTGAAATTCGAACTCCCCCGTGAACCGGATCTTGTAGCCTGGCGGCAGCGTAAAGTCGGCCAGGATTTTCTCCGCCTGGGCCCGAACGACTGGACCGGGCACCTTCTCCTCATCCACATTCGCCTTTACCGTCACCACTCGCTCGTGGTTAATGCGATTTACCTGGCCCAGGCCACCTGCGATCTCGAATGAGGTGACCGTGCTCAGGGGAACGAGGCCTCCTGGGGTGGGAATAAGCAGCTCGCGTAGGATATCGGTGACCTTGCGATCGGACTCAGGGAGCTGTACGGTGATGTCGTAGTCCTTATCGCCTTCACGAAAGGTTGAGACCTTTATGCCGTTGAAGGCGACCTTGAGGGCGAAGCCGATGATATCGGTGGACAGCCCCAACATAGCTGCCTTCTGCCGGTCGACTCGCACCTTGACCGTGGGCGAGCCCGGCACATAATTGTCTTGGATGTCCTGAACAAAGGGAATCTTGTCGAGAACGCTCCGAACCTGTTGAGCGATGCTTCCCAGGACATGGAAGTTATCCCCTACGATCTCGATATTGATCGGGGCTCCTGTGGGTGGACCTTCCTCCTGTGCGGCCACGGTAATCTGGGCCCCGGGAATGTCCTTGACCCTCTTTCGGATCTCCTCCACTGTCCGGGTAGACGGCTCTACCCGGTCCTCTATGTCGTAGAACTGAATACCGATGTGGTTTGGGGAGTTGCTCTCAAAGGCGGAGCTCCCGCCGATAACTGCCACCGTGCGGGAGTAAATGTTCTTCACGTTCGCCATATCGGTGAGGCCCACGACCTGCTGGCCCTGACGTAACGTGTGTACCTTTCTCTTCGTATCGTTATAGTAACACTGGGCAGGATCGGCGTCCGGTGAAGCCAGAAGCCTTCCAGGGCCCTTGCAGAGTGCCATCTCAATCTGACGGGCAATTCTGTCCGAGTACTCAAGATCTGCCCCTTCGGGCGTATCAAGGTTGATGTAGATGCCGTGGGGATCGATATTGGGGAAGAACTCGATTGGCTTATCGACCCCGATCTCGTAAAGCCAGATCATGGCCATAGCTACCACGGAGAGAAAGGCCATACTCAGCACCGCAAGCCGGTTGTTGAGAGCTGCATCCAGGAGTCGTTGATAACCCCTGAGCAGGGGTCCTCGGACGGTGATGGGTGCCTCGCCTGCCCGTTCGATCTCCTCAACGCTTGCCTTGACCCTGGTGAAGCGATGCCCGGGGGGAAGGCGGAGGAAGATGGCAGCAAGGGCAGGATTGATAACCATTGCCACGAACAGGGAAGACGAGAGGGTGATGATCACCGCCTTGGGCAGGTATCCCATCCACTCGCCCATGATTCCAGGCCAGAACAGCAGCGGAAAGAAGGCGGCTACCGTGGTGAGCGTGGAGGCGGTGACTGGCTGCGCGACCTCGCTGGTTGCCCGTATCGAAGCTTGAATCCTAGGCACCCCCTGCTCCATATACCGGAAGATGTTTTCAATGATGACGATGGCGTTATCAACGAGCATGCCTAGGGAAAGAGTAAGGGAGAAGAGCACTATCATATTCAGGGTAATGCCCAGCACGCTGAGCACCATAAAGGATATGAGCATGGAGAAGGGAATGGCCAGGCTCACCAGCACGGCATTGCGTACGCCCATGACGAAGAAGAGAACGACGATGACCAGGATCAAGCCGGTGATAAGGTTATTCTCCAGGTCGGCGACCATGATGCGGATATCCTTTGCCTGGTCCATGAGCTTTGTCACCCTGACCCCCGCGGGCCAGGTGGGCTTTTGCTCCTCGACCAATGAATCAATCGCCTCCGAGATTCGTATCACGTTCTCGCCGGCGCGTTTCTTGACCGCGATGTTGATCGCTTCGTGGCCGTTTAGCCGCGAGCGACCCTCCTCGTCTTTGAATCCGTCCACCACCCGTGCCGCGTCCTTGAGGTAGACGGGTCTGCCATTGTGAAGCCCTACGATGAGCCCGTAGATCTCGTCCGGGTTCTGGAACTCGCCGGGGACCCGGAGCTGAAAGCGGCCGTCTCCCATACGGATGGCTCCGCCGGAGACGTTCTGGTTTTCCTTGGCGATCACGTCCTGAAGGCTCAGGATGGAAAGTCCATAGTAGGCGAGCTTGTCAGGATGGGGCTCTACCCTGATCTCCCGTTCAAGTCCGCCCGTCACCTCGGCCTCGAGCACGCCTGGAATGGATTCGATATCGTCCTGGAGATCCTCGGCCATCTCCTTGAGCCTCACGAGTCCAACAGGACCCGATAGGGAGAGCACGACAATGGGAAGCTCGGAGATATTGATCTCGATGACCTCGGGATCCTCCTCGAGGTCGGCCGGCAGCTCTGGTTTTGCCAGATCCACCTTGTCCTTGGTCTTGTTCAGGACTTCCTCGATATCGGTCCCGGCGACGAATTCTATGATGATGGAGCTCATGCCCTCGGTGCTTGAGGACTGGATTTGCTTGACCGCCTCCAGGCCCTTGAGCTTTTTCTCGATGGGGACGGTAATTGATTGCTCGATATCCTCCGGAGCCACACCGGGATAGCGGGTCATGACGAAGATATAGGGTATGGTGATATCCGGGGCTGCCTCTCTGGGCAGGGAGTTGTAGGCCAAATACCCGAATATGATAATGATAATGGCCAGGACCACCACACTCGTCCTTTTCCTGACCGCGATAGTTGGGACTTTCATGACTTCAGGATCTCGTTTGGATTATCGACGTTCTTAATCACCTCTACTGCCTGACCGTCATCCAGAAGGCGGTGTCCCACTGCAATAACGCTATCTCCGGCCTTCAAGCCAGAGGTAATATGAACCTCCCAGCCGATCAGGGTGCCCATCGTTACCTTTCTCTTCTCGGCACGGCCGCCCTTTTCGATAAAGACAAAACGATCCTCCCCCTGGGTAATGATGGCATACAGCGGCACGGCCAGAGCACCTTCGTAGGTGTGCTTGATGAGTTCGACCCTGGCAAACATACCGGGCAGTATTCGGCCGTCGGGATTTGAGACTTTGAGCTCCAGGTCGAAGAGCCGCGCGAGGCTCCTGGGCTGTCGTGAGAGAAATATCTTCTGGCCCTTGACCCTGCGTTTTCCCAAGGCCTCGATGATTACATCTGCCTCCTCAAGGTCGAAGATGGCGGCCACATCGCTCTCAGGCACTCCCACGGTCACCTTAACCGTATCTATCTCGAGGATCTGTGCTACTGGATCTCCTACCCCAACAAAATCCCCTCTCCTGGCCCCGACCTCGTTGAGGAGCGATGAGAGGGGGGCTTTAATGCTGGTGCGGCTCAGTGCCAGCGTGGCCTCATTGCGTTGGGCAGTCAAGTCCTTGAGCTGGGCCTCAATCTCATCGAGCTTGGTAGGGGCTGCGAGATTCTTTTTCACCAATGCCTTGGTTCGATCGTAATTCAGCCTGGCCAGACTGTAGTTGGCCTCTATGCGAGCCAACCGTGCCCGAAAGTCACGGTCGTCCAGTTGCATAAGGACCTGCCCTCTCTTTACCATTTGCCCTTCCCTGACTTGGACATCGACCACCTGTCCTGGAACCTCGGCCTTGACCCATACCTCCTCGTAGGCCTCCACCTGAGCCGGCAGGTTGATCACATCCATCAGACGCCGTGGCGCGAGGGTAAGGGTAATGACTCGGACGGCGGGCACCTCTTTCTTTAAGGCCGCCTTTTTGGCCTCCTCCAGATTGGCCTTTTTTTCCATGATCCGGCCGCCCATATTCACGATAAAGGTCACGATGAGGGCGACCATGATCCAGGGGATAACGCCCCAGACAAAGCGAAGCAATCTAGCCCTTTGATTGGATTCTTTCATGTTGTCTGTACCTCTTCTTACCGAGGGTTGGTAATCCCCTTCAATCCAAGGATGGCATGTGGCTTCAAAGGCGGCATCAGATATATGCTATGGCGTCGATCTCAACGCGAATATCAAAGGGGAGCCTCGCTGCTTGGATACACGTCCTCGCAGGGGGATCCTCGGGGAAGTAGCGCCTGTAAACCTCATTGAACCGACCGTATTCCCTCATGTTGAGCAGATACGCGGTTATCTGCAAGACATTGTTCAATGAAGAGCCGGCCTCCTCTAAGATAATGCGTATGTTCTCCAATGCAAGTTCGGTTTCCTGCTCGATTGTCCCATGTATCACCTGGTTTGTGAGCGGGTCAATCGGCCCCTGACCAGACAGGTACATGAGCCCATTATGGATAATTGCCTGGGAATAGGGGCCCCCAGTAACCGCTGCCTTTTCCGTCTCAAAGGCTCTTTTCTCCTCCATTGTTACCCCCATTGCGTCATTTATTTTACGTTTTCAAGGGATTCGCCTCGTCCTTTCTCCATTTGAGATCAGCCACATCATTGGTTGATATCCTACGGATTAGAGGAAACATATCAGGTTATTTTTGCAATATTTCCCTTATCTTAGCAGATAATTCCGATAGGTTGAAGGGCTTCTGGATGAACCCGTTGCATCCCCTCTCCATTATCTCGTGTGCCCGACCATCGATGCTATAACCGCTCGAAAGGAGTACCTTGAGATCGGGGTTGATTTCCTTCATTCGGTCATAGGCCTGTCCGCCCCCCATTTCAGGCATGATCATATCCAGTATGACGAGGTCAATGGAGTCATTTTGCACATTATAGAGCTCGACTGCCTTTCTCCCGCTTCTCGCCGTGTACACCTCGTAGCCCATGGCGTTGAGCAGGTCTCGTCCTATCTCAAGAATCATTTCCTCATCATCCACGAGAAGAATAGTCTCCGTTCCTTTTACGATCTTCTCGGATACCTCCTCCTCTTTTTCAATCCCCTTTTCGGACACGGGCAGATAAATGGTAAAGGTAGTTCCCCTGCCCTTCTTGCTAAAGACTTCTATTATGCCACCATGATTTGTGATTATGCCATAGGCAGAAGCCAGCCCGAGACCTGTGCCCCTTCCCATGTCCTTGGTGGTAAAAAATGGATCGAATATCCTCTGCTGGGTTTTCTCATCCATCCCAATACCGGTGTCCGTGATGGACATCTTCACATACCTTCCTGGCTCAACCTGGAAGGGCTGGACAAACTTCTTGCTGAGCGTGACGTTTTCGGTTTCAAGGTATATCTCTCCTCCACCGGGCATTGCCTGCCAGGCGTTGACATAGAGGTTGAAAAGCACTTGCTCGATCTGGCCCTGATCAACATCCACTGCCCAGATATCATCCTGGTATTTCTTGTAGAGGGAGATCTCCTTTTTGGTGCGGGCGAACATATCCGAGCTTCTGGTGAGCATCTCATTGAGATTGGTTGGCTTCACCTCGTATTTTCCTCCCTTGGCAAACCCGAGGAGTTGCCTGGTGAGGTTTGACGCACTTTGCACGAATTCCTCTATTCCCCTGAGGTGCTCATAGTGGGGATGCGAGGGATCAGCTCCCATGAGCATAAGGGAGGTACGACCCTGAATACCCATCAGGAGATTATTGAAATCATGGGCAACGCCACCTGCCAGAGTGCCGATTGCCTCCATTTTTTGTGCCTGTTGAAGCTGTGCCTCGAGGCGTTTTCTCTCCGTGATATCGTTTCCAATGCAGAGGATCTCCAGGACGTTTCCATCCCTGTCACGAATTGCCTTATTGGTCCACGCAACCCATACCCGTTCTCCATCGCTTCGTATGTTTTCATTCTCATTGGTAGAGTATTTCTCGGGGTGACGACTTATCTCTTGGATCATTGCTGCGAGGTCTCGTCCGGAGCTATCCCTTTCAGGCACGATGGTGCCGACCACATTTCTGCCGAGTATCTCATCCTCGGTGAAGCCGAAGAAATCCTGTGCAAATTCGTTGAAGAAGGTGATATTGCCCTGAGTGTCTCTTCGCATGATAATGCTATTGGCGTTCTGAACGAGATCCCGATACTTTGCCTCGCTCTCGCGTAAGGCATCTTGCGCCTTCAGCTGTTCGGTGATGTCATTGATAAAAACAGTCCTGATGCCAGAAGGAGATAGGGTTGAGGTAAATTGACATGTTCGTTTTTCACCGTCCTTCCGCGTGATTACCGCTTCCCTTACCCGGGGGCGCTGCTCTGCGCTAACCCTCTTATTTTCCTCGATAACTGCTCTGCGATACTCCTCGTTCGGGTATACCTTCATGAACCAGGTCGGCACGTCCTTTATCTCCTCTTTTGAGTAACCCGAGAGGGCTTCCAGCTGTGAGTTGAAGACCAGAAACGTACCATTTGGATCGATCACCAGGATCCCATACGGTGCGTATTCTATGGAAACGCGATACCGTTCCTTGCTTTCCCTAAGCCTCTCAAAGGACATAGCATTAGTAATGCTCACGGCCGTTTGCCAGGCAACTCCCATCAACAGGCTCATGTCGCTCTGCGTGAGGTTCCTCTTGGAGTTGACATTATCCACGGCCAATACGCCGAGGGATTCCCTCTCATAGACGATAGGGACGCATATGAGGGATTCAACATCCATCTTCCTCATGAACTCCAGGCTTCGTTTAGAGAGGTTTTTCTCAATCTCATCCCTGCTGTTGAGGAGAAAAGGCTTCTGTTTCCTAAAAGAAGTCACGAATATCCCTTTTGATCGAGGCCTGTCGAGGTGAAACTCACCCGATTTCGCGATCTCTTCCTGTTCCTCGCTGAACCCGAATCCAGCTACATAGACGAGCCTGGTCTTTTCGGGGTTGGCGAGCATGATCATCCCGCGGTCGAAATCCAGGCGCTTTTCGATGATGTTCATCACGGTGCCGATGAGCTTATTCCTTTCCAGGATCGAGGAGGTGGCCTGACCGATCTCCTGTACGAGCATTGCGCTGTTGTAACGGATAGTGGTTGCATCCAAAAGGTCCTTGGCCGCATCTCCCTGGGTTTCAATGGTCTTGGAAAGCTCACCCGTTCTCACATTTTCACTGTAGAGGGAGAGGCTCAGAACAAGGATGGCACACAGGGAGGTAACGATAAGCCAAAGGAGGGTCGGCAGGGTGAATAATAGGGCGAGCGAGCCTATGGCAGTGAACAGGAGGGAATAATTACGAATCCTTTTCCAAAACAGGGATCGTGTTTTCTCCCAGGTGATGAGGTAGCGGCAGCAGTCGTCACCCCTGTGGATGCAGGAGGGATGTTCTATTTCTGGGAATTGGTTGGTAAATACCTTGCAGAGTGCCTCTAATTGTCCCATGAGGTTGTTGCAGCTATAAGGCCTTAGAGTCACGCCTGGATTTTGGAAGGCTGTCACCTCAAACGTGTTGGGGCCTAATTTTCTCGCCTTTAAACGCTGGGCCCGGGTCAGATGGGGGGCGATCTTCTCTATCACCCAGTAGGCGACCGCTGGGGTCATGAATCCCAGTGTATACTTCTTTAAATCGCCGAGGGCCGTGGATGTGGCCGCGAATCGCCCAGCCTTCCTCGAGATATTTGGATCTGCGGTCTTCTCATCAAGGATCTCATGAAAGCGTTCGATCTGATGCTGGGTAAACCAGTGACCAGGGTCTTCAACCTCATATCTCGTCATCCCCGCATACTCGAGCAGGGAATTGGTATCGATATCGGGATGATACCTGCTGAGGTATTCGAGATAGGTCTTTATGTTTCGGCTGTTGTGGACAAGCAATTGTTCGTTCATGATGTGAAACCTCATTTCTTTGCCATATATAGAATACCATCAGTTCTGCTTGGATCTCAGCAAAATACCGGCTAGCTCCTCATCGGACACGTCCGACCACCTCTCATACGCATCTGCTACTGCAAAACTTAAGCCATATCGGATATTAGCGCAAAATATTTTCTCTACGTGATCGGCCATCATTCGAACGGAGTTGTTGTGCCCTGTAGGGACTGCCACCACAATCTGGCGTGCCCCGGCATTTCGAAGAGCCTCGACTCCCACGAGCATGGTAAAGCCCGATGCAAGTCCATCGTCTACGAGTATCACCGGATGTATCGATACCTCGGGAAATGGTCGTTCGCCGCGAAGGGTTTTGAACCTCATAGCCACCTTGCGTGAGGTCTCCTCCATTCCCCGCCGGATATCGCCTTCGCTCAGTCCCAGTCCCTTTATGAGCCTTTGGTTGAGGCGCACGGTGCCATCAAATGCCACAGCGCCGTAGCCGGCTTCCGTATTCCAGGGAAGGGTGATCTTGCTCACCACCAACACATCAAGGGTGATATTAAGTTCCTCGGAAATCACCGCGGCAACGGGAAGCCCCCCTGCGGGGATTCCCAGCACTACCGCATTGGTGCCCCTGTACTCCTCAAGCATCTCTGCTATCACCTTGCCCGCATGTGCGCGGTCACGAAACACATACATCCGATCACGAAGCTCCGTGAGGTCAACCACGTTTTCCCCGAAATCCGTGCTCATACGATGAAGATACCTCCTGTCATCTCATCTATATACTTCCATCCAAGGCAAGGCGATAAAGGGACTTTCAATTAATCCGGCACCGTGTTCTGTCCTTTTTCATCTTCGGAAAAACCGGGTTCAAGGGCTTTCAAGATGGTGCGTTTCGTTTTGGAAGGAACGACCAGCCAAACCTTTCTGAGGTGCTTGAATTCCATACATTCAAGCACCTCGCGGAGCATCCCGACGAAACGCCCTTTTCCCAGCTTCCCATGCAGTGTGCCGATAAACGGCAGGGCCAGGGATTCGAGCCTTCGCCTCTCGGCCTCCTGAAAGATTCCCCTAAGGGCGCTCTCCACCCATTCCTCCTTCCACGTTGGCTCCCGGTTGAGATCGTGGACAATGGCAAGCATTCGAAGGGGGCGTTCACCCTTCACGAGCACGCTCCCCGGTTCTTCAGGACACGTCTCGATTACCTTTGTCATCACCCGCATGAGCGATTCCTTTGGCTCACGTATGGCGGTGTCGGCGTTCAGCACGAGGAAGGTGTCTTCTTCAAAGGCAACGGCGTCTATCGGAAAGGGCTGATTATTCTTCGGCGCTGCGACGATCTTGAGGGATCCGCGAGAGATTTCATAGGGATAGCTGCCCGAAATTACCCGGAACCTTTTATCCATGGATAATGCTCCGTCCGTGCGCGGGCTTCTTATTTCGGATCCAGATGTCCAACCGGGCATGCGTTAATATATGCGTGGCAGCCGTATTGAATTCCAATCTGAAGGCTCTGGTACCTATTCCAAAACCGCAGGCTTAGGGATATCTCCGCCAGATGAATATTTCATTAATAGAGCAGGCCAAATCAGGAGGTATATTTCCCGATGTTGAAGGCCTCAAGTTGAAATGAGCTTGGAGGGGTAGGGGGATAATAAAAGGTTATTCCGGTTTTGTTTCCCTTCCTTTACCCTTCTTTCTCTTGGGGCGGGCCTTACCGTGAGTCCCCCTATAGATTTTTCCACGTTTTGTGCGTAGATCGCCTTTTCCCATCGTGAAAACTCCTTCTCGCTCGCAGAATCGGGTCGGAAAGCAACTACAGACCCCATTACTACCAGAAAGATCGGCTGAGGTCAAACTCAAACCGCCGCTCTTCCATACAAGAGGAATGCTTCTCTCCGAGGGATCTATGATGTTTCCAGAACAACGTGGTAAAAAACCTGGAAGCAGACCTCGATCATCAAGGAACGATCATACCCTTTCCCTGGTTCAATCGGGCTTCATCCCCCTCGAACCCTCCTGTGGCATGGATTGACCTTTATTTGTCGCCGTCGGTGGTCACAAGATCAGGGGCCAGCGGTATATCCTCAATCCATAGGGTCTTCTCATCAATAACCTTGATATAGGCATGAGTCCATGCGGAGAAGAAGTACCCGTAGAACTGGTCATCAGGCCCCAGAATCCTCTGTAGCATTGGGAAAGAGTAAGAGCTGTATTGAATGGAGCTTATGAGCGCTGATAGAGTTTTTTCATCCTCAACCTTGATCCATCCTTCCCCTACAACGGCTTTATCATCGTCTTTCGGATCAAACATGATGGCCGATGGGAGTGTTGCATACAGCCCCGCCCGGTAAATGGAAAATTTACGCCAATTATTCTTCAGCTCTTCGAGGGTAGTCCTCTGTCCGGGTTCGGACTGCACCCTGAGCTTTCCGTACTTGTTGAGGGGCGCGCACCCAAATATGAGCGCTACCAATAAAAGGCCAATGCTGCCGATATATATATTTCTTCTTATTTTCATGATGCTCCCATTTCCTCGTTGTGCCGTAAAACGGCAATGTAGCTTTTTTTAAGAAAAGTAATCCTCGTTTCTCCTTTTGCAATGGCCATTTGATAAAATCTCATATGTAATACGAAATTTCTCCACCGCTTCGGGAATGCCATGGATATAAGAAGATTTAGATCATACAGGAAGGATATGGGGCAATCATTGCACCTTTCTCAGGGAATTGGGCGTGTGGAGCAATGCGGTGAAGGATTGGCAAGGAATGGATTATAGTCCCGGTTTTACTTGAAATGCCGGATTGTCCCGCCCCGAAGGGCGGGCATGAATGGCGTTTTACGTGAAAAATAACTTGCATTCATGAAAGAAGAACACCATTATCATTAATCTATACGTGGTCGTTGAAACCGGTTTTTTAGGAGGTAGCAGCATGAAGGCGATGCGCGACGCGATCGTTGTCCTGAGTATGATACTATTGTGTGTCAGTTGCGCTATGTTCGGAAAAAGCAAAGAGTATCATGGTTTTGATGCCAGCTGGATCGAGAGATTCACTCCGGGCACGACGACGGCAGCCGAGGTATTGGAGGTCTTCGGGGCGCCAAGCCACATGGTGAAATTATCGAATGGAAATGCATACGTGTATGAACGCTCTGTCTCAAAAGGGACGGGAATCTGGCTGATACTATTTAGTTTCGGAAATTATGAAACACAGTATGACAGGGTGGTATTCTTCTTCGATAACGAGGATATCCTGACTCATTATGGATTGAGCATGAATGCCGGAGATTCGTCCTATGGCCTTCCATTTTAAGGTTTCTCTCGTCTTTATCATGGGCTTCATCGTAGGGATCATTTTTCCCGGCTGTATATCCTATCAGTTTGTAAGGCAATTACAAGGGGCGGAGATCAGGCCCCCTGATAATACCCTGAAAGCGGGAACAACAACTCTCGGGGAGGTGCTGTCCAACTGGGGAGCCCCTGATAAACTCGATGTATTAGGCGGTGAGGATCTCTTTATTTACGAAAGAACCCTCTACGCCAATAGCGGGCTATCTTTCGGCATTCCTTTTAGCGATTTCTCTTTCGTCAACCCTGAAATATCAACGCGTGCAAGGCTTGGACGATATGATACCCTCGCACTTTTCTTCACCCCTAAGGGTATTCTTCGGGAAATCGTATATACGAAAGGTTCCAGTTACCCCTACTTGAAGACCCTGTTTGAGGAAGAGAGGCCCACTGATGGGAAATAAATAGTATGGCAGTTGATGGAAATGATATCCTTTCATTTGGGAAAAGAGGGTGGGAAAAGGATGAAGTATTTAGGTGAGCATATGGATGCCCTTGAATTATCGGCTAGGAGGTAATCAGAATATTTTAGGGAGGAATGGCCATGAACATAGCTAAAGTCATATTCCGGCTCCTTCTAGGCCGCCGTCTCCCTATCACCACCGGGATACTGAAAGTATCCGGCATACACCAAAGGGTGATCATCCGTCGGGACCGCTACGGCATCCCCTACGTAGAGGCTCAGGGGGATGATGACGCCTGGTATGGCCTGGGGTTCTGCCACGGACAGGATCGCGCCTTTCAGATCGAGGGGCTACTTCGTGTGGTCCGTGGTACCTTGGCGGAGTTAGTAGGTCCTGAGGGCATTCCCGTGGATCGCCTCTCCCGGCGGATTGGCTTCCACCATGCGGCTGAACAGCAGTTGGAGGCCCTGGACCATATGGCTCGCTCAATGGTAGACGCTTATGCGCAAGGGGTTACTGATGGCGCGAGGGTAGGGTGCCGGAAGCCGGCTCATGAGTTCGCCCTGCTTAAAAGTAAGCCGACTCCTTACAATGCCGCCGATGTCTTGGGAGTGCTGAAGCTCATGTCCTTTACGTCGGCCACCAACTGGGATAGCGAGCTCGCGCGACTGAAGATCCTCACTGAAGATGGGCTTGAGGCTTTGGCAGCTCTTGACCCTGCATATCCGGAATGGCTCCCCGTCACATCTCCCCCTGGTGCACTTGCCGGCAAGGCGATGGATCGACTGGCCGAGGATCTGGCCATTTTCACGGCAACCGTTGGTAAGGCTGGCGGATCCAACAATTGGGCTCTCGCCCCCTCTCGCACCGCTACAGGACAGGCCATTCTGGCCAACGATGCCCACCTTCCCCCGGTCCTTCCATCCTACTGGTACCTCGCTCAGCTCCGCACCTCGGAATGGGCTGTCGCTGGAGCTTCCTTTGTCGGTACTCCGAGCTTTCCCGCAGGTCACAATGGCATCGCCGCGTGGGGGGTAACCTTTGGCTTCGCGGACAACACCGATCTGTTCATCGAGGAGATCGGCCCTGATGGGCGCAGCGTTCGAGAAGGAGAGCAGTTCATCCCTTGCGAGACCAGGCTGGAAACAATTCACGTCAAGGGCAGAGAGGCCATTGAAGAAGAGGTCTTGGTCACTCCTCGAGGCCCGATCATCGGGCTGGCGCTGGAAGGTGAGGTGGGGGCGATATCCATGCGCGCCATATGGCTCGACCCGCGGCCTTTGAGGGGGTTGATACAGACCCATCGTGCGACATCCTTCGAGGAGTTTCGCCGGTGCTTCGAACAATGGCCAGCGCTCCCTCTCAATATGGTCTACGCGGATACCTCCGGGACTGTGGGGTGGCAGCTGACGGGCGAGGTGCCCCGGCGGCGGAAGGGTTGGGGAACCATCCCTTTGCCTGGATCAAACCCGGAAGTCGGATGGGAAGATGATCCAGTTCCCTTCGATGAAATGCCTCACCTCGCCGATCCGGAGGCCGGATTCGTTGCCACCGCGAACAATAGGCCGTGTTCCGGGGATGGAGGGCCCTTTCTGGGAGTGGACTGGCTTGACGGGTATCGTCTTGCGCGCATCGTGGAGGTGCTCGAATCGAGGGCTGACTGGGATCTGGTGAACGTTGCGTCACTCCAGATGGATCTTACCTCCCTTCCCTGGCGCGAGCTACGTGATATCATGCTCTGCCTGCCAGCGGAAACCGATGAGGTTACCCAGGCAATAGAGATGCTCGGGGCATGGGACGGCGTGCTTGCTGCTGAATCCCCTGCGGCCGCTGTATTTGAGTACTTTGTGGCTGAGATGGCTCACCGGGTGGTTGTGGCTAAGGCACCAAAGGCGGCGAAATGGGCCCTCGGCAGGGGCTTTTCTGCGCTTAATCCCCACTCCCTGTTTTGTGGGAGGAGAATAGGCCACCTTGTCCGTCTCCTACGGGAACAGCCTGAGAGCTGGTTCGATCAATCCTGGCCCCAGGAGATGTCAGACGCCCTGGCCACGGCGATTGGAACCCTCCGGAATCGCTACGGCAGCGATCCCGCCAGGTGGGCCTGGGGGCGCTTGAGGCCGCTCACTCTACGCCATCCCGTGGGGGAACGCGCACTCCTCAACCGGGTGTTCAACCTTGGGCCCTTTCGATGGGGAGGCGATGCCAATACCGTCAGTCAGGCAGCCGCTGACCCGGCGGATCCTACGGACAATCCCTTCTACATCGCATCTCTCAGAATGGTCGTTGAGCTGGGGAACTGGGATGAGAGCCGTTTTATCCTGCCCGGCGGACAGTCGGGCAATCCCCTCTCCCCCCACTACGATGACTTTCTACCCCTATGGCAGCACGGCGAAGGGGTGCCCATTGCCTGGTCACCCACGAAGGTGGATGAGGCAGTAAAATATGAACTAGATCTGGTGCCGAGTTAAGGCCATATGTTCGCTTTATGGACGGCCATGGAATAAGTCAAACTACGAGGATTTTCGGTTTATGTCAGCCCTCGATCATTAAACGTGTTTCAACTCATCTTGGCTCGGGCCGGAGTAAGGCATAATGACGGGAATTTCCACTCCAGAGGCGAGAAGGGAGTCGGCCAAGGCCGGTAGGTCGGCCACGTTGCGGGCGGTACTAGTGAATTCATCTTTGGTTCTGTTCAAGCTCCTATGCGGCGTGTTCGGCCATAGCCAGGCCCTCATCGCCGATGCAGCCCACTCTGTCTCGGATCTCTTTACCGATGTAGTGGTCCTGCTCGGTCTCAAAATCGGCAGAAAAGCCCCTGATGAGAAGCACCATTTCGGTCACGCTCGCTTCGAGACCCTCGCGTCTGCCATTGTGGCGATAGCATTAATCGCTACGGCGCTGTACCTGGGGATAGGTGCCGCGTGGAACATCTACCGCCATACCGAGTATCACCCCACGTGGCTTGCCCTTATGGGGGCAGGTGTTTCAATCGCTTTGAAAGAGGCCCTCTACCGTTACACCGTGCATGTGGGACGACGCATCAGGAGTCAATTAATCGTGGCAAACGCATGGCATCAGCGATCCGATGCCCTCTCCTCGGTTGCTGTCCTGCTCGGCGTAGTAGGGGCGCAGATCCATCCCTCCTGGCACGTACTAGACTCCTACGCCGCACTGATTGTCTCATTCTTTATCATTAAGGTCGGCCTGGAGATCCTCTGGAGAGCAGTCCGTGAGCTAACCGATACCGCCCCTCGGACAGAGACCCTGACCAGGATCAGGGAGTGCGCCCTGCGCGTGGATGGGGTGATCGGCGTTCATGACCTGAGGGCTCGAACCCTAGGAGGCCTTTTCCAGATGGAGATGCATATCATGGTCGACGGCCAGCAGACCGTCATAGAGGGGCACCGTATCGCAAAAGAGGTAGAGAGGTGCCTCGAGGAAGAGATCTCGGAGATTGACACTATCATTGTCCATGTGGACCCTGCGATCGGCGAGAAGCAGCAGGAAAATGAAGAGAGAAGCGAAGAGGAATCGGCAGGTACTCTCAGCCGCCCCTAGCGTTTCGAGATTGCAAGGCAAAGGCCACCTAATAGAACATACCACAAGCACCGATTAAGCGTGATCTCTGTAATTTTTATTAAAGAGAGAGCCCCTGAATAAGTAATTGGCCCATCCTTTTGAAATTTCCATATCTTTTTTTGCGCATTTATATTATATACTAAATTAATATAGATTGTTTAGATATAATATTTTGCCGGACTGGGTGAGGGAATATAGGGGAGATCCGGCACGGACTTAAGAAAAATAGCCCTGGTGAAAGCGCCGAGTAGACGTTTGTGTTGCACTTTATTATAGACGTGCAAGAACTCGTTGGCTTTTCCGGGGCATTTGGATGAGGGGGGGTATGAGGCTTTCAACCAAAAGCAGGTATGCTACCCGGCTATTGCTCGATATGGCCAGGCAATACAGAAAAGGAGCAATTCAGTCGCGAGATATTGCGAGGCGTCAGGATATATCACAGAAATATCTCGAACAGATTATTATTCCACTGAAGAAGGCCAATTACATCAATAGCGTTCGGGGCCCGAAAGGCGGCCACATGTTGGCAAAATCCCCTGAAGCCATTACCGTGGGAGAGATCGTAGCCTTGCTGGAGGGCGGCGAGAGCCTCACTGAGTGTTCTGAGAATCCCGAAGCCTGCGACAAAGTTGACACCTGTTTAACGCGATATCTTTGGAGGATGGCCGCCAAGGCCATGTACGAAAAGCTAAACTCCGTTACTTTTTCTGATCTGATAGAAATGGAACGTAACTACTCAGGTAGATAGGTTGTAGGCTGAAGCCTATTAGTGGAAAATGGGGATACGGCGCAATTTGAAGCCGTGTTTGATGCGAGAAGATGCTGTTTCTTCAACAAAGCGTAGCACAAAAGTGCTCTTCTGATCACTTTAAGCCTTCAGTCTAAACAGCTTCAGCCTGACTACCTGAGTAGTGACAATGGAACAAGGCATGGAACACCGCGAGATGGGCGAAGATATCTTCATGTAATCACATTCAATCGCAACGGGCTTAGAGGAGGCTGAAATGGCTGGAACTATACGATGCACGAGATGTATCCTCCCTGATATCTACCCCGGTATTACCTTTGATGAGCAAGGCGTGTGTAATTTCTGTAATGAAGCCAGCAGGGAAAAGCAAGAAGCAGGATCTCTAAAAAGCCGACTTGACGCCATTATAAGAAGACACAAAGGAAAGTGCGGGAAATACGACGCAGTGGTGGGCCTAAGCGGCGGCAAGGACAGCAGCTACGTGGCCTATTACCTCAAAACCGAGTACGATCTCAAGATCCTGGGGTTGCACTACGATATCGGGTATAGCTCTCCGTATGCGAATGAAAATCTCGACACCTTGGTTGAGAGGCTGGATATCGACCTTATCGCCATCCGGCCGCACTCGAGTTTCCTGAGAAAGCTGTTCTCTCACTTCCTAAGAACACGCGGTGAGTTCTGCTCGGTATGCAACAACCTGGGCTACCTCATCGGGGCGAGCTTCTCGTGGGGCCAAAAACTATCCCTTGGCTTCTCCCCCCTGATGGTAGGGGGCTGGTCGAAGCAGTACGAGTTTCAGCCCGGCATCTCGGTGACCTCCATGGAGTATTTCTTTGAAAACCTGACCCCTGAGCTGCACGAGGAATTAAAGGCACAGCCGTTTATCGATCAAGAGATCGTCTCCCGGTTCATGACCCTGAAGGACCCCCGACAGGCACAGATCGGCACTGAGGCACACCACAGACTCGGCGATTACGCCATGGAGTTTATTCAATTGCCGGACTATATCGAGTGGAACATCAGGGAAATTCCCCATATCTTATCCGAGCGGCTCGGCTGGAAACACCCCCCTGATGTTCATGAGAGCCATTTCGATTGTACCCTTTTCCCCGTCAAGGAGTATTTGAAGTTCAGGAAATACGGCCTGACCCAGGAGACCATTAAAAACAGCCGTCTCATACGTGAAGGGCGCATGAGCCGCGATGAGGCGATGGACCGGATGGCCCTGGAGCAGACCGCAGAGCCGGCGATCTTCGATAGTTTTCTCCGTGACCTGGGGCTTTCAAGGGATGAGGTGAACTGGCAGGCCGCGTGGTCAAAATAGTACGATATGACGTATGCGATGGAGGTGGAACGTATCAGTCTGCAATTGGGTCATCTAATGATATAACCGTTATATCCTTTACCTGAATCTCGCCCATTACATCCGTGGATTTTCAGGAATAGAGCTTATGGAAACACACGAGGCGCTTTACAGCAGTCGCCTTATTAAAAACTATGTGGAGTATACAAGAGAATTCCACCCTCAGGTAGATATCCCTTCAATCTTGAGCGCCTCAGGGATTACCATTTATGAACTTGAAGACCAGGGTCACTGGTTGACTCAGCGACAGGTAGATCGATTTAACGAAGTCCTCAAAACAGAGACCGGTGATCCTCGTATTTCCCGCAAGGTTGGTCGCTTTGCGGCTACCTCAAGGGCATCCGGTGCGGTGAGGCAATATACGCTAGGGCTCATGTCACCGGCGACTGCCTATTGGGTAGTGAAAAATCTGGCGTCTCGTTTAACCAGAGGCCATACATTCAAGACGAGAGGGATCGGATCCGAAAAGGTAGAAGTCACCTCAATCCCCAATCCCGGTGTTGTTGAGAAGCCCCATCAGTGCGAGAACCGGATGGGAATGCTCGAGGCCGTCTCCAAGTTATTCACCGGCAAGTATGCCAGGATTGAACATCCCACCTGCCTGCACAGGGGAGGAGAAATCTGTCGCTACATCATCGCCTGGGAGAAGACGCCTTCAACAGTGGTAAGGAAGCAGCGGAGTTACCTTACCGCCTTTTGTCTTTCAGGGTGTCTTACGTCATATTTCTTCATCCCATTCAGTGCATGGCTCGCTCTATTGTTTTTTTGCACCTCGCTTTTCCTGGGGTTTTCATATTGCTCTGAGCATCTCGAGAAGGTGAATATGGCCAAGAACCTTGAGGCGCAGGGTGATGTGGCCAAGAATCTCTTGGATGAGATCAACACCAGGTACAACGATGCCATGCTCGTGAGGGAGATTGGGCAAGCCACCTCTCTGTTCCTGGATACCCAGAAGCTCCTCAAATCCGTCACAAAGGCGATGGAGAGACGGTTGGAGTTTGATAGGGGAGGGATCTGGCTTGCGAATTATGATAAGACACGCCTCTGTTACCACGTGGGTTTTGGATATAGTGGCGAATTGGAGGACCTTTTACAAAATACGGAGTTCCATCTCGACAATCCTCGGACAAAGGGCGTGGTGATCCAGTCTTTCAGAGAGCAAAGCCCCTTTATCGTAAATGATATCAAAGAGATAGAAATGTCATTCTCGCCAAGGAGCCTTGAGTTCGTGAAACTGACCGGTTCCCAATCCTTTATCTGCGTGCCTATGGTATACGAGGGGGAATCGCTAGGAGTAATATTGGTCGATAACCACAGATCCACCAGGCCTCTCAGCCAAAGTGATATGTCGCTTTTGATGGGCATTGCACCACAGGTTGCAATCAGTATCCACAATGCAGAGGCATATCAGAGGCTCCAGGAGAGCAGGGAGCGAGAGAGGCTCCTTAGAAAGTTATTTGAGAAATACGTGCCTGCTCCTGTTATCAAACAGTATATGGATTCCGGAGAAGTAGATCTCTTCCGAGGCGAGGAGTCATCAATTGCTGCCCTATTTCTAGACATCAGGGGATTCACGGCAAACTCCGAGACCATGGAGCCGTGGGAGGTAGTCTCGTTATTGAACGACTGGTTTGAGAGTTGCTCTCTGGTGATCAGCGAAGAAGGAGGACACATCAACAAATATATAGGGGATGGATTTTTTGCTATATTCGGGGCCCCTGAGCCCTTGCAGCACCACACCACAGCGGCGTTCAACGCTGCATGTAAAATAGTGGAAATGACCGAGGGTTTCATGTTAGGCGGGAAGCCCATAGCTATCGGGATTGGACTCCACGCCGGCAACGCCATTGTGGGTAATATCGGCTCTCAAAACAAGATCGAATATACCGCAGTGGGCGACACCGTAAATACCGCTTCCCGCCTCCAGGAGCTTACCAAATTATTCCCATCATTCCCTATTATTATGAGCGGAGATGCGCGGGATGAACTGGCAGAGCATCCTTACTATACCGCGATCAAGAGCATGGGAATGCAGAGGATACGGGGCAAGCAGAAGAAATTGGAGGCCTTCGGGTTAAGCCAGCCGAGATCAATTTCGCGGCAATAGATCGGGGTGAGGTTTTATGATAGCCCAGAGGCTCAGGAGGATGATAAAAAGTCATGCAACATGAAGGGAATGCTTTATTCAGTTTGATAGGCAAGGAAAGGAGGAGAACATGAGGCAGAAAGTAGAAGCTGTCTTGGGCACGATAAGGCCATCGCTTCAGGGTGATGGTGGTGATGTAGAGCTGGTGGATGTAACCCCTGAAGGCGTGGTCAAGGTGAAATTAACCGGTGCCTGCAGGGGATGCCCCATGAGTCAGATGACCCTGAAGATGGGTATCGAGAGGGCGCTCAAAAGGGAAGTGCCTGAGGTTGTTGAAGTGGTGAGTGTATAATCTGGAATGCTGGAGAACCCAATACCGGGCTCTGAGGAGACTAGCGGCGTGCCATGGAGAAGAAAAACCTGAAAATGGCGAGGTTTGGAAGAGGCGGTAAATCGGTGATCATCCTCGCTCACGCAGCTATTGGCTGGGCATTTTGCGGGGCGATCATTGGAATCGGTCGGCACCTCTTCTCGATAGAGACAACCCTTGTTATCCATGCAATCGGTGCGCCTTTGGGTTTTGCCCTCATCTCGTTCTTTTATTTTCGCACCTTTGACCTCACAAGCCCCCTGTGGACGGCGATACTGTTTCTCGCAATCGTAGTCGACTTTGACCTGTTCCTCGTTGCTCCTGTATTCGAGAGAAGCTTCGCCATGTTTACAAGCGTGATTGGCACGTGTCTCCCTTTTGCGTTGATTTTTCTGTCGATTTATGTAACCGGTGTATGGGCAAAGAGGTACTACTCATAGCTAAAACTGATACGGGGAGCCGAATATGGGAATCAAACTCTTGATCATTGGAGGCGTGGCAGGAGGAGCTACCGCCGGGGCAAGGGCGCGAAGGCTAGAGGAAGGCGCGGAGATCATCCTCTTTGAAAGGGGATCGCATATCTCCTACGCGAACTGCGGGCTGCCCTACTATATTGGAGAGGCCATCGGCAGTCGGGATGACTTGCTGGTTACTACTACCCAAGCATTCGGTGAGCAATACAATATCGATGTGAGGGTTTGCTCCGAGGTCACTGCCATCGACACTCAGCACAAGCACGTTGCAGTGAGGGACCTGAACACGGGTGATACCTACGAGGAACGCTACGATAAGCTCATCCTTGCGCCCGGAGCTGAGCCCATCAAGCCGCCTTTTGAGGATGTTGAGCTGGAGGCAATCTTCAATCTCCGCACTATTCCCGATGCGGAAGGCATCAAGCACTACAGCGATACTGAAAATCCAGAGTCAGCCGTGATCGTGGGCGGCGGCTATATCGGACTTGAAATGGCGGAAAACCTTACCTTCCGAGGCGTGAATACCACTATCATAGAGATGCTCGACCAGGTGATGGTATCCCTCGACTACGAGATGGCGGCAATCGTTCACGCCCATCTCAAGGAGAAAGGTGTACGCTGTGTGCTGGGAAATCGCGTCACCTCTCTGTCTGAGGAGAATGGACGAATTAGTGTCTTAACCGATAGGGGACATCATATCGAATGTGACATGGTCATCTCAGCAATAGGGGTCACGCCGGAGAACAAGCTTGCCAGGGATGCCGGCCTGGCGATCGGCACACGAGGCGGGATCGTGGTGGATGCCACAATGAGAACCTCTGATCCTCATATTTACGCGGTTGGAGACGCCGTGGAGGTCAAGGATTTTGTCACCGGAGCGCCCACTATGACCGCGCTTGCCGGTCCCGCGAACAAACAGGGCCGCATTGCCGCGGACAACGCCCTCGGACGTAAATCGATGTTCAGGGGCACGATAGGAACGGCGGTGGTGAAGGTGTTCGATCTCACTGTCGCCTCAACGGGCGCCACCGAGAAGGCCCTGAAGGGCGACGAGATACCCTATCTCACGAGCTATACGCACTCCGGCTCTCATGCCTCCTACTATCCGGGAGCCACGATGATGGCCATTAAGCTGGTTTTCTCACCGAGTAGCGGCAGGATCCTCGGCGCACAAATCGTCGGCCGCGAAGGCGTTGACAAACGCATCGATGTCCTTTCTACAGCGATCCATGGACAGATGACTGTATACGATCTGGAAGAGCTGGAGCTCGCATATGCGCCCCCCTTCTCCTCTGCGAAAGACCCAATTAACATCGCTGGCTTTGTCGCGGCGAATATGCTGAAGGGCGATCTCGAAACGGTGAACTGGGATGAAATTGCAGATATTGATAAGGAGAAGGATGTGCTGATCGATCTCCGGAATAGAGATGAGCTCGACAGCGCGGGAACGATTGAAGGATCTCTCCATATACCCTTGAACGAGTTACGCGCGGAACTGCCAGGGCTCGAGAGGAGCAAGAATTATATAGTGTTCTGCGCCGTGGGATATCGTGGATATCTGGCACACCGCATTCTCGCGCAAAAAGGGTTTACCTCTAAGAACCTAAGTGGGGGCTATAAGACGTTTCTGGGTGCCAAGGAAAAGACCATGGAAGAACCGCCGGATACGCGTCTCTGGCTGAGCGAGTAGACGCCCATGTGTATCGATCCGTGGCAAGACGAATATCAATCCCCGTCGATCTCCACGTGTTCCTCACTTTTCTCCCCCCTCCCCCAAAAAACGAGCGCTCCCCCCCCCCGCTCTGTTTTTTGTTGACATGAGGCCTCCATTCATGTTCAATGCACGGGAAACTCACCCTCCGTGTGGGTTTGTTACGGTGTTCGGCTGGCCCAGGGCCGGGCCCTTGTCCGAGGACCCCTCTTCTCGGGGCAGTGGGGTGGGAAGGCCCGGGGCCACAGGCAAAAGGAGATCGAGTGCATGGCAGAGGGAACGGTTAAGTGGTTTAGCGAGAAGAAGGGATATGGGTTTATCAGCCAGGACGACGGCAATGATGTCTTCGTCCACTACTCCTCCATTACGATGCCCGGGTTCAAGAAGCTCGCCGAGGGTGACCGGGTGAGCTTCGAGGTGGAGGAGGACAACCGAGGGCCCAAGGCAAAGAACGTCCAGAAGCTGTAGCTCCCAGAGACAAGGCCAGTGTGAGGGCATCCCGTGGCAGGATCAGGGATACCTCCTCCCGTATCGTTAATGAGCTGAGGGGAACAGGCGGGTGCA
>CAZJXD010000065.1:0-27474 GCA_964549945.1 uncultured Desulfobacteraceae bacterium | reverse complement strand
TTCGCTGGCCATAAAATATGAGGATGCCCCGTGCGGAAGCACGGGGAGCTTCACTTGATTAGGTGAGATACGGATAAACTATGGATCCTGATAAGCCAAATAATAGTTCCGATATAAAGAAAGAGGATAGAGGAGAAATTCCTGAAAGCCCAGAAGCCTATGAAGGTGAGTTGAACGGCGAAGTAGTAACCTATGACGATGAAGGTCGCATCGCTGCAAGATCGAACTACAAAGACGGAAATCTACACGGAGAAACCATTGTCTATGACAAGAGTGGCCGGACCATTCAAAAGTCACATTTCCTAAACGGTGAATTAAATGGTGAGTTTGTCTCATATGATGAGAGCGGATGGTTATCCCAGAAGGCATACTACAAGAATGGTAAATTGGACGGCGAGATGTTCCTGTACGAGGAGGGTGACCTCCGGACTAAATTCATTTACAAGGACGGCCTCCAGGATGGAGAGGCTATTCACTATGGCAGTAATGGAGAGGTAATGGGGATTTCGAATTACCAAAATGGCAAACTGCACGGCGAGGCAATATGGTATGATACCGAAGGCCGACTTGTAGGAAAGTTCCAGTATAAAGACGGGAAGCTGAACGGTGAAAGGATCCAATATTATGCATCGGGAAAGGTAAGTGAGGTATCACGCTATAAAGAGGACAGACTGGAAGGCGAACTTAGGAGATACTACGAAAGCGGCCAGATACGGGAGAAGCTGTATTACAAAGACGGCAAAAAGATCGGAGAAACGATTGAATATAAGGAGGATGGGAGCATCAGAAAAGGCGGTGCGGGGAAAAAGAAGAGGGCATCCTTCTGGCAGTGGCTCTTTAAGAGAACAAGGCCCAAAGGAAATGTCTCCGGCACCATAGCCAGAGTGAGGGGTTAAATCGAGGCTGGAGGTACTGGCGCCATGGGTTACGATTTTTCACTGGATAAAAAAAAGATAGCACTGGTTTCCACGATCTCTGTTGTCCTGGCGGTTTTGATCTTTATGGCTGGCTGGATGGCCGGGATCATGGCGAATATCTCCAGGATTCCCGGCCAGGAAATAAAGCCTTCCGCTCAAAGAGGTGCAGCAGTTGAACCACCGGCGAGTACACCTGCCACAACGCCGCAGAAATCCATTGCAGAGGAACAAAAAACAGGGGCCGAACACGCTACCCAGAAACCGGGGGCAGAAGCCTCATCTCAAGAAGCCGCTGGGGTAAAAGCCGCCGCACCAAAGGTTCGCATGCCGATCGTGGTGAAACCACAGCCTCCAAAAATGCCGTCCGTAAAGGAAAAAGCTGCGGACAAGGCCCAAGGCATGACGCCGGAGAAGAAGGCTTTTTCGGTACAGGCAGAAGCCCTGCCGGCCGAGACACCAAAGGGTAGCAAGCCCCCAGAGGCATCAAAGGAGTTACAGGCAGCTCAAGAGCCCTTGACCCAGGAGAATGCATTTACGGTTCAGGTGGAATCCTGCATCGCGATGGAGAATGCCATAAAAACGGCCAGCGATCTAAAGAAAAAGGGTTACGAAGTGCTTATCCTCAAGAAGCAGGATCCCAGGGGCAAGACCTGGTACGCGGTGCAGATCGGAGAGTATAGAGATCGTAAAGAGGCATCACGCGCGGCATCCTTGTTTACGGAAAGGGAGAAGGTTGTGGCAGTAGTGGTGCCCATAGCCCCCTATCTTCTTAAAGAAAGGAAGGACCCGGATTCATTTGAAAAACCCGCAGATGAACAATCCAGCGTTGCTGGTGAAGAAGCCCAGTCCGGTTCAGCACCTAAAAATGCTCAATCCGAAGTGAAGACCAAATAGCCTTGGACAGCAGAGAGCACATCTGCACGGGTTGCACGCTGGAAGCAAAAAGGTTTTTGGAAGGCCTTTTTTCAAGATATTGTTTTTTGTTAAAGTCTTACTGAATCAACAAATCCTTGCACCGCCTTCCACCCCTTTTCCACTCCCGACTCCGGGACCATCATAGTGCAGGTCACGAGCTCCACATCCACAAGCCAGACGATAAACAACTGAAAGATCTTAAAGTTCGTTATAAAAGAGCACTGGGCACGTGCTGCTGGATATTCACCGACCCTGCTTCTTTTGCAGAAACCTACTTCGAAACCTTTATAGTACTTCCGAAGCACATCGGCGGTTGTACGCAAATGATTTAACGGTTGGGCATTCCATGGTGCCATAATGGAGGTGAGCGTTATATTCACCGGATATGCGTCCGGATTCATATCTTCGGGAAGGAGCGAAAAGACCGGAACACCGGGATGAACCGCGGCGCTAGTGAGGGTAATACAGATAGGCACTTTTGCCCCTTGGATACCATGCAGAGAGCCTGAGGGATGTTCATGTACATATGATGCTCTTTCCTGGACGATAAATCCGTCCGGCAGGACGAACGAACACCTGCCGTATTGAATTCGCTGTGTAATCATTGTGTTATGGTATAGTAACGTTTATCTTGGATGGGTTCCCTGCCCAGGGATATCCGCATGAGGGATTGTTCATAAAGCCGTCAACATGGTGATTTTTTGATTTGTGAGCCCTGCGCAGGAGACGATTTCTTCCTTACGGTGATCATGTGAACCGGGTATTCCATGAAACTGCGATCATGAAGCCGCATGGACCAGGGCATTTTCTCTGCCTCGGATACAATCGCAAGCTCTTCGATTGCATTAGGATGCCCTCCCCCTGCAAGCAGGGAGCGCAACATCATTTCACTGGAACCCCGATTTTCCGATCTTTGTGAGTGGCCGCCAAGCCAGGATTCCACAGGAGTGGCGTTTGCTGCCCAATCATACGGGGTCGAAACAATTGCGCTGGCATCGTGCTTTAAGATCCTGGCCAGCTCCTTCAGATGGTCGTAAGGTGACCCCACACAGTCTAGGACATTCAGGCTTACCGCGAAAGAAAAGCTCGCATCGGCAAAGGGGAGTGCACACGCGTCGCATACCCAAAAATCGACATTTCTCGCCCTCTCAAATACCGCTGGGAATTCTCTGCGATCAAAAACAATGCCCACGCGTCTCCTCGGATAGACAATCCGGCTCTCGTCTAGAATCGAAGTCGCCGTTTTCAGCATATCGAAATTCAGGTCCACCCCCAACACGATCTCATCAAGGGTTTCTGCAAGCTCAAAGGTCGTGCGGCCGACCGCGCAACCGACATCGATCACCGGCCCAGAGACTTTATTTTTCATGCCCGAAAGCCCTTGCTTGAGCATCTTCAGCACCGAACCAGGCGAGACAGGGGAGTCCTTTGATTCTTCAGGATCAAGATCGCCGTAGTGATCAAAACAGTATGTGCTGAGATGCTGGCGCTGAGAATCAAATGCAGAACCCGGACCGAAACAGTCCCCCAAAAGGCTTTCCATCGTGTCTGTAAGATCGTGCCGTCTCAAAATTGGAATAGTGCTCTGCGAAACATATGATCGAATATCGGCAATGATGATCGGTATGCCGTCGACTACAGGATACTCACTTAAACAATGTCTGTTGGTACAGACGAGTACGCCCTCGATTACGGAATCGCGATTCCGCTTTAAGGTTGATCGAATTTCGAGAGGAAAATGATCTCCTGTAGTCCGCGTGCAGCGGGGGCATACAGGTCGAAGCGTTTCAAAATGAAGCGGTTTGATGAGCGTTACCCCCCAATCATTACGGTAGGACACCCGGGCGGCAAAATCTTTCCAACAGGACCAGGAATAGGCGCCACGCAACTGGTGTGGGCGGTCATGTCGTTCACCCTTGCAGCAGGCATTCCGCCGACCATGACAGTTGTCGAACCCATAGCCACGGTAGCCGGACCCCCTGGCACGCAGCCTGCAAGTGTGCACGGCGTGGTCATACTTCCGAGCTGGGCAGCCGGCTGGTTGCCGATGAGCACGGTGAACGCCCCTGTAATTATCGTGACCGGCAGGGCAGGATGAGGCACCGGAGTAGGAACCGGTGCAGGCGGATGAATTGGGGCATGGCAATGGGGTGAATCCTGTCTCGCCATATCACCCACACGTGCAGCAAAAGGCATGGTATATCCCTCCTCCTTATATCTTGATGAGCTCGCAAGAAGCTGTTTACATGCAGAGTCCTACGATTTCCTGAGTCTACATCAAGGCAATTCGATAAAACCGAGGCCTCAATTCAAATGGATCATCTTTCCGACAACACGTATCTCGTCATCGGAGTGAATGCCTATCTCCTTGGAAGAATCAATTTCAAGACCTCCCCTGCTCTCGATTCCAACACCTTGCTCGGCTTTGATGTTGATCTTTTTTGATTCCAGGGTAAGGGACTCCGCTGATTTCAATTCGAGGTGAGCCCCCTTCACAGAGATGACCGGCCCGGCATCGGTGAGCCGCACTTTCAAAATGACTTCTCCTTCTGCCTCGACAACTTCGAGAAGCTCCTCATCTTCATCGAAATGAATCACGACCTGCCGACCCGAATCAAGCTGGATCTGTTGTGTGTTCCGCCGTCCAGATGCTGACGGCGCCAGACTTATGACTTTTGTCTTTTCGGGCATCTGACTACAACCTCCTTTCTAAGGATTATCCGACAGCAGCGTCTTTCTCCAAGCCCCTGGCTGAAAGGGATTTATCTTCCCCTTGAAAAGCACCGCCATATCGTTTCATGTACGCATCCTCGCGAACCTTCGTAAATGCATTATAGTAATATTCGATATCATCTTTGCTAAGATCCGGTAAATTCAAGATCGATTGCCGGTTATTGGCCGGCAACTCCAAATAGTCCTCGGGCAGAAAACCTTCTGTGCGACAAATATGAAATAGCTTGGTACCAGGATAGGGATAAAATACAAAATACCCGAAATCATCGGGCGCAAGTTCATCATTGAAAGCCAGAGTTTGCTCTATTTCCTCAGGTGTTTCCCCGGGAAGTCCTATCATGTAGTTTGCAGTCACCAGGATATTCGCCTGCTTCGTCCAATTGAAGACATCGATAAAGCGTGCGTTTTCGACAGGACGATTCAGGATATCCCGCCTGATGCGAATGCTACCGCTCTCAACACCGTAGATCATGTGTCTGCAACCCGCCTTTGCAAGCCTGTCTATCATGTCTTGGTCTACGGTCTCCACTCGGGCGTTTATTGAGAAGTCTATGCCCATTTCTTTACCATATACCCTGCAAAATTCTTTGACCCATTCCCGGTTAACCGTAAAGGTGTCGTCCAAAAAAATGACATAGTTTACAGGGCCTTTTTCCCGGATCTGCCATAGTTCTTTTAAAACACCATCAATAGACCTTCTTCTTACGTATCCTTTATTTTCATAAAGATCTGCGATCGCACCTGCCGCACAAAACGTGCATGGAAACGGGCACCCGCGTTGCGTGCTCATGTGGATTACTCCATACTTTTCACCTAGAAGATCGCGGGCCATAAAAGGCATTTCGTCAAGCGGGCTGAAGGGCGGACGTATTTCAGGCCGACAAGCGCCCTTCGCCCATATGTTGGGAATCCGGCCTTCATAGATCTCTTCGCCGCTCTCGAGCCCAGAGAGCAGATCACACGTTGCTCCTTCGCCTTCGCCAAGGCACACATAGTCAAAACCTTCCGATTCCAGCACGGATAACGGCGCAAAGGTCGGGTGAAGCCCGCCTGCTATCACGGGAACATCTATCCTTTTACGAATTTCCCTTGCAACAAACGCTGCCCTTTGCCACTGCATCGTGGTAAGAGAAAACCCGAGAATCTGCGGTGCTTCCTTTTCAATGCCGGAAAGAACGTCCTGCACCGTTTGGTCGGGCGAAACCCTTAAAAGAGCTGCCTCGTGTCCCTGCAATCGTATATACGAACCGATACTGGCTGGACCAACCGAGGCTACTGCCCATGTATTTTCCGTATCTATCTCGAGAAACAAGATTTTCATAGGGGATTACAGGACTTACATTTTCAAGGAGGGAGTGTAGATCGATCAAGCTTGGGTGTCAAAGAAAAATTCATTACGGACATTGTGGCATTTGAGTTTCGGCTGGCCAATCCCTCCCTTCTGAAAGACCTATCCCGGGGATTCCTTTTAAAAGAGCTACGTCGTACCCTCTTTTTAGCAAATGACTCCTAGGCTTTAATTCAGCGTTATCCATAAAAAACTCACAGGAGAGCATGGAAATGTCTTTTTTTGTCTCATGCCCTCTACGTAATGCGCCGGCAGGCCCCGATAAATCGGGGCACCGACCGCCATGGCATACAATATTCAATTCCGCGTTGCGCGTGTGCTCCGATTTACGGGGCACGCTGAAGCCCCCTGTTCAAGGGCATGCAGCAAAAAAAGACATCCCCATGCTCTGCACACTTAGTTTCTCAGGAGGTATCAATGGGCGTTGCACTCGGCGCTATCCTCTTGAGCGGATTTCCTCCTTATACTCCTCCCACCAGTCCTGCCATCTGGTGAAATCCTGACCGAAATCCTTTCCCGTTATTTTTCGAAGCGCTCCTGTCACAAAGGGTTGGCAATAGGAATCCCCGCCCTTAAGCGAGCTGATAAGGGGCCCCACCACGCGAGGATCCCCTATCCTTCCCAAGGCTGCTGCTGCATTTCGCTGCACGGAGGCGCTGCTATCCTTCAGCATCGAGATCAGGGGTTCCACCACGCGAGGATCCCCTATCCTTCCCAAGGCTGCCGCTGCATTCTGCCGGACATAGGGCTCCCCATCATCCAAGGCATTGATCAGGGAATTCACCGCGCGAGGATTTTTCATCCTTCCCAGAGCCGCTGCCACGGTTCCACGAACAGATGGATCCTTATCGTCTACAGCGCCGATTAGAGGTTCCAAGGCACGGAGATCTTCAATGTTCCCCAGCACCTCTGCCGCGACCTTACGTATTTGTTGATCTTTATGTTTCAGCGCATCACACAGAGGTTCAACTGCCGGTAGCCCTATATCTATGAGTGCCTGCTTGGCCATTCCTTGAATAGAGGAGACTTCATCGGTAAGTACTGCTATCAAGGGCTGCACAACACGGGGATCTCCTGTCCTGCCCAATGCCTCCACTACGGTCTTCCTCACATCGGAGTCCTCATCCCTTAGCGCTTCGATCAGTGGTTCTATCACCCTCCGATCATGTAAAGATATCAGGCCTGTTGCTGCGCTTCTCCTTACATTGGGATTCTCGTCCTTCAGTGCGGCAATCAAGGCATCTATTACGTGCGGATCCTTCGTCTTCCCGAGCACCCACGCGACAGTCTTTCTCACATATGGATCGCCATCCTTGAGAGCGGCAGCGAGGTTTCCTCTCGCAACTTTACCCAGTTTTACCAGCGCCCATTTGGCTGCCGACTGGACTCCCGGATTCTCGTCCCTTAGCGCTTCAATCAAAGGCTCAACCGCCCGAGCGTCTTTTACCTCCCCCAGGAGCTCGGCTGCATCCTTTCTAAGAGAGGAATCGCCATCCTTCAGTACGGCAATAAGCGAAGCTAGTGCGGGTTCCCCTATCTCCACCAAGGCCCATTTGGCCTCCTCCGATGCATGGGAATCCTGAATTTTGAGGGATTCAATAAGCGGCTTTACCGCGGGACTCCCTAATCTCACCAATGCACCCTCGGCCGCCGATTGAACATGATGATTCGCATCACCGAGGAGCCTAATCAAGGGCTTCGCTGCACGGGGATCACCAATCCTACCTAGAGCCTCTGCCGCTGATTCCTGGAGAGACGGATTCCTCTTTTCAAGTAGCGCTATCAGCGCTTTTACCGAGAGATCACCGATGGCGATCAACGATTGTTGAGCTGCCTTCTGAACTGATATCACGCCATCATCGAGCGCGGCGATCAATGGCTCAACTGCACGGGAATCCTTTATCTCGCCCAGCGCCAGCGCTGCATCCTTCCGGATATCGGGATTGCCATTACCCACTCTTCGGGCAAGCTTGGCAATCTTCCTTTTCTTCAGAACTTCATTGGTCTTGGATTTAATCCAGATCGATAAGCCCATGTGTTACCTTTTCTTATTCCGCTCGCGTAATAATACTGCCTTCCCCTCCCATTTTTCACTACGTCATAAGCGCCTTTACTTCCTCGTTGGACCGTACAATGCGGTCGGCGAGCAAGCACACTACAAATCGATGAAAAGACAGGGCTACTTCAGGATCTTCAACCTGCATCCTGTTGAATGCTATATTGGAGAGACTGTAGAGGCTGCTGGGTTCCTCGGTAACCGCGGTGGCAGATCGAGGATTCTTCGTATAGAGCCCCATCTCGCCCAACACGGTACCCCCTCCCATTGTCCGCAACCTGATAGTTTTGCCGGCACCGATCTCAAGCATAACGGCAATCTTTCCCGATTCAATCAAGTAGAGATTATCCGCAACATCACCTTGATGGAAGAGATAGTATCCTGCGGGCACCCTCCGATGTTCGAGGTAATCCATAAAACGAGAGACTGCCGTCTTATTGGAAAATGACTCCATTAACCGCTGCTGCAACGAGAATTGATCCATATCCGCAGCCTCTTCCAGCCCCAGAATACGATCCTCGCACCACTCAAGCGCATGGTCAAGATCTTGAAAATCGTAGCACACGGGATCTTCATCTGTAAAAAAGTCGATATGTTGCAGCTGCTGTCCGATGCTGGAGTTGACATTTGCAAAGAGAAGATTCACCTGTTTCGTGCGGGATAGCTGTTTCAGCTTCGCAAAACTGTTCACCGCAGAGGAGTCGATGTTACTCACCAGGCGAAAATCAAGCGCTACATAGCGCACCGGCAGCCTTTTGGTGGATTCGAGGCGTTGTTTGATCTGAGTAAGGAGCCTGTCAGCAGTACCGAAGAATATATAGCCCTGGAGAACGAGGATATAGACCTGATCCCCTTTTTCCTGGAGCAACCTCTCCTGGTGTGCAGCACGCTCCACCTTGCTCTTACATTCTGAGCCGGTAAGCTCGTGTTTCACCACATTCGTGCGGCTGTAATTTATTACGAAAAGTATGCCGGCAATTACGATCCCCATGCCAACGCCCTTGAGATAACCGAGAGAGGCAATTACCACGAGAATGAAAATCACCAGGAAATAATCGGCCTTTGGGAGCCTGAACCACGCGTCGTACACCCACTCCACGAGAAGGGAGATCCCGAAAAACAGGAGCAACCCGCCTATCACGGGCTTGGGCAAGTAGGTGATCAGTGAAGGTCCTATGAGTATCGCTGCCCCGCCTAAGAGAGCATTAGATATCCCGGCAAGACGGCTTTTTGCTCCCAGCTTGTATGACAATATCGTGTCCGCCGCTGCGGGGAGACTGAGCACCCCTCCCCCCAATCCCGTTACAATATTCGCAACACCGGAGACCTTTAATTCTCTATCCAGATCTACGCATTGTTCCGTTCCAATTTCAATTACAGAGGTGATCAAGAGGGCAGAAATTGCACCCAAAAATATTATTGTTATTATGTTTCCAGTTTCCCCCGTCAAGGCCGATAGGCTCACATACTTGAAAAAGACAACATTCAGGTGAGGGAAAAGCTCTCCTGCTGAGAAATCCGGGAACACCAATCCCAATCCCTTTGCCTGTCCCATGGAGGTGTCCGTCAATAAAAGCAGAAGGTAAAATAATCCGATACCCGCAAACAGCAGCCCCGGCATGAGCAAAAAATGTTTGTAACGCCGTTCCAATACAAACAGCAAAATTGCGAACAGCAGGCCCGGCACCCAGAGCATGAGATACTGAGGCTGTAGGAGCATGTTCATTTGTCCCGAGGTAAATCCAACACCTGTCATTACCGAAAAGGAGCCCTTCACCAGGAGGTATCCGGCGCCCGCAAAATAGCCTCCTATCACCGGGTATGGAACAAAGCGGATGAGATTACCGATCCGAAAGAGCCCGAGGGCGAACAGAAACACGCCGCTCACTATGGTGCTCACCATGATGGCGGAGACAATGGTGGGAAGGACCTGCTGCTGGGAGGCAATGCTATTGGCACCAGCAATGGATGCCGCCATCAAGGCGATGATAACGCAGATGTTGCCCTTTGGCGTGGAAATAACACCTGGTATGGAGCTTCCTATGGCAATGATTAAGCCGGCTACGAAATAGGCGATCAGAACCAGGCCCACGCCTGTGGGTAGATATTCTGAGATGCCACCTGTAAAGATAAACGCAGCCAAAGACACAGCATAGGCGATGTTCAAGAGGCCAAAGATGAGCCCTGAGGCCAGGTTGGGGATTAGGGCGCGAGGTTGAAAGAGGATCGGAAATGTAGAGCGAGCCGGGTTCATCGCATGCCATTATTATTCGCAGCCGGGAATCTGTCAATAACTATATCTTTGTGGGTAGCGGTAGCTCTCTCTGAAAAATCAGAAGCCTTGATTCTATGAGAATAACATGAGCCATCGATCACCTTAGGGCTTCATGAATAGGAATTATGCCGGTTAACACATAATTTCTCATGAACTTCCAATAAACCTGGATCGGCTTAAACCTGGGTCAACTTAAGCCTTGACAAACAAGGCGAAATCACCTATACTGTGGCTAGAAAAAGGGGATTCTTATCACCTAACAAATACGTGAAAAATCCACCAATAATCACATGGAGTCAATGATGATGCCAAAATACGACACACTTCCCACATTGGCCCAATGGAAAGCGGATCGATACGATCCTTTCACCAGCGCGTTTACCAGATTCTGCAACCAGTCTCAAATCCGGACTAATTATGTCCAGAGGATCAAGGCCGAGCTTCAAAACGACATAATTATGAATCGGATTGATCAACTGATCGGGTTGAATGAAACCAGGATTAGTGATGCCGGTGAACAAACCTGGTTGCTGTTTGACCTGTATCAGGCCCTTGATTATTGGCTGAAAGAAGACAATCGAAAAAAACGGTCCAAGAAAAGATCATTCAGCCTATTTAGTCGTAGATCACCAATTGAACAGCACCTTAAAACACTCGGCGGGATCCGGTCAGGAGCGGTAAATGATCTCTATTTTTCAGTCTGCACAGTGATGGCGAATCGCTTTCATTGTTCCATCAATGCGCTTCCCACGATGTTTGAGGTTTATTTCGGTAAAGAGATGACCCGTCATGGTGTTAGTCAGGATATATTCAAACATGGGGCCCATTACCTTAAACGTGCCGAGGCTGAAAAATATCGTCTGATATTCAAAGATAAAAAAGTATACATGCTGCCATGGTGGGAAAACAAGACGAATATTACCGCGGACCAAACCATCAACCTTGAAATCGGAAATACCAGTCATGCCTATGAAAAATCACCTGATAAGGAATGGTTGGCGACAAAAAATGAAGCTGGATTTGCCATGAGCATGTCGAGAACGTTTTACGTGGCACCCCACGGGCCCACAGGGAATCCTTATGACCCGAAACAATTTTACCATTCGTCCTACCTTGCCGGACAAACCGTTTTATGCTCCGGATCCATCGTTATCGAAGAAGGCATTGTCAAACGCCTCACCAACAAAAGTGGTCATTACCAACCTACTGCCACACATCTGCTGCACGCTTTAAGCGGCCTTGCCACGGTGGGTATCACCAATGACAACATTGTTATTGAACTCGATACCGGAGAAGAAATACTTACATTTGAGACTGTGTCACTTTTTAAAACCTATCTGGCCCAATCCGGCACCTTTGAAACCCGGGCCAATGATATCGCCATGGAAAACTGGAAAAATCAGCAACTGCTCAGAAAACTTCGGCATCGTAAAGGCCAGAAAAGTGTGAAAGGGATCAATGTCGGATAGGAGCCTGTCCTAAAACTCACCAAAGCTGTCATTTCGAGCATAGTGAGAAATCTTATTATATTGAAATTACGTAAGTTTTAGATTTCTCCCTTCGGTCGAAGTGAAATGATAACGCATTCTCGGAAAGCCTTCTATACTTATCAATAAATTCGGGTAAGCCATCCAGATTTCTGCCTTCGTGAGAGGGGACTCTCGTGCAAAAATTACTTTACTTTATCGTGAAAATGGCCTTGTCTCATTCTATAAGGTGATATGTGATATAATTGAATAGCGAAGCTGTGCACGCTCTGCACGAAAGTCCCATTTAAGAGATCTTCAGCTCTCCTCCCCCACGAGGACAGCAGAGGGGGCCGAATGTATAGAACTCCTTGCTATACTCATACAGGGGGCAATTCCACTTATGGTGCCGTCATGAAGCCGGAAACCGCGGTGGCAATGAAGCAGCCTGCGGCATCCTTCATTGCCTCATCCACCCTGCCCTCCTCACCCCCTGAGGGGGCGGATTCACCCATTAAAGCGAAATAGGTGAGGTGATTGACCTTGAAGGTGACTATGCCCTCATCTGCGGCGTTCACATCGGAAATGCCACCTGTGCTCCATACTCCGGCAGGCTCATCATGGTACATGGGCGTGATCATGGATGGATCTGTCACTGGAATGGCAATCTCGAAGGGTGTCACAAGACCGCTGACGTGAAGCTCCCCGCCCTCGTATTCCGTCAACTCGATGGATACGAGAACTCCGTCAATAACCCCTGAGACATCTGTGGAGAGAAGGCTCACCGTTACCACGTCGAGCCCGAGCTTGCGTGCAAGCTCTGAGGCAGCATCAGAGGTCACGGTGATCTTCGGGTCACATTCCGCTTCGCCTCCAATATCGACTGGCTCCGTCACAGATGTCAGATCCACGACGCGGATCGTGAGCTTCACGTGATCACGGCTGCTCGCGTTCACCGAAGACCTCAGCCCAGTACCTTCCCGGGCGATCTTCTCCACCACCACCCTGATATACGATGCCGCGTCGAACGAAAGGCTGTCACTGCCCTGCTGCTCTATGAGTTCGTTCACCACCTCAATGGCCTTGGGAACCTGGAGCTTGCTCATCGTGACGTTATCGGCGATCTTTTCCAGGCAGGTAACGAGCTGGCGTACCTGGGTGTTCGTCAGCTTCTCCTCATCAGAGGCATCGTGTTCTATTACCAGATTATCCAACGACCCCAGAAGCTTGTTGGCCTGGGTTTCGGTGAGATCCACTGTTTCCAGCACATACAGAATGCCGGTCAGGACGTTTCCCCTCTGATCCGGATCGAGGTTTAACTGGGAAACCTCGGCGATCATATCAATTGTGTCGATCGAGTTCCCATTCGACCTCATCCCGCGCAATGCGCCCAGGCTCGCAATGGACTCCTCCTGCTCCGGAGTGGGATCCTGGCGGTTATCGTCGTCGATATTGGTGAAGCCAACGGCAATGATCAGCCCCACCCTGTCGGATGCCGGGATGCTTCCTTTATCATCGCTCACCGTTACCTCTGCCGTGTAGAGGCCCTCCTCTGACGGGGTCCAGCTGAACTCGGCGCCGGTTCCCTCCGCGAGCTGAGTGCCCTGTTCGTCGGTGATGATCCACTGATACACCAACGATTCGCCTTCCGAACCCGTTGCCCTCAGGAAGATAACCGCGCCCGGTTCGCTGCTGATATCGGGACCTGCGTCCACGGAAAGGGTCCCCTGCGAGCCCACCGTGATGGTAAAGCTCTGCTCCGCATACCCGTTCTCGCCATCGGTCACACGAATCGTGACGTTGTGTTCCCCGGCCTCTGCATCCGTCGGTGTACCGGCCAGGATGGCCGTGCCGTCTCCGTTGTCCGTGAGGGTGAGCCATGAGGGCAGCAACACCGCGGTGATGGTCAGGGAGGTACCTGGGTGATCGGCGTCCTCATCCTCAACCGTAATCACGTAGCGATACTCATCCGTCGCGTTCGCCTCCTCGATGGCAACGCTCGTGAATGCGGGCATCTCATTATCGGCGCTCACGCTGATGCTCACCGGCGCCGCGTTCAAGGAATCCATCTCCAACAGATCATCCGTGGCTTCCTCTCCCCTCTCATCCCTTGCCTTATAGGAGAAGGTATCCGTATAATCGGAACTCCGGTTCTCCGGCTCGTAGATCACCCGTCCATCGGGGTCTGTCACCGCGACGTACGTCTCCTGTTCGGCGAACGAGATCTCCACGCCCTTTTCTCCGTCTTCGACCTGGAAGAGCGTCCCGTAGGAAGGAAGCGCAACGATCTTGTAGGTGATCCCATCGCCGTCAACATCGTACACAGTGGTAAGCTCCCCTAGGCTGATGGTAATTGAGGTGTCCTCATCGGTGGGAGAAGCTGCAACCTCATCGGGGCTGATAAAGGGCGGGTTATTCTGAAACTCATACGCCCCCATATCAACCCTCACCTCGTTATAGGGCCTTGCGTTGCCCTCGATATCCGTTGAAGGCGCTACTGTGGAGTCCGTATCCCCCCCGTTTATGCACGGGGAGTCAGCCACCAGGGACCACACGCCACTGCCCCCCAGGCCTGCCTCTGCCGAGGGCGAGGTGAATCGGGGATCTGAATCGATGTTATTCTCATACGCGCCGCCGTAGCTCGCCCCGGCGCCGGATCCATTGAATGCCGCTGAACCTCCCTTTATATCGCAGTAACGGAAGGTCGGATCTGAATCGGCATCATCGAGATACACCTCCTCGTGCTCACCTGTATCGCTCCCGTCATCGCCTGCCAGATTGTTACCGTACAGAACGGTATTCCTCAGGTTCGGGCTTGAGGATGACTCACAGAAGATTCCCGCGCCCTGGGGTGATAGGTTCCCGCTGATCGTGTTATTGGTGAGGTCGGGGCTAGAGTTCTTGCTGTACACCCCTCCGCCCTTCACGGTGCCGCTGTTGTTGGCGATGATATTGTTGACCAGCGTTGGACTCGAATTGGTACAATACATGCCGCCGCCGTTCTGAGCGCTGTTATTGCTGATGGTATTTCCGGTGAGCGTGGGGTTCGAGTATATCAGGTAAATCCCTCCGCCCCGCTGGCAGTCTTTATTACTGGTGATGGTGTTATTCTCCAGGGTCGGGTTGGAACTCATGCAGTAGATTCCGCCCCCCTTCTGGCATTCGTTGTTATCCGTGATGGTATTGTTGGTGATGGTTGCATTCGAGTTCGTTAAATAGATCCCCCCACCGTATACGGCCTCGTTTGCGCTGATGGTGCAGTGATCGATCTCCACGTTTGAGGAATTGATGAGGCTGATGGCACCGGCCAGCTCTCCCTTCGCGGTCTCTATATTGCAATATGCAAGTTTAGAGGCGATATTGGGATTGTTAAATTCAATGCCTCCCCACTTTTCACCCTTAAAGGAGATCATTTTCGCAGGAGTTCCTACAGCGGATAAGCCCCCTGTCACGTTCAACCCGAACCCATCATGAAACTCCACCACAGTCCCGGGGTTGATGGTGAGCGTGACGTTCGGCCTTATGGTAATGGCCGTTTCAGTGTTTCCATCTCCCGCCGTTATGATTACCTTCTCGTAGTTCCACGTGGTGTTTGCCGTGATCTCATTGTTCAGATCGTCCTTCGCGTTTATCTCCAGCACCTCGGGCGGGGGCACAAATATGGTGAAATCCTGCTCCGCAAAGAGTCCCAGGGCATCCGTCACACGGAGCTTTACGAAGTTGATGCCGCCGTCGTCAGCCGTCGGCGTGCCGGACAGGGTTCCCGTGCCATCTCCGTTGTCCGCGAGGGTGAGCCATGAGGGTTTGCTCTCGGCCGTGATCGTGAGGGTATCGTTCACATCCTCGTCGCTCGAGGTAACGTTGTAGGTGTAAGCCGCACCCACTGTTCCTGTTTCTGCCGGGGAGCTTGTGATTGCCGGTGAGTCATTGTCGGCGGCCACACTTACTGTCACTGTCTCCTTGTTCGTCGACTCCACAAGTCCGTTGTACACTTTAGAGGTGAAGGAAACCGTGTAGTCTGCGTTGCGGTTCGCAGGCTTATATATTACCGTGCGCCCTAGGTCCGTTACCAAGGTTGGCGTAGCGGTAGATGTTATCTCGGTAGTACCATCCGACTGATAGAGATTTCCATAGAAGGGAGCCACAAGCAAAACCTTGTATTCGAGGGTGGCCAAGGGATCAGCACCGTCGTAGCCTGGGCTAAGGGTGATGGTTTTCTCTGTATCCTCATCAGTGCTGACCAAGGTATCAATGTCAACCGTGTTCGGGTCAATACCTACATATGGATCAGCCCAGAGATCTCCCACATTCACGAAGAGCAGAAATAGGCCCAGCACACAGGGAAGCAAGACCTTGAGCAGGTGCGTTATGGGATACTTGGTGCGGGATGTTCGAGCCCTGATGATGAACGGCGTAACGATATTCCCGGCAGCCCGACCGGATCGCTTGTTCATGCTGGGGCCTTCCGTTTTAGGTTAGCGAACAGGCGTCGTGAATTGGCCTTCAATAGGACATGTTTCAGAATTTTCAGATTCGCTACTGTACCATAAAATTCCACATCCCTCAAATGTTAAGGCTGGTCAACCTTATGTTTCAGGCAAAATATCGCTGATCTTCAGATTTAGGTTGCAATCTTTCTGATTTTCCACTATTTAGGGGCCTCGCTAATGTCAACATTATCAAAAGATATTCTCCGAGCATCGATCTACTTCCGAAACTCCATTGTTGCCGGGCAAAGGGATGGCCTTTTTTTGACGCTGAAGAGAAAGAGGGAACTAGCTCCTTCAGAGCGGGGGAAATGAAGAATCATTCATTGCTGTAAGAGAAAAGGTGAGTCATCATGACATTTGATATGCCTTCCTGCGGAGGATGTAGGACCTGTGAGATGGCCTGTTCCTTTCACCACAGGGGAGAATTTATCCCTGCAATCTCAAGCATTGAGATCGTAGAGAGGTTCCATGAGCCCGGATATCTCGTCGTGCTTCGCGAGAAGGATGAGGGAAAGGCCATGGCCTGCGATGGGTGTAAGGGCCTTGAGGTACCCATGTGCCTCGAGTACTGCGAGAAACGTGAAGATCTGGAGAAACTACTCGCGGAGTTTCTTATGAGCGCAGGGCGAAGTGAGGAGTCACAGGCAGGCAACTAGAGGCTCGTCTCATCCTCAAAGACCGAACACGGGTTCCAGGGGAGATGAAGGATTACCATCACACATAAAGGATATTTCAATGGCAGGGAATTCTCTAATGTACGCGTATGCAGGCAAGATCCTTCGGATAAACTTAAGCAGCGGAGAGATCTCCACCGAACCCACGGCCAACTATGCGAGGGAGTGGCTCGGTGCCTCGGGGATCGCCATCAAGATACTCTACGATGAGCTCCGGCCGTGGGTCACACCCTATGAACCGGCAAACAAGCTCATCCTTGGCGCCGGGGCGCTCCTCGGTACCACCGCACCGGGGGCATGCAAGAGCAATCTCAGCACCTTGGGCCCCATGACCGGTGGTTGGGCGAGCGGCTGTAGCGATAGCTACGTGGGGGGGCAGCTGAAATACGCCGGCTATGACTCAGTCGTGATAGAAGGGAAAGCCCATAGCCCTGTATATCTGTGGATCCACGACGATCGTGTTGAGCTCCGCGATGCCGATCACCTGTGGGGGAGCACCACCTGGGAAACCCTTGAGGGGATACGGAACGAGCTCAACGACCCTACCCTCCACACCGTATCCATTGGCCTGGCCGGCGAGAATCTGGTCCGTGGGGCCTGTGTGATCCAGGACAGAGCCAGGGCCTTCGGCAGGTGCGGCATCGGGGCCGTCATGGGGTCCAAGAACCTGAAGGCGATTGTCGCCAAGGGAACGGGCGCGGTGAGGGTTGCTCACCCGGAACAGTTTATGGAGGCCGTGACCAAGGCCCGTGCGATGTTCAAGAAGGCCAAGAGCTTAGAGGCGATGCGGAGCTACGGCACCATTAGCAGCCTTCCCAGAAAACAGGAGATATCCGGCGTGAATTACAAGAACTTCCAGGAGTGTGTGCTCCCCGATGACATGCTGAGGGCCATTGATCCCGCCGAGTTAGTCGATAACTATGCGGTATCTCGCCAGAGCTTCCCGGGATGCGCGGTCGGATGCAGCAGGCACTTCCATATCACCGAAGGACCGTACGCCGGCCTCGTGACCGAGTCCTGCCAGATGGAGGTGCTCAATACCCTGCAAACTCGATTGGCGGTACGAGAACCCACCTTCATGCTCAAGGCGAATGCGTACTGTAATCAGCTGGGCCTCGATGTGGATGCGGCAGGCGGGGCCATCGGGTGGGCCATGGAATGCTATCAGCGAGGCATCATCGACGAGAGGGACACCGATGGGCTCAGGCTTAACTGGGGTGATGCGGGCGTCGCCCTCGAGCTGATACGAAAGATCAGCTACAGGGAGGGTTTCGGGGCTATACTCTCAGAGGGTTGTGCCAGGGCTGCGGATATCATAGGCCGGGGAAGCAGCTATTTCGCCATGCACATCAAGGGTCAGGACCTCTACGAACCGTGCCGCGCGGCCCTTGGATGGTGCCTTGGGACCACCACCTCCACCAGGGGCGGCGGCCATACGACAGGGGCCGTAATCGATACTCGTCCCGGTCTTGATAAGGATTCTATTGAGAAGGCAAAATTGATCTATGGAGTTGATAATCCCTTCGAATTTCTGGAATATGAGGGGAGAGCCATAATGGTTACCTATATGGAGGCTTTACACAGGGTTAATAACTGCTTGGGTATCTGCCACCTTAACACAATCGTCAACGACGTTGAACAGATAGACCTGCCCCAGCTGGCCGAGCTTTACTCTGCTGCCACTGGCTGGGAAACCTCCGTTGAGGATCTGAAGCGGATGGCCATGAAACAGCTTAACCTGGAAAAGGCCTTTAATCTCAGGCATACCGATTTCGATCGCACGGATGACCTGCCCACCCCGAGAGATCTCACGGAGCCCATACCGACAGGTCCTTTAGCCGGCTGGAAGATGGATGAGGAAAAGTTCAATAGGATGCTCGATGAGTACTATGACCTTCATGGTTGGGATAGGGAAACAAGCTACCCAAAAAGGGAAACATTGGTCGATTTGGGCCTCGAGTACGTGGCAGATGAGTTGGAGGGGATCGGCAAACTGCGATGAAACAGAATACCAACCATACCATGTATATCGCTGATAGGGCTAATACCGTGAGTATCACCTCAACCAAGCCCTTCTGCCGTGAAAGATGGTATACTTAGCATTTCCCGTATTCCCCTGTCCGGCCTTCAAATATCCGATGGCGGTACTTATAGTCTCGAATCGAATGTACTAGCCCTCTAAAGCCCTCATAATGTACCTTCCTCGCTCAGCGTACCTTCCACGGAGGTACATTATAATCCATTCAGAGTACGCAACGGTCGAACCTATTCAGGGGACCATTACCGGAGGCAGTGGCTTAGGCCGATTAAGCAAGTGATGCAGTGACCCTCTCTAAGAAATGGTTCGAAATATGCCGACAGGGTCAAAAAGAGGAGGAAACAGTGGAAAAATCCGCGGTAAAACTCTATAACGAACGCGCGAAGAGAATCGAAGATGCAACCCAGTTGAGAATTCCTGACCGGATTCCCATCTCAATAGAGGATGAAGGCATTTTTGTCCACCATGCGGGTCTCACATGGGCGGAAGTGTTATATGACCCTGAAAAAGGGACGGCAGCGGCCAAGAAATTATTTCTGGATCTCGACCAGGATACCCACACCCTTCCCTTCATTCGTCCCGGGCAGATATTCGATCTGCTTGATTACAAGCAGATGAGATGGCCAGGCGCCAAACTTGAGGCCAACAGGCTCAAAAACCCCGATACGGTATACCAGTATGTAGAACCGGGCACGGGCTTTGAAGCGATGCACCCTGATGAGTATGACTGGTTCATTAATGACCCCACGGATTATATGATCAGGGGATATTGGCCGAAGGTTTCAAAGGTCCTGGAACCCCTGAAGAATCTTCCTGCCATATGGCATGTCAATTCCTATACGAGACTGCCCCTCCTTGCCCCTTTTGGATCCCCCGAGATCGCCAAGGCGCTGGAAGCCCTCACGGAGGTGGGACGAAAGGCCATTAAATTCAATGCGGCCCTTTTGAAGTATGTCGAGGAGATGGTCAATTTGGGATATCCTCAGCGCTACATAGCGGCCTGCTCCCAGCCATTTGACTTTTTCGGCGATTACATGAGGGGAACTACGGGGAGGATGCTGGATATGTACAGGCATCCGGACAAACTCAAAAAAGCCACAGAAAAGGTGTCTCCCATGATTCTGGAACAGGTGCTGGCCCAGGCCAAAGCCCGGCTGGAATGGATCAAGGAGTTGATACCCGATGGGAGGCATTTAAAGCACGTGGGAATGCATCTTCATGGAGGGGCCGGGGGATTCATGTCCAATAAACAGTTCAAAGAGTTTTACTGGCCGAGCCTGAGGGCACTTCTCATTGGGATCATCGACGCGGGGTTCACACCCTATATGTTCTCTGAAGGAATTTATAACGACCGTCTGGAGATTATCAAAGATCTGCCCGCGGGAAAGGTAGTATGGCACATTGAGGAGGACATATTCAAGGCCAAGGAGGTTCTGGGCGACACCTGCTGTATCGAAGGGGGGCCGCCTGCTTCTGTATTAAACGGGGGCTCCATTGAAGATGTAAAGGCCTATGCCAAAAAACTGATCGATACCTGCGGTAAGGGGGGCGGATTCATCATGGGAGCGGCACATTCTCTTCTTACGGCGAAGTTCGAAAATGTGAAGGCCCTTGTTGATTTTACTAAGGAATATGGTGTGTACCAGTAGATACCCATGGGCTTATACCCATGGCACTTGAAGCCAAGGACAGACCTTGATGTGTTTTCTGGGTGACTGGCCCTGTTGAATTTCCCGGCGGGAACCTTATTCAACAGGGCTGGCGGCCCGCGACGAACTCGGCCGAGTCGGAGGCCGCCCTCCTTTTCACGCTTTGATTTAATCGCGGCTTAATCGCTTTCTAAAAGGTGCAGGTAAGCGCGAGGGATGTTAACGTGGTCTTATCGCTGTATCCGAAATCGTCTTTTATCGACCTTCGCTCCTGGGTCAGATCCAGCCCAAACCTCACGCTATCATAGCCGACCGAGATGCCTATCCCGTATGTGATGGCATTGACATCAGGCCAATTCCATACCCTGCCCTGCTCCGATGGGCTCGATGTGTAATAGCCGATACGAAGCGCCTTGGTCTTCAGGATAGCATCCCTATCGTCGATTGCGTATTCGGCTCCAATGGAAATCCGTGTATATTTCAAGTCCCAATGCCCTTTTCTCGCTCCTCCCCAGTCCGTTCTCCCGTACTGAGAAGAGAGCACCACATGAGACTTCCTTTCGGGAAATGACTTCGTGAAGGAAATGCCCAGATCGAAGCTTTCCGGCCTGTCAAAGAAAAGCCGTTGAACGGCCTCGTTTTCATCAGCGCTTACCGCTTCACTGCCAATGTCCGTAGGAGATTTGAGACGATATATTCCGCCCACCTTCACCTTGGATGACCGGGTGTCCATCACCCTGATCAGGGCTCCAAGGGAACCCGTGAGCCCGTCAGCGCTTTCCCCTGCCAGTGGATACGCATCAAGCCATCCCCAAGTATCCCGATATAAGACCATGGAGTCGTGAATACCCAGATGCACCCATTCCAGCGTCGCACCGATCTTGATGATCCCTTGAAAAAACGATACCGCAAGGGGAGCCCCGATAACTTGAACAACCTCATTGACCTTGCCGTACGCCGTATCGTTGTTGCCTTGATCGCGTGCCCAATACCTAATCGAGTATGGTGTGTAGTAGAACAGCCCTGTCCCGAATTTCTCATTGCTGAATTTTCCCCCAACGAACCACGCCGTTTCATCCAATCGCAAGGGGCCATTCTCTTCGTCTATGCTCGCTGCCTGAGACCAGTCAATGATAAACTCGATTGATTTCTCATCGCCTTTTTCCTGGGCAAATCCGGCGGGATTGAACCACACCGCAGATGTATCGTCTGCAATGCCCGTAAATGCCCCTGCCATGGCCCTTGCTCTCGCGCCAGGGTAGCTTGTAAAGGGGCCGGCGAGCGATGGAGTTCCGGAAAGCGCAATGAATAAAAAAATAGCGATAAAAGCAGCGATAACGCGAGGGCTTACTGCCAATTTAGAGCTCATGGTTTTCTCTTCCCCTCTGCTATTCCCATGCGCCTCCCCATCAGCTCGGCGATTCCGCAGACGCAGCTACTATTGACGGTAATTGCGGAAGTGCCTTGTCTTTCAAGAGTTACGTGTGCTCGTGAATCATCCTTAACGCCGGTCAAAATATTGAAACACCATATTTATATAGCCTGCTTCCATCGGTTGTCAACAGATGTGTACTCCTGATCATCGAGATGATAATGCCTCTTTCTATGTTTCAAATGTCCCTTAATACCCTTTAATCCGAACATAGTGTTACTTACATGCATGCCCGGAAGCGCCAAGAATCGTGTTAAAAGAAGTAGATGCCCACGGGTTTACGCCCGGGATTCTCAGCCGATTGTTGAAACCCTTTGGCCCACGAGTCCCATTCAGGTCATTGCGTATTGTTATAGGGATAGTGGCATATCGTCCGAATTCTCTTTACAGGGGGGCAAAAATGGTTGACAGGACCGGGATTTGATGTCATTTGAATAGGATACCAGAAAAGGGGCCTAAAAAGCGGTTCCGGGTGAGATGACAATTTTTCCTAAAATGCAAAGTCCACTAGCTACAACTCATCCCCAATATCATTGAAAAGACTCCGAGGATAAAAGGATATTGCCACGATGCCAACGTACACGGCCCTCCGAATAAAAATATTGGGTATCGCCATCCTTCTGCTGATCTTGGCCCAAGCCTTTAACGCTAGCTTGAGCATCTCCTCATTTGAAAAACTATACTGCAATTCATTGATCTCGAGCTATCAGGTCGTTGCGAGAGACCTCCAGAGAAATGTGGAGACCGCTATCCGTTTCGGGAAACCCATCGATAAGTTCATCGGAATGACGAGGCTTATGGAGGAAGTGAAGCACAATATCCCCGATCTCCATAACGTCAGCGTGTCACTTCCCAATGGAAAGGTGCTGTATAGCCTCCAGGAGGAATTGGTAGGTGCAAGCATGCCCGGCGATCTAAGGATCGACTTCGGCGAAATGGGAGAAACGTCTCCCGGTGATACAACAGCTCAGGCAATCCTGTTTCAGGGCAAGTATCATATTCTCCTGCCGATCAAGGATGCATCGAAAAAATGGGTGGGTACAATCTACGTCTCCTTTGAAGAACAATTGATCATTGACAAAATCAAGGAAATTATCAGAGGAAATTTGAAGGGTCTGGGCCTAACAACCCTGATTTCCGCACTTATCCTTGTGTGTGGTCTGTTTTTCTTTATCTCCTTTAAGCAGGGCCAAAAGCTCCAAAAGCTTCGAATCTACCTGGTTTTGCTCCTCATCCTTGGAGGGGCCCAGATTTATTATTCGGCCTCCAATGCCAAGGGCTTCAGAAGCAATTACCTCGACATTACTCGCGCGAAAACAGGACAGTTGGGCAAGCTCCTAAAAGACGACATCGATTATTTACTCAGCAAGGGGATTCAGATTAACCGTTTATTCAAGATCGATGTACTGATGAAGGAAATCATTGACGCCACCCCAGAGATCGGGGATATGCGCATTTTTAATAAAGACAATGAGCTGCTTTACCTGGCAGATGCACGGGGAATCGTAAACCTTCAAAAAGAAAACACGATAAAAACCTTCATGATCCGAAGGGATGAAAGGGATGATCCCTTCGAAGTCCTCTTATCGCTTGAGAAGGAAAAGGAAACGGAGGGATTTTTAAAAGTTCGTCTTTCTCGAGAGGTGATTGGCAAAAGAATAAAGGAAATTATCCTGGATTCCATTACCGTTGTGACAATTTCACTGCTCTTTCTGGTGGAACTCGTCATCCTGTTCCTAATCCTTCTTACCAGGGAATTGGCAAAGACCGGTCAAGGAGAACCCGATGAGGACGATTCGAGTGTATACGGCATGATCCGACCGGCGGTGTTCATTTTTATGTTCTCTATGGATCTCTCTATTTCCTTCATTCCGCTGTATATGGAAAAGCTGTATAAGCCAATCCTCGGGTTATCCAAGGACATTATTATCGGGCTCCCGATCTCCCTTGAGATGTTTTGTGCAGGGATTATGCTCGTTGTTGCGGGTATCTGGATGGACAGAAGAGGATGGCGCGAGCCTTTTGTTACCGGCATCATCTGTTGTTCACTCGGGGCTTTTCTCTCGGGAACGGCCACCAAGGGAATTGAATTTGTTATCGCTCGGGGAGTCGTTGGAATTGGGTACGGCTTGGCGTTAATGGCTGCTCAGGGATTTATCTTCGGTACCACTTATGCAAAAAATCGTGCCCAGGGAATATCCATATTGTTCGCTGGACTCTATGCGGGAAGCATCTGTGGCGGTGCCATCGGAGCAATGCTCGCCGAGAGAATCGGTTACGAGATAGTGTTTTTCGTTACCGCGTTCGGGATGGTATTACCCATAGTGTTTTTAATAACGGTCATGAGGAGGCTGCCCAATAAGGCCAGCAGAACGAGCGTAGCACAACAAATGGTTCGGGAAGGGACGAAGCTGAATAACTTTTTACGCTTCATATCAAACAGAAATGTTTTTTCCCTGCTGCTGTTCAACAGCATACCCGGCGCACTATGCCTGGTCGGATTCCTTTACTACGTTACGCCAATCTACCTCAACCGAGTGGGGACCTCTCAGTCCAATATCGGCAGGATATTAATGATATTCGGCTTCTTTATGGTCTATGTTTCGCCCGTCATCAGTCGGTACGTTGATCGTTCAGAAAACAAAAAGCCCTATATCATTCTCAGCGGGATCTTGAGCGGCCTTGGATTGGCGGTGTTTTATTTCTTCGGCGGCTTTCTGGCAACGGCCATAGTGATTTTAATGATAGGGCTCGCAAGCAGTCTTGGAATTTCCTCTCGAACGGCCTATGTGCTCAGTTTAAGAATCACCCAAGAGGTTGGTGTCGGTGAGGCAATGGGGACTTACCGAGCCCTGGAGAGACTGGGGCAGGTTCTAGGTCCTCTTGCGCTTGGAGCGGCAATCACCTTGGTGGGCATCGAAAGAGGAGTTGCCCTGGTCGGGGCAATCTTTATTGTATTTACCTTCTTCTTTGTGATTAGTGAGAAGGACGAAAAATATATATCTGCCTGAAAAGTACCCCTCATCTCGCACTACGGACGCCGACTTCCAATCCCCTCTCCATGATATCTAACCAACGTGCTCGCCAAAATACGGTGCCCTTCCTCCGGTTTCGAACACCCTCAGCGATTCATCCCTTTGAAGGCAACAAGGTACTACCTGCCATAGAGTATTTCAAAGCTCCCCGCTTTCTTCCTCGCTTTATACCCATAATATCCTTGGATCAATGCCTTTCTCTGCCCCTCTATGTCTGTATTGGTAACGGTAATTGTGTGCTCTATGCCGCGGCTGATCGGTACTTTAAGGTTTTGATAGAGAATGTATCTGAGTTTTCCTCCATATTTCTCCTTTAGCTCTTTTATCACGAACCCCCCCTTCAATAGATTGCTCACGCCGGGATAATTCTTCGGCGAGACTGTTGCGCAAATGTGTTCGTAGCCGAAATCGTGAAGAACACGTATGGCAGGGGGAAGTGTTTTGAGCTGCAATGCATTTCCCCTGTAATCAGGATGTACGACAAAAAATTCCAAGTGGGTAACCCTGTTGAGCTCGTTTTTCGGGAGCCCGAGATCGATTCCCAAATTGTCGTGATCGCTGCCCGGAAAGGAGATAACGCGGTAAGCTATCAACCTATTCCCCGAGGTAATCCCCATGATTCTGCCCTTCTTCCGAATGCGATCCCTTATGAAATGGATTGAATCCGGATAAAACAACTCGGGATCATCCAATTCTCTTACAATAAGGTCTTGTAAATCCATTATATCCGTCAAACGCCGTTCATCTAAAAATATGAGGTCATAGGCTACCTCCGCACTTGACGGCGTTCCGGATTTCTTTATCCGCCCCGACTCGATTACATGACTCATGTACCGTTCCTTTCGAGCGACTCTCTGTAAGGGGCTGAAGGCCGGGAATCTCGTGGAGGTGAAACTCTATTTCGCGGTTTCTATCTCCTGGTAAATCTCGTCAGCTGCACCCAATATATCGACCGGGGGATCCCATCCGATGGTCTGTGCCGTCACCAGATTAATGGCGATCTTGGGTGGGGATTCATAAATTTGGCCCAATTCACGTGGCTTGGCGCCATTGAATATCTTGGCCATTACCTCTGCGTGAAATCTTGCCGCATATTTGAAGCTGGTGCTCGCCGTAGCGATACTGAGCAACACGCCGTATCTCACATCCCTCGAGCCTGCCTGTGAAAAGGTCGGGATTTTGTGCTTATTCAAGGGAGCAAGTAAGCGGGGTAAGTTTTCAGGCTTCAGGGCGCTGTGGGTGGTGAGATACATGGCGTCGATTTTGGGCGCCAGTTGCTCATGACACTTTACCAGGGCATCAGCCGCCAGTTTTGGATCAGCTACATCGCTCACCGCATAGCATCGGACGATCTCGAATCCACGTTCCTTGGCGACCTTTTCCACATCGTCAATCGCGGCGTAGCTCCTTCCGGCCACCGAGTTCTCGTACGCGACTCCCAGCCTCTTGAACCCGATGATATCGTGAAATATCTCAACTTGCCTTTCGTACCGCCTGGGGTCGAGGCGTGCATGCAGGTGATCGTAGCCTGAATCCTCAGCGCTCTTTACGATATGGGCGGCACATGCATCGCTACAGGAGACTACCGTGGTGGGAACGGAGTGCTGGTTATTCGCAAGATCCTGGCCGGCCCAGGTTCCCATGGCAATCATGAAATCGATGTCTCTTTTCCGGTTCAGCCTCCTCAAGAGCGTCGCCTTGACCTTCTCACGCAATTTATTATCCCAGTTGGCCGAATAATGGGCATCTGCCACGAATTCGAGGTACTTGCTTTTTACATTGGCAGAAATCCAGGCCCATATTCTACTGGTATCTTCCTGATCACTTTGAGCAGGTATAGTAGTTTTCTGAATCCAGCCGAGGTCCCCGAGGGCGCCAACGATCTCCCTCAGGTACAACTGATAATTCACATAAGGACCCCCCTCGAGATACCCAATTCGCCACCTTTCACCGTTGGGCTTCGTTTTTGGGGTCATGCTGTACTTTTTTAGATCTGCTGCCAGCCCAATGGAAAATGTCAGGAAAACCGTAATTGCCGCTATGAACGCGATGAAAGGCAGATTCCTTCTCATGCTTTCCTCCTTTTATTTCCAACTCTATCTCTCGAGTTGGTTGTCGAACGCATATGCTTTCAACCCTTTTACCCGGTTGTATAGTTAAAATGGTATCGAAACTACGATATTGCTCTTATGATTCACGAAATCGGTTTGAAAAGACTTTCTGATAGTAATAAATATCGCATTTAAAATCAAGACATTACCTGATGAGCCTTTTATCGGGATCTCTTCAGAAAATTCGCAATGGGGGAATGAAGGGAACTCCATGGCGAATGCATGGCTCTCCTAAGAAACTAAGTGTGCAGAGCATGGGGATGTCTTTTTTGTCTCATGCCCTAGAAGTAATGCACCGGCAGACCCCGATAAATCGGGGCACCGACCGCCGTGGC
>CAZJXD010000064.1:0-27515 GCA_964549945.1 uncultured Desulfobacteraceae bacterium | reverse complement strand
AACCACGTTTCCCTTCGCATCATACACGGCGGTGGTCTGTTCTCTGTCTACCGCAATACCCAACCCTCGTATCTCGCCGCGAAATCCCCGAGATCTACACTCCGCTTCTATCTTTTCTATGAGCTCATACTTCGTCTCCATTGAGGTGACCACATCGTCCACGATAAAGATCCTGCACCCATCGAAGAAGGTATTGTTCACGAACAACCCCGCGGATGAAGACCTCTCGCCATGTGTTTTGGCCTCTTTCCTGTCGTAATCAAAGCGGAGATCAATTCCATGATCGCGGTAAAGGGCCGCCACGGCCGCTGAGGCTATGGCACTCCCCTTGTAAGAGGGCCCCACGATGATATCGATCTCCTCCGCCAGCGACTCGCTCACGAGCATCTCGGAGAAAAAGGAACCCAGCTCGAGCAGGAGTCGGCCCGTATTGAACCCTCCCAAGTTAACGAAATAGGGGGTCGGCCTCCCATCCTTTAGCACCAAACCCTTATCGAAAAACAGTGCGCCCGTCTCCGCGAGGATCTCGCTCAGACGCTTTTTATATCCTTCCATGGTTATCCCGAGTTAATCGGTTCACCGTTCACGGTTCCCAGTTGAAATGCCCCAAATGGAACCGCTCATTTTATGGTTATTTCACCAGTATCGGTCCATCGCTCTTCGACAGGGCCTCGGACTGATCCAGGTCTTGAGCCTCTTTCATCATTAATAATCTTAGCTGAAATCACCAATCTATTCAACTCCATAATCCTAGAATCGAAAACCAGCAGCTCACCTATGGCTGCGGAGCTTTTCTTGACAGATGGTGAAATAGTTGCTATAAGACGCTGACAAAGCCTTTATTAGAGGGGGGACGACTATGGCTGAGGAAGAAGTTGGTGTGGTGGAGAAGTTCTTTACCAAGCCGAGTGTGGCTGCCATAAAGGTGACAAAGGGGAGCATAAAAAGGGGTGATACCTTGATGTACAAGGGCCACACCACTGACTTTACCGAAGAAGTCAAGAGCATGGAGATGGATAACAAGGCGATCGATGAGGCCAACGTTGGCGATCTGATCGGCATCCAGGTAAAGGAACGGGTTCGGGAAAAGGACCTAGTCTATAAGGTGGTGGAATAGGGCTGGTCTTATCGAGGGGCAGAAGTTACATCAGAACCGCATCTCACACAACGCTCGCCCCTCTTCTGTTTAAACCCGCAGTTCTGGCAAATCATAAAATCCTCCTGTGAGAGCACTCTCACTTTTCCATAGGAGGGCCTCATTTCAGGGAGTTCCCCTGTCTCCTGAATATTCGCGAGCCCGCCCGCGTCGATAATGGCCTCGGCATATCGCCTGGCATCCGCCAGGCCTAAATCCCTTGCCAACACTACGGGTGCCTTCTCAATGTAATCTTTCAATACAGAGCCTGAGACTCCGAGTCGGGCCATATTTTGCCGAAAGACCCCTTCATCAACATTCACACCGAAGAGAACAACCCTGTATTTCTTGGCCACTGTTCCTCGACAGTATGTTCCTCAGGTTCAAGGATTTGCTCAACTGTGTGTAGGATGAGATCGATCTTCTGTCAAGATAAAAAGGCCGCGGTCCCTATTCTTTTTGTTGCATAGAAACGCGATGGTATGATAATTAAAGCAGTTTCTTGATACAAGGGATAAGTCGTAGGCGCGAAACCAAGGGAGAAAAGGCCTAACGTGCCTGAATTGCGAAATAAAAAGGATGCCCTTGAGGATAAAAGGGTTACCTTTGATAATAACGAGTTAGCGAGGAGCCTCTTTGGAGAGAGAAACGGTAATCTCCGTCTCATAGAGAAAAAGCTCAACATAGCCATCAACATCCGAGGAAATGATCTGACGCTCCAGGGCGGGCTCCCGGAATTGGAGATGGCTGAAAACCTGTTGAGTCAGCTCTATGGCCTGCTCAAAGAGGGCTACCCCATCTACGAGCGGGATGTGGAGTACTCCATCAGGATCCTCGGCGGCGACCACAAGGCCCAGCTCAAACCGATCTTCCTGGACAGGGTATATATTCCGTCCAAGAAAAGGACAATCACTCCCAAGAGCATCAACCAGAAGATATATATCGATAGCATACGGGAGCACGATATCGTATTTGGGATAGGGCCGGCAGGCACGGGAAAGACATACCTCGCTATGGCAATGGCGATTTCCTCCTTAATGAAAAAGGAGATAGACAGGGTGGTCCTGGCAAGGCCTGCGGTTGAGGCGGGTGAAAAACTGGGATTTTTGCCTGGGGATCTCTATGAGAAGGTAAACCCTTACCTGAGGCCGCTTTACGATGCCCTTCATGACATGATGGAATTCGAGGATGGCACACGGCTTCTTCAGCGTGGCGTGATAGAGGTAGCCCCCTTGGCCTTCATGAGGGGGAGAACGCTGAACGATTCGTTTATCATACTAGATGAAGCCCAGAACTCCACGCCCGAGCAAATGAAGATGTTCCTCACACGCCTCGGCTTCAGCTCAAAAACCGTGATCACTGGGGATATCACCCAGATAGACCTTCCCGAGGGAAAGAACTCAGGCCTCATACAGGCCCGGGATCTGCTATCCAACATCAAGGGGATACAATTTGTCTATTTTGGGAGGGAAGATGTGGTGAGGCATCCATTGGTTCAAGAAATCATCGATGCCTACGATAAGGCAGAAACGTAGCACCCCGTCCCAAAAATAGGAGAACCGCTTCCCATTTCACACCATGAAGATCACACGACGAGAAAAGCAAATCACCGCACCCTTTAAAAAACTCGGGGCTCGCTTCACCGATTTCTTCGAGAGATACCAATCGTGGATCTGCCTCGTCATCCTCAGCGTAGGCATATCCTTTTTGATCTTCCCCAACATACTGAGAGCACCGAAAGTAGAGTATTCATTAGGGGATGTGGCAAACAAGGATATCAAGGCCTCCCATGACTTCCTCGTAGAAGACAAGGAACTAACGAAACAGAGAATGGATGAGGCGGTAAAGGTATCCCTTTATGTCTACGATGTTGACACCACAGGCGCATACCTTACCCAAAGGGTTCGAGAATCCTTCTCCTTGGGCAGAAAGGAACTGGAACGCACCTCATTAGTCGATTTGGAGCCAGCGCTGCGCTCAGAAATCCTCGCACAGTTCAGGGAGACATTCTTTGAGATTCTGGGTCTCACTGACAATACCGCCCTCTTTGAGCAGCTCGTGGAACACGGCTTCTCCTCAACAATAGAGGAGAGCGTTCTGGCCGCGACAAGCCGTATTTTGGAGAGAGGAGTGGTGGGGAACAGCACGGCGTTGATGACGCAGAAAGGCAAGGGGATAATCCTCAGGGACATAGATACCCAGCAAGAGGTTAAGGTTGATGAGCTCGATCGCTTTTATGACCTCGAAGGCGCACGCCAACATGTGGATCAAATAATCGACCGGCTTCTGGCAAATGAAGATGAAGAGGGGATAGCCCACGCCGCGGTGCTCCTCGCGACACAGCTGATAAGGCCCAACATCACATTAAACATACGGGAAACGGAACTGAGGAAGGAGGAGGCAAGGAAATCGGTAACGCCCATCTATTTCAAGGTGAAGAACGGTGAGATGATCGTAAGGGAGGGAGAGAAGATCACCCCAACCCACCTCTCAAAACTGGAAACCGAGACCGCATTACAAAAAGACTACCCCCAGCGAGGCATGGCCCTCGGCATGGCGGTGATAATCGGCATCTTGCTTACGCTGAGCTATAGCGTGCTCCTCGGGAGCTCGAATACCTTTCGGGGGGACTCAAGAAGCTTGCTCTTCAATAGTTCCACCCTTTTGCTCATGTTTCTCGTGGTGCTCCTCTACAAGAGCGTGGCCGAGGAGGTAGCCCGTGGCTTTCACTTCTTCACGATCCACACCCTTCTGTTTGCCCTGCCAGTCCCGTTAGGGGCGATACTGGTGTCAATCTTTCAGGGCCTGGAGGTGGCGGTTGCTTTCTCGCTGATCATCTCCATCCTTACCTCCATTGTCCTCAATGGAGGGGTGGAGCTCTTTATCTATTTCTTTATGGGTTCTCTGCTGGCTGCGTACGGGGTGAGGCACTGTAGGGAAAGGATGGTGCTGATAAAAACGGGAATAAAGGTCGGCATCTTAAACATGGTGATGGCTGTTTCGATCCAGATGCTTAGGGGAGGTCCATATGTCACAACAGGTGCCATCTCCCTTGTAGCGGGTTTTCTGGGTGGTGCCCTGGCCGGAGTTATTGCCACCGGTTTTCTACCGCTTATTGAGATGCTTTTTGGATTTACCACGGATATCAAGCTCCTCGAGCTCTCCAGCCTGGATCAACCCATCCTCAAGGATTTAATGGTGAAGGCCCCAGGGACCTATCACCACAGTGTGGTGGTGAGCAGCATGGTCGAGGCGACTGCCGAGAGCATCGATGCGAACCCGCTGCTCGCAAAGGTGAGCGCTTACTACCATGATATCGGAAAGATAAAGAAACCGCTCTACTTCGTGGAAAATCAGCGGAAGGGCGACAACCGACATGAAAAACTCGCGCCTTCGATGAGCAGCCTTATCTTGACCTCGCACGTGAAGGACGGGGTTGAGCTTGCGAGACAGCACAGGCTCGGCAAGGAGATCATCGACATCATCAAGCAACACCACGGAACAAGCGTCATATCCTACTTCTATCAAAAGGCAAGGGAACAGGGCAAGAAAAGGGGCAGCAGGTCCCCCCACATCAAGGAGGAGGATTTCAGATATCCCGGCCCCAAGCCGCAGACTAAGGAGGCGGGGCTCGTATTAGTAGCGGATGCGGTGGAGGCCGCATCCAGGACACTGGTCGATCCCACCTCCGCAAGGATCAAGGGAATGGTTCAGAAGATCATAAACAACGTCTTCTCCGATGGTCAGCTTGACGAATGCGAGTTGACCTTAAAGGATCTAAACCATATCGCAAACAGCTTTAACAAGACGTTGAGCGGAATCTTTCACAGTAGGATCGAATACCCGGAACCCGTCACCAAGGGGGAATCGGGCAGAAAGAGGGAAGATGGAGATTCAAATAAGCTGGCAGCATCCCACGAAAAAAATGGATCCGGTGAGGATAAGGAGGGGAATAAGGAGAATCTTAAGAGACTTGGGATATCCTGAGTCCGAATTGAGCCTGCTGTTCACCGATGATGAGCACATAACGGAGCTGAATCGCCGGTACCTCAAAAGGGATGGCCCGACGAACGTGCTCGCCTTCCCGATGGCAGACGCGGCCCAGCCCGAACTAAATACTTCGATGCTGGGGGATATAGTTATCTCCCTCGACGCTGCCATGAGAGACTCTCAAGCATATGGAGAGAGCCTCGAGGCAACCGTTGACAGGCTCCTCATCCACGGCCTCTTACACCTGCTGGGATACGAGCATGGGGGATCGGGAAAAGAATCCCGGCGCATGGAGGAGGAAACGGAACGGCTCCTGGCCATCATAGCAAGCCCTGGCTCCCGAATTTCCGAGATTGATAATGGCTAAGAGGTCTCGGTAGATGCCGCATATTAGTGGCTTGCGAGAACGGTAAGGGATACAATCGCTATTTGATATGATTTATGGCATTGGTGTAGATCTCGTCGATATCAAGAGGATAGCGCTCGCTGTCGAGAGGTGGAGAGAGAGGTTTATCAACAGGGTGTATACTGCCCGTGAGATCGATCTCAGTCGGCATAGCCCGAGACTCGCCTCCTCCCTCGCCCTGCGGTTCGCCGCCAAGGAGGCCTTCTCAAAGGCAATCGGCCTGGGCATGAAAAGGGGCATCAGGTGGAGGGATATAGAAATCCTCCATAACCCCAGCGGCCGACCGGAGCTGATGCTCACGGGAAAGGCCCTCAGGCTTTGCCAAAACGAGGGTATAGGGGGGTGGTATGTTACCCTCTCGGATGAGGGCGATTACGGCGTGGCGGTGGTGGTGCTTGAAAAAGGTGCTTCCACGTCGTGAAGCGATTTTATAACTTGAAACAAGCGAGCGGCCCATTGTTGAAAGAGGTCTCCATCGCATACACGAGCCCTTCGGTGGAGCAAACCATGCGGCTGGGCCAGGAATTGGGGGCCCAGTTAGCCGAGGGGGATGTGATCGCGCTGATCGGTGACCTGGGTGGGGGAAAGACATGGTTCACGAAAGGCGTAGCCCTTGGCCTTGGGATTGACTCGGATACCATCGTCAGTCCCACCTTTACCCTCGTGAATGAATACCACGGCACACACCCCCTCTATCACATAGACCTCTACCGGCTCACGACAGACAGCGAGGTCATGGCCCTGGGCCTGGAGGAGTACCTCTCGGGCAACGGGATCGCCGTGATAGAGTGGGCTGATCGGTGGCCGGATGAGCTCCCCGAGGGGACGATTCAGGTTGAGCTGAGAATAGTAAATGAGCACACGAGAGAACTAAGGTTCTCCGGCAAAAATCCCAGGGCCCGTGGGGTGTTGAGGCGCCTCAAGCAAAGGGTTGGCAGCTCGCTCAATGAGGTGAATTGAAAGTGGGCACTCACGATCAGCTCTCCCTGTTCACCTAAAAAAGGCATCAAAGGGTTGCGAACTGCCCACCGAAAATGGTAAATATGTCAAAATATCCCTGAACCATAAAATTCATAGACCACGATAGTTTATATGGCACTCATAGTACAAAAGTACGGCGGCACATCAGTCGGAAGCATTGAAAGGATAAAAAGGGTCGCTGAGAGGGTGATAGAGTCAAGCAAAAGGGGCAATAAACTCCTGGTGGTTCTCTCGGCAATGGCGGGGCAGACGGATGCATTGATCAATCTATCCAAGGAGATCACGAAGGCCCCTGATCCGAGAGAGCTGGATGTCTTGATGGCAACCGGCGAGCAGATGAGCGTGTCGCTATTCGCCATGGCGGTGAAATCCATGGGCCATGATTGTTGCTCTTTGCTTGGCTTCCAGGCGGCCATCCATACGGACCATATCTATGGCAAGGCGAGGATCCAGGCTATCGATGCCAACCGCATCCTCAAGGAGCTCGATAAAAACGGGATCGTGGCCGTGGCAGGATTCCAGGGAATCGACGAAAAAAGCAACATCACTACACTGGGCAGGGGAGGGTCTGATACCACTGCCGTGGCCCTGGCTGCTGCGCTCAAGGCCGATGTGTGCGAGATCTACACCGATGTCCAAGGCGTGTTCTCGGCAGACCCAAATATTTGCTCCCACGCAAGAAAGATCGATCGTATATCCTACGACGAGATGATGGAATTCGCCAGCCTGGGGGCCAAGGTCCTGGACATCAGATCCGTTGAATTTGCCAAAAAATTTAACGTGCCCATTCACGTGAGATCATCCTTTACGGAAAATGAGGGAACTATGGTAGTCGCAGAAACAAAGGAGATGGAAAGGGTGCTGGTCTCCGGGGTTGTCTCTGACAAAAAAGAGGCCAGGGTTACCATAAGCCATGTGCCGGATAGGCCTGGGATCGCCTTTAAGATATTCAAACCCGTGTTCGAGGCCGGGATTGTCGTGGACATGATCGTCCAGAACACGAGCGTCGAGGGATATACCGACTTGACGTTTACCGTCCCCAGGGCGGACTTTCAGAAAACCATTGACTTGGTCCAACGCGTTGCCAAGGATATCGGTGCGGATGAAGTGCTCGGAGACCAGGAGATCGCTAAGGTCTCCATTATCGGAGTAGGCATGAGAAACCATGCAGGGGTTGCCTCAAAGATGTTCGAGACACTGTCAGAGGAGAATATCAATATACGCATGATCAGCACCTCGGAGATCAAGATCTCCTGCGTGATAGAGGAGAAATACACCGAACTCGCGGTCAGGGCCCTCCACGATGCCTTTGGTTTGGGCGATGAGAAGGCAGAAGCGTAACGATCAACATACAGGCCTATCGGTTCTTATCCTCATCCTCCTCGCGGGGTGGGCGATACATTATCTCCTGTGCCTTCAAGGCACCCGAGGACCCGCCGAGGGCGAAAATGATATCTTCGTGGGCGTTGAAGGCCCTGTCAACGAGCCAGGTGTCTACTGCTTTGAGAGGAAACCCTCCTTGACCGAATTGATAGGCAGGGCTGGGGGACTAAGGGAAAAATTGGTTGATGACCACTGTGCTTCGTATCCCGCGTTTTCGCAGGGGACAATGGTTCATATCTCCACAGAATGCGGCCGTATCGAGGTTTCAACTGAACCGTTGCCCGCAGCCTACAGGGTCACCCTCGTAATCCCCATAGCCCTCAACGAGGCGAGCCAGGAGGAGCTTGATGCCATTCCCGAAATAGGGCCTGGGCTGGCTCGAAGGATCATCGATCATAGGTCCCGATACGGTCCGTTCACCGCAGTCGAGGAGTTAACCGATATACCGGGGATTGGAAAAGCTCGGCTCTCGAGAATAAGGCCTTTTGTGAAAATCTAAAGAAATCGAGGGGAAACCATGGTCCTTAAAAAGGGTATTCCTGATTGGGTGATTGGCCTTGGCCTCACCCTTGTATTCCTCTTCATAGTGCTCACCGGCATCGGTGATTTCACCGATATAATCGAGAAAAAGACGTTCGATCTTCGATCTCGGCTGAGTGCCTCCGGGGAGAGAAATCCCGATATCGAGATGGTGGTCATAGAAGATGAGGATCTGGATGAAATCGGCCGTTTTCCCTGGCCAAGGAATATTCTCGCCAAGGCTATAGATAACCTTGCGATGGCCGGTGCAAAGGTTATTGTCATGGATATCATGTTCAATGAGCCGGAGGAGAGCGCGGGATTGAAGGCCGTGAAAGAGCTGGAAAAGACATACGCCGATCTCGGCTTGCCCGACCAGGGAGCGCCCGCCAAGACCTTCTACGAGATGATGCACAAGGCTGAGGCCGATCTTGACAATGACGCGAAACTGGCCGAAGCCTTTAAAAAGGCCGGGAACATCGTGCTTCCCATCTACTTCGACACGAGGAGTTCGGGAAGGGATCAGGAAGTCCCGGATTACATCGCCAAGCATTCCTTTAAAGTGGTCCAAGGGCTCGGCGATGAATGGGCCATGAGTTACCCGATGTGGCTCAGCAAGATGAAACCGCTTCTTCCCTATTTCGCCAACCTGGCCGCCGGCATCGGCCATGTGAACCTCTTCCCCGATAGCGACGGATCGATCAGGAGCCAGGTCCATGCCATTGGCTATCTAGACAACACCTTTGTGCCGTCATTTCCCCTGGCGATCGTAAAGGTCTTCAAGGGATTGGAGGACAAGCAGATCAGGCTTATCCTGGGGAAGGAAATCGATATAAGGGCAACTCCCTCCAAGACCATCAAGATCCCAGCCGCAGAGGTTTCCATGCCAACCCTCATTAAATGGAACGATGGGCCTGAGGTGGCCTTTCACTCCACGCCCTTCAGGAAGGTCCTCAAAAAGGAATTCCAAACGAGCCTCTTCAGGGACAAGATTGTCATCCTGGGGCCCATCGCCCCGGGAATCGGAGACCGTTTTGTCACGCCCATCTCCAGCAGCCTGCCGGGCATAGAGGTAATCGCCAACTCGGTCGCCAATATCCTGAATGAACAATTCTTTGTGCGGCCCCAATGGATCACCTTTGCCGAGCTGGCCCTTATCCTCCTTTTCGGCCTCTACATATCGTTCTTCCTTCCAAGGCTCAAGGCTGGTACAGGAGCCATTATCACCTTAATCCTCTTCCTCCTCTATGGCTCGGCGGGGACGATTCTCTTCTTCCGTTCCAACATATGGCTCAAGATTACGCCGCAACTCTTCCTCCTGATCCTCGGCTATATCCTTGTGGTGAGCAGACAATTCCTCATCACCGAGAAGACGAAGGAGAAGGTCGAGGCCGATTCCGTTGAAACGAACAAGGCCCTTGGCCTTTCCTTCCAGCAACAGGGGCTGCTGGATCTCGCCTTCGAGAAATTTCGAAAGTGCCCCATGGAGGAGCCCGGGGTCAAGGATCTTCTATACAACCTCGGATTGGATTACGAGAGAAAGCGACAGTTCAACAAGGCATTGGCTGCCTATAATCTGATTGTCGAGGATGGAAGCGAGTTTAAAGACCTCACCGAGAGGATACCCAAGCTCAAGGGTGCTGAATCCACCATGATATTCGGTACAGGCGGAGCCCATCCCGGCGACATCGGGGCAACCATTGGCGATCTGGACACCAAACCGACGCTCGGCAGATACGAGATTTCAGGGGAGCTGGGCAGGGGCGCAATGGGGATCGTGTACAAGGGAGTTGACCCCACGATCCACAGGACCGTTGCCATCAAAACCCTTCGGCTAACGGAATTCGAAGAGGATGAGCTGGCCGAGATAAAGCGGCGCTTCTTCAGGGAGGCGGAGTCGGCAGGGCTGCTGAACCACCCCAACATCGTCTCGATCTACGATGCGGGCGAGGAACACGACCTGGCCTATATTGCCATGGAGTACCTGGAAGGAGAGGATTTGGTGAAATTCACCCGGAAGGAAAATCAGCTTCCCCTGAGGGAGGTCCTCCAGATCATAATCCAGGTGGCGGATGCGCTGGATTATGCCCACGGCAAAGAAGTCGTTCACAGGGATGTTAAACCGGCGAACATCATGCGCCTGATGGAAAGCGGCACGGTAAAGGTTACGGATTTCGGCATCGCGAGGATCACCTCATCATCCAAGACGAAGACCGGTGTGGTATTGGGCACGCCCTCCTACATGTCACCCGAACAGGTGAGCGGAAAGAAGATCGATGGGCGCTCGGATATCTTCTCCCTGGGCGTTGTCCTCTTTGAGATGCTGACTGCCCGGAAGCCCTTCGTTTCCGAGGACATTACCTCGCTCATGTTTCAGATCTCCAAGGAGCCGCACCCCTCTCTCAAGGAAATCAACCCGAAGATACCGCCGGTTGTGGAGAAAATCGTCGATAAGGCCCTGAGCAAGGATATCGAACAACGCTACCAGAAGGCGTCTCTGATGGCAGAACATCTCAGAAAGGTGGTGGAAAAGATCGATCAATTAAAAAAGGAGAAGGCCGCCAAAGAGTAATATGCCCCCTGCAAGTTGCCCGTTGATGCGTGCTTGTGGAAAAAACGTGATTATAATAAAGACTCCACCATGAGTGCCGTTCCCCCGACCGATGGTCGGGGGATTTACGTAATGAGCCCGTAAGGCTGTGCTCGTTTATGACCCCGATAAATGGAGCATTCCTCATCTTGCGGGTGGGGTGTCTCTAGGGCAATTAGGAAACACGAGGAACGAGTACCATGATTATCCTTGGGATTGACACATCCTGCGATGATACCTGCGCAGCCATAGTAGAGGATGGAGAAAGGGTTCTCTCCAATATCGTGAGCTCTCAGGTTACCGTCCACCACAGGTACGGAGGTGTTGTCCCGGAACTGGCTTCAAGAGAACATATCCGCAATATCGTCCATGTGGTGGGCGAAGCGCTGGAGCACGCGGGAGTCAAGGGTAAAGAGGTTGACGCAATAGCCGTTACCTCAGGCCCCGGCCTTGTGGGGGCCCTGCTCGTTGGCATTTATTTCGCCAAGGCATTCAGCTTTGCCCTTCATATCCCCCTAGTCGGGGTAAACCACCTGGAGGGACATATCCTGTCCATCTTCCTGGAGGCACGCACTCCCTCCTTCCCCTTTATAGCCCTCACGGTTTCCGGTGGCCACACAAATATCTACCAGGTTCGGGGCTTCAGGGATTACACGGTACTGGGTCAGACATTGGACGATGCGGCCGGGGAGGCATTTGACAAAATCGCGAAGCTTCTCGATCTCGGATACCCTGGGGGTGCCGTGATAGAAAAGCTCGCCGCTCAGGGCCGAGACGATGTCATCGATTTCCCCAGGGCATACCTGTCGAGGGACTCCCTGGACTTCAGCTTTAGCGGCCTCAAAACCGCCGTTGCCCTGTACGTGAGGAGGTGGCGCGAGCAAGAGCAGCGGAACCCAAGGGTTACCGTCGCGGATATCGCGGCATGCTTCCAGGCCGCGGTGATTGATGTCCTCACCGATAAGATGGTGGCCGCCGCCGCGCGGGCTAAGGTACCATCGGCAGTGCTGGCAGGCGGGGTGGCCAGAAATAACCGACTTCGAAGCACGATGGAGCAGAGGATGGCCAGGGAGAAGGTGGATCTTTTCATCTCAAGTCCGGAATTCTGTACGGACAACGGGGCTATGATAGCTGTCGCTGGGTATCACAGGATAATGGCGGGGCAGGAGGATGGGCTCGCCTTAGACGCTCGATCACGATTTCCCGTCGATCAGGTATAGCTGCTCGATTTATGGCTAAAAACGCGTGGTACCCTTCAGCAATCCTCGGCAACGTTCTACACGCGATATGCACAACGACATTGAGCAATGATCAAAAACGCATTTCAACGTAGAGTGCGGCTCACCTATCTAAGGATTATAAGGCTCAGGGGGCATCCCCATGAGCTGGCCCTCGGTATGGCCTTTGGAGTATGTATCGGCATGATGCCGATTATCCCCTTTCATATGGTAACCGCGGTAACCCTCGCCATCCTGTTCGGCGCAAGCAAGATAACGGCGGCGGCGGGAACCTGGGTATGCAATCCCATCACCGTCTATCCCATTTATAAGTATTGTTACGAGATCGGCATTATCATCCTCGGTTTTGATCACAATGCCAGGCTCATTAGGCCCATAACCGAGGCCATTGGTCAGGGGGACTACCTCGAGGCAATCAGAACAATCCTGAGCGGTGGGAGCATGGCGGTGGCAACCTTCTTATCTGGCGGCATTGTGATTGGCGTTATATTCTCGGTGCCCTCATATTTTCTCTCCTACTATTTTTTTAAGAACCTTATTGCATGGCGCAAATCAAGAAAGCTCACCAACGCGTAAGCAGATCGAGGCCCTTGCTCGCCAAATCCGGCCTGAGGCCCAGAAAAAGCCTGGGTCAGCACTTCCTGGAAGATCCCATTGCCATCGAGAAAATCATCGCCCACGCAGGTCTCGAAGCCGCCGATGTGGTGGTGGAAATAGGCCCTGGTTTAGGCGCCCTGACCATCCCCATTCTCCCTCACATCCACCACCTCGTGGCCATAGAAAAGGACCCTCTCTTGATCGACCTACTAAAGGGAAGGCTCTCGCCCCAGGAGAGACAGAAGATCACCTTTATATCCGGGGATGTGCTGAAATTTGATTTCAGGCAGATCTATGAAACCTTTGGAGAAAAGCTGCGGATTTTGGGCAATCTTCCCTATAACATCTCATCTCCGTTTTTGGAACATCTTATCGCGAACCGATTCTATGTCAGAAACGCAATCCTCATGTTCCAGTATGAGGTTGCACAGCGATTGACCGCCTCCCCAAACAGCAAGGAGTATGGTGCCCTTAGTATTGCCGTTCAATACTACGCCCGAATATCACCCCTGATCAAGATCAGGAGGGAGTCCTTTTACCCAAAACCGAAGGTCGATTCAATGGTTCTCGAGTTCGACTTTAGGATGCCGCACCCCCTCAGGGCAAAGAACGAGGAGCGCTTTTTAAGGATTGTAAGGGCGGCGTTCCGTTGTCGGCGAAAGACGATACTGAATTCGCTTGAAAGGGGGATGGCGCCCGTGACAAGGCACGTGATCGCGACGGCCCTTGAGAAATCCTCCATTGAGCCAAAGAGAAGGCCTGAAACCCTCACCATAGATGAATATATCCACCTCAGCTCTTTCCTTTCACCGGATACGACATCTCCTTGACACTGCCGCACGGCAGTGATATGTAGCCTTTGAACTGGTAAACGGTATTACGAGGGTGCATAAAAAAGGCTATATAGTAGTCGAAGGCCCGCTAGGTGTGGGCAAAACCAGCTTGGCCCAGCTGCTGGCCCAAAGGATAAACGCCAAGGCCATCCTGGAGGAGACCGAGGGAAACCCTTTTCTCACGAACTTCTATAAGGACCCTGGAAGATTTGCGTTCCAAACACAGCTCTACTTCCTGCTGAGACGCTTTCAAAAGCAGGAGGAGATCAACCAAATAGATCTTTTCAAAAGGATGGTAGTCTCGGATTTCCTCTTTGATAAGGACAGGATCTTCGCGAGGTTCAACCTGGATGACCGGGAATTCAGCCTATATGAACAGGTGTTCCAGCTCTTGAGGGCTACCATCATCAAGCCAGATCTTGTGATCTTCTTGCAGGCGAGGACTGACATCCTAAGGGAGAGGATCAGGAAGAGGGACAGGGAATATGAAAAATCGATCTCCCTCAAGTACCTGGAGCAAATCAACCAGGCGTTCAACGAATTCTTTTTCCACTATGCCGACACCCCTCTTCTGGTTATCAACGCCTCGGACATCGATTTCGTAAACGTGCCTTCCGATCTCGACGAGTTAGTCCTCGAGATAGAGAGGATGGAAAAGGGGACGAAATACTACGTTCCCCTCGGATCAAGGCCCTAGTTACTGGCAGGGATGAAGCCCCTTACCCAAAGAACCATGGATATGAAAGAGATAGCTTTATTGAGATAGCTCGGTGCGGCTCCCGCCGAGCAAAGGCGTACGAAAGAAACAACATCGAGGTAGCGGTGAAAGGCATCAGGACAATTCTGAAAAACTACTTCATTACCGGTCTCCTGGTAATCCTGCCGATCTTCATCACGGCCTATGTGATCTGGTTCTTTATCAAGGCCATGGACGCAGTGCTCAAGTATATCCCCGTGAAATACCTGCCCGAGACATATATCAATATTTACATACCAGGGCTCGGCCTCATCCTCGCGGTTATCCTCATCCTCGCGGTTGGGGTGTTAACCCGAAACATCGCCGGAAGAAGGGTGCTCCAGTTTTGGGATAATATGGTTGACAGGATACCCCTTGCGAGGATCATCTATTCGAGCGTGAAACAGCTTTTACAGGCCTTTTTCTTCCAGAATAGCGACGCCTTTCAGAGGGTGGCCCTGTTAGAATACCCCAGGCGCGGGATCTACGTGCTCGGCTTCATCACCGGCGAAAGCAAGGGGGAAGCTCAGGAGAAAACCAACAAGAAGATGATCAATGTGTTTATCCCGACGACGCCAAACCCCACGAGCGGATTCTATGTCCTCGTGCCGGAAGAGGATTTAACAGTGCTTGATATGAGCATTGAGGATGCGTTCAAGCTTATTATATCCGGCGGCCTCGTGAGCCCAAATGATCAGAAAAGAGTTCGCAGAAAAAAAGGGGGTAGCCGCGGTAAAGAGAATTAATTGTTTACATCCGCTGGCAATCTTTGCTATGAAAACCCTCCAGCGAGCCCGGAAATTATTAGCCAGGAAAGGATGGTACAATGAAGACCAATTTCTTATTCACCTCGGAATCCGTTACCGAGGGGCATCCGGACAAGATAGCCGATCAAATCTCCGATGCCGTACTCGATGACATAATCGCCCAGGATAAGGATTGCAGGGTAGCCTGTGAAACACTGGTGACCACCGGTATGGCGGTCGTCGCGGGGGAGATCACCACGTCCTGCTACGTGGAAATCCCCGAGATTGTGCGGCATACCATAAAGGATATAGGCTACCATAATTCCTCCATGGGCTTTGACTGGGAAACATGCGCGGTGCTCACCAGCATCGATAAGCAGTCGGCCGATATCGCACAGGGTGTTAACGGCACAGGGCTTTTCAAGGAAAGGGGCGCGGGCGACCAGGGCCTCATGTTCGGGTTTGCCTGCACCGACACCCCCGTCTACATGCCAATGCCTATCTATCTCGCCCACAGGCTCTCTGAGAGGCTCGCTCATATTCGCAAATCAGGCAAGCTTCCGTGGTTGAGGCCGGACGGAAAAACCCAGATCACCGTGAGATACGTGGATCAAAAGCCCACCACGGTACATACCGTGGTTATCGCGGCGCAGCACTCACCCGAGGTGGACTACGATACCATAAAGGAGGCCATCATCGAGGAGGCAGTAAAGCGGGTTATTCCCCCTGAGATGATCGATAAGGAAACGCGGTACTTTGTGAATACCACCGGCAGATTCGTTACCGGCGGTCCCCAGGGAGATTGCGGCATGACCGGCAGGAAGATTATCTCCGACACCTATGGGGGATTTGGGTACCACGGCGGCGGCGCCTTCTCCGGGAAGGACCCCACAAAGGTCGATCGCTGTGCCTCCTATATGTGCCGCTACATCGCGAAAAACATCGTTGCCGCCGGCCTGGCGGAACAGTGTGAGATACAGGTTGCCTACACGATTGGAAGGGCGCAGCCGGTGAGCTTGCTGGTGGATACCAGTGGCACCGGTGCGGTTCCCAGCCTCGAGATGACCAAGATGGTAGAAAGGGAGTTCGACATGAGGCCGGCCCCCATAATTGAGCAGCTGGACCTCCTGAGGCCCATCTACAAGAAAACGACAAACTATGGGCACTTCGGCCGTGAGCTTCCCGAGTTCACCTGGGAGAAGACCGATCTCGTCGAAAAACTGAAAAAGGCGCTTTAACCTCTCACAGGGCTTTGGAGTTCTGGCCGATAAAGGAACAATAGCATGGACTTCCACATCAAGGACATAGGGCTTGCGGAGAAGGGAAAACTCAGGATCGAGTGGGCTGGCCAGAGCATGCCCGTCTTGAATTCGATCAAGGAGAGATTCCACAATGAAAAACCCCTCTCTGGGTTGAGGATCTCCGCGTGTTTACACGTCACCACCGAGACCGCGGTGCTGGCGAGCACGCTCAAGGCGGGCGGTGCCTCGGTTGCACTCTGCGCCTCAAATCCCCTCTCGACCCAGGATGACGTGGCTGCCTCGCTCGTGGAACATGAAGGTATCCCCGTATTCGCCATAAAAGGAGAGAATACCGACACCTATTACAGCCATATTTTATCGGCCCTGAAAAAATTTCCCAACCTCACCATGGACGATGGGGCCGATCTGGTCAGCTCCCTGCACTTCATCGCCCTCGATAAGTGGGACGAGGTGTCCCGGTCAATCAGGGAATGGGGCCTCTCCCTGAGCAAGGAGGACAGGGGTTCCCTCGTGTCAGGGGTCATGGGAGGAACGGAGGAAACCACCACGGGCGTCATTCGCCTCAGATCAATGGAAAGGGATAACGTGCTTCAGTTTCCGGTGATCTCCGTGAACGATGCCAACACGAAGCACCTCTTTGACAATAGATACGGCACCGGCCAGAGCACTATCGACGGCATACTGAGGGCAACCAACAGGCTTCTCGCGGGGAGCCACTTCGTGGTGTCAGGCTACGGATGGTGTGGACGGGGGGTGGCCACAAGGGCGAAGGGGCACGGCGCCAGGGTGATTATCTGCGAGGTCGATCCCCTGAGGGCCCTTGAGGCGGTCATGGATGGATTCGAGGTCATGCCTATCGTCAAGGCCGCTCCCATCGGCGACATCTTCTGTACCCTCACCGGTGATATCAATGCGATCAGGGTGGAGCACATCCTCGAGATGAAAGACGGTGCCATTATCTCCAACTCGGGGCACTTCAACGTGGAGCTCGACCTGCCCGGACTGAAGGAGGCCTCGACCTCTCAAAGGACGATCAGGGACTTCGTGGAGGAATATACCCTGGCGAACGGAAACAGGGTCTACGTGTTAGGCGAGGGAAGATTGATCAACCTGGCAGCCGCGGAGGGTCACCCCTCATCCGTGATGGACATGAGCTTCGCCAACCAGGCCCTGTCCATGGAGCACCTCTCAAAGGAACACGCTAGCCTCGAGAACAGGGTCTACCCCGTCCCCCTCGAGATCGACAAGGAGATTGCACGGCTCAAGCTCGCCTCAATGGGCGTGGAGATCGACACCCTCACACCGGAGCAGGAGAAATACCTTACCTCCTGGGAGATGGGCACCTGATCAGTCGATAAATGCCCTGCTCCGTGTGGCTCGACGCCAATCCTAAAAAGCTCTTCCATCTCTGTGGAGCCGTCTATACTTTTACGCTTTTTATGCCCAATCCAGGCCCTTTGGGCAGGATTATCGTTCCCCTATCTATTTCTATACCGCCTTCCACGGGGTCTTCAGAGAGGGAGAGAAAGGAATCCAGGTCAACCTTGGTGACATTTTTTGCGGATGCGACGAGATGAGAGGCAGCCGTAATAGCTACCCTGCTTTCAACCTTACATCCTACCATACATTCCATTCCAGCCGATTCCGCAATATGAGCTATCTTTACCCCATTTCTGATGCCGCCACACTTCATGAGCTTTATGTTTATCATATCCACCGCATCCTGTTCTATCAAATGTATCGCGTCTTGAGGTGAATGGGCTGATTCATCCGCCATTACCGGGATATCCACGTGATTTCTCACCCACTTTAGACCTTTTATATCCCACCATGGAACGGGCTGCTCGATGAGCTCAATCCCGTATCTCTCCATCTCCCTGATCGCCTTCACCGCATCTTTTGGCCCCCACCCCTGATTTGCATCGGCCCTTATGCGTATGGTATTCCCAACGGCATCTCTGATCTCCTTTATTCTCTCAATATCGGCTACGAGGCCGGTGCCGACTTTTACTTTAATGGTGTCAAATCCCTTCTCGACTATTCTCACGGCATCCTCGGCCATATCCCTGGGATCCTTTATCCCAATGGTAAGGTCAGTCCGGAACTCTGTCCTGTATCTCCCGAGCAGATTATATACGGGGGTTTCCATTGCCTTTCCCATTAAATCAAGGAGCGCCATATCTATCGCGGCTTTCATGCCATAATTTCCCTTGATCGCCCTCTCGATATCCTCTTCAATCCTGGAAATATCAAAGGGATCTCTGCCAAGGAGAATCGGTTCGACAAACTTCAATCCGCTCACAATATGTTCTCGAATTTCTCCGGTCAACAAGGATGATGGCGCCGCTTCTCCATAGCCTGCGAGACCGTTATCCGTCTCTAACCCTATCAGTACATTATCAGCGCTCCTTACGGTTCCATAGGATATCCTAAAAGGCTCTCGGAGTGGTATTGATACAGGATGTATCTTGATATGTTCGATTCTCATCTTCTCACCTCTTATTCTCACCCTTAGCCGTTATTCTCATAAACGCGATGAATCTCCTGGGAATCTATATATTGAGCATGGGGATGTCTTTTTTTTCCTCATGCCCTATAAGGAATGCACCGGCAGACCCCGATAAATCGGGGCACCCACAGCCATGGCATACAATAGTCAAATCCGCGTTGCGCGTGTGCCCCGATTTACGGGGCACGCTGAGGCCCCCTGTTAGAAGGCATGAGGAAAAAAAAGACATCCCCATGCTCATCTGAACGTTTCTTTTCTCAATAAGCCTGTAGCTTAGCGCTAGGGTCAACCGCTCCTCGGGAATATAAATGGCAGGCAACAAAATGCCCCTTTTCCATCTCCTTCAATTGAGGAGGCTCCCTTTCACAGAGCCCTTGGACCTTTTCCTGGCATCTCGTATGAAACCCGCACCCCAACGGTGGCTCGATAGGGCTGGGTATCTCGCCCGCAAGCATGATCTTCTTGCCCCTCCTCCCGGGCTCTAGGCGAGGAGTGACCGATAACAGGGCCTTTGTGTAGGGATGCATGGGATGGTTGAAGACATCTTTCGTCTCCCCATACTCCGCCACCTTTCCGAGATACATCACCGCGATCTTCTCGGTGAACACTCGTGCCAGCGAGAGATCATGGGTTATGAACAGATAGGTGAGATCCAGTTCCTCTCTCAGCCTCCGGAGAAGATTCAGAACCTCCGCCTGAACCGAAACGTCCAGGGAGGAGGTAGGTTCGTCCAAGACGACAAATTCCGGGTTTACTATCAGGGCCCTCGCAATGGCAACCCTCTGTCGTTGCCCTCCTGAAAGTTCATGGGGGTATCGATAGAGGTGCTCCTTGCCCATACCAACCAGGCTTAGAAATGCTTGAACCCTTTCCAGGAGTTCCGCCTCGTTTGCAACCAGATGATGTGTTCTCAATCCTCTTCCTATAATCTCCTTTATCTTCTTTCTCGGATGAAGCGATGCGTAGGGATCCTGGAATACTATCTGCATGTGCCTCCGGAGCTCCATCTGCTTATTCATCCTTATACTCGTGATGTCTTCTCCCTCGTAGAGGATAAGGCCTGAGGTGGGGTCTATCAATCTCAGCATGACCCTGCCTAGGGTGGTCTTCCCGGAACCTGATTCTCCCACCAAACCGAAGATATCTCGCGTATCGATTGACAGGGAAACGCCATCAACTGCCTTCACGTAACTATGTTTCTTCCACGGGAAGTACTTCTTGATGTCCTTAATCCCTATGATCTCTTCCATGTGTTCCCTATTCATACAGAAAACACGCAACCGTATGGTTCTCTTCCACCTGTATGGTCTTGGGCTTCATGCGCCTGCAAACCCCCTTCGCGTAATCGCATCTCGGGTGAAATCTGCATCCGGGAGGGGGGTTTACGAGATCGGGAACGCTGCCCGTGATTCCCACCAGTTCCTTTCCATATTCTGAGGGGATCGCCCTCATGAGGCCTATGGTATAGGGATGCTTCGGATTATTGATGATCTGCTCCACTTCACCAACCTCTGCCATATCCCCCGCGTACATGACGCCAACCCTGTCGCAGGTCTCGGCGACCACCGACAGATCATGGGTTATCAGCAGCACACTGGCCTTATGCATCTTGATGAGATCCTCGAGCAGGCTCAATACCTGGGCCTGAATCGAAACGTCCAGGGCGGTAGTCGGCTCATCGGCGATGAGCAGGGATGGCTCGGTAGCCAGCATCATGGCGATCATGACCCTTTGCGCCATGCCCCCTGATAGCTGGTGAGGATATTGACTGGCAACCTTTGAAGGGTCCGGGATGTTCACCTCTTTGAGCAACTCTATAGCCCTTTTCCTTGCCTCGCCCTCGCCCATCTTTCTGCTCAGCGCTTCGGCTATCTGATCGCCGTTTTTTAGAACCGGATTCAATGCAGCGATTGGATGCTGCATTATCATGGTGATCTCCTGTCCCCGAATCCTCTTCCTGATCTCATCCTCATCCATCTGTAAGATATCATCTCCCTTAAAGATGATCTCGCCGCCCTCTATTCTGCCCGGGTTCTGGACGAGATTGAGGATGGCGGATCCGGTTACGCTCTTTCCGCATCCCGTCTCCCCGACGAGGCCAAAGAATTCGCCCTTATTGATCTTCAAGCTCACGCCGTTGATCGCCTTGACCACGCCCCTGTAGGTATAAAAATTTACCACGAGATCGTGTATCTCCAGAAGCACCTCGGGCATCATTCCCCTCTCCTGAGGTGAGGATCCGAGATGTCCCGTATCCCGTCTCCGAGTAAATTGAAGCCGAACACGGCCAGTAGGATTGCAAAGCCGGGGAATGTGGGAACCCACCATTGATTGATTAAAAAACTCCTTCCCGTGCTCACCATAAGGCCCCACTCAGGCGTAGGGGGCTGTGCGCCGAGGCCTAGAAAGCTCATTCCCGCCGCGATCCGTATCACATTACCCATATCGAGCGTGGCACGGATAATCGTGGTGGATGAGCACAACGGCAAGATGCCCGAGAGCAGGATCCTGACCGTGGAGGTACCCAATGCCTTTTCAGCCTCAATAAAGGTCCTTTCCTTTATGCTGAGCGTCTCGCCCCTTGCCAATCGTGCGTAGGTAGGCCACATGGTCATGGCAATAGCGATCATGGTGTTCACGAGACTCGGCCCCAATGCGGCACCGATTGCCATTGCCAGGATCAGCCTCGGAAATGCCATGAATATATCCGATATCCTCATGATGATCTCATCGATCCATCCGCCGAAATATGCCGCAACGATTCCAAGCAGAACGCCCAGGGGCAAATCGATCAAGAGCACTATGATCATGATCTTTAGCGCCACCCCCGTGCCGTAGATTATCCTGGAAAGGATATCCCTGCCGAGCTCGTCCGTGCCGAGCAGATAGCTAATCGACGGGGAGGCCAGCCTATCTTCAAGATGCATCTCGACGGGATCATGGGGAGCGATATAGGGGGCCAGAATCGCAACGACAACCAGGGCCCCTACCAGGGAGAGCCCCACTATGGTCAGGGGGCTCTTTTTTGCCGCGTGAATGACCTCCCTGGCATTGGAGATTTCCGAGGAATGTCTCCTCTTCCACGATGCTATCCCTTCAATAATATGGCCCAACACGGCCTCCTAATATTTAACCCTGGGGTCCAAAAACCCGTAGAGCAGATCTACTATCAGATTGCTCAGGGCATAACAGATGGCGATCAACGTGATTGAGCCTACCACCGCATTCAAATCAAGCGAGAGAAAGGAGTTCACCGAATATCTTCCCAATCCAGGATAACCAAATACGGTTTCCGTAAGAACAGAGCCTTCAAGCAGGTAACCGAAGGATATTCCCACCATGGTTATGACAGGGATTGCGGCATTCCTGAGGGCATGCCGGAAGATCACTACCCTCTCCGCCAACCCCTTGACCCTCGCAGTTCGTATGTACTCCTCGTTAAATACCTCGAGCATCGATGATCTCGTCACCCTGCCTATGTATGCCGTCTGTATCCACCCCAGCACAAGCGCCGGACCCAGTAAATGGTAGAGCGCATCCCAGAATGTCCTGAATTCTCCCGCTATCAGGCTATCTATCGTATAAAGACCGGTTACGGTGGGTGGGGGTGAAATACGTGGCGATAATCTTCCACCGGCGGGGATGAGGCCCAAATGATAGTAGAGGATCAGGATGAGCAGCAAGCCAAGCCAGAATGCCGGCATGGAGATGCCCACTAATGAAAATACCCTGCTTATGTTATCGGACATCTTGTTTCTCCTCACCGCAGAGAGTATCCCGATCCCTATGCCGCCCATGATGGCAATGAGCATAGCGAGAGAGACCAGTTCCAAGGTAGCCGGGAAATAGGTTTTAAGGTCTTTGGATACCGGGTTTTGTGTCCTCAGTGCGATTCCAAAATCCCAGTGTAAAACGCCTTTCAGGTAACGAATGTACTGTTGATGCAGGGGCAGATTCAAACCGAGCAATCTCTCTGTTTTTTTCACCAGTTCCGGGGGAGCATTTTCTCCGAGGATGGCACCTACCGGATCGGCGGGGATAACGTGGGAAAGCAGGAATGTGACGGTTACCACCCCAATAATAACTACGATAAACAGGGCCAACCTTCTTACGAAATATTCTCCGAACCTCATGTCACTCCTCACCCATTGTTTTTACCCCTAGTGAAGCTTCGCCTCAAACCCCCTTCTTCTAGGCTGAATAGTCGATAGGGATGATGCACTCAGGAACAGCATTGTATCTCCACCTTTTTCAAGGGGAACCTAAAAAAAATAAGAGCACCCTACCCTTTTCTGAGTCAGGTTACGCAGGGTGCTCTTCTGTTTCAAGGACGCATTAATCCTCTAACGTTACGTACTCAAGGCGTGTTTCCGTGAGCGCGTTCAGCTGAAAATTCTTGATCTTATCCTTTAGGCCTACATGACCGGAGAACTGATACAGCATCGCAAACACGCTGTCTTGTTGCCACTTCTTCTGTAAATCGATGTACATTCGCTCGCGTTCATCCCTATCTTTTATCAAGGCCGCCTTTTCAACCATGTCCGTGAACTCGGGATTTGCATATGCATTTCTCCATGCAAGCTGCTTTATCTTCGCATCGGGACCAATTGTACTGCAATGAGCAAACGGCTTTGCATTGGCATCTGGATCACCATAGTCCGATCCCCATCGCGCTAATACCACTTCCAATCCCTGTTTTCTGTATTTCCCCAAAAGGGTGCTGTAGGCTATTAGCTGAAGATCGGCCTTTATCCCCACGGCCTCTAGGTTGGACTTGACAACCGTTCCCGCCGTGGCCAGGAATTCGGGCACGGTCAAGGTTATATCAAAGCCCTTTGGATATCCTGCCTGCCCCAGCAATTCTTTCGCCTTTTCCGGATCGTACGGAAATGCCTGGCCGTCATAGTGTGCGAACATGCCCTTGGGAATGAAGGTGTGAAGCTCCATGACGCCTCCGCCTACTGCCTTGACAATCCCCTTGTAGTCTATTGCGGATTTGATTGCCCTTCTCACCAGGACATTACCCAGGGGGGCATGGGTAGGGTTCATTGACAGGTAAATCACCTTGAACAGGGGTGATTTCAACGCGGAGAGTCCTTTCGTGGCCTCTATCTCAGGAATCTGATCATACTCGAGATTCCACGCGATGTCGATGTCCCCTCCCTTGAGCTGAACGACCTGGCTGGATGACTCCGGTACATCGATTATTACTATTCTCTGTATCTCCGGCTTTGGACCCCAGTAATATTCGTTGCGTTCAAGAACGATCTTCTCGTTTCTCTTCCAACTCACCAGGACATAAGGACCGCTTCCTGCGGAATGCTCCGTCAGATAGGCACTCCCCATATCGCCTTCCTTCGCTTCGGCTTCAGCGACCCTGGGGTTTACCATGCCCGTAATGAATGACATACAGGAGAGCACTAAGCTCGGGGAATATGGCTGATCCATGGTAACCTGCACCTTGTCTCCCACGACCTTGATGGAATCCTCGGTTACCCCAAACTGGGTAAGCACCCATGAGGGTGTCTTCTTTAATGTGACCACTCTCTTCAATGAATAAGCGACCGCCTCAGCGTCTACGGGATCACCATTTGAGAATTTCACTCCCTGCCTTATGGTAAAGGTTAGCGTCTTACCCGAAATATCCCAAGAGGTTGCCATGCAGGGCTCGATCTCGCTCGCAGACCCCGCCTTGAATTTCACGAGCGGATCATAGATATTATTCAACATCCAATGCCCCTCTATCTCATAGCACACCGCGGGATCCATGGATACGATGGCGCCTGTATTCATCCCTACAATGAGCACCTTTTCCTTGCCGATGCCCTCGCCAGGAGCACTTAGAACCATTCCCATACAAAGTGCTGCGACAAGTATCACCCACCATTTTCTTTTCATTGTTCCCTCCTTTCTATTGTTCCTTGGAAAGCCTCCGTCTTTTCCCCGCCAAAGATAGGAGCCTCCCGATCTCCTCACCTCCTCTCCGGCCCTATTTTGGCGTTACCCTCAATAAAATATTTATAAAGAAGAACTTTACACCTTATCGCCCTTTTGTCAATGTAACCTTTTTACAGCTTTTTACAGCACTGTGCCTTTCCATAGCGAAGATGCGAATCTCAGTTCATGCGTATCTAGCTTCCCTTATCCTTTCAGTATAATAGATATCAATTGTTTTGTTTCAGCCCTCCATTCATCCATCTGTGATCCGCTCGAAATTATCTTTATAATTACCTTTAGTGAATCCGACAGAGAGGTGACGTATGCCTCTCTTACTTTTATTGAAAAGCCTTTCTCTACATGTTCCCTTAGCGCACTAAAGATAGTTTCAATGAGTTCCTCATCTTTAATGGCCAGATTTATGGTAAAAACCCTGTTGTTCATTGATATGTCTACTTCCTTTATTTCCCTCATCTCAGCTTCCCCTCTTTATTTTTCGCTATTATGTGCTGAGACAGCGAATATGGAAAATCCAAGATAAAAGCTCTACCTCTCATTGCTGTAAAAGGGGTAGTGGTGCTCAAATCATGATAGGCTCGAATAGGGTTCAGCCTGAGCGATCTAACTTCTCTAGATGGCGCGTGGCTCGATTACAATCGAGCGATCGCACTTTTCGTATAATGACTAAGGCTTCGGAATAGTTTTTCTCAATCTCCTGACAAGGGCACAGAGTATCTCCTTGAAATCTGAGGATATCTGGTTGAATTCCCTATCCAAGAAATCCTTATCCACTATCTCCAAAACAGCGTCTTCAACCGCAGCAGCAGTAGCCGACCGTGGGGCAGGATCGATAAAACTCATCTCACCAAATACATCCCCGGGGCCGAGTACCTCTAAAGGGGTCTTCTTTCCGTGGACCATCTTGCTAATCTCCACCTTGCCTGAACTTAAGACATAGACAGAGGTTCCATGGCTGCCTTCCTCAAATATAACCTCCCCTGCCTTATAGGTCTCTCTTCCGCTTGTTAACATTGGGCTCACCTCCCTCTTCTTTGCAAAATCCTTTAATTCTCGAAATTTGCTAAAACACAAAACCCCTAATCTCATCTCAGAGAAAAGGGGTCTTTAAAATTCAATTCATAACTTCCCCGTTTCATGGTTAGCAGGGAATCTCTTCGGTACTTTATAAAAAATATCCCCAAATCAGATAAGTAGTCAAGGATATTCATTTTTTTATTGCAATACACAAAGATTTCCTTTATTTGACCATGCTTAGCCAATTCAAATCACTAAAAAAAGGAGAGAAGAGTATGAACAAAGGAGATCTAATCAACGAGGTAGCCAAGGTGGTCTCAACCAAGAAGGAGGCCCAGGCAGCAGTGGACTGTGTATTTTCAACCATTACCAATGCCTTGAAAAAGAAGGATACTATTGCCCTTGCTGGCTTCGGGACCTTTAAGGTAACGGAGAGGAAGGCAAGGAAGGGCAGAAATCCACAGACAGGGGCAGAGATTACTATTAAGGCAAAAAAGGCCCCCAAGTTTGTGCCAGGCAAGGCCTTGAAGGAGTCGGTGAGGTAATTACTGTTCAATCGGTTTGTATAAAGCCCTCATTCAGAGTATCGTAGGGAAGCAGTGAGGAAAAGAAAGGAGTATCTGAGAAAGCAGAAAGCCGATTGCTCCCAATATGCTCCTTCAAATATTATTGAAATTCAACAAAATATAAGTTATTGAAAACACAGTAAGCCTGGGTGGCGGAATTGGTAGACGCAAGGGACTTAAAATCCCTCGGTCCTAGTGGCTGTGCGGGTTCGATTCCCGCCCCAGGCACCAAGTGGCGAGGGTTTGGGCAGATTGCTCAGGCCCTCTTTTTTCGCCGGGATCGGAAATTGTAACTGTTTTGTAACCGTCCCGGCTGGAGAAGACCATAAAAACCTTGACAAAGGCAGTTTCGGAAATGTAGTTAAAATTAGCAGTAAATTACTGATTAGCTATAAAGCCGAGGCCCGTATGAAAAAAAACATCCCTTACGGTGCCCTACTCGCTGCTATCTTTTGTGTCTCCTTAAGCTGCAGCTCTCGCACGCTGAAGGTGAAAGACACCAGGCCAATCACTAAACAGCCACAAGCCTCCACCCAGGCCGTACTATTCGCAATACAGACAATACCTGGAAAAACACCACATTCCTTCATCGGATTATTGAAAAAATGTAAAGGTCACTTCGCGGCCCTCTTAGGGCTCCTATGGCTCTGGCTGTTAACCAGGTTCTATACCAATGAAAAGAGTCTCCGGATCCCTAGGTGGACCCTGGATGATCTGGCCTGCCTGAAGCTCATCAAAGACACCGCCACCCGCCTCTGGCACCGCCGCCTCGGCAAAAATGTTATTCATTTGAATGACTGGAGAGCTTAACTTTACTTAGTGCTTGATAATCGGGGGCCATTATGGAAATTGTACATGTAATTACTATACTGGTTATTGCTATAGTACTGTTTTTGATCTTTCGTGAGATCGTTTGCTGGTATTGGAAAATAAATCAATTCGTTAAACTATTAGAAGAAATCAGGGATCTTCTCCGGTCTCTCCCCGGCCAACTTTCCTTGGATGATAACCTATCATCAAAAACAGAGCCTCAATTTCCTGAACAAGACTCT
>CAZJXD010000063.1:7399-28879 GCA_964549945.1 uncultured Desulfobacteraceae bacterium | reverse complement strand
GGGAAATTTTGTTAGGTCGCAATAGTCGGTATCTTTATCGAGACACAAAAAAGCTCATCATACGATAAAGGAGGCGGACTATGGATCAGGAGCAGGAATTCCCGAGGATCGGGTATCAGTATCAGCTCATCTTGAAGCACATACTGGAGCACGCCGCAAGGATGCGCCCCGATGGAGAGATCGTCTATCGTGATATCGTTCGAGAGAACTATGCCAAGCTCTATGAGCGGTGCCAGCGGCTTTCAAACGGGCTCAAGAATTTGGGCGTTACACCGGGGTCAAAGGTCATCTGCTTTGAGTGGAACACTCACCGGTTCCTCGAAATATATTTCGCCGTGCCTTGTATGGGCGCCCTGATGCACATGGGAAATCCACTTCTAACCCCTGAGCAGATAGCCTACCTCGTAAACCGCGCTGAAGACGAGGTACTCATCTTTAATAAGGATTTTGCCTCGTTGATTGAATCCGTACGCGATAGATTGAACACGGTGAAACACTACATAGCGCTTACCGATGACGGGGAGGTGCCGGAGACGAGGCTGGAGCCCATCTCGGAATACGAGGAATTGCTGCAATCTGCATCGCCGCACTACACCTACCCCGATCTGGACGAGGATACCGTTGCATCCTTGAGTTGCACCACGGGAACCACAGGGGACCCCAAGATTTGTTTCTTTACTCACCGGCAGCACATAATGCACAGCCTCATCTGGTCGAATATACTCCTGGGCTTTGAGGGTGAGAGAGGCTTAGACCCCAGACGGGGCATGGCGATACAACTGGTGCCAATGTTTCACGCTCATGGCTGGGGTGTTCCCTACATGGCTACATATCTGGGATGCAAACAGCTCTATCCAGGCAGGTTCGATCCCAAGGCCTTTTTGGAGTTGCTGAAAAGGGAAAAGGAGCCGGGGCAGAGCGGATATATGTGCTGCGTTGCCACCATGCTGAACATGATTATCTCGCATCCTGAAGCGGAGCAGTACAGGGAGTATTTCAAGGGCTTGATCTATGAGGGCGGGGGAATGAGGCTCAATGCCGTGCTCGCCAAAAAGGCCAAGGATCTCGGCATGGATATTTGTTCCGGATGGGGCATGACCGAGGTATATACAAAGGTAGGCCTCCAATACCTGAAACCCCATATGTTTCGCTGGCCCGAGGATAAGAAGATAGAGTTTCTCAGCGGCACAGGAATGGCACCCCCATTTGTGGAGCAGCGGGTGGTGGATGAACAGGGGAACGATGTCCCAAAGGATGGAAGTACGGTTGGGGAGATCGTGCTCCGGGGGCCCTGGCTCACCATGGGCTACTACAAGGAGCCCGAGAAGTCAGAGGAACTGTGGCGAGGCGGATGGATGCATAGTGGAGACATGGCCACCATTGATGGGGAGGAGAGCGTGCTGATTATCGATCGGTCTAAGGATGTGATAAAGAGCGGGGGGGAGTGGATCTCAAGCCTCACCCTTGAGAGCCTCATCAATACGCATCCAAAGGTCCAGGAGGTTGCGGTCTTTGGGGCGCAGTCCGAGAAGTGGGGGGAACGCCCCGTTGCTTTGGTGGTGTTGAAGGATGAGCACAAAGAGGATGCCTCCGAGCAAGAGATGAGGGATCACATGAGCCAGTTCTTGGAAGAGGGCAAGATACTAAAATGGTGGATCCCGGAAAGGTTCATCTTCGTGGATGCCATTCCCCGCACGAGCGTTGGGAAGTTTGATAAAAAGGCAATGAGGTCATCCTATAGGGAAACATTGGAAGGGCAGGATTCAAAACGATGACCTCGGCCAACACACCGTGAGCATCCTAAGGGAGGTAGGGATTGGCTCTTTAATAGAGGAACGATCTTCATATCCAAACGATTAGAAATAGATATGAGAATTTTGCATCATAATGATCAAAGTCATGTTTGATTGTCGACAAACGACCGGATAACAGATTTTTCTTGACTCCTAGAATGAGAGTTGCTACTAAGCAGTGGTATTAACAATAGCGTTACTCAATGAAAGGAGGTTGCCCATGGGAAGAGAGTTATCAGCAAAATGGTTTTTAGTGGTGTTGTGCGCTTTGGTGGTTACGGTGTGTTTTCTCTTCACCATCCCACCCAAGGTGATTGCGGCCCAGAAGACCATCACCTGGAATTTCTCGCTATTTGGTGGAAGGAGGGCCTGGAGTGAGCCTCTGCATGCCTGGGCAGAGGACATGAAGCAGAAAACAAGGGGCCGCTGGATCATCAAGCTTCAATACGGGGAGGTGCTCTCACCTTCCAAGGAGAACTGGGACGGCATCAAGGCCGGCCTGTTCGAGGCTGCGGGAATCTGTGTGGCTTACACCCCGGGAAAGGTTCCCCTGCACACCGTGAGTGAACTTCCCTTTATCGCCCCGACCAGCAACTGGGATCTCACCCAGATGATGGTTGAGATGTGGAAGCACCCGGCACTCAAAAAAGAGCTCCTCAAGTGGAACGCGGTGCCACTTCTCCCCAGCGCCCTGTGCCAGTATCACCTCATGGGTAATAGAGCGGTGAGGACGGTGGAAGACCTTAAGGGTGCGAGGATAAGGATAGGCGGAGAGATCGGCAAGGTTCTCGCGGAATTCGGTGCAGTGCCAACCCTTGTTCCCTCTCCTGAAACATATGAGGCCCTCTCAAGGGGCACCGTTGATCTGGTCGGGTTCCCCTGGACTTACGGCTTTGGAGCGTACAAGGCCCACGAGGTATCGAAATACGTGTCCATCCCCATGACGTTGGGAACTATGTCCTGCTTCTACATCGCGAACAAGGATGCATGGGATGCCCTCCCGGAAGAGTTCAAGAAATTCCATATGCAGTGGTACAATAACTCCCCCTGTATCTTTCATAACGCCTTCAAGGTAGCGGATGACAAGTGGCTGCCTATATTCAAGGAAAAACTGGAGTTCATCGAGTTTCCCGAATCAGAACGCGACAAGCTGGTGGCAAAGGCCGAGGCGGTTTACGAGAAGTGGGTAAAGGCCCGTGAGGCAGAGGGGCTTCCAGGGAGGGAGGTTCTCAATTACTACCTGGAGAAGAGAAAGGAAGTCACAGGCCGTTAAAAATAAGCGCCTGCTGGGGAATTTTCCATTCTCCAGCAGGCGTTCTTATAATAACAGGGGGTTTCCTTGAAACTTGAAGACGCAATAAAGCCAGAAGGCGGGAAGCCCACGCCGGTGTGGAAGAGGTCGCATTTGTTTCGGGTTATAGAGGGAACCGTAAGCACCATTGAGGACTGGTTGAACCTGGCCTCTGTGTTTATCATAATGTTCCTCATGTTCTTCGCCACCACCGAGATATTGGGCCGCTATCTGTTCAATGCGCCGGTACCCGGCCATGTGGAGATCGTGGAGTTGATTATGGCTGGGGTGGTATTCTTCGGCATATCCTACACGGAGCGGGTTGACGGGCATGTGAGGATGGAGCTCTTCGTAACCCGGGTCCTCAAGGGAAGATCCTATCACATAGCAGAGGCCATTACTTCCTCGCTTTCCCTTTTTGTGTACCTCTTTATCTTGATATACTCCTTTAAGACAGCCATGTATTCCTATCACTTGGGAGATACAACCTCGTATATTTACTGGCCCACCTGGCCGTCGAAGTTGGCCATACCAATAGGGAGCTTCTTTCTCTGTATCAGGTTTGCCATCGAGATCATTCAGCACATCGCTCAGATAATAGTAGGCGTTGAGATGAGGGACCTGAGCTAACTGGAAGGGGACACGATGGATCCACTGACGATGGGACTGCTTGGCCTGAGTGCAATCTTTGTGCTCGTGGTCCTGGGCATGAGAATAGCCTTCGCCACTGCTTTGGTGGGATTCGTGGGTATGTGGATCATGAAGGATTTTTCGGTGGCGGGCAAGGTGGTGGGCTACCTCCCCCATGCAATCGTGGCCCATTACTCCCTGAGCGTGATCCCGCTTTTCATCATCATGGGCTACTATGCCTTTTATGCGGGCTTGACCGACGACATCTTCTCCACGGCCCGTCAGTGGTTCGGACACCTTTCAGGGGGATTGGCCATTGCAACCGTGTTCGGGTGTGCCGGTTTCGCCGCCTGCACTGGTGCGAGCACTGCCTCGGCGGCCATCATGGGAAGGGTGGCAATTCCGGAGATGAGAAAGTATGGATACCATCCGAGGCTGGCAGCAGGTGTTGTGGCTGCAAGCGGAACCCTCGCCTCGCTCATCCCTCCAAGCGTTATTCTTGTAATCTATGGGATTATCACCGAGCAGTCCATCGGTGCCCTGCTTATCGGAGGGTTCATACCGGGCGTTGTCTCAGCTGCTATTTATGCGGGGATGATCTATACCCGGGTGAAGCTTTTTCCTGAATTGGGCCAGCTCCAGCCGAAGGTTTCTTGGAAGAAGAAGTTTTTTGCAATAAAAGGTACCTGGGGAGTGCTGGTCCTGATCGTGCTCATTATCGGTGGGATTTACAGCGGTGTGTTCACCCCGACCGAGGCAGGCGGCGCAGGGGCCTTTGGCGCCTTTCTCATGGCGCTATCGATGCGCCGGCTGACTTGGACCCAGTTCAAGGAATCGCTTCTCGAGACAGGGCGTACCACGATTATGATCTTCTCCATAATCGTGGGAGTGCTCATCTTCGTTCGCTTTCTGGCGCTTACCGGGCTTCCCACCACCTTTGCAGAATTCGTGCTCGATCTCCCCATTCCATCAGTTCTCATCCTCATACTGATCCTGTGCATCTATGTCTTTCTCGGGATGTTCCTGGATGCCATCGGGATGATGATGCTGACCCTGCCCATCGTGTTTCCCGCGGTGACGGCGTTGGGGTACGATCCAATCTGGTTCGGGATCATCGTGGTGAAGATGTGTGAGATATGTCTGATCACGCCTCCGGTAGGATTGAACTGTTACATCGTGCGAAGCGTGGCCCCCGATATTCCGCTGGAGGAGATCTTCAGGGGCATCATCCCCTTTATGGCAATGGATATCCTCACCGTGGCCTTGTTCATCGCATTTCCACAGATTATCACCTTTCTGCCCAGCCAAATGATGCCGTAGGCCATCAATAGTAAGTATTCAGTGATCGGCTATCAGTAGTCAGATTTGAGTGTTCAGAGCTCAGTGTTCAGGAAAGAACCCCTCTCCTTCATGGCTCTTATTTCCCCCTGAACTCTGAACACTGAATCCCTGAACACTATTATTGCTTGATTCAATGTTGAGGAGAATTTCAAATAGGTTTGGCTGGGGCTTTCCTAGGTAATTCGGTGAACCAATCTGGAAAATACTAATCAGATGACCCCATATGAAAGGATAATGACAGCCCTGGAGGGTAAAAGGCCTGACAGGACACCGGTGTTTCCCCTGGTGAGGGACTGGGCGATCCGACAGGCCGGCTTTACGGTGTCGGAGGCAATTCAGGAAATTGCCAAGTATGTCTACGCCCAGTTCTTTTGCCTTAGGAGATTCGGGTATGACGCGGTGAGGGATCTCTCGGGCATACACGCGGAATCAGAGGCCATGGGAAGCACCCTCAAGATTCCCGAGGATGATGCCCCCTCTGTGGCGGATTTCGCCGTGAAGGACTATGACCAGGACCTGCCCAAATTGAAGATCCCCAATCCATGGACCGATGGTCGGCTCCCCACAATCCTCGAGGGGATAAGGCAGCTTAAAGGGCTGTGCGGTGCTCTGGTTCCGCTTATCGCCTATATTCAGGCGCCCTTCAGGCATGCCGCTATGTTGAGGGGCTCAGAGGAGCTCATGAGGGATACCTACAAGCGACCCGATAAGGTAAAGGAGCTCCTGGAGATTACCACGATAAGCCAAATCGTGTACGGCATTGCCTGCGTCCACGCCGGTGCCGACATTATCTTCATCTCGGATCCCACCTCCTCGGGAGATGCCATTTCCATAAAGACCTGGGAGGAATTCGCGCTGCCCTATACCGCAAGGGTAGTTCAGGCAGTCAAAAGGGCAGGGGTCAAGGTGATCATGCATATCTGCGGCGATACCAGCGACAGGCTTCAATCCCTGGCGAGCACGGGAGTTGATTGCTTGAGCCTGGACAGCAAGGTGGATTTCGGCTATGCGCGGAAACTTCTGGGGAGCAATTTTCCTTTGATGGGAAACGTGGATCCGGCCTTTACGCTCCCCTTTAAAGAAGCAGGGGAGGTCGAGAGGGAATCTCAAGAGGTGATAGAAAAGGCCGGTATGGATGGGGGCCTGATACTGTCCTCGGGATGTAGCGTTCCCTCAATCACACCGGCCGAGAATATCGAGGCAATGGTCAGGGCAGCCAGGCAGGGCTTCGGCAGTCCCTAAAAATGGGTGACCATATCTATAAGGTATGATTTCAAATGATGAAAGATCACCTCTCCCTTTTTTTCTGTGGAGGACAGGGGGTCTCCCATTATCCCCGATTCAGTCAGTTTTTCTGTCCTCTCGTATAGCCTTACCTCGAAACCCTTGAACTCAGCGGGCCCTAGGCTTGATTTGGATTTGAAAGGCCCTTTACCCGATTTCACGTACTCGACCCTCGCCCTGTCCATGGTTACCATATCAGGGTGGAGGTAGAGCATTACCGATGTCATGATCTCTCCCGCGTGTTTGAAGGCGTTCTCCTTCAAATCAGGAATATCCTTTGCGAGAGAGTTGGCGATCTTCCATATTTCGACCATAGCGATCCGTGCGCTTTGGCTCAGCGTACATTCCCTGGCAACCACGTCCACTGCCGTTGAGTTGCCCGCGTGACCATTAATGAAGATGAGTTTTCGAAATCCGTGACGAATGAGGCAGGAAGTGTATTCCCTTAATACCTGAGTTACCGTCTCGAGCTTCAGGGAGATGGTTCCCGAAAACTCCAGGAACCATTCAGAGTAACCCAGAGGCAGGGGGGGTCCAACGAGGGCGTCTGTCTCCTTGGCAACCTCATTTGCGAGGCTCTCCGCCACAAATGTGTCCACCCCGAGCGGGAGATGGGTTCCCTCCTGTTCGGTTGAACCGAGGGGGATGAGGATAGTGGTGTTACCCCTATCCATCTCCTCCACCTCTTGCCAGCTATAGGCTGAAAACTGGTGCCGTTTCATCGGTATACTCCCCTTATATAATAAGCTCCTATGTACCTCCACATCGCCTTTTTCAAGTTCGGCACATAAGAGCTTTATTTGTTACATCCTACAGGCAGATATTGGAGTATTTCTTCCAGGGCCTAGCGATCTCCTTTTTCTCCAGGATCTCAAGGGCACGGCAGATATACTTTCTCGTATCGTGAGGCATAATGACATCATCTACGTACCCTCGCTCCGCGGGCTGATAAGGGTGTTCGTATTTTGTCCGATATTCCTCAATCCTCTGTTTCGCAGCCGCCTTAGGATCATCCGCCTGCTTTATCTCCTTTGCGAATATCACGCTTGCCGCGGTTTCTGCTCCCACGATGTTGATCTTGGCCGTTGGCCAGGCATAGCAGAGATCGGCACCAATGCTTTTATCCAGCATGGCGTAGTGAGCGCCGGCATATGATTTGCCGATGATCACCGAAACCAGTGGTACGGTGGCCTCTGCCCATGCAAAGAGCGTCTTCGCGCCATGACGCAGGATTCCCTTCCACTCCTGCTCGGAGCCGATCCAGAACGCCGGGCAGTCCACCAGAGTCACAAGAGGGATATTGAAAAGGTCGCAGAAACGGACAAATCGTGCCAGCTTGTCAGAGGCGTCGCAGTCGAGGCCGCCCATCTTATGTATGGTGTTATTCGAGACGATACCGGCCGCCCTGCCGTTTAAGCGAGCGAATCCCACAATCACGTTTGGGGCAAAGTACTTATGTATCTCAAAGAAGGTCCCTTTATCCACCACCGATGCGATAAGGGGATACATGTTGTAGGGAACCCGAAGGGCTACATCCGGAAGGTAATCGTCGAGTTCCGGGATTTCCCTGTCCGGATCATCGTTGCTCTCTATTGTTGGCGGCTTTTCCCTGTTGTTTGACGGCAGGTAGGAGAGGAGCTGCTTGGTCAGTTCGATGCTGTGCGCATCATCATCGCCCACGATATGGGTGCAGCCTGACTTTACGGCATGGGCCTCCCAACCCGAGAGTTTATCCAGGCTGATTTCCTCGCCCGTTTGCGTTTTCACAAAGGCAGGTCCCGCGATCCCCATGAAACCGTTCGGTTTGCTCTGGATGAGGAAATCATTCATAACGGGATGATACGCCTGGCCGCCCATGCAGGGGCCAAGGAGCACCGCGATCTGAGGGACAATTCCCGATGCCAGTATCTGAGCCCGGAAGGTCCACCCATAGGATTCCAGGGTGTCCATGCCTTCCTGAAGACGTGCACCACCGGAGTCATTGATGCCGATAAAGGGCAGCCCCTTTTCCTTGGCAAAATCACAGGCCCACACGAACTTCTTGCCGTGATACTCGCCAAAGGTGCCTGCCATGGCGGTAAAGTCCTCTGAGAGAACCACCACTTCCCTGCCATCGACCTTGCCGATGCCCGCAACCACTCCTTCGGCTGGTACGAGCTTATTGGCCAAACCGAATTCGTGTTGTCTATGTCTCATAAAGGTACCTACCTCGGTAAAGGTACCGGGATCGACGAGCATATCGATTCGCTCGCGGGCGTTCGTTTGGCCTTTGTCCTTGCGCTTCTTTAATGCTTCTTCTCCGCCCATATCGAGCACTGCTTTCCTTCGCTTCATGTATTCATCATAAACAGCATCGAACTTTCCCATAACGGACCTCCTGTTTAGTGTGATAATCCTTCATTGAACTGCCACCGAATACCATTACCCGAATAGTTGTTTCTCCTCTGCTCACTCTATTTTTTTTCAGCCAAGAGATTCAATCAGGTACTTTACCTAAAAACTCCAAAACCACACCTATTTAGATATAGGGGTGATACGATCGTGTGCCTATTCCCTACCACAACTAGGGCGAAATACCTAGCCAAATATATTTGAAATTCGCTTCAACCTTGAATCAGGCAATAATAGTGTTCAGGGGTTCAGTGTTCAGGAAAGAACCCCTCCAATTCATGTCTCTTATCCCCCCCCTGAACGCTGAACTCTGAACACTCAGAATGCCTGACCCATTTAGTTAAAAAAATCAGCATGAGAGGGGCTAATCGAGGATGTCAAGGCGTGGAGGGCATATATCAGTCAAAGAGGTCCCTATGCTCAGATTTACTGGATGATGAGGCCAGCATACCCCACCACGTAGCTATAGTCACCGCTCACCTCTCCGGAGGTGGCATACTGAATGAGACGCGCCTTTGTTGCGCCCATCTCTTTTGCTGCGATGAGGGTTATCGTCGTTGGTACGACCCCGCACATGGTGATGTTATTCCTGGTAACGGTATCCAGGAGGCCGGCTGGGTCCATGGAGGTGATCCTATCGATTGCCAGTTGGTCCTTTTCCTTGGCGCTTTGGTGAGATTCGTAGTGCGTCATATCCGTACTTGCGATAATGACCACGTGTGTCCCATATCTCTTGATGGCCCTTGCAATGGCCATACCTATCTCCTCACAGATTGCATAGTCAGCCCTGCCGAGGACAACGGGAACGAATTCAATCTCGGGCGTAGCGTATTGAGCAAAGGGGAGCTGTACCTCTATGGAGTGCTCATGTGTGTGGGCCTGAGTGTCTGCCTCAAGATAGCGCGATTCCTCTATCATAAGGGCGGCCAATTCTTCATTTATGCTGACCTCCCCTCCTGGCATCTGCCATGTTCCATGCGTCATGACCGCATAGGGGACTCCGATGCCGTGGTGGTTGGGACCCATTACTATTATATCCTTGGGAATCTCGGCCATGGAAAAGACCGCGCCGGCGACATCGCCCGAGTACACGTACCCTGCATGTGGCGATACAATTGCGAAGACCTTTTCTCTTTTTTGGCCCTCTTTCATCCTGGCGGAAAGCTCCCTTCTCAGGCTTCGCTCATCGCCTGGATAGAATTGGTTGGCTACTGCTGGTTGACGTACCATGGTGATCACCTCGTTATGTGTTATCGGTTATTAGTTACTTAATACCATAAACGTAAAGAATTGTTTCAACCACAGACACACGCAGACTATTGTGGCGACGACATTGTCGCCACAATAGCATTCATGTCCTTTATCGAGGGGACTCTCGTCCCAACGGGATGGAACGGGCAACCCTGCATGATTATTTTTTTATTTCAGCTTTTCAGAAAGGCATCTTTTATTCGGCCGGGTCGGCCGAATAAAATGTTTCTTCGTCTGCGTACGTCTGCGGTTAAACTACAGCCTATTTCATGAAATCAGTGCGAGCCTCAAGGTGTTTAAGGCTATGATGGCGCCTCTAATCCGCAGGGAAGAGATGTCAGCGCCCATTTTCCATCTGTAGCTTCCATTAATCCTCTCGCCGGAAACCACTATGTGAGCATCAACCTCATAATCCTTTTCCATCTTCCTCAGTACTCCTACCACGGCTAATCCGATTGAAGTCTTACACTGAACTCTTATTTTGTTGGCGAGAATCATTGCAGTTTCAGCATCGGGCGTAAAAGCGATATTGTCGATCTCTCCTAGGGGGTGAAACCGAGATGCATCTCCAATTATTATGCTTTGAATCAGAAGGGATGACGGGAACCTGTTTAGCCTCGAGGTAAGCTCTCCTCCGGTGAAGGTCTCTACGATACCTAAGGTCTCTCCTCTGTCTTTTAGAAGATTTACCACAACCCCCTCAAGGGTATCCTCATTGCTCCCATATACGGCTGTACCAAGCCTCGTTTTAATCTCCTGCTCGACCCTTTCGATAAGGGAACCGGCCTCTTCCGGGTCTTTCGCGGATGCCGTGATAATGACCTGTATATCGCCCGGTGATGACAGGATGCCAACCCTGGGGTTTGCACGGGGGTTCATGAGGTCCCTTATCTGGGTATCCACCTTGCTTTCGCCCAAACCGGTAATCCTCAGAACCCTGGAGGAGATCAATTCCCTCTCGAGATGAAAGTATTTCTTGAGGTAGGGGATAACCTCCTTGTTGAAAAGGTATTGTAGCTCCTTTGGGACGCCAGGGAGAGCTACGAGAAGCTTTGAATTTCTCGTCACAATGAACCCGGGAGCCGTTCCTATGTCATTGGAAATGGGAATGGCACCCTCTGGGATGAAGGCCTGCCTCCTATTGCTCTCCGGCATCCTGTAGCCACGTATCCTAAAGATGGACTCGATCTGATCCATCAGTTCCCCTTTGAATACCAGGAGGGCACCTGCCACATCGGCTATTACCTCCCGCGTCAGATCGTCCTCTGTGGGCCCAAGGCCGCCTGTTGCGATAACCAACTCGCTCCTCTTCAAGGCCTCTGAGATGACCTGCTTCATCTGATCGAAGTCATCGCCCACGCTCGTGTGAAGGGATACATTGAATCCGATGAGGTTGAGGTTTTGCGCAAGGTATGCTGCATTGGTATCTGTTATTTGTCCCCGCAGAAGTTCACTGCCTATAGTGACTATCTCACAGTTCATGGTGATATCTCATCGTTTTTAAAAAAGGTGGCGAACCGAGGATCTAGAAGCCAAATACCTGCCTTACTTCCATGTTACCCTCGATATTACTATTTTCACTGCCGCAATTCAAGGGAAGCAAGGAAAAAGAAATTCTCTTGACAAAAAGAAGCTCTCTATATAAAAGCAAACGGTAATTATCAGCGGTATCAAGGATAGGTCGGTGAGTTCGTGAAGTCCTCAATGAAAATCGATTTGACAAATATCCCGCCAGAGGGTAAAAAATTAAATTTTATGCTTCCGGCGGAGTGGTGGAAGTCTGACTCCGATGAGGATCGGATTGTGGGGCTCGAAAGACCTCTTTCGACCTCGATAAATATATACCCAGCCGGCAAGAAGATGGTGGTAGGGGGGGTAATCTCTACCAGGTTGCTGTTGCGATGCGATAGATGTCTTGAACAGTACGGCTGGGATCTATCAGCGGAGTTCAGGATATCTCTATCGCTGTCTCCATTCAAAGGAGAGGGGGAAGTCGAGCTCTTAGAGGATGACCTGAATCTCGATTTCATTGATGGCAATCTCTTGGATTCCGATCAGGTAATCAAGGAACAGATCATTCTGCATGTGCCCATGAAGACCCTTTGCATTCCAGAATGTAAAGGGCTCTGTCACCTATGTGGGTGTAATTTGAACACTTCTACGTGTTCGTGTTCATCGAGGGATAACAATTTGCTTTTCAGCAACCGGTAGCGATTCACTAGATAGTATGGGAATTTCCTTTTTTAAGCGGTGAAGCCGAGTTGTATAAAATCACGAGGCGATTTTATTACGAGCAACGAGTAACCAGCAACGAGCAACGAATATTATGCCTGTACCAAAAAAGAAAAAATCACGATCAAGAAGGGATATGAGAAGATCCCATCATCATCTGGATTTACCCAACATATCATTTTGCCCTCAATGTCATGAACCCGTTCTCCCTCACCATGTATGTATGAATTGCGGTACCTATAAGGGTAAAACAGTAATAAAAAAAGAAGAGGGGTAACAGGGCAAAGAGGAATGTCATTGAGGAGCCGCAAACTTTACCTGAAACTACGATCAGCATTTATGGGGAGTGGTGTTGCCTCATATCAATCCGCTTCGTTTTAAGGGGTTGATACCCCTCAGCTAAAACGGTAAAAAAATGCATGAATCGAAGAGGGTAGTTGTTGTAACTGGTGGCTCGAGGGGAATTGGACGGGCAATTTGCCTCCGATTTGCCAGAGAAGGTGAGAGGATTATCTTTGTTCACTATGATCCCGATGATGTTGCAGCAGATGAGACACTGAAACTCCTCGTGAATCAAGGCGTGGAGACAATGGCGAGGAAACTGGATGTTTCCTCCTTTGCCGATGTGGAGGGATTTTTTCAAGAGGTAGTGGAAGAATACCAGGGGCTCGATGTTCTGGTCAATAACTCCGGCATCACAAGGGATGCTCTTTTTTTAAGGATGTCGGAGGAACAGTGGGATCAAGCCCTGTCGGTAAATCTAAAAGGCACTTTCAATTGTACCAAGGCAGCGGTAAAGACAATGATAAAAAAAAGGAGCGGCAGGGTTATCAACATTTCTTCGGTAGTTGGGCAGATAGGCAACATTGGGCAGGCCAACTACGCAGCCTCCAAGGCGGGGATAATGGGTTTTACCAAGAGCATTGCGAGGGAGTTGGCCTCTCGCGGTATTACCGTAAATGCAGTTGCGCCGGGTTTTATCAACACGGAGATGACGAGAAACCTTCCTGAAAAGGCACGGGATATTTTTTTAAAACAGATTCCCATGGGGAGGGTGGGAGAACCCGAAGAGGTAGCAGAGGTAGTCTATTGGTTGGCTTCAGAAGGTGCATCGTATATTACAGGACAGGTTATTCATGTAAACGGTGGGCTTTATATGTAAGGCTATTAACAATCAATGTATGGAGGTGAACGCGCATGTCAATCGAGGAGAAGATAAAAAAGATCATTTGCGAGCAGCTAGAGGTAAGCGAGGAAGATGTAATTCCAGGGGCATCGTTTGTGGATGATCTAGGTGCAGATTCCCTTGACCAGGTTGAGCTGATTATGGCAATGGAGGAGGAATTCGGTATCTCTATCTCCGACGAGGAGGCTGAAAAGATCGCTACCGTGAAGGACGCCATTGACTATATTGAGCAGCATCAAGGGTAACCTTCCACGAAGAGGATTAGGGAGAATATCACGATGACCAGGAGAGTTGTCATTACAGGATTAGGCATGGTTACACCTCTTGGTATCGGTGTAGAGGAAAATTGGGAGGCCGTCACAAAGGGGAGATCCGGGATAGGGGTTATCACCAAATTCGATCCATCTGAATACACGTCTCAGATCGCAGGTGAGGTGAAGGACTTTCGCTCCGAGGACTTCCTTGCACCAAAGGATGCAAGGCATCTGGATATCTTCATTCACTATGCCATAGCCTCCGCTCGAATGGCCCTCGAGGATTCGAATCTCAGAATAACGCCGGGGAATAGCCATCGAATTGGGTGCGTGACCGGTTCGGGCATTGGAGGATTGAGCACTATTGAGCACTATCATACGGTGCTCTTGGAGAAGGGCCCGCGGAGGATAAGCCCCTTCTTTATCCCCAGTATCATTGCCAACATGGCACCAGGCCAGATAGCGATCGAGTTCGGTGCGCGGGGTCCCAATACCTCGATCACAACCGCATGTGCCGCCAGCGCTCACGCCATAGGGGAGTCATTTAAGCTCATTCAACGGGGAGCAGCTGACGCGATGATAAGCGGTGGAACAGAGGCGTGTATAACCCCGCTCGCCATGGGAGGGTTTACTTCCATGAGATCCCTTTCAACGAGGAATGATGAACCGGAAAGGGCATCGAGGCCCTTTGACGGCCAAAGGGATGGCTTCATAATCTCAGAAGGCGGGGGCATTATAATCTTAGAGGAATTAACTCATGCGCTTGAGAGGGGCGCAAGGATCTATGCCGAGATCATTGGCTACGGAATGTCCTCCGATGCCTACCATTTCACCGCCCCTGATCCCGAGGGAATAGGTGCCAGCCTCTGTATACAGGCAGCACTGAATGATGCGAGCATAAAGCCAACTGAGATCGACTGCATCAATGCCCACGGCACGAGCACCAAACTGAATGATATCTCTGAGACAAAGGCGATAAAATCCGTGTTCGGTGATCACGCGTACAAGGTTGCAATTAGCTCCACTAAATCCATGACCGGACATCTCTTGGGCGGTGCCGGTGTAACAGAGGCAATATACTCCATCTTGACCATTATCAATGGTATTATCCCTCCCACCATCAACTATGAATTTCCAGATCCCGAGTGCGATCTTGACTATGTCCCAAATGAGGCCAGAGAAGCAAAGGTAACGACGGTTCTATCCAATTCCTTTGGGTTTGGCGGCACGAATAGTTCGCTCATTTTCAGGGAGTATCTGTCTTAAGCGATTCGAGTGATCCTTTTCTCTGGTCCTTCGCTCCCGGATTTCATACCACAAACAACAGGTGAAGAGCAGCAGGCAATGAGGGTAGTAATTGGATCCGATCACGCCGGATATGGCCTGAAGGAAGAAATCAAGAAGCACCTGAATGAAAAGGGTGGGTATAGCGTCAAGGATGTAGGGGCCTTTAGCAAGGAGCCCGTTGATTACCCACTTATCGGCCACGAGCTCGCGAAACACATTGCGGAGGGGAAGTTCAGCAGGGGCATCTTGATCTGCGGCTCCGGGATTGGGATGTCAATGGTTGCCAATCGACACAGAAACGTGCGGGCAGCCCTTTGTCATAATCTTTACACGGTGAGGCTGAGCAGAGAACACAATGATGCCAATGTACTGGTCTTAGGTGCAAGGGTTCTTGGTGTTGGGTTAGCCCTGGAAATGGTGGGGCTTTTCCTAAGCACCGATTTTGAGGGGGGGCGACACCTGAGGAGGGTAAAGGAAATCGATGGTGACTAGATCCTTGGAGCCGATCGAAGAAGGCCTCGCGAAGGTTGATCCTCTGATCGCGAATGCCATTGAAGCTGAAAGGCGAAGGCAGAGCGATACGCTGTTGATGATTGCCTCTGAGAATTACGCGAGCAGGGCAGTCCTGGAGGCCCAGGCGAGCGTGTTGACCAATAAATATGCGGAGGGTTATCCGGGGAACAGGTACTATGGGGGCTGTGAACACGTCGATATAGTGGAGAGCCTGGCGATAGACAGGGCGCGGAAACTCTATCATTCTGAGTATGCGAACGTACAGCCTCATTCCGGTTCTCAGGCCAATATGGCCGTCTATTTCTCCGTTCTCGAGCCAGGGGATAAGATACTGGGCATGGATTTGGCACACGGAGGTCATCTGAGCCATGGAAGCAGCGTGAGTTTTTCCGGCACCCTTTATCGGGCCGTGTTTTACGGCGTCGAATCACAGTCACGCAGGTTGGACTACGATCAAGTCTCATCCCTGGCAAAGTCCTTCAAGCCGAAGCTGATTATTGCCGGGGCGAGCTCCTATCCGCGGATAATAGACTTCGAGTTCTTCAAGCGGATCGCCGATGAGACAGGCGCCTATCTCATGGCCGATGTAGCGCACATCGCTGGTTTGATCGCTGCCGGGCAGCATCCCTCGCCTGTTCCGTTTGCCGATTTCATTACCTCTACCACGCATAAGACCCTCCGTGGCCCAAGGGGCGGATTTATACTCGCCAAGAAGAAGTACGAGCGGGATATTAATGCAGGGGTTTTCCCCGGGATTCAGGGTGGCCCCTTGATGCATGTCATTGCCGGCAAGGCAGTAGCCTTCCTGGAGGCGATGACACCGGCGTTTGCTGATTATCAGCGACAGATTGTGGCCAACGCCAGGGCTTTGGCTCAGGAGCTGATGGGTCGAGGACTGGATGTAGTGAGCGGTGGAACCGATAATCACCTCGTATTGCTCGATCTAAGCGAGACGGACCTGACAGGGCTCGATGCGGAGCATGCCCTGGATAAGGCGGGCATCAACACGAACAAGAACAGTATCCCCTTTGACAAGAGGAAGCCCAAGCTCACCAGCGGCGTCCGGCTCGGTACGGCTGCAATAACCACGAGGGGTATGAAGGAGGGGGAGATGAGGGCCATCGCCGGGTGGATCACAAGGGTACTGGAGAACCCATCTAACGAGAAGCTCTTGGGAGAGGTACGATCAATGGTTCAATCGCTGTGCAGACAATTCCCCCTTCACTACTGATTTTGGAGATTTCATGTCACGACCTTCTTGGCCAGAATACTTCATGTCCATTGCAAAACTGGTAGCCACCAGATCAACCTGCTTGAGGAGGGCGGTGGGGGCGGTCTTGGTCAAAGACAAGAGGATCATGGCTACGGGATATAACGGTGCGCCAACTGGCATAAGGCATTGTATAGAAATGGGATGTTTGAGGGAAAGCCTGGAAGTAAAGCCCGGTGAAAGGCATGAGCTCTGTAGGGGCCTCCATGCCGAACAGAATGTCATTATCCAGGCCGCGTATTATGGGGTTATGACACAGGGAACCACCCTTTATACTACCCACAAGCCGTGCATCATTTGCTCCAAGATGCTCATTAATGCAGGAGTAAAGAGGATCGTGTTCTTGGAGGGTTATCCGGATACGCTGGCAGATGAGATGCTGGCTGAGGCAAGCATAGAACTCGAGAGGTTACTGCTATGAAATGTCCTTTTTGTGGAAAGACCAGGAATAAGGTTATCGATTCCAGGCTTGGAAAAAATGGGAGAATGATACGACGAAGGAGGGAATGCCTTGGGTGTAAGAAGCGCTTTACCACGTATGAAAAGGTGGAGACAGTGCTGCCCATGGTGGTGAAGAAGGATGGGAGAAGAGAGCCCTTCAACCATGAAAAAATCAGGGCAGGCATCCAGAAGGCATGCCAGAAGAGGCCGATCAGCATCAACAAGATTGACGATTTCGTTGAATCCCTCGGCCAGGAATTTCAGGAGAGCGGCCAGAGGGAGATCCAGAGTTCCGATATAGGTGAGAAGGTGATAGAGAAACTAAAGGATTGGGATGATGTGGCGTACGTGAGGTTTGCATCGGTGTATCGACAGTTCAAGGACATCAACGAATTCATGATGGAGTTAAAGGAACTCCTCGATGAGAGAGGAGGAGAGGAAAAATAGCGTTCTTATTCTCAGTGAATCGCCTCCTGGACAAAACAGCCCTATCCAGAGCCAAGAGCTTGAGCCCTTTCGTCTGCTCCCACATTATGCGGAATGCACCTCTGATCCATTCACGTTGTTCCTGGATTCACGGTCAAAGCTTCACACGGATTATCTTATTTTAGTTTATCTCAACCTTTGAACCGTGAACCTTGAACCTGGAACCTGGAACCACTCATTTTAAGGATGAACGCACGAGCCAATATGAACGCCGATGAACGCTTTATGAGGCAGGCCCTCTCATTGGCGAGAAGAGGCCTGGGATCAACCTCTCCGAATCCCGTGGTAGGTGCGCTTGTCGTGAAGGATGGCCGGATTATCGGCTCCGGGTATCACAAGAGGGCGGGGACGCCACATGCGGAGATCGAGGCCATTGCCAAGGCGGGCAATGAGGCAAGGGGAGCCACGCTGTATGTGACGCTCGAGCCCTGCCACCATTACGGCAGGACTCCTCCATGTACCAGGGACATACTGGAGAGCGGCATCCGTGCCGTGGTGATAGGCATCGGGGATCCGAATCCTCATGTAAAAGGTGGCGGTGCCGAGTATCTTCGCGCTCAGGGCCTTGAGGTCAGATGCGGCGTGCTGGAGGAAGAATGCGCGAGGGCAAATGAGGTCTATAGAAAGTATATCACCCAGGGCAGACCCTTTGTGATCGTAAAGGGAGCCCTCACCCTTGATGGATGGATCGCTACCCACAGGGGCGACTCGAAGTGGATCACCAATCAAAAATCGAGAAGGTTTGTGCATACCTTGCGAAGAAGAACCGATGCAGTTATGGTGGGGATTGAAACCGTCATAGCCGATGATCCCTTATTGACACCCTACCTGCGAAAGGGTGCTGCACTAAATCCAGTAAGGGTGATCGTTGACACTCACTTGAGGGTTCCGTTGGAGAGTAGGATCCTTACGGGAGAAACATCAACCTTGACCTGTATAGCCGTGGGTAGTAGGGTTAGCGCGGCCCGAAGGAAGAGGATAGAGGGGCTTGGCGCAAGGGTTATACGCTGTAAGATGAGGGACGAGCGGGTCGATCTCGAAGATCTGCTCGATAAGCTCGCGAAGAGCTTCATTTGCTCGGTGTTGGTTGAGGGCGGGGCGGATCTTTTCACCTCAGTTATTAGAGGGCGGCTCGTGGATAAGTATTACCTATTCCTGGCACCAAAGCTGCTGGGCGGAGATAATGGCGTGCCGTTCACAAGAGGGGCGGGTTGTGATATAATAAAAGATTGTATGGGCTTAAAATTAGTGCGGGTGAGAAGGTTTGACGATGATATAATGGTGGAGGCGTATCCCAGGGAAAGTAGTTAAATAGCCTGAAGGCTGAAGACTTTTAGGAATGAATAAATTGTTGCAAACGAAATAACCTTCAGTCTTCAGCCTATCAACCTGAAGAGCTATAAAATATACAACAAACATTGATTAATAAATAACTTTAGGCAATTTAGCTCACTTTTTACTTTAGGCACTTAGTATGTTCACCGGCCTTATTGAAGCGATTGGAGAGGTGAGAGAGATCAGGCGAGTGGGTTTGGAGGCGACCATTACGTTACAGGTGCCTTCCTCCTTTTCCGATTGCCGTCCTGGCGAGAGCATTGCAGTCGATGGCGTGTGTCTCACAATCACTGATATAAGGGGGAATCTATTACGTCTCGATGTTTCAAGGGAGACTCTCGAGAGAAGCACTTTGGGCGAACTCAAAGGAGGCGGGATGGTAAACCTCGAAAGGGCAATGAGATTATCCGACAGATTGGGGGGACACCTCGTAAGCGGCCATGTAGATGACACGGGCATAGTGAAGAGGATCGAAAGGGAGGGGAGATCTTGGAGTATTCAAATCAGCCTTGATCCCTCTCTTGGCAGGTATCTGATTGAGAAGGGTTCAATTGCCGTGGATGGAATAAGCTTAACGATAAACAGCTGTACGGCGAACTCCTTTAGGGTGGCCATTATTCCTCAGACCGCGAGGCTGACCACCCTTTCGAGGAAAAAGGCCGGCGACAAGGTAAATGTTGAAATAGACATGATCTCAAAGTATATAGAAAAATTCCTCAATAAGGAAGAAGGGACCATGCCCAAAGAATCGCGGTCAGGGATCGATAGAGATATGTTGATTAGGTATGGGTTTGGAGAGGGTAATGGACATTTCTAACATAGAGGATGCACTCGAGGATTTACGTCAAGGCAGGATGATAATCCTTGTCGATGATGAAGACAGGGAGAACGAGGGTGACTTGACTATGGCTGCCGAGAAGGTCACCCCTGAGGATATAAACTTTATGGCAAAATATGGAAGAGGCCTTGTGTGCCTGTCGCTGCATCCCGATATCGTGGAGAAGCTCAAGCTTCCCTTGATGGTTCAGGATAACAGGTCTCGCTTTGGCACTGCCTTCACCGTTTCCATTGAGGCAAAGCATGGAGTAACTACCGGTATCTCCGCAGCTGATAGGGCACATACCATCCTTACGGCCGTGAACGATAACGGCTCACCCGATGATCTCGTTCAGCCGGGGCACGTGTTCCCCCTGAGATCGAGGAGAGGTGGAGTGCTCTTCAGGGCGGGGCAGACAGAGGGTTCAGTGGACTTAGCCAGGCTCGCCGGATTAAAGCCGGCAGGTGTGATATGCGAGATAATGAACGATGACGGCACTATGGCCAGGAGGCCCGATCTTGATATCTTCGCGAAGCAACATAACCTTCGAGTGGTTACCATTGCCGATATTATTGCCTACCGCATGAGGTATGAGTCCTTCGTGCATAAGGAGGCGGAAACGATGCTCCCTACCCCCTTTGGGGAGTTCAGGGCAATAGCATTTAGAAATGAACTCGATGACAGCGAGCACATGGCTCTAGTGAAAGGAGAAATAGACGCCGAAAAGGAGATCCTCGTTCGCGTTCACTCTGAATGCCTCACCGGAGATGTCTTTGGCTCGTTTCGATGTGACTGCGGAGATCAATTAAAAAGGGCCTTGAAGATGATTGATCAGGAGGGACTAGGGGTAGTGATATATCTGCGGCAGGAAGGTCGCGGAATCGGATTTGCCAATAAGCTCAAGGCATATGCGCTTCAGGATAAGGGGTTTGATACGGTTGAGGCGAATGCGGAACTCGGTTTTAAGCCTGACTTGAGGGACTATGGGGTAGGGGCCCAAATTCTCGTTTCTCTGGGCGTGAAGAGGATGAGGCTTATGACCAACAATCCCAAGAAGGTAGTGGGGCTCGAGGGTTATGGCTTAACCATCACCGACAGGGTACCCATCGAGATTCCCCCACGAGCCGAAAACGTGAACTACCTTTTAACCAAGTGCGAGAAGCTTGGGCATATCATGAAAATCAATAGCTAGCCCAAAAGGAGGACGCCCATGTCTACACTCATTGAGGGAGCAATTTCGGCAAAGGATGTGAGATGTGCGATTGTGGTAAGCCGTTTTAATGATTTTATATGCCAGAGATTATTAGAGGGTGCAGTGGATGCCCTCAAAAGGCATGGGGCATCTGAGGATCAAATTACTATTGTCAAGGTGCCCGGTGCATTTGAAATTCCCGCAACGGCGAAGAGGCTATCGGTAAGAAAGGAATTCGACTGCGTGATCTGCCTGGGGGCAGTAGTAAGGGGAGCTACTCCACACTTTGAATACATCAGCTCACAGGTCTCGAGAGGTGTAGCCTCTGTTGCCCTCGAGAGCCCTGTTCCAGTTTCATTCGGTGTGCTCACCGCCGACACCTTGGAGCAGGCTATTGAGAGGGCCGGCGCAAAGAGCGGCAACAAGGGTTGGGATGCCGCTATCTCGGCCCTGGAGATGGTAAGCCTTTTTCAAGCACTTGAGTAG
>CAZJXD010000063.1:0-7299 GCA_964549945.1 uncultured Desulfobacteraceae bacterium | reverse complement strand
TAAAGCTGATAGCTTGTCGTTCTCTGAATAGATGCTGCCGTGAGCTGAGAGTGCAGGGCCATGGGAAAGAGAAGGCGCTCGAGAGAGCTTGCAATCAAGGTACTCTTTCATCTTGAGTTCTCAAAAGATGATCCGGCAGTGGCCTTTGATTTGATCTGCAATACCTTCGGAGCTGCGGAGGAGATCAAGGCCTTCTCTAGGGAACTGGTGGAAGGGGTTTGTGTCCACATGAAAGAGTTAGACGAGTTGCTTTCGAAGGCGTCACAGCACTGGCGATTGGAAAGGATCGCGAAGGTTGACCGCACAATATTGAGAATGGCGCTGTATGAGTTGCTTTACAGGGATGATATCCCGCCAAAGGTTGCGATTAATGAGGCGGTAGATCTGGGAAAGAAGTTCTGTAGCGAGGAGTCAGGGGCTTTTATTAACGGCATATTAGATAAAATCTATCATGCCCTGATACCTCAAACGAGATCCCTTGATATCACGTAACATTCATTATGAAATTGGACGTAAGGCTCACACACAGATTTTTGGATCAACTATGGTGTCAGGCCATAGTCGTATTTCTCTTTGAAGATGATTCCCTCCAAAAAGACTACCTTTCTAAGATAAACGAAACGTTAGCGAACTCGTTAACTCCTTTGATCGATACCCGTTTTATAACTGGAAAAAGGGATGAGCTTATCCTCATTGCACCACAAGAAAGGATTAAGGCAGAAAAGCTATTGTTCGTCGGTTTGGGACCGATTTCCACTTATTCCGGTAGAATCCTGCCTGCCGTTACGAGGAAGCTATCATCTTCCCTTGATAGACTAAATGTGCAGGAGTTCTGTATCATGGTGCCCCGGTTTGACGGGGTGAAAAAGGAATACGAGAAATTCGTGAGATCCGTGATACGCGGTATTATGAGCCACTGGGCGAAGAGGGAAAAAGATGCAGTTGATTTTATCCTGAAAGTCCTAGTCTCCGTTGAGAAGGATGTGTTTTCAAACATGAAATCATTAAGGCAGAGCTTGAGGAGCTATCTCGATCCTCGTATGGAATACACGATTGTAATTGATGAGAGCAGAGGGTTAAGGAATGAGAAAGTATAGTCCACAGGAAATAGAGATCAAATGGCAGTCCTTCTGGGAGAAAGAGGGATACTTCAAGGCCAGCGAGGATACGGAAAAGGAAAAGTACTACTTGCTTGAGATGTATCCCTATCCATCTGGCAAGATTCATATGGGGCACGTGAGAAACTATGCCATAGGAGATGTGGTTGCCCGCTACAAGAGAATGAGGGGATTCAACGTCCTTCATCCAATGGGCTGGGATGCCTTTGGCATGCCCGCCGAGAATGCTGCGATTGAGAACAACACCCACCCCGCGAAGTGGACCTACGATAACATCGATTACATGCGCTCTCAGCTCAGGAGGATGGGCTTCAGCTATGATTGGGACAGGGAAATCGCTACCTGTCGGCCGGAGTACTACAAGTGGGAGCAGCTTATATTCGTGAGGATGTTCAAGGAGGGTTTGGCCTACAAGAAGAAGACCTTTGTGAATTGGTGCGATCAATGTCAGACGGTGCTGGCAAATGAACAGGTCGTGGATGGATGCTGCTGGAGACATACTGACCAGGAGGTTGTGCTGAAGGAGATGGATAGCTGGTTTCTCAAGATCACCGACTATGTCAAGGAGTTGCTCGAATACTGCGATAAACTGCCTGGGTGGCCGGAGAGGGTGCTCACCATGCAGAAGAACTGGATCGGGGAGAGCCACGGAGCAATACTGCGTTTTCCCGTTGTTGGTTCAGATCATGTGATCGAGACCTTCACCACCAGACAAGATACGGTGTATGGTGCCACATTCCTTTGTCTTGCCCCTGAACACCCTCTTGTGAAGGAGTTGACAAGGGGATACCCTCGGGAGAAAGAAGTGGATGAGTTTGTGGAGAAGACCCTCAAGGTGGACACCTTCATGAGGACCGCGGATTGGACGGTCAAGGAGGGGGTATTCACGGGAAGGCATTGCCTGAATCCCGCAACAGGTGAGGAGATCCCCATCTACGTCGCCAATTTCGTGCTCTATGAGTACGGGACGGGCGCGATTATGGCGGTACCCACCCACGACCAGAGGGACTTTGAGTTCGCAAAGAAGTATGATTTGCCCCTCCGGGTCGTCATCAAACCACCGGACAGCGATCTCTCCGAGCAGGGGATGGCCGAGGCCTATGTAGATGAAGGCGTGTTGGTAAACTCCGGGCCCTTTAATGGAATGCCGAATATGGAGGCCCTGGATCAGATCATCGACTTTCTTGAGAAAAAGGGAATGGGGTATAAGACGGTTACCTATCGCCTTAAGGATTGGGGGATCAGCAGGCAGAGATACTGGGGTGCACCTATCCCCATCGTGCACTGTCCTGAGTGTGGGGAGATTCCGGTTCCAGAGGATCAGCTCCCTGTAGTGCTTCCCCTCGATTTGGATCTCAAGGAGGGCGGAAAATCTCCTCTCCCATTCGCACCCTCTTTCTACGAGACGGATTGTCCTCGGTGTGGACGGCCTGCGAAGAGGGAAACGGATACTATGGATACCTTTGTCGAGTCATCGTGGTACTTCGATAGATTCGCATCCCCCAGATACGACGAGGGTCCTTTTGAAAAGGAAGAGGTGGGGTATTGGATGCCCGTGGATCAATATATCGGTGGCATCGAGCATGCAATTCTACACCTGCTCTATTCCCGTTTCTACACCAAGGTTCTGAGGGATATGGGCTATCTCGGCATAGCCGAGCCCTTCACCAATCTCTTGACTCAGGGCATGGTATGCAAGGAGACGTTCAGGTGCCGGGAACATGGGTACCTGTATCCCGAGGAGGTAAAAGATGGCAGATGCACTCACTGTGGCAAGGAGATTGAGATCGGAGGTTCCGTGAAGATGTCCAAATCGACGAAGAATGTAATCGACCCTCAGGGCCTCATTGATCGATACGGCGCGGACACGGTGCGGATGTTCTGCCTGTTTGCTTCACCGCCTGAGAGGGATCTTGAGTGGAGCGATGAGGGGGTAGAGGGGGCCTGGAGATTCCTCCACAGGGTGTGGCGCCTTGTTGAGGAAAAAAGAGAGCTTCTCTCCCGCATGAGGCCCTACGATGGAGTCCAGGAGATTCCACCCTATCTGAAGGATATTCATCGCAAGACACACCAGAGCATAAAGAAGGTGACCGAGGATATCGAGGATAGGTTTCATTTCAATACCGCGATCAGCGCAATTATGGAGCTTTTAAACACGGTAAACCAGTTTCTTAATACCAATGATGAGATCACGGAAGTGGCCTGGTCCGTGATAAAGGAGGCCACCGAGACCATGGTAGTGCTTTTGCACCCCATCGTGCCGCACATTACAGAGGAGCTATGGGCTGCCCTGGGCCATGAGCAAGGCCTCGCAAAAGTCTCATGGCCGGAATACCGTGAGGAGTCCCTTACGGTGGAAAGCCGCCTGATTGTCATTCAGGTGAACGGCAAGCTCAGAAGCAGGATGGAGGTGCCTGTATCGCTTACCGAGGAGGAGATCCGGCAAAAGGCCTTGGAGGATGAGAGGATTCAGAACTTTGTGGCAGATAAGGAGATAAAAAAGGTGATTGTTGTAAGGAATAAACTGGTGAATGTGGTGGTGTAATCCGAGCGGTTCCTGGTTCACCGTTCTGGGTTCAAAGGTTATCATCCCCGTAAAGGAATTTCAACCTGAAACCGTGAGCGCTACGCTCAACGAAAGGAATACCTAACCAGCACCGAGCAATGGGTTGTGATTCATAAAAATTCTTGCAATTGTGATGAGCGTGAAGGTTTTTTCTCAAAATAAAAGACGGGCACTAAGAATTTTCTTTCTGGCCTTCATAGCATGCTGCATTACATCCGGTTGTGGCTATCGATTCAGGAAGGCAGGAGTGCCTATCGGGGTCACTCTCGATACTATTGCGATCCCCCTCTTTCCCAGCACCTCTTCTTTCGTGGGATTCGAAGCCGATTTTACGAGGATACTCAGGGAGGAATTCATTACGCATTCCCGCGTGAGGATTGTGAGCAAAGAGAACGCCCAGGCGGTTTTGAGCGGAAGTATCTACTCTATTGTTACGGAACCATTGACCTTTTCCGTGAAGAAGCAGACTATTCATGGCTTTGATTCAACGGATGCGGTCACCAGCTCGCGTGAAATGAGGGTACGGGTGGAGGCGAAATTGATCGACAAGGAGACGGGAGCTATAATCTGGCAGGATGGCTCATTTGTTGGAGAGACCAGCTTTTCGGTGAGCTCAGATCCCTTGCGCACTCGCTACTATCAACGTCAAGCATTTATCGCTATTGCACAGGACATCGCCACAAGGATCTACTCCAAAACCATGGAAAGATTTTAATGAAAGGCCTGGCCCCGGACAATGTCCTGATGTCGATAAAGGCCGGAACTCCCGCGCCCTTCTATCTCTTTTATGGTCCAGAGGAGTTCTGGATCGAACTCATCCTCGATGAGATCAAGACTGACTTGATATCGGAATCCGTAAGGGATTTCAATCTTGAGACCCTTTACGCTGAAGATGTTCCCGCACAAGAAGTCATCAATCGGGCTCGATTGGTCCCATTTATGTCGACTCATAGGTTGATCATTGTGAGGAGGACGGAGCATTACTCCAAAGGGGACCGGGAGCTTTTTCTCGCCTACCTGGATAACCCCGTTGACTCAACCTGCATCATCTGGGTGTCTAGTGCAGCGGAGTTAAAGGATCCTTTTTACAAACGATTTAAAGAGTCCGGAAGAGCAGTCAATTTTAAAAAGATCACCGAACGTCAGGCATATGGCTGGATGCACAAGAGGGCAGAAGAGGTGGGGGTGCGTATCGATCGTGAAGCAACAGCCTTTCTATACCAGATGGTTGGAAGCAGCTTGCGTGATATCTATAGCGAGCTATGGAAGCTCTCGGTGAGGTTTCCCCAATCCCGGATAGGGGTAACGCAGATAAAGGATTTGGCCACATTTAGCAGACTTTTTACCGTATTTGACCTGGTGGACTATGTCTCCCATAAGGATGTCTCGCATGCCTTGGAGATATTACACAGGCTTTTTGAGACGCAGGGACGAGACTCCAAGACCGTAATGGGCATTTTGGGGATGGTGGCAAGGCAGATCAGATTGATCTCTCATACCAAGGCCGGGACAAGAGAGGGAAGGGGCAAGCAGGGAGTGGTGGAGAGGCTAAAACCCCTCCCCGATTTTGTAATTGAGAAGTGCATAGCCCAGGAGAGGCTCTGGGGGGAGAAAGAGCTTGGGTATGCCTTGAGTCACCTTTATGATGCAGATGGACTGATCAGGGCTGGCTCGAGGGGGGATCTTGTTCTGGAGAATCTGGTGGTGCGGCTTTGTCGCCCTCTGAACTGATGGCAGCGAGTTTATTTACCTCCTGGGTCAGCCTTGCGATCTTCCTGCTCGAATTATTCTTGTGGATAACGCCTTTGGATTGAATCTTCTGAAGGATGGAAACGGTTTTATTCAGGGATGTCCTTGCACCTTCAATGTCTTTATTTGCAATTGCAAACTTGACCTCTTTGATCGCAGTTTTGGCCTTGGTCTTATATGCTACGTTTCTCGATCTTCGGGCCATGCTCTGTTTGTTTCGTTTGATGGCGGATTTATGAGTTGCCAACTATACACCTCCTCATAGTCTTTAACTGGTATTGTGTTTGTTGAGGAACCCTAGAATAAAGCGCAAGATGTGTCAAGGTTTTTATGAGCGAAAATGAGCTGGTTACGAGAGCTGCTGGAGTTGTAGGGATCTATACCTTCCTGAGTAGGGTTCTGGGGCTTCTCAGGGATATGCTCATTGCCAGTTTCTTTGGCTCTGGCATGTCCGCAGATGCCTTCTTTGTTGCATTCAGAATCCCCAATCTCCTGAGAAGGCTCTTTGCGGAAGGCTCTTTCTCCGTGGCCTTCATCCCTGTCTTTACCGAATACCTGCAAAAGAAATCAAGGGAAGATGCCTTTCTGCTCGCGAGGGTCGTGCTAACATCCCTTATTCTCATTCTCACCGTGGTGACCATCCTTGGCATTGTACTGGCTCCCCTGATTGTAAGGATTATCGCCCCAGGCTTCGGGGGAATGGGGGAGAAGTATGCCCTCACGGTTCTCTTAACCAGGATCATGTTTCCCTATATATTCCTGGTAAGCGTGCTCGCGCTGTTTACGGGAATCCTCAATTCCCTGAAGCACTTTGCAGCACCAGCCATGGCACCTATCTTTTTAAACCTCTCGATGATTGCCGCACTTCTTCTCCTGGCTCCTTACATGAGAACCCCGACGGTAGGCCTGGCTATTGGGGTTATAGTCGGCGGGATACTACAGATGCTGTTGCAGGTACCCTTTTTGCTGAAAAAGGGCACCTCCTTTGCACCACGATGGTTGCCCTCCCACCCGGCATTACGAAAGATCGGGATCTTGATGCTCCCCACCATCTTTGGGTCCGCGATCTACCAGATCAACCAGTTGGTGGGAACCCTTTTGGCCTCCCTTCTAAGGGAGGGAAGCGTCTCGTATCTATACTATGCCGATAGGCTGGTGCAGTTTCCTCTCGGGGTATTCGCCATCGCAATCAGCACCGCAGTATTGCCGTCCCTTTCGAGGGAGGCAGCGGATAGGGATTTCCCGGGCCTCAGAGGCACGCTTTCTCACGCTATCAGGCTCACCATGTTCATCACCATACCGGCAATGGTGGGCTTGATTGTCCTCAGGGAGCCAATAATAAGGCTTCTGTTTGAAAGGGGTGCGTTTGACTCATTTACCACCATAATGACCGCACAGGCCTTGCTCTTCTACTCCCTTGGGCTCTGGGCGTTTGCCGGGCTCAGGGTTTTCGTGTCCGCCTTTTACTCCCTTCAAGACACCATTACTCCCGTGAAGGTTGCGGTGGTGGCAATGATCGCAAATATCGTCTTTTCATTGCTTTTGATGGGGCCTCTCAAGCACGGGGGACTGGCCTTGGCCCTTTCCCTTGCCTCCACCATGCAGCTGTTAATCCTCATCTTTTTGCTGCGAAGGAGAATTGGGGGAATCGAGGGGAGGGCGGTTGCAGGCTCAATGGCAAAGTCTTTTTTCTCATCCATGATTATGGCTATCTGTATTTACTGGCTTGCCTTTAAAATCTTTCATGTTATGTTTACGGGCACTGTTAAGAACCTAACATTTGGAATGCTTCTCGTTGTGGGAGCAGGTATCCTGATATATCTTATTTTAGCACGGCTTCTCGGAAGCAAGGAGCTCACATCGGTT
>CAZJXD010000062.1:0-29546 GCA_964549945.1 uncultured Desulfobacteraceae bacterium | reverse complement strand
CGGTGAGCGATCCCGAGGTGTTCTCCGAGGTTGCCAGGCTGGCGGGGGGATCGCCGATAGAGGCAGAAAGCTCCTGATCGAGCCGTAATATGGTCGGAGAGGATGGTAGCGTGAAGGATGAACTCAATCAATTAAAGCGCAAGGCCTTGGAGGAGTTGGCATCAATCGCGGAACCCTCCGAATTGGAGATATGGAGAAAGCGCTACCTTGGCAGAAAGGGCCTCCTTACCCTTCTGTTTAAGAGATTGACAGAGGTACCGAAGGAGGAAAAGCCTGCCATAGGCAAACTCGCCAATCAGGTAAAAGAGGACCTGACTAGGGAATTTCAGGCAGTGTCAAGCTCCCTCGCCACCCGCGAGGCGGAAGGGGAGAAGGTTCTCGATATCACGCTGCCTGGCAGACGACCCCCGCGAGGACATTTGCATCTCATTACGCGGATAACCGGGGAGATATGTGCCATCTTTTCGAGGTTGGGATTCGGGGTCGTTGAGGGCCCGGAGGTCGAGCTCGATTATTACAACTTCGAGGCCTTAAACATGCCAAAGGATCACCCTGCGAGGGACATGCAGGATACCTTCTACGTCTCTGATAATGTTGTCTTAAGAACACATACCTCACCCATGGAGATACGGGTCATGGAAGCCCAAAGGCCCCCTATCTGCATTATCAGCCCAGGAAAGTGCTACAGGAGGGATTCAGACGTTTCTCATACTCCCATGTTCCATCAAGTAGAGGGACTGGTGGTGGATAAAGGGATCTCCTTTGCCGATCTGAAGGGAACGCTCACTACCTTTGTCCACCTGATGTTCGGGCGTGATACTAAACTTCGATTCAGGCCGGGCTTCTTCCCCTTTACCGAACCCAGTGCTGAGGTCGATATTCAATGCGTTATATGCAAGGGACAGGGATGTCGGACTTGCTCCTATACCGGCTGGCTGGAGATCCTTGGTTCAGGCATGAATGATCCTGAGATGTATCGGTTTGTCGATTATGATCCCGAGGTTTATTCGGGCTTTGCCTTCGGCATGGGAGTTGAAAGGATCGCCATGCTGAAATCCGGCCTCGATGACATAAGGCTTTTTTTCGAAAACGATATCAGATTCCTCAAGCAGTTTTAGGGAATCACATACCAGGTAATGTCTGTTGTAGTTGCACGACGAGAAACTTGATAATTGAAACTCAAAACTCGATAGACCAAGAAGGTATCATCCAGTTTCAAGTTTCCAGTTTCAAGCATCGGCCGAAGGCTAGCGTGCTTTTGAGATTTTGCCAGGACCGATAAACGCAAGAGATAGATAAAAGGCAATAACATATGAAGGTTAGCCTTAACTGGCTTAAGCAATTCGTTCATATTGACCGACCGCCCTCTGAGGTGGCGGAAATCCTTACCATGGCAGGCCTTGAGGTAGAAGGCATCGAATACAAGGGGCAAGGACTCGGTGATGTCACGGTCTCCCAGATCCTGGATATTACGCCTCATCCACGGGCAGATCGACTATCCATCTGCCAGGTATCTACCGGAAGCCAGGAGGTGTCCGTCGTCTGCGGTGCTACCAACATCGGGAAGGGTCACGTAGTGCCCCTAGCGCTGCCTGGGACAAGGCTTCCCGATGGGACCGTTATCAAGGAAAGCAGGATAAGGGGGGAGATATCCCATGGAATGCTCTTGGCTGAAGACGAAATGGGGCTCACCGATGATCATACCGGCATTATGATCCTCCCTGATAATCTCACTCCAGGTCAATCCTTACCCGATGCCATGGATCTGGAAGACTGCGTGCTCGATGTTACCCTGACCCCCAACCGAATTGACTGCGCATCTGTGGTGGGTATCGCACGCGAGATAGGCGCATTGACCAATAGGACAATCACCATGCCCGAGATACACTTCGAGCAGGGCGATACTCCCATAGAAGACCTGGCCTCGGTTACTGTGCTTGACGCCCATGGTTGTCCCCGGTACGCGGCTGGCCTTGTGGATCAGGTGAAAATCAGGCCATCCCCCTTCTGGATGAGATATAGGCTCCATGTCTCCGGTATTAGGGCTATCAATAATGTGGTGGATGTAACCAACTACGTACTTATGGAACTTGGCCAACCGCTCCACGCATTTGACTACCACCGGTTAGCGGGAAGAAAGATAGTGGTTCAAAAGGCGCAAAACGGGCAGATCTTTACCACTCTCGATGGACAGAGAAGGGATCTCGATGATCAGACCTTGATGATATGTGACGGGGAGGAGGCAGTGGCATTGGCGGGGATAATGGGAGGCCTTAATTCCGAGATAACCCCAAGCACGGCCACGGTCCTGATAGAAAGCGCGTATTTCGATCCCATTACCATCCGCCGCTCATCAAAGAGGCTCGCTCTCAGCACCGAGGCCTCATATCGCTTCGAACGGGGTATCGATATCGGGGGGGTTGACCGTGCGCTAAAGCGATCGCTCATGCTCATCTCTCAGTTGGCTGGAGGCACTATTGCCAAGGGGATTATAGATTGCTATCCGGAGCCCTGGTCCTCCCCGAGGATTGCGTTACGCGTTGAAAAAACAAATGAGATCCTGGGCACCGATATCGGCATAGATGAGATAGAGCACCACCTCACCTCTCTTGGTATGACGGTGAAGGAAGCCGATCACAATCAAATGGAGGTGAGGCCACCATCCTTCAGGGTGGACATCACCAGAGAGGCGGACCTCATTGAGGAGATCGCACGGCTCATCGGGTATGATAAAATCCCGGTTACCCTCCCTGCTATACGCTCTGAGGAAGAGGATACCACTGAGCTCACCCTGAGGGATCGAATCAAGGCCCTGCTGGTGGGCATGGGTTTTTTTGAGGTCATTACCTATAGCTTCATCTCCCCAAAGTCGGTTGATACACTAGGAGTTGGCGAGAACAGCGTTCTGCGTTCCTTTGTGAGGCTCCTCAATCCCCTCTCGCTGGACCAATCCGTCATGAGGACCTCCCTCATCCCCGGGCTCCTTTCCTCTGCTCGCCTAAATGCACTGAGGGGACAGGATAACTTGCGGATATTCGAATGGGGTAAGATCTACCTGATGGGTAAAGAAGAGTTGCCTCACGAGAAACAGGTGCTTGCCGCACTTATGAGCGGGATGGCTTCCGGCCAACAGTGGTATCAGGTGCCGCGGGAGGTTGATTTTTTCGATATCAAAGGTATAGCAGAGCATATCCTCGAAGAGCTCGGAGTCGCAGAGCCCACGTTCGTCAGAAATAGCACAAAAGAGGGATTTGATCCCCATGAATATGCAAGGATCCTTTTCTCCGGTTCTGAGATCGGGACGATGGGTAGAGTATCGAAGAACGTGATGGCGGGGTATGGACTGGAGGGTAGCGCCTACATGTTGGAGTTCGACATCGAGGCCCTTTCACCATATGTTACGTGGCTGAGACGGTTTACCCCCCTCCCGAAATATCCATCGGTGAGGAGGGACATCTCTATTATCGTCCAGCGCTCAACAGAGGTTGCAACGCTCATCGGTATTGTAAAGGAGATGGGCAAAGACCTGATTGAGTCGGTAACCATCTTCGACATCTACCAGGGAAAGGGCATCGACAGGAAGGAAAAGGCCATCGCTATTAGGATACACTATAGGTCGAAGGAGAGGACGCTCACTGACGATGAGGTGAACGAAGTTCATGAGGAGGTGGTAGCGGAAATTCGTCGCCAGACAGGGGGAAGGCTGAGAGAAGGCCAGGCACAGGCAGATTGAGTTCATGGCGTTTATTGGGTTTGTTGAGTTCGCTCGCTCTTGCCAGGGTGTTCCATACGGAAGTGCAGGGAGCTTCACCAACAACTTTAGTTTCTATAGTATACCGTGGATATCCCGGATAACAAACGCTTTTTCAGGATTGGGGAGGTAAGCAGGATAATCGGGGTAAAGCCCTACGTGCTTCGCTATTGGGAGTCCGAGTTTCCCACCCTTAAGCCCAGAAGGGCGGATTCAAAGCAGAGAACCTACAAGAAAGAAGAGATCGAAGCCCTCGGAGAGATAAAAAGGCTCCTCTATGAGGAGAGGCTCACTATTGAGGGTGCAAAGAAAAGGCTCAAGTTAGCAAAACAGACCGGTACTACAGATCATGCCACTTTGTTACAGGATATTAAAGAGGAGCTCGCCCGGATCCTAAAGATCCTTCAGTAATCTTAGCCTTTTGTTGTATCTCATTTTTATTCCTCTTACACAGTTATCTCGATTCCCGCGTGTCAAAATCTCATCTCAGGCCTACCCCCACCTCTCCCACGATAGGATCTTTATCTGCTCATTATCTGATTACAGGAATCCCGTAACACAACTTTCCCCTTGAACAAGAACGCCATTTGCAAAACCTTACGGGGTTTACTTTTCTCCCCACTTTCTATATAAAAGCAAGAAAAGGAAAATTCACCATGAAACAGCTCATGAGGAAATGCGTTCAAAACCTGAAGCCCTATCCCCCTGGGAAACCCATAGAGGAGCTTGAGAGGGAACTCGGTTTAAAGGGCTCCATAAAACTGGCCTCAAATGAGAATCCCTTGGGTCCCTCGCCCAAGGCCATGAGGGCTGTCAGAGAAAACCTGAAGAACATCCACCGGTATCCTGACGGTAATGCCTATTATTTGCGAGAGAAACTGGCGGGCAAGTTCGGACTTTCAATGAGCAGGACTATGGTTGGAAGCGGTGCGGACGAGCTCATAGAGCTGGTGGCCAAAGCCTTTCTCTCACCCGGTGAGGCGGTCATCATTCCAGAGCACTCATTCTTATTGTACGAAACCTTCGCCTTCAGTTTTGACGGAAACGCCGTGACTGTGCCCCTTTCCGAGTTCTCTATTGACCTTCAAGCGATGAGTAACGCGGTAACCTCCAACACAAAGATCGTTATCATCAATAACCCCCAAAATCCCACTGGAAAGGCTGTCACGAGGGATGAAATCTCCCGGTTTCTGAATGAGCTTCCATCGGGTGTAATCGTCGTGCTCGATGAGGCCTACATTGAATTTGCCACCGATCCCGATGTGGGGAGCGGATTGGAATTCTTGGATTCATATCCGTTTTTGGTGGTCATTCGTACCTTCTCCAAGATCTACGGATTAGCAGGGCTAAGGCTTGGTTACGGATTTGCCTCGGAGATAATAACCGATGCCCTTAATCGTGTCAGGCAGCCGTTCAACGTGAATTCCCTGGCCCAGGTTGCGGCCGTGGCTGCTCTGGATGATGATGAGTTCGTCAGGAAAACCCTCGCTCTCACCAAGGAAGGCCTGGCATACCTCTATAGAGAGCTCGATAGGTTACGCCTTCCATATATTCCAACCCAGGCCAATTTTCTCCTCATCAAAACCCCGCTCGGTGCTCGGGAAACCTACGAGCGTATGCTCAAGCAGGGCGTTATCGTTCGCCCCATGGACAGCTACGGGTTGGAGGATTGTATCAGGGTAAATGTAGGACTCCCCGAAGAGAACTCACGATTTATCAATACCTTGGAGAGAATCATCGGGTGAGGTGAGCTGCGTAATCACCATAGATGGACCGACGGGGTCAGGGAAGAGCACCGTTTGTCGTATGCTGGCCGAAAGGCTCAACTATCGGTATCTCGACACAGGCGCCATGTACAGGGCCCTCGGCCTTGCGATTGTGAGGGCCGGTATCGACATAAAAAACGAGGAAGAGGTTGAGCGAATATGCAAAAATGTGGATATCCGCCTTATCCATCAGGGAGGCGAAGCAAAGGTATATCTGGACGATGAGGATGTCACAAGAGCAATCAGAGAGCCCGTCATAGATATTATGGCATCTAATGTATCCACACTTCAATCGGTAAGGAGGATAATGACCGGTCTTCAGAGAAAGATTGGTGCTCAGGGTCCGTTGGTGGCAGAGGGCCGCGATATGGGAACGGTGGTATTCCCAAAGGCCACACAAAAATTCTATCTCGATGCATCACTCGAGGTACGGGTGGATCGAAGATTTCAGGAGAGGAAAAAAAGAGGTGAGCTCACCTCAAGGGAAAGGGTGAAGGAGGAGCTTATCAAGAGGGATGTTCAGGATATGAATCGGAGATTGGCTCCCCTGAAACCGGCAAAGGACGCCAAGGTAATAGATACTACCCATTTAAGCCTCCAACAGGTAGTGGAAAGGATACTTGGTGAGCTCAAGAAAAAGGGTTAGCGCCACCGTTTCATCTTTCGAGATAGCTGAATCGAGAAGGCCTCCCACACTCTTTCAATGATCGACCTCGTACTACGCATAAGGGAGGATAGCGTTGATGCCATAAAAGCAGCAATGGATTGCCAGGAGTAATAAGATTTAAAGGAAAAGGAAAAATAAATGATTGAATTTTAATAATAATTTTGATAAAAAAGCTGTTTATATCTTTTAGTAATAAAAAACTATCTATGAGGGGGAAAAGAGTTAATGGGTGAACAAGTAGATGAAATAAAAGACGAAACAAAGGACGTAGAGGACAAGGTGGTAGAACAAGAGACAAAGGAATCTGATGCCAAGCACGCCGATCATCTTGATGATCTCGGTGACAATGTTGAAGAGCCAGAGCATATCGATATGGAAAAGATGTACGAGAGGAGCCTGAGACAGATCCAGGAAGGCGAGTTGACCAGAGGAGAGATTATCAAGATAGATGAGGAACAGGTGCTCGTGGATATTGGTTATAAATCAGAAGGTATTATCCCTATTTCGGAGTTTAAGGATTCAGCGGGAAACGTCACAGCCAATGTGGGGGATGAGGTTGATGTAGTGCTGGAAAGAAAGGAAGATGATGAAGGGCTTGTGATCCTTTCCATGGAAAAGGCGAAAAAGATTAAGGTATGGGACCGTGTGAGGGATGTATACAGGGAAGATGGCACTATCCACGGAAAGGTGATGTACAGGGTGAAAGGCGGCCTCTCAGTGGATATAGGCCTCCCTGCCTTTTTACCTGGCTCCCAGATCGATCTTCATCCTATCCGGGATCTCGACTCCCTCGTAGGCCGGGAAATGGATCTAAAGATCCTGAAGTACAACAAAAGGCGGAATAATATCATCGTCTCTCGAAGGGCCATTCTCGAGGCCGAAAGGATGAAATTAAAGGCCAAGACCCTTGCGCTCATAGAAGAGGGTGCAGTGGTGGAAGGTACCGTCAAGAATATCACCGACTACGGGCTCTTTATAGATCTTGGCGGCATCGATGGGCTTCTTCATATAACGGATATGTCCTGGGGTAGGGTTTCTCATCCTTCTACGATGTTCAATATAGGGGACGAAATCACGGTGAAGATCATTCATTTCGATAGAGAGAGGGAGAGGGTTTCCCTGGGGCTCAAACAACTCAAACCAGACCCTTGGACCGATGCATCCACGAGATACCCCGTAGGTAATAAGGTTACAGGGACCGTCGTAAATCTCACTGATTATGGCGCGTTTGTAGAAATAGAGGAGGGGGTGGAGGGTCTAATCCATATCTCAGAGATGTCGTGGACAAAGAAGGTCAAACACCCTTCCCAGGTAGTCAGCATCGGCGAGATTGTGGAGGCAGTAGTTCTCAATCTCGATACCGACAACAAGAGGGTATCACTAGGAATGAAACAGGTAAAGCCCAATCCCTGGGACCTCATTGGGGAGAAGTACCCCGTAGGCACTATTATTGAGGGTCGCATAAAAAATATAACCGATTTTGGGCTCTTTATTGGCATTGATGATGACATCGACGGGCTCGTGCACATCTCCGATATATCCTGGACCCAGAAGATTAAACATCCCTCCGAGCTCTATAAAAAGGGGGATGAGGTACAGGCCAAAGTGCTGGCCATTGATAAGGGAAGCGAACGTTTTTCCCTGGGTATAAAACAACTGGCGCCAGACCCTTGGGAGCAGATCCCCGAAAAATACAAGGTGGGCACAAAGGTCACGGGAAAGGTCACCAATATTACCGACTTTGGCGTATTCGTGGAGTTAGAGGAAGGTATCGAGGGCCTTATCCATACCTCTGAAATAGGCAAGGGGAAGTCTAAGTCATCTCTGGGGAAATTCCAGATCGATGATGTCATACAGAGCCTGGTGGTGAACGTCTCCAGGGACGATAAAAAGATCGGCCTCTCGATAAAAAAACTTCAGGACAAAGAATTCAAAGACATTTACGATGACTACAAGAGCAGCGCAAACGAGGTTGCCTCCAACGTTGGGATGCTCATAAAGGAGAAGATAGAGGCCGATGGCGGGCTCAATCTTCAGAAAGGCAAGGAGAATCCGGAAAAGGAAGGCACCGAAACCGCTGAATCTGTTGAAACCCCGGAACAGGAAAAAGAACCTACTGAAGATACTCAGCCCTCCTGATACTCAGCGACATGTCATCAAGGGTTGCCCTTCTTACGCCTTTCGTGAGGATGAACGCTCTTACCGCTAATATGGTGATGAAATCTCATGATTAAAAAGGATCGCCCGATCACAATAGTCCTGGTAATACTCGGCATAGCCATTCTCTGTTTTGGTACGGTAATGGCCATTGTCTTATCCTTTTCTCATGGTACACCATTCCTGTCGTTCGGCAATAAGATAGGGGTGATTCCCATACAGGGCGTCATAAACGATCCGGATAAAATCCTCGAGCAGCTGATTGCCTTCAGAAGGGACACCCAGATAAAGGCAATAATCCTGAAGATAAACTCGCCGGGCGGGGGGGTTGGCCCCTCACAGGAGATATACAGCGAGACAAGACGAACCGCGAAGACAAAGAATGTAGTAGCCTCCATTGGATCCCTTGGGGCATCCGGTGCTTACTACATCGCATCGGCAGCAGACAGAATAGTCGCCAATCCCGGAACCCTGACCGGCAGCATCGGGGTGCTCATGGAATTCATCAGGGTCGAGGAACTCCTCAAGAAGATCGGAATTGAAATGGAGGTCATTAAGAGCGGCGAGTTCAAGGATATGGGTTCACCGAATCGAGAGATGACGGAAACGGAAAGAAGGATACTCAAGAACCTCATTGAGGATATTCGTAACCAATTCGTCCTTGCCGTTGCTCAGGGAAGGAACATGCCGAGAGAGAAGGTTCTTGAGCTCGCCGATGGCAGGATATTTTCAGGCAGAGAGGCCAAGGAACTGGGCCTCGTGGATTATCTCGGCAATTTTCAGGATGCGGTGAACATCGCCAAGGGGATGGCCAAAATCAAGGGAGAGGTAAAATTGGTATATCCCGAGACAAAGAGAAGATCCCTTCTTTGGGATTATCTATTCAAGGATTTCGCTGACTATATCATGACCAGGGTCGAACGTCATTCCGGGCTTGTAGAGTATCGATGGAATGGCAGATTCGCCGTTTCCGATTAGAGGAAATCAATCTCTCCCTTCCCTTCCCTGATTACCTCCGGATTATCGTCTACCAAGGAGATTACGGTGGAAGGCTCGTATGAGATCACTCCGCCATCGATGACGATCCCGACAGATGAGGCGTAAATGTCATTGATTTCCGAGGGCTCGGCAAGGGTTACACTGGTGCTGATAATGGGGCGGCCCAACCCTTTTACGATGCTTAAACAGATTTTGTTGTTCGGCACTCGTATACCCACGGTTCTTCTCGATGTAAGCATGAGCTTGGGCACGAGCCTCGTTCCCTCTAATATAAAGGTGTAAGGCCCGGGCAGCGACCTCTTCATTATCCTGTAAGCATTATTTGAAACCTTGGCATAGATGCTTATATCCTTTAGGTCAGCGCAAACAAAGGAGAATGGTTTTGTCAGTGGCCTTCTCTTGAGCTGGTATACGCGCGTAATGGCCCTTTTATTAAAGAGATCGCACCCTATGCCGTAAAAGGTGTCCGTGGGATAGATGATGAGCCCACCTTGATCCAATACCTCAACAACCTTGTTGATGAGCCTTTTCTGTGGATTATGCGGATTGATCGCTAAAAGCATGGTCTTACCTCCGTCCTTGGGGCGCGTTACCGGTTGATTACGGTGCATTAAGATTTAGAAACAACAGAAGGGCTTCTAGTACAATGAATATCGCCTCATGAATCGATGTAGTTGTCAAATCGTCTATATTGTACTATATGTAATCATCTCAGCATCTTTTGTCTAGGTCGTAGTTGGATACAGCATTCAAGAAAAGCAGTGCTCATAGCGGAAACCCTTTAATTAGATAAAATGAGCCTTTTCTTCCTCTTCTCCCTCGGTGCCATAGTTGGAAGCTTCTTAAATGTCTGTATTGTGAGGCTGCCAAAACGCGAATCTCTCATTCGCCCTCCCTCCCATTGTCCCCATTGCAACAAGCCCATAAGATTCTACGATAACATACCCATTATAAGTTATATCCTCCTTGGGGGAAAGTGCAGATACTGTAAAAATCGTATCTCCCCCCGCTATCCCGTAGTGGAAGGGTTAACCGGCCTGATGACCGTGGCGCTTTTTATGAGGTATGGACTAACCGTGCAGTTCTTGCTGCTCCTGTTATTTTCGGCGGCATTAATCATTATTACATTTATTGATCTCTCTCATCAAATCATACCTGATGCCATCTCAATTCCCGGAATTCCGTGTGGAATTGGCGCTTCCCTACTCATTCCAACAATATCATGGCTGGACTCGCTTCTCGGAATCCTCGTGGGCGGCGGTCTATTATGGTTAATAGCCGTTGGCTATAAATGGATCACCGGAAGGGAGGGAATGGGGGGAGGGGATATCAAACTCCTGGCAATGATGGGCGCGTGGCTCGGGTGGAAGGCGATACCCTTCATCCTTTTGGCAAGCAGCCTGATCGGCCTTTTCCTTGGTGGCGGCAGCGGTCTGATATTAAAGAAAGGCCTAAGGACCAAGATACCCTTCGGGCCCTTTCTTGCCCTCGCCTCCCTTATCTATATATTCTTTGGCCCTGAGGTGATACGTTGGTATATCTCATACCTCGTCCGTTGAGGGATGTGAAATTTCCACCCCTCCCCCTTAAATGGCCCAAATCCCTGTACCATGCCGACTATAATTGAGAAGATGGTGCCAGGCGCGATCTATCCATAGTAAGTTTCAAGCCTCCTGCTTATGGACTGGCAATTAGGAACGGAACGTAGTATCTTTCTATATTATCTTTCTCTCAGATTGGGCAATTGCATACAATGAACTGCGAAACAAGCATCATCACATAACACCCATGAAATTCTCCGTATATAGCCTAAAGACGGGAATCTTTCTGATATTCGTGCTTATCCTCGCGTTAGCCATGATACTGCTCGATATCGTTATGATCAGGATGGTCGAGAGGGATTTACTTCGGGCGGAGATACAAAGGGGAAGGTTGGCTCTTCGTTCCATTGAACAAATCCTGATAATCGGTTTGCAGCAGCGAATACCCGGCGAATACGGAAAGGTGTATCCCCTTCATCGGAATCTCACCCGACTTGCAAAAGAAGCGCACCTCTCAGCAGCTCTTATCCTCGATGGTTCCGGAAGTATCCTATTTGAAACCGCCGTCATAGCCGAGGGGCAACGAGACACCCTATCAGATCTGGCAGAGAGATCCTTGCACCGGAGAAGGGAAACGATGTCTGTTCCCCCTGCCACATGGGGCATTCTATCCCCTCAGAAGGGTGATCTTTTTCTAGCTACACCGCTGTCTCAAAACAAGGCCGTCGTGGGTGTGGCCTCAATCCAGGTACCCCTGTCGTCCATGTACAATGCCATCAGGGAATCCCAGAAAATCGTCCTCTTCTATATACTGTTAAATACCCTGTTTCTGGGATTGTTGGGCTTTTATCTCCTTCACAGGAGCCTGGTACGACCAATAAATCGCCTCGTGAAGAGGGCCGAGGAATTCAAGGAAGGTGAGACCTTTTTTCTCGCCCCTACTTCGGGGCAGAATGAGTTTGGCAAACTATCGAGGGCCCTCAATCTTATGCTGCGCGGCTTAGAGGAGAGCAAGGCGGAGCTCAAGACGAGCGTAACCTCCCTTGAGAAGGCCAATGTAGAGTTGAGACAGGCCCAAGAGGAGATAATTCGATCGGAAAAACTGGCATCCATCGGCAGATTGGCCTCGGGTATTGCCCATGAAATCGGAAATCCGATCGGTATCGTGCTCGGTTACCTGGATCTCCTCAAGGGAAACGGGCTGGATAAGGAAGAGAGGAGCGACATTATCGATCGAATTGGAGAGGAGATAGACCGGGTAAACAGGACCATCAGAAACCTTCTCGACTTCTCGAGGCCATCAAAGGGCGAGGTGAAAGAAGTCTCCGTTCATCGGACCATCACCGACATGCTTGATATGCTCAAGCCTCAGCCAATGATGGCTGATGTCGCGCTTACCTTCGATAAGGGTGCAGATAGGGATACCGTGCTCGCCGACCCGGACAAACTCAAACAGGTATTTTTGAATATCGTAATGAACGCAGTCGATGCTATGGAGGCCGGCCAAGCAAGCCATGGGACCTCTCAAAGGGTATTGTCAATAAGGACGGAGTTATCGCCAGATGCTCGATCCGAAAAGAAAAATGGACATAGAGTGCACATTAACTTTATCGACAATGGACCGGGAATCCCCACGGAAGAAATTCACAGGATATTCGATCCGTTTTACACCACCAAGGAGCCGGGAAAGGGGACGGGGCTCGGGCTTTCAGTGAGCCTGAGGATTGTTGAGGATATGGGGGGCGATATAAAAGCCAATAGCGAACAGGGGATAGGCACCACAGTGAGCGTTATCCTCCCCCTCTATGAGAACGCGTAGCGTTTCAACTTTCAAACACCGTGCGAGATTCAACATGGCGACAAAAAAGATCCTCATTATCGAAGATGAAGCAAATATGAGGCACATGCTCAGCGTGCTTTTGAGCAAGGCTGGGTACGAGGTCAAAACCGCACATGATGGCCAACAGGGATTGGAGGCCGTAGAAGGGGAGGCCTTCGATTTCATCCTGTGCGATATCAAGATGCCCAGAATGGACGGCATAGCATTCCTGAAATCGGCGACCGATAAGCTAAAGGACACCTCCGTTATCATGATGTCCGCCTACGGCACGGTGGATACCGCAATCGGTGCCATGAAATTGGGGGCCTACGATTACATCAGCAAGCCGTTTAAAACCGATGAGGTGCTCTTAACCTTGAGGAAGGCCGAGGAGAGGGAGCGGCTTAAAAGCGAAAACCTGAGGCTGCGGAATCAGATTAAGAGGATCGAGGAGAGCTACAACTTCAACAACATCGTGGCAAAGAGCAAGGCGATGCAGTCCGTGTTTGACCTCATCAAAAAAGTGGCGGACTACAAGACCACGGTGCTCATTACCGGTGAGAGCGGTACCGGAAAGGAGCTGGTTGCAAGGGCAATACACTTCAATGGGTCAAGGCACAGCGGCCCGCTTGTGTCCGTGAACTGCGGGGGGATCCCCGAGACCCTTCTCGAGAGCGAGCTTTTCGGCTATAAGAAGGGGGCCTTTACCGACGCGAAGCAGGATAAGACAGGCCGTTTTGAGGAGTCTCATAGGGGAACCATCTTTCTCGATGAGATAGGCGAGCTCCCGCTTTCACTCCAGGTGAAACTGCTAAGGGTTCTCCAGGAGGAGGAGATTACTCCCCTGGGATCCATCGGCGTCAAGAAGATAGATGTGAGGGTGGTTGCCGCCACCGCCAAGAATCTGGCGGAGGAGATCAAAAAGGGAACCTTCAGGGAAGACCTCTACTACCGCATAAACGTGGTGAACATCTACCTGCCTCCCCTCAGGGAGAGGGTAGAGGATATACCGCTTCTCGCCGAGCACTTCGTGGGGCTTTTCAATGAAAAGCTTAAAAAGGATATCCAGGGGATTTCCCCCGAGGTCATGGAACGGTTTATGACCTACCCGTGGCCCGGCAATGTGCGCGAGCTTGAGAACGTCATTGAAAGGGCAATTCTCCTCGCCCCGCGCAACACCCTGGGAATATCCGATATTCCGCCAACATTGAAAGCAGGCCTATCTCCACCCACTGCGCTTGCACCAGAAGGCGTCTCATCCATCAAAGAGGCATCGCGCATTGTCGAAAAAGATCTCATAGAGCGGGCCCTGAGGAAAACCAGCGGGAACAGGACACAGGCTGCCAAGATACTCGAGATCAGCCGTCCTGTGCTCATCGCCAAGATTAAGGCATATAATTTAGGGTAACTAATTCGTTCCATCCGTTCCATATAAAGGATACCTGCGGTGTAAGGTTACCTTACAATCGATAAATCATTTGACAGCATTTCTTTTTCCTGTGGTTGTTTGAAATAGTGAATGAGATGTATTTTGGTAATAATAACAACTAGATAAAGTCTCAACAAAAGGGAAGAGATCGGCTGGCATTCCTTTTGCTAATCTTTAACACAAAACACTATGGGATGACGCTTTATGGAAAAAGAGGGTTTTACCATGATGGAGCTTCTGGTTACGATGGTGGTGTTGGCCATCGTGGTCACGATCACCATTCCCGTATTTGCGAGATGGCTCCCTGACTACAAGCTCAGGGCCGCAGCCAGGGACGTATATTCCAACATGCAACTGGCCAAGATGAGTGCGGTGAGAAACAATGCCGCCTGGGCAATCGTATTCGATACAGGAGCAAATCGCTATTTCGTCTGCTCTGATGATGGGGCTGATGACGATTGGACCACTACCGGTGATAACGCCATTGAAAAGACGGTTAACCTATCGGATTACGGAAATAGTATTCAATACGGTCATGGGAGTGCTACTGTCGCTATTGGAGCTGGATTTGGGGATGAGGTAACCTTTGGCAGCAATGTGGCCGTGTTCAGTTCAAGGGGATTTCTCAATCCGCCATCGGGCTATGTGTACCTCAGCAATAATAAAAACAATTCCTTTGGAATAGGCAGCTTAACCAGCGGCGTATCACTTTTGCGAAGGTGGAACGGGGCCGCATGGGAGTAAAGGGAACTGGTTATGAAAAAAAATAATCCAAGGTATTTTAACGATAAGGGTTTTACGCTCACAGAGCTTCTAGTGGCTATGGGCCTATCTGCCGTTGTCATGGCCTCCATTGGCGCCATTTACTACCAGCAGCAAAAATCCTTTCTTGTCCAGGAACAGATCGCAGGAGCCCAGCAGAATGTCAGGGCTGCCATGTATTTCATGGAACGCGACATCAGGTTGGCAGGTTGTGATCCAACAAAAAAGATTAATCCAGCCCCGGGCATTCAGACAGCGAGCCCCAACAGTATTAGCTTTACCACTGATCCCGACGGAAACCAAGTCACCGAGACTATCACCTACTCACTCGACGCGGTGGACGATCAGATTGAAAGGAACAACCAGCCCTTGGCCGAAAACATCGATGCCCTTAATTTCGTGTATCTTGACGGGGCCTCGCCCCCTAACGTGCTGGATGACGATGGGATGGGCAATGTCACCACGAATATCAGACAGATAAGGTCCGTTCAGGTTGCTGTTGTGGCCAGGACGGGCAGGGCGGACCCTGGGTATACGGATGCCAGAATCTACACGAATCTTCAGGGGCAAACCATTTTAGGCGTACAAAATGATAACTTTCGCCGCAGGACTCTCTCTACCACCATCTCTTGCCGAAACCTTTAACAGATAGGGGAAAGGTGCCATGAGATCATACCAGCACTGTAGAAAGAACTCCCTTGGGAAACAAAAAAATGAGGGGGGTTTTACCCTGATAGAGGTACTGTTTGCCGTGGCTGTGTTGTCCTTTGGCCTGCTTGCAGTCTCATCCCTCCAGGGCAGTGCCATCCGGGGGAACCTTATGGCCTCGGACAGGACAGAGGCCGTTGCCTGGGCTCAGACGCAGATGGAATCACTCATGGCCCTTCCGTATGCCAATGTGGCTTCTGGTGGGCCTACTGTCCAGGGCAACTACACCATCACCTGGAATGTAGCCAATAATAACCCTATTGCCAATTGCAAGCTAATAACGGTAACGGTCAATTATCAGGAAAAGGGAGTCGCGCGTCGGCCGGTGGTGCTCACTTGCGTCAAGCCGAACGTATAATTGGATGGGGAATACAATGGCAAGCATGAACCCGATAGGAAAAAGCAACCCGGATTTGAGGATTCATACCATGAAGGGTAAAAATGTTATTAAAAACGAAGAAGGCTCGGTGCTGGTCATAGCGTTGGTCATGCTTGCGCTTCTTGTCATCATCGGCATCTCGGCGACTACGACCTCAAATATCGAGAATCTGGTCACCAGAAACGTTGAAGATTATACGGTAGCACTTTATTTTGCCGAAGCTGCGGCCATGCAAGGCATCCAGAGTCTGGATGACGCTGCTCCCAATCCACGGGACAATCCGCCTGGCTGGCTGAATCCCACAGTGAATGACGTGACTGATGCCAATATTCTGGATGGGAACTACTGGACGGGAGGTGCCCCCTTTCCCCCTGTTGCGGGTACTGGGGGTTCCCAGCTTCTCGCTGGATCGCATGGGATAGTAGGCGGCAGTTCCTTGGATATGGGCAAATCCAATGTGTATGGCTACACTATATACGGCCGCGGCCAAGCACCAACCGGCGGGCTCGTCATCATAGGAGTGGGCTACAGGAGGGCCTTTTAACGAGACTAAGAGAATCCATGGCTTAAAAACCCCGGGTTCTTAGAGATGGAGGTGATCCAAATGAAACCGAAACGTAAGGCTATGTTCTTCATAATAGCGCTTCTCTTCTTTGTCCTTGCTATCCCGCAATACCTACAGGCTGCCACCATTAACGTGAGGGTCTCAAGGGGAGACGACGACGCGGAGGAAAGGGTTAGCGATGGACAGATGGAGCTTGGTAGCTCTGACCTTGAGCTGATATATGATTCGAGTCGCGGTAACCAGGTAGTGGGCATCCGCTTTCAAAACATCCAGATACCAAACGGCTACAACATCACCGGGGCCTACATCGAGTTCTCCGCAGATGAAACAAGCAGTACGACTACCGATCTCACCATTTATGGAGAGGATATTGATGACGCGCCAATATTCAGCAGTGGCTGGGGGTCCAATCATAACATCTCTAACCGAACCAAGACCAGCGCCTCGAAGAGCTGGTCCCCCGAGGCATGGACCACGGTGCACGCAACGTATCAGACCACGGAGCTCAAATCGATAGTCCAGGAGATCGTGAACAGGGCCGGATGGGCCGCGGGAAACGACATGGTCTTTATCATCGAGGGTTCAGGCAAGAGGGTTGCTGAATCATACAACGGAGATAGCTCAAGGGCCCCCTTGCTCCACATTGAATTCGCCGCACCCCTTATGCACACCGTTACCGCCACCGCGGGAAACGGCGGGAGCATCTCGCCGTCTGGGTCCGTGGCGGTGGTTGACGGGCAGAATCAGGGCTTTACCATCGCGGCGGACGTGGGGAATTCCATCTCCGATGTGGTGGTGGATGGAGCCTCCCAGGGTGCAATAGGGAGTTACACCTTCACCAACGTCACTGGTGATCATACCATCGTGGCGTACTTCGCACTTCCTCCCGGGGAGTGCCGGGATATCGCCGAGATACCGCTGACCACCCTGGTGAAGGCGGCGCCCGCCAATATCATGTTCGTGCTGGATGACTCGGGGAGCATGGACTGGGAGTTCATCACCACTGAAAGCGACGGGGTATTTGAAGGAAAGTACTATGTGTTCGATGATCCGGGAGATAACCTTCCTTACGGCAATGATAAGATCTTGGGCTATTCGAACTCCACGCAACGATTGAAGTGGAAGTCACAATGGGCGGGCTACAACAAGATGTACTACGACCCAACCACCACCTATGACCCATGGCCGACCCTTTCGAACGCAGATCCGGACACCCCCAGGTCGCACCCGATGCACTCATCACCGACATTCAATCTGAACGGCACCTACACCAGCATCGAGTTGGGCTACATCATCGACGAGCTGGATACCGATAAGTTCTCCAAGACCGGGGTCTGGGGCGATTCCACCAACGCCGAGGCATACGACTCCCACTACTATTTCACCAATCAGGACGATCAGGATATCACCGCCACCTGGACGCCTGACCTGCCCGCGGGACAGTATGAGGTGTATGCCAAGTGGTATCACATCGATCCGACCCGCTCTGACGCCGTGCCCTATACCATTACCTACGCGGGTGGAGCAACCGACACGGTCACGGTAAATCAAGAGGTCGATGACGGAGGCTGGTACCATCTGGGCACCTACAGCTTCGACGCGGGGGCCGGGAGCGTGAGCATCACCTATCACGTTACCGATAACGATCAAGACAGGGTGTGCGCCGATGCGGTGCGGTTCGTATCGACCGCGATATCGAAACTGGATATCAAGAGGGCCCACTACTACGTGTGGTCCAGCGAGGAGGGCAAGCCCTATCTCATAAATCTCGACGGAGACATAGAGTATTACGCGTTCAACGACTTAGATGGCGATGACATAGTGGATGCCGGCGAGCTGTGGCCCACAAGCTCTCCTCCTTCGGATGTCCAGGTGAGCGGAACCTACGCTGAGGAGCGCCAGAACTTCGCGAACTGGTACTCATTCTATCGGAGGCGCGAGCTCACCGCCACATGTTCCATCGCAAAGGTGATCGCGAGCATGCAGGGGGTGCAGATCGGGTTCAGGAGCATCAACGGGAACCTGGTACAGCCCGTGCTCAAGGTGAAGGTGGAGGGCGATGATGAGTCAAGTGTGCTCTTGAACAATCTCTATAATCTCGTGCTCCAAGCGCAGGGTACCCCCCTGAGGCTCGGATTAAAGTATGTGGGCCAGTACTTCAATCAGGATGATGGGGTGAATCCCAGCGGGCTTGGCGCCTCCCCCTTTGCCGACGCTGCTAATGGCGGCGGGTGTCAGCAGGCCTTTGCCGTGGTTATGACCGATGGGTACTGGAACGGTACAACAAGCCCGAACGTGGGAAATGTGGATGGCGACAATGGGGCGCCTTACGCCGATAGTTATTCAAATACCCTGGCTGACGTGGCCATGTACTACTATGAGAACGACCTCTCCTCGAGCCTCGATAATCTGGTGCCCACCACCGAAACAGACACCGCGTCCCACCAGCACATGGTCACCTATTCGGTATCCTTCGGGGTGCACGGCACCCTCAACCCCGATGACTATGACGTAGTAGACGGGCCTTTCCCCACGTGGCCGCAGGCGGTTGCGGATAGCAACACGGCGATCGATGACCTGTACCATGCCGCCGTAAACGGGAGGGGCACGTTTTTGAGCGCCTCGAGGCCGGATGATCTGGTGAACTCCCTGCTCTCCATCATGCAGCACATAGAATCGCGGATCGCATCCGCCTCGGCGGTGTCCGTGAACGGGGATGAGCTCTACGAGAAGCTCGGCGCGAATATCCTCATGTTCCAGGCGAGCTATAACAGCGATGGCTGGACAGGGGATGTGAAGGCCTACGGCATCGACACCGAAACCGGCAAGGTGATCACCACCTCCTACCAGTGGTCAGCAGCCGATGAGCTCGAGACCGTCAACTGGGATACGGGCAGGATCATCGCCACCTCCAACGGTGCCTCAGGGATTCCCTTAAGGTACGGGAGCCTGTCGGCCACCCAGCAAAGCCAGCTCAATGCCGATCCTACCACGGCACAGGAAATCCTCAACTACATCAGGGGCGATGACAGCAATGAGGAGGCAAACGGCGGTCCATTCAGGGATCGCTACTGGAGGCTTGGGGATCTGATTCACTCTTCGCCCGTGTTCAATAACAGTGTTCTCTATTCGGGCGGAAATGACGGGATGCTCCACGCCTTCTCCGCCGACGATGGCACCGAGCTGTTTGCCTATGTGCCCAACCTGGTGTTTGAAAATCTCAGCCAGCTTGCGGGCACCGAATATACCCATAAGTACTACGTGGATCTCACCCCCACTGTTAAGGAGATACCGTCTCTGAACAAAACCGTGCTGGTGGGCGGATTGGAGAAGGGCGGCAGGGGATACTATGCCCTTGACGTGACAAATGCCACCTCCATTACGACGGAGACCGGACTGGCCTCGAGGTTTCTGTGGGAGTACGGCAATGACGATGACCTCGGCTTTACTTACAGCAAGCCCGTGATCGTGGATTCCTACGATCCAGTTGGGTATGTGGTGATCTTCGGCAATGGCTATAGCAGCGTCAACGAGCACGCGGTGCTCTACGTGCTAAACCCCATCACCGGTCAGGTGATCAAGAAGATAGATACCGGCGTGGGTGATTGCAATGGGCTGTCAACTGCAGTGGCAGTCGATGTGGATATGGATCAAAAGGTGGACTACGTGTATGCAGGGGATCTGAAGGGGAACCTGTGGAAATTCGACCTCACCGCCACCAGCTCCGCTTCATGGGATGTTGCCTATAAATCCGGTGGCACCCCCAAACCACTTTTTCAGGCAAAAGGCCCCGGTGGCGCGATCCAGTCCATCACTACAAAGCCCGATGTGATGCAGCACTGCGAGAAAGACGGCTACATCGTGGTATTTGCCACCGGTTCATATCTGGGAGAAACCGACGTCTCCGATACCAGCACCCAAACCATCTACGGCGTATGGGATTACGGAGATGACGACGATGACAGCGAATACCTGGGGAGCTTCGAGAGAGGCTCTACCCCTGAGCTCTCAAACCAGCCTGATACGGTGACCATGCTTCAGCAGACACAAGTGGACTACGGGGTGTATAACGGCGAAAAACTCAGGACCCTGAGTGACAACGCGGCTTCCTGGGAGACTGAGGTAGATCCGGACTCCACCGTGGAGAACCCGAAATGGGACAATCCCTCAAGCACCGTTGCCAACAATGCGGGATGGTACTTCGATCTGCCGATCAGCGGAGAGAGGGTGGTCGTAGATGTGATGATCAGGGAAGATAAGGCGGTCGTGGTGAGCTTCTATCCCGAAACCGCACCGTGCGGCTCAGGGGGCTACAGCATCGTTCACGAGATCGATGCCTGCACCGGCGCGCGGCTTACCGAGCCCCAGTTCGATATCAACAATGACGGCGTGATCAATGAAAGTGATCTCATCAATATCGGAACCGAGGAAAACCCGATCATGGTCGCCCCGAGCGGTACAGAGCAAGAGGGCAGGCTTCAACCTCCTGCGATCTTGAGGATGGATCAAACCGAGATGAAATACTTCAGCTCTTCATCAGGAACTATCGCGACGGTAATGGAGCAGGTGGTGAAACTGGGCATCACCAGCTGGAGGGAATACTCCCAGTAGGGGCTGCAATCCCGAACGAATAGAACCTTGTAAATACATAAGATCATGTTTTATAGCAATAAGGAGGATAACACGATGAGGCACGTAAGGATAACGCGCGCACTACTGGTTATGGCAGCGGTGTTGCTCATAACTGGCCTTTGCCTGCCCGGGGATGTGTGCCATGCGAAGAAGGTGGCCAAGGGGGAGTGGGCCTTCCCTTCGTACTATCCCCCCAAGTTCGACAGGGAGGGCCATATCGACAGCATTGGAAAGGATGGAATCGTAATCGATGACTGTAGCTTCGGCTTCTCTCCCTTTGTGACATTTTCAACACCCACGAGAAAACACGCATCGAGATCCCAGTTTCGGCCTGGCGACCTGGTCGGGTTTATCATAAATCAGAAGAAGCAAATTGAGGGGCTCTACCTGCTCAACAAGTGACGAATACCCAGCCTTGATTTAACGTCCTAGCTGAAAGAAAGGGCAAGATTTAGAGCGTTTTTTGAGGTTCGTTTGAAAAGCCGGGGAGCACTATCGGGTATCAGCTGATTGGGCTCCCCGGTTTGCTTTCCTTGTCAGGCCTTAGCAGATAGACCCCTGCCTCATCCTCCGCTGCCAAGATCATCCCCTGGGATTCAACTCCCATGAGCTTGACGGGCTTCAGATTGGCGAGCACTATCACCTGTTTGTTCCTCAGCTCATCCACGGTATAGTGTGCGGCGAGGCCAGCCACGATTGTCCTCACCTCTCCGATGTCAATGGTGAGCTTGAGCAACTTATCGGATCCGGGGATTGCCTCTGCCATTTTGATAGTGCCGGTCCGCAGGTCCAGCCTTTGAAACTCCTCCAAACTCACCAGCGCCCGCTTCGCCTCCTCGGGCTCCCCTTCAAGCCTTACCCGCGGAAAGAGCGCCGGGCCCTTGGATATCGGCCGTACCGGTTTTACCTTTCCCCATTCCCTTATGGCCGCAAGAGGCAGCTCCAACCCCACAACCTTATACCCCAGCTGATCCTGAATCCTCTCCGCGCTTTGGGGCATAAAGGGCCACAGGAGGACCGAGACGATCTTTATCGCCTCTGAGATTGTATGGAGTATCGTTGCCAAGCGGTCTCGATCCGATTTCACAAGGCTCCAGGGTTTGGTGGTATCGATGTATTTGTTGACCGTGCCGATTACCTCCCACACGGTGATCAACGCCTTGTGAAAGGCAAAGCCCTCCATCTCCTCCCTATACGCATTGACGGCCTTGAGTGAGGCATCCCTTACCCTGAGATCCTCATCCTCAAGCGTCCCGGGGCCAGGAAGGAGGCCGTCGAGGTAGCTGCTCGCCATGGCCGTGCTTCTGCTCACCAGGTTCCCCAGGTCATTTGCAAGATCCGAGTTAAGCCTCTTGACGAGGGCCTCCTCGCTGAAATCGGAATCGAGCCCAAAGACCATCTCCCTCAGCAGGAAGTAGCGAAACGCATCCAGGCCGTACTTCGAGGATAGATCCATGGGCTTGACTATATTTCCGAGGCTCTTCGACATCTTGCCCGCGTCGATGTTCCAGTAGCCATGCACGTTCAGGTGCCGGTAGGGAGCAATCCCGGCTGCCTTGAGCATACACGGCCAGAATATCCCGTGGGGCTTAAGGATATCCTTGGCGATGATATGCTGCGCAACGGGCCAGTACTTCCTGAACCGTTCCCCGTCGGGATAGCCCAGGGCCGATACGTAGTTGATCAGGGCGTCGAACCACACATAGGTGACATAGTTATCATCAAAGGGAAGGAGGATCCCCCAGGATAGCCTCCTCTTCGGCCTCGATATGCAGAGGTCTTCAAGCGGCTCCCTCAGGAAGGCCAACACCTCGTTTCGATACCTCTCGGGCCTTATGAACTCCGGGTTCTTGTCGATGTAGTCTATGAGCCAGCCCTGGTATCTGCTCATCCTGAAGAAGTAATTCTCCTCCTTGATGAGCTTAGGCTCGCTCAGATGGATCGGGCACTTATCATCTACGAGCTCCGTGTCCGTGTAGAAACGCTCGCATCCTACACAATACTTGCCCTCGTATTCGCCGAAGTATATATCCCCTCTCTCGTATACCCTGGTGAGGATTTCCCTGACCGTCTCTATATGGTTCTCATCGGTGGTGCGGATAAAATAGTCGTTGGTAATATTGAGTTTGGGCCAGGTCTCCCTGAAGATGGTGGCTATTTTATCCACATATGACTTGACCGTTGCCCCCGCCTTCTCGGCCGCTTCAACTACCTTGTCTCCGTGCTCATCCGTGCCCGTGAGGAAGAAGGCGTCAAAACCGGCCAGCCGGTAAAACCTCGCGATCACATCCGCTACAATGGTGGAGTAGGCGTGCCCAATGTGGGGCTCCGCGTTCACGTAGTAAATAGGCGTAGTCACATAGAACGTGTTATCGCTTTTTCTTGTCGTTATTTCCTTGATCATTTTTCTTCTTATCCATGTAAGTCTCGTGCTCAAAGGCAAGGCAACACATCAGTCTCCCGCATACGCCGGAGATCTTATCGGGATTGAGGGAGAGATCTTGGTCTTTCGCCATCCGTATTGAAATGGGGTCAAAGTCCGAGAGAAATAGAGAGCAGCATAATCGGCGACCGCAGTGACCGATTCCGCCTATCATTCGTGACAGGTCCCTGGTACCGATCTGCCTCATCTCCACGTGCGTATTGAACTTCTTCACCAGATCCTTCACCAGTTCCCGGAAATCAACCCTCACATTTGCGGTATAGTAAAATACAAGCCTGTTCACCTCAAAGGGAAGCTCTACTGCTATCAGGTTCATGGGTAGATTTTTCGCCTTTATCAGCTCTTTACAGTATTCCGTGGCCTCCGCTTCAACCCGCTCATTCTTCTCCTTCTTCTCTATATCCTCGGGTGTTGCGAGGCGAAATATCTTCTTGATCGGCCTGCTGGGCATGCTGGCATCCCGAAGCCTGGGTTTGCTGCACACGGTGCCCAGCTCAAGACCCTTCTTCGCCTCAACTATTACCTTATCCCCGCCACTGAGCACAAAGTGGCCCGTGTAGAACTCATGGATTCGTCCATCCTTTCTGAGGCTCACGTTCACGATCTTCCTCAGGCTACCCTTGCTCACACTGCTATCCTGCATTTGCAATTTCCTTCAACCCAAGCAGTGATCTCTCGAGGAGCAAAAGGGGATTCCTGTTGTTCATGAGATCACGTTCGGCCCTGGAGATAACCGAGATGGCGCCGATAAGTGCATTTACCGTGTAGAATGCAGATGCCTCTTCAAGATGGCTGCCCAGATCGGAATTGAAGACCAGATCCCGCGTTCCCCCTTGTTTGATGAGCAGCAAATCCCGATACCAGCTCTTCCAGATCCCCATCATCAGGGCAATTTTCTCTTCCCCGGGCTCCATGCTGCTGGCAGGAGTCGGTTTCTCGAGGCTTGAACACTCCCGTGCGAGATCCAGCAATGTATCCAAAGACCCGCCCGCCACGTTGCTTAGCCTCGCCAACCAGTGCGCCCTTTCCTGGAAAAGCTCATCGGTGGCGAGCCTTTGTGCCCTGCCAAGGCTTCCCTCTGACAGCCGTGCCACGAGCCTTGCCCTTTCGGCATCCACATTCTCCTCGTGTGTCAAGAAATCCGCTATATACCCGGTGGCCAGGGGTTTAAATGGAACCCTTTGACACCGCGATACAATGGTTGGAAAGAGGTCTCCCGGATCCCTCACATTCAGGATAAAGACGTTGCGAGGAGGCGGCTCCTCGAGCGTCTTCAAGAATGCGTTTGCCGCCTCATCGGTCATCCTCTCCGCCGGATCGATTATCATGACCCTGTATCTCGCCGAAACCGGGGAAAAGGCGATTTGCCTCTCGATCTCCCGTATCCGATCGATCTTGATTGCCCTTCCCCCCTCTTCTGGCTCTATCACGCATATATCAGGATGATTTCCATCGAATATCTTCCTGCACGAATCACACCGCGTACAAGCATCCCTATCTGCGGGATCCTCGCAATTGAGCAATAGGGCAAAGGCAAGGGCAGTGGTTGTCTTCCCTATCCCGCCGAGACCGGCAAACAGATACCCCGAGGCGACCCTCTCATTGGCGATAACCCCCCGCAAGAAGGCTATCGCCCTTTCCTGACCTCGTATATCCTTAAATGTCTTCATCACAGAAAATCACTTCGTGATTTATCAGATTGATAGACTGAAGACTGAAGCCTAATTAGTTTGCAGCGATCAAATCATTTACCCCCTGAAAGCCTTCCACCTTCAGTCTATGTACCTGAGGAGTTGCCGTGATTTCATAAATAAGGCTTCATTGCCTCCCCGATCTTTCTCGCCACGCGCTCCTTGCTCAATGTGGAGTCGATGATGGTAAATCTCTCCCCATGCTTGTTGGCCAATGCGAGGTATCCATACCGTATCCTGGTGTGGAAATCGAGCGTTTTCCTCTCGAATCTATCCTTCCCGCTCTCATCCCTTCGCCTTCCCTCTATCCTCCTCAAACCAACCTCTGCCGGGCAATCCAGCAGAAAGGTTACGTCAGGCGTGATACGAGAGCAGGCCTCGAGGTTTAATTGCTCGATCAATCCCTCGTGCTCTTGCAGGACCACGCCTTGATAGACCGTGGTCGCATCGAAATACCTGTCACAGATTACCCACCTTCCAGCCTCCAGGGCCGGCTTGATTACCTCGCTCACGTGCTGCGCCCGGTCTGCCTCGTAGAGAAAAAGCTCCGTCAATGGGGTCAATTGTGTGTTATCCGCATCGAGAAGTATCTTCCTGATCGCCTCGCCTATCTTCGTTCCGCCGGGCTCCTGTGTGAGCACCGGGGAGATCCCCCTCTCCTTGAGCATGGCCTCAAAGATCGTAATCTGTGTTGATTTCCCGCATCCGTCTATGCCTTCAAAGGTAATGAACAACTCGATCTTCTCCTCTGTATTGCGAGCGCATTATACATGACCCGGATGGGCGAATCAAGCTACATACCCGGCCACCTTCAAAAACACGAATCGGTAAAAATCCCCTTCCTTTTTATTATCGCTCACTATACTATATGCTGCTAAGAATTAGCTGCGTGAAAGGTGTGGGGATTTGAGATTCAGCGAGATAGGTGAATTCGGTTTTATCGACTCCATCAGGGGGCAGTGTGATATCCCTGTAAAAGGCGTTATCAAGGGCATTGGCGACGACTGTGCCGTGCTGAGCTCTCGTACGGGCCGCGCCTTGCTCGTTACGGCCGATATGCTCGTTGAAGACATCCACTTCGTGATCGGCAAGATACCCTTCTATCAATTAGGCCGGAAGGCTTTAGCCGTGAACCTGAGCGACATAGCGGCTATGGGCGGGAGGCCCCTCGCAGCCCTTATCTCCCTCGCCATTCCCGTTGAGACCGAGGTGGAGGCAATCCAGGAACTCTACAGGGGCATGAGGGATATCTGCGACCGCCATGAGTTCACCATAGTCGGGGGCGATACGGTCGCCTCTCCCGATAAACTGGCCATCAACGTCTCGATGATAGGTGATGCGAGGCAAGACGAGGTGCTCTATAGATCCGGTGCCAGCCCTGGGGATAAGATCTATCTCACCGGCTATGTGGGGGACTCAATAGCGGGGCTGAAGATCCTGAAAAACGAGTTAACGCCCCCCGAGGGGACTGGCGGCTATTTCATCAAGGCCCACAACGATCCGGCACCTTTGGTTGAAGCAGGCAGGATCATCGCGGCCTCAGGGCTCGCCAGCGCCATGATCGACTTGAGCGATGGCCTTCTCTCGGATCTGGGACATATCTGTGAGGAGAGCGGCGTCGGTGCATTGCTTTTCGCTGAAAGAATTCCCCTCTCCTCGGAGCTCACGCTCCTCGCACAAAGTGAGGGGTTCAATCCGCTCGACCTCGCCATTTCAGGGGGAGAGGATTATCAGCTGTTATTTACCGTGCCTGCGGAAAATGAACAGGGCATTGAGAAGCTCTTCGAAGAACACGATCTCCCTCTTTACCTTATCGGCGGGATGGGGCAAGGCCAAGGCATTCGAATGGTGAAAGCAGATGGGTCTGTAGCACAACTTCGGCCCAAGGGCTTTAATCATTTCAATCGGAATAGAAGGCAGGATTATGAGCAAGGAGTTCTGGACAATAACCGAGGTCATTGAGATCTTTCAGGTCGATGAAGGATTTCTCGCCGAGCTTGAGGAAGAGGAGATCATATGCCCTGTGTGCAGGGAGGATCCTCCGGCAAAACTCTTCTCATCTGCCGAGCTTGAAAAGCTGCGCCTCGCGAAGATGCTCATCGAGGAGATGGACGTGAACCTTCCGGGTGTGGACATTATACTGCGGATGAGGCAGAGCATGTTCGAGATGAGACGGCAATTTGATTCGATCCTTGAGGACCTGGCGAAGCACCTCCAGGAGATATCGGGAAGGGGATCTTGAAGCCCTCAAAGCCGAAAGCAACGTGAAGTCCCTGGTTTTTATAATCTGATATTCCCCCTGATGTCCTCTCTGTAGAATTTTTCCATCTTCTCCACGGCATCGAGCACCTCCCTGTCATCGGTCTGGGGAACCTTGACCACCAGTTTCACCAGAAGGTCGCCCCTCTGTTTGGTCTTGGCTCGAATCGCGCCCTTGCCCTTCAACTTCAATGTTTGACCGCTCTGGCTTCTGGGAGGCACCTTGAGTTTTACCTGGCCGTCTATGGTCGGGATTGTGATAGTACCCCCGGCCATGGCCTCGCGAACCGTCACGGGAATATCCATGTAAAGGTCATCGCCTTCCCTCTTCAAAAGGGGATGCGGTTTCACGTGAATGATGAGATAGAGATCCCCAGGCTTACCTCCATTGAGGCCCGGTTCCCCTTTGCCGGCTACGCGAACCTTTGAGCCCTCCTTGACGCCCGAGGGGATCTTCACCCTGACCTTTTCCGTGCCAAGGACCTGTCCGTTCCCGCCGCACTCACGACATCTCTCCCCCACCTTGCCGTGCCCCCCACACTGGGGGCAAGGCTTGGTGAAGTGCATGGGGCCTTCTGCCACGTTCAGCCGTCCCGAACCATTGCACGTTGGGCATGTCTTCATCTTGGAACGGGGATCTATCCCGGATCCGCCACACTCGGGGCACTTCTTCATCATCTGCATCGATAACTCTGTCTCGAAACCCTTCAAGGCGGGGATCAGCTCTATGGTCATATCGTGTTCTATATCCCTTCCCCTTGCCGATGGGGTGGCCCTGAAACCACCAGGTCCGCCTGTAAAGCCGAAGAGATCGCCGAAGACATCCTCATAGCTCTGATACTGCCCGAATCCCCGTCCGGCCTCCTGAAAGCCCTTGCCTTGGAATGAGCTCCATTTCTTGTACTCTCTGGCCTTGTCTGCATCAAATCCCGCCTGAAGACCCTCCTCTCCGAACTCATCGTAGAGCTTTCTCTTCTCCTCATTGCCGAGGCACTCGTGAGCCCGGGAAATCTCCTTGAATTTCTGCTCCGCCTCCTTGTTGCCGGGATTGATGTCCGGATGCCACTTCCTGGCAAGTCTGCGGTAGGCCTTTTTGATCTCCTCCTTGGTTGCGTCCTTTGAGACGCCGAGAATTTGATAAAAATCCATCGCCATAGAAACCCCGGTTAATTTTTTTCCTGTCGTTGTGCAATTCTAAGGAAATCTCCCTTTGATTGCTACCCCTTTTTTAAAGCTCGATTACCCTGCCAACCCCTCCTTCAACGTACTTCTCGGGGTACAGCCGCTTGATCTCCTTCTTATGGCTAGTGCAGTGGGTAGGGCAAATCAGCTCAAGGTCTTTGAACAGCTCATATTCATGAAACCCATGGAGCCCGCCGACAACTGCGTAGACCTTCCCGAACCTTGAGGCCGCATCGAGGATATGTTTCATCCTGGGATGGGAGCACCCCGTGATGAGCATTATCCCCTTATCCGTCCTGATAGCCATGGATTGTTCAATGTGATCGACCTCTCCGGTGGAGAACACATCCCTGTGAATCTCCATGGGCTCTCCCACAAAGACCACATTCTCCGCACCCCCTGCAATCCTGATTGAGTGAGGCACGTAAATGGTGACATGGGGTTTCACCCTGAGAAAGGCCGAGAGGCCCCCTGTATGGTCGAAATGGCCGTGGGAGATGAAGACCGCATCAACAGAGGCGGGGTTTATATCGAGCCTCTCCATGTTAAAGAGCAGTATCGAGCCATTGGTTCCCGTATCAAAGAGGATGGTCGGTGCCCCTTTACCGGTCAATTCAACCAAGCAGGAAAATCCCCAATCGGAGCGAAGACCCTCTTTATGAACGGTGTTGTCATAGAGTATGGTGATCTTCATCCCTCTCACTTTTTCTGCTCTGGGTAATCAACAATTTCGGTAATGAGAGTGTTCAGGGGTTCAGTGTTCAGCGTTCAGGGAGGATGATTCCCCCTGTGCTGT
>CAZJXD010000061.1:0-29889 GCA_964549945.1 uncultured Desulfobacteraceae bacterium | reverse complement strand
TCATGTACAGGGGACTTACACCCCATAAGTTCACGCCCATGCCGGGCGTACACCCATAAATTTGCCTTACATAGCGTAGTTGAAAATAGACATTCTATTGAATCTCTGCATCAAAATGCCCTCCCAAGTGAGCACACATTACAAGATGGACTAACCAATCCAGGCAAAATTTTAATTGTCGCATATATGTATCGCTAATGAGTAAATCAGCGCTACAGGGTTTTTACAAAACTGCGATAAGTCAACAATCTGATAGGCTTCTGGCCCAAGGTTGTGCTATCTTGTCGAAATCCCACCAATAGCTCAACTTGTGATCTGTAATGGATGGCAGGCCTGCATCATGGGATATAGAAGACAACATATATTATTCAAAGGGAGTCTTGGCGAAGAGCAATGCCGAACTTGTTGCTCGCATTGTCAGAATTTCAAAAGAAGCTGGTCGAGGAGTTGCCGAACCTGAAGAAGCTAGACAGATCTTGGGCATTGAGAGGGCTAGTTATTAAACGCCAATCCATGATGGTTCATAAAATTTTAGATCGCATGCAATGAAGATATATACCGGGTTTTTAAAATCTCAATACCCTATTATAAAATGTAATGTTCGATAATTTTATAACATTTGGATTTCCCTCTGGATATGGATATCTCGCCTCTGCTCTAGAAGCGTATTTAATTTCTAGGCTTGAACCAAAAGCAAACATTACCACAGCTACTATACTGTAATGGCTTGAGTAACCCCCAGCATTAAAAACATTTGATTAGATCTGGAGAGGCTCTTCGATCAGTTTTCGTCTTGTAAAATGCCCTTTTCATAGCCTTCAGGAAATCTCATGCGGATCACCTCACCGTGGCTCCCTAGATCTCTGATCTCAGTGTTATTGAACTCAAGCTCAATGCCTCCTGCGTTTCCGATGAGCATTTCAAAGCCCTTTTTAGCTTTCCACTCCAGGTGATCGCCGGGGCGAAACATATACTCCTTCGGCTGTCGATCATCTACAAAGATCCTGAGCCAGGTTTTCTCTTTCGCATCTAGCTTAAGAGTTAGCTCAGGGGTTTCGAAGACAGGAGCTGACCTTGCTTCAGGAGCAGGTGCTAAAGCTGTAGAAGGTAGGCTTTCAGCCTCCTCTGATGTCATACTCTTGGCACTAGACATCTCTTCAGGTGTCTTAGCTGGTATGGGACCAGCAGGCATCTCTGTCTGTTCACCTAGAGGCTTCTGGCTTTCCCTATGTACAGCTTGGGTAGGCTTTTCAGGCACCTCAATCTTGTCGGAATTTGTCAATGTTTTATGGTGAGAGGAATATCCTTTCCACAGATAAAGGGCAAATGCTACTGCTATCAAGATAGCTCCGTAGAAAAGGTATAGCTTTTTCCTGCTCTTGCCAGGTCTCTCCACTGCTTCAGGACTGATAGTTTCAGAAGGAACCGCCTCCTGGTAAAGCTTAATTGCTTCTGCTTGCTCGATGCCCAGGAGGTGAGCATAGGATCGAATAAAGCTCCTAACATAGAAAGGTGCTGGCAGACGCTGCCAGTCTTCATTTTCCAAGGCCTCGATAATGTAAGGTCTTAGCCTGATTTTTTCAGAGATCTGAGCATAGCTGATTCCCCTTTTTTCCCGCTCATTCCGCAGGAGTTGCCCTAACCCTGATGTATCGGAAGAGCCTGGTTCTTTGCTTTCTTGCTTGATTAGATCACTTTCAGTCATTTCCCTATAACCTTACAGGATAATATTGCTTAAGTTTTTTTCGTCCTATCGGCGTATCAGCTGAGGCGGCAAGTTCTTCTTGTATGGTAGGCATCAAGTGGTGAAATTATTCCTGGAGCTGATCATTTTCATCTCATGCTGGCATACGATTCCGCAATCCTGTGACTACTATAGCTTATAAAAACTTCCAGGCCGCAAGTAAATGAGTGAGGATAGTAACGAATTCCCCTCCCTGCCTTGTGGAGAAGGGTCTACCCAAGGCTCCTCCGTACGGCCACTTCGTTTTTATCCAAATCAGGCCTTTTGGCTAGCCATCTCTCCCTTATCCTCTCTGTGGACACACCATCCCTTTTGGTTTAGGTTGCCAAGATGACCTTTGATCCTCGAGAGAGACGAAATGCCATTTGTCTACAGAGAGCATCCCAGATGTTTCTTAGAATAGTGGTAAACCTTGCTCTTTAAGCCCCATCGTGAAGATGGCTCAATCCAAATTACTGTTCTACGATGCAGCACTTCTTGGCTAACCGCTTGCTTCTTTCTCTCTCACCACTAGTCAATGCGGCGGCAGTGGCCCTTCCTCATGATCCCATCTCCAATCCAGTTGAGAGAGAAAAAGCGCCTATTTGGTCTTTCGTAATAACCTTCGTCTGCGGAGACGATTTCGGCAGGGGCCTTCGTATGTCAGCTGAACGCGATACAGTAAGGGAGGTAGTGGTTTATGAACAAGGGCCCCCGCTGACAAATTTTATTTTTAGCAAGTTCTGCAAAGGGCTCTATTCATTAAAACATTCAACTTTTTGGCTTATTTGCTGCTCACCTTAGCAATAGCATCTCTCAATTCCTGGTTAACCGAAGTGACTTTGTTGTAGATTGCCGTTGCCCTGTCCAGAGCTGATAAGTAATCTCCCTTATCGACCAGGGCAGTAATATTAGGTACTGAATTTTCTGCGGTTGATACCTCGGAAATCAAAGGTTTCAAGGCTTCAGTAGCCTCTTTACTTTTGGGAGCTTTTGCCAGTAACTCTTTAGATTCGGCTAATACTGCATTTACATCAATAACTTTCTGACTGACTTCTGTCTTTACCTCCGCTTTTCTTGTACTCACCTTTTCACTCAATGTATTAATATTTGCAGTAACAGAATTCAACAATTCTGCAGCATGATTATAATTGCGAGTCAGGAAGGACTTTGAATTCTGTTTTTCAATCTCTTCAACAGCAGCGTTGAAGGAATCACTTACGGTCTTGAATTCATCAGGCAGGTACCGGTCTGCTTCTTCAGATTTTGCTTTTTCAATAGCAGCTTTTGCTGTATCAAGAGCTTCGGAAGGAGCTTTTGAACAACCAGCAGCTAAACTTAAACCAATGAAGGCTGTAAGGGCAAGCAACAATGACTTTTTTAACATTTTATGTTCCTCCTTTTCTTAAAATTTTTTCTTAACAACGTTTCATTTAAGATTAAAAAGTTAGACAAAAAAAAGAGCTTTAATCAAATGCTACATACGCCTTTTATATGTTCACCTTGATAAAACACCCCAAGACGATTTATTCATCAAAGCATGGAATTTTTAGCTCCGGGATGAATAGAAAATACTTGATTTATCGATTTAGCTTGGTAAACGGAGAAGTTTAAAAGATCGGGGGAGCGAGGAAGGTATGATCTGAACTAGAAAATTCTCTGAATAGTATAAATCTATTTGTTATAAAAAATTTGGGGAATGCGGTCAGTTGTCCATTGTGTTCACTATGTAAGGCATTTGCGCCAAATAGCAAAGACGAAATATTTTCATCCCTGCTTATACTACTGCCTTTGTCCAGGACTGTCTGCAACTGTCCACCGTATTTTCAAAATATATTATAAATTATAATAATTTTTTTTATATTGTCAATAGAAATATCAAAATATTTTTTCACCACCGGTTACTTATTCTGTTTTGTCAAGATTTGTCAAGATACTGCCATTCCTATGCAATGGGTATCCATGGCCTTTAGCGGTGCCATGACGCATCACAGAAAAGGGGCAGTCCTGTGGAAGGCAGGGGTGTCCTTTGGCATTTCCGGCGCGATTGGGTCGTTTTTCGGGGCCTTCATTGCATCGCACCTGCCAGGGAAAGTCCTGACGGTAGCATTCGGGATTGCCGTAATCCTTGGCGCACTCCGGATGCTCACGGCCAAGCCGCCACAAATTGCCGAGGAACCATCGGATAGTGTAACCGCATTTATTCTCTGGGGTATCCCCCTGGGTATTGTCTCCGGCATCATCGGCATCGGCGGCGGTGTGCTGATGATCCCGATTATGGTCTATTTTTTGAAATTCAAGATGCACCAGGCCGTGGGAACCTCCACTGCCCTGATGATCTTCACGGCCATCGGCGGATCGCTCTCCTTCCTGATCAACGGGTTGGGGATTCAGGGGCTTCCGCCCTACTCGACGGGGTACCTGAACTGGCTTCAGTGGGTCCCGCTGGCCGGGTGCAGCGTCCCTCTGGCTATCGTGGGTGCGAAAACCGCACATCTTCTGCCTGCCAAGCAGCTCAAGTATATCTTCATCGCGGTGATGTTCTACATGGGCCTCAAGATGATCGGGGTGTTTGCATGGTTGCATTTGCCGATTTAGAGAAAGTCTATGAGAATGTTTGAAGAAGTGCTCTATACCCAATCCATTGCTGGATGCTTCTAAGAAGGCGCTCGGTTACCGAAAAGCATGAAGCATGCCGTAGCGGGCACAACATCTTGTATGCAGTTTGATTCACATTATTTCATAGGCTTCTTGCCACATACTGAAACTTGCTAGATTTGAGGATTACATACAGTAGTTAAAAGGTCAATATCAGATTGCACCGAGAGACCGAAAGAATCCCTGCAGAAGATATCGAATTCAAGATGGACTAACCAATCCAGGCAAAATTTTAATTGTCGCATATATGTATCGCTAATGAGTAAATCAGCGCTACAAAGTTTTTTATAAAACTCCGATAAGCGAACAATCTGATAGGTTCATGGTCAGAGATTGTGATCAGCTTGCCACGGTCTAAATCTGAGAGTAAACATTAAACCTTTGGATATCATTAAGACATAAAAGGCGAATTCAGTGTTGGATGAGATTGCGTAACCAATTCCATGGGCCTTACTCCCCTTTAGCTATATTATCACTCGAGGTACAGGGATTCAGGTGATGTATGGAAGGGGTGAATCACTTGCACTTGACCGATCTTCTGGTCTTCCTGGAGATCCTCCGTCAAGAGGTACGTGCAGTTGCTAACTTGGGCGGAAGAGACGATTAGCGCATCCCACCATGAAAGGCCATGTTGGTCCTGTATTACCCATGCCGCCTCCAGGACACGGGAGTCAGGGGGTAAGGGCTGCCACGTAAAAAGCGCTCGCACATCTTTCCGTGCGCTCTCCGGATCTAGACCGGGATCGAGTTTAAACACCACGGATACATAAAACTCCTGCAACACCTGAAAGCTCAGGCGGCCGGCTTTGTGCTCCCAGAGGTACTTCATCCATGCCATAGCCTGGGGCTGCTTCTGCGGTTCGGAAGAATCCCTGCTGTAAACGAGCACGTTCGTATCAACGAAGATCTTCTCGTTCATGAAGTTCCTTGCGGGTGGGGTACTTGGCTTCGGGCCTCTTCAGCTGGCGAGGGGCCTGAGATAGATAGTCCTGCATGGCTGCCTTGTAATTCTCCTCCCCAAGCATCTTTTCCTTGAGCAACTCACCTACCAGCCGGGAAACACTGGTATCCTTCTCGGCAGCATGGATCCGCGCCCAGCGGGCTACGTCTTCTTCAAGGGTGATCGTCACGTTTTTCATGATTCACAAGCATAGTGTAACACGAAAATATTGTCAATTTTTTTTTCGGCAAGAAAAGAGGGAAATGCGAATGGGTTCTATTCGCTTTCCCGGCTTTGTTTCCCTTCCTTCTCCGGCCTCTCCAGCATCTCCTCAGGGGATTTCATGATGGACTTTGCCCTGCCCTCGGGCAGCAGGAAGGGGTAGTCGTTCTCAGAGGTAGCGGCGGGGTAGCCTTTCTCATCACCTTCGGCCTTAGCGAAGATGGAGAGATTGTAGTCCTGATCTCCTTTTAGCTCGATGAGGCAAATAGGATCGATAAGGTCCTCTTTTCTCTTATTATCGAGGTATCTCTCGCAGCGAAGGTTCGAGAGCACAGCGAGCAGGCGGTTCAGCGTTTTCTCATCGCACCTCTCCCCCTCAGCGCTCTGCCAAATCACCTCTTCCTTTGGTGGTGATCTCTTAACGGTTGGCTCCTGACCGGCAGTAACTGAAGCGGCTAAACGGGTACACACCAATGATTTGCCGCTTTTGGTGATCCGTATCTCCTGTATCTCCCCTTTATCGAAGGCGAGGACCTGCTTGTCCCTTAGATCGTCCACGGTCATATCAAAGGTGTGCCTGAAATTCTCGCGGGCGTGATACACCACCTCATTCCCCTTCAGCCTTACAAAGGTATGGCGATAGGAGGGGGCTACCTTGCCTACGTCAAACTCCCTCGTCAGCCTTTCACCGATATAGGCCCGCACGGTGATCTTGTGTTCATCATCGAGCTGGTAACGGCTGTAATCACGGGATTCCGATACCATGGCCGTGAGGGTGAGGTTCTCTATAATACCCAGCATGTTTGTGACCTTGGCAGTATCCGCCGGATATCCCTGCGGCCCTATGTTCCAGTTGCCATTCTTCCTGTTCAGTATGATAGTGTCGCCCTTTTTAGCGATCTCGATCTTAGAGACATCCGCCTTTGGCAAGGCCGGGAGCTTCGGGAGCTCATAGCGGACCCTGTCTGTCTTACGAAGCAAAAGGTACAGGGAGAGCGCCAGAATTATCGCAACGAGGATGATATATTCTTTCTTTACCTTCATGGGAATCCTAGGTTGATGCCTTGCCGTTTCTGTTGATTATCGCATGGGGTATTGCTGTCCCCTTCGACTTGGGTTCTATTTCTGAAACATCATTTGTATTCGTTTCTTTCGGGAGTGCCTGAGGAACCAGACCATGAGCCCGAATAGAATTACCAGTATCGGGAGACCAACGATATTAAAGGATTTGACAAAGGTCTTGGTGCGCCCCTTTACCTCAATCAGGGGATTGAACCGTTGTTGCTTGCTTCTGAGCTCCGCAATTCCCTCCCGATTGTTCAGGTAATCCAACACATTCAGGATGAACATGGCATTGGGGCTTTTGCCCGCTTCATCCAGCATGTTGTCTCTGAGCAGCTCCGAGGATCCGATGAGAAATAGCTTTCCGGGCTTGCCCTTAGTGATTATTTTTCCAGCACTTTCAATCTTCGAGAGATCGATGCCGGGCTTCTCACCTGATCCTTGCTTCCCTTTCCCTTTTTCAGCCTCTTCATCCGCTGACTTCTTCTCGGGTATGGGCTTCCCCACGAAGTAACTCGCGAACTCACCCTCAAGGATATACGCCAAGGGGAAGCTTTTCAGCTTCTCCCCTTCCTTCGGAGGGCGCATAAACAGGGGGTTGAGGTTGATCCGTCCGCTCGTCTCCCACGATCTCTCCGATGAGGCAAACAATTTGTGCGCCTTCAGGCCATTCTCTTTGAGACGCTCGGGGTAGAGCTCCAAGGGAGAAATCTTCAGCGTAATCAATCCCTTGATGTTCTTCATGAACCCCAAATCCTTGTTGATAAACTCGTTTCTTATCACCGGAACGAAATAGATAGGCCTCTCGCCACCTCCATACCTTGTTGAGAGGGACTGTTTGTAACAATGCTCGTCCAAGGTGTAAGAACCCCTTATGCCGATTCCATAATGTTCCAGGAGTCTCTCAAGTCCTGTTTTTATTGGAACATAATGAACTCCCCCAGATGATCTGCTGAGTTGATCATTAGGGATAAGCTCGTTAAAACTATCCAGAAACAGCGCGAGGTTTTTCCCACGCATTAGGAACTGATCGATTTGAAACAGCTCATAGTCGGAAAATTGCTCGGTTGGCCGCGCAATGACGAGACAGTTGATGCCGTCGGGGATGGGGCCATCCTTCAGTGCGACCTGCTTTATGGTATAACCCTGGGAGACGAGGTTTCTAAACGTGGAAATGATATCCCCTTTCTTCTCGGAATCAGGGGATAATCCATCTGAGAGCTTCAGAGTGCCATGGTCCGCAAGGTAGCCGATATCCTCGTTGATCTCTATGAGCGATTCAATATTCTCGTTGATGATCTCTTCCATCTTTCTCATGTTCACGAGCTCGTAGTGGTTCCCAATAAAGGGAACTCGCGTCACACGGATCAAGGGTATCTCGCGCACCTTACCCCCGTATTCCATCACGAGCCCGATAACGCCCTGGCCCGCCGGAACCTTGCCGCCTGAGAGCTCCGGCCACTTGAGGCTCAGCAGGTTGTACCTCGGCAGGACCTCATCCAGGCTCTTATCCGTGGAGGGGTCAAGGTATTCGAATTCCAGCTTTCCGTAGTTCTTCGCGCTCACCTTCTCCGCGATTCCCTCGAGTTCCTGCGGAAGCCTTGAGAGATCACCCAACTGCATGTAGGGCGCCACGATCTTCAGCGAGGAGGAGAGAAAAAGCTTAAGCCTGATCTTCTCCGGCAGACTCAGCAAGGCGCCTATCTTGTTGTGGAGTTTCTGAATGGTGGAGGTCAGCGTATATTCCAGTCCTTCAGTGGAGGTAATGGTGGGAATCCTCTCAATGAGGTCGCCGTGAATCAACACGAGCCCCATGTAGGCCTTCTGAAACTTCACCTCGTCTTTCTGGATAGCCCGAATCTGGACAGGGTAAATCCCGTAGTTCCTCGCCAATTCCTGATTTTCCCTGGCCTTTTGGCCGATATCGCCCTCCTCCGGGCTCACATCATAAAAGCGGTAGTTAAAATAACGATTGGCGTAGATCGAGTATTCCTCAAGGAGGTCGTGGAGGTACCGCTCGGTATTGTTGTGAGGCGCAGGCAGATTCCTGGTGAAAAAGACATTGATGGTGAGGGGCTCGGAAAGCGTGGACACCATCCGCTTGCTGGCATCGGAGATCGAGTAGATCCCCTCCTCAGTCAAGTCCACCCTGAAGAACAGTGTGGTGCCCGCGATATTGAAAAGGACGATGACGAGCAGATAGGTCAAAAATTTTATGTAGGTTCCCGATCTCGATGTGAGGCCCATTCCCATCTACCTCATCGCCTCTCCTGCATGCCCAGGTATGTTCCATAAAGGGCAATAAAACCCACGCTTAGAAAGTACAATATGTCCCGGGAGTCGAGGATGCCCTTTGAGATGTTCTGAAAGTGAAAGTCCGCTCCAAGATACTGGAGGAATCCAAGCAATGACCTGGGCAGAAAAAAGAGCATCTTGTCGATCAAGGTGAGGCTAACACATATTGCCATGCCGGTGATAAAGGCGATTATCTGGTTTTTGGTCAGCGAAGAGGCGAACAGCCCAATGGCGGAAAAGGCGGCACCCAGTAAAAGGGCTCCTAGGTATCCGCCTGCCACCGGTCCCCAATCGAGCTGACCGAGAAAAGAAACGCTGATCGGGTAGGCAATCGTCGGTACGAGCATGGCAGCGATGAATGCAACACTGGCCAGGAACTTGCCGAGAATCACCTCAACAGAGGTCACCGGCAGGGTCATGAGGATCTCATAGGAGCCCACGTTCAGCTCCTCGGAGAACAGCCTCATGGTAATGGCGGGAACCAAAAAAGAAAGGTTGATGGGAAGCAGGCCGAAAAAGCCTCTGAGGTTTGCCTGATTAAAGAGAAAAAAGGCGCTGAAAAAGAACCAGCCCGTTACCAGCAGGAAAATCGATATCACGATATACGCGATGGGGGATACGAAATAGACCCCCAATTCCCTCTTAAAGATATGGCTCACCCCTCGCACTTCATGTCTCCTTGGTGAGGCTTCTGAATATGGCCTCAAGCGATCTGGTTTCCTGGTGAAATTCAAGCAATACCCAGTTTGTTGCCTTTATCCTCTTGTAGATCTCCCCCCGAAGATCCTCGGGATACCGGCAGGCAATCCTCATCTCCAGGGTATCCCCTGGCTCGTTGGCCAGCGAAATGTCCTCGATACCCTGGATGGAATGGAGTTCTCGTTCCACCGACTCGAGGTCCGCGTTTTGGAGTGCCACCGTGATCAGATTGCCCTGATTCGTGGATTGCCCGAGAGTCTCGGTGCTTCCGTCGGCTACGATCTGTCCCCGGTTGATGATAACCACGCGATTGCAGGTCGCCTCTGCCTCGCTGAGGATATGGGTGGAGATAATGATGGTTTTCTCCTTGCCGATCCGTCTGATGATCTCCCGTATCTCTGCTATCTGGTTGGGGTCCAACCCCGAGGTAGGTTCGTCCAGGATCAGTATCTCAGGATCGTTCATCATGGCATGGGCAAGGCCCACCCTTTGATTGTAGCCCTTGGAGAGCTCGCCGATCGGCTGGTGCATGACCTCGTTGAGGCCGCAGAGCTCCGCCATGCTGCGAATCCTGGGGAATTTTTCCCTGGCCCCAATCTCCCGTATGTCCGCCACATAGCTCAGGTAATCGTAGACCAGCATGTCGCGGTAGAGGGGAGCGGACTCCGGCAGGTACCCCATGAGCCCTTTGATCTCGAGGGGCTTCTCATCAATGGCGTAGCCCTTGACCCGAATCGTGCCCTCGGTGGGACGCAGATATCCGGTAAGCATACGCAGTAGGGTCGTCTTTCCAGCACCATTGGGCCCAAGAAGCCCCAAGATCTCTCCAGTCTCGATGTCAAGGCTGATATGATCCACCGCACAGAGATCACCGTAGTACTTTGTCAGGCCTTGGATATGGATCATCTCTCTTTCCTGTTTCTCTTTGGTTACCTGGTACTGAATGCGCTGTCTAAAAAGCGCCCTAAAGATATACAAATTGATTCTGCCGTGTCAAGGGGTAAGCACCTTAAGGATTTTCAACGGGTGAGTCAAATTCGTGTTGTTGGGGATCTTAACACAACACCAGTGCATGGCAAGGAACCTCTCGATTTTATGGGAGTATCATCTCTCGGATGGCTCATCCCCTAATAGGTAGTTCACCCTAAGTGTCATAGGTAATAGGCACGGAAATACATCCACCCCCAACCGCAAATAGGTGTGGTTTATGGCATTGATGGGGGCAGTTTTCCCTTTTTTGAGTAAAGTACCTGATTGAATATACGGCTTGAATGCTCCACTATTAATATAAGTAAAATAGGGAAAGTATCTGATTGAGCCTTTTTACTCCTCCCATAAGGCGGGGTAACGAGGGGGTGGAGTGAAAAATTGGTCAGCCGCCTTGCAGTTACTGGTTGTCGGCTTCTACGTACCGCTCAGCCTTTTGATGCCGACGGGGATAGGTCTGTGGCTTGACAAGAGAGCGGGACATGAGTTCCCTGCCTACGCCCTCATTGGCCTAGGCATTGGTACGGTACTCATGGTGTACGGCGTGTACCGCATGGTGCAACCCTTTCTCCAGGAGGCAATGGGAGAGACAAAGGAGGGAGAGACACGCCCATGGCTGATAAAGACCATAATGTCAATGGGGGCAAAACATAACAAGGAGGAAAAAGGCAGACAATGACCGAAAAAAGTCGCCGAGCCATATTCCTGAAAATCGGGGTGCTCGCAGTCGGCCTCCTTGCCATGATCGTGGTCAGCTTTCTGGGCAGCGAAGTGGGCAGCGGCATTTTTGGGCTCAAACCCGTAGGCGTTCTTAAGGTGGAGGCCCCGAAATACCACCCTGCCCCTGAACGGCCCTTCCCATCCCATCCCATAACCAATACCATGATCACTGCATGGATCAGCATTGCGGTGCTCTCTCTGCTGTTCTTCATTGGGACCCGCAACATGAAGCTCGTCCCCTCCGGCCTCCAGAATTTACTGGAGCTCATCGTGGAGGCGGCGGCGAACTTCGTCGAGGACCCCGCCGGCGAGAAGCATGGGAGGTGGTTCTTCCCCATATGCACCACCCTCTTTCTCTTCGTGGTTGCCAACGCCTGGGTGAGCCTCATACCCGGCTTTGAGACAATACAGCTCAATGGGGAGCCGCTCCTGCGCAGTGCCAATACAGACCTCAATATTCCCGCAGCGCTCGCGGTGGTATCCTTCATCTTCGTCGAGTACTGGGGGTTTAAGGCAAGAGGGATTTCCTATCTGAAGACCTTCTTCCATATCGGCCCCCTGTGGGGTGCGCTGAAATTGATATGTAACGGGAACATCAAGGCCGGGGTCGGCAGTCTGCTCAATGGCTTCGTGTCACTTTTCGCCGGCCTTTTAGAGATACTCAGCCACCTAATCCGCATGATGAGCTTTACCTTCCGTCTCTTCGGCAATATGACGGCAGGGATGATCCTGGTAACGATCATGCTATTCCTTGTTCCCTGGGTGCTTCCCTCCGTCTTCTACGGGATGGAGGCATTCTTTGGCCTCGTTCAAGCCATGATATTCGGTGGATTGACTCTAGGGTTTGCCTGTGCCGCGGTCATGGAAGAGGAGTAGAGATGGATTTGTCCGTATTGCCGGGTGGAGAAAGACACTATTTTGATGGAGGGCAAATACAGAAAAGGAGGTTCAGCTGATGGAAATCTGGCCAGAAGTAGCGAAACTTATAGGCGCTGGACTCGCCATAGGACTGGGAGCTCTTGGCCCAGGGATAGGCATTGGCATACTCGGTATGGGCGCCATGAACGCATTAGGGCGTAATCCTGAGGCCAGAGGGCCAATCATGACCAATATGATCCTGGCCATCGCCTTTGCTGAAGCAGTGGCAATCTACGCGTTGGTGGTGGCTATCTTGATCATTTTTGTGGCCTAACAGGCTGATTCTAATACAGAAAGGATGGCTTTATGGAGGGGTTCTTAGGGCTCACCTTACCCAGCTTTATAGGGCAGCTGATTAACTTCCTTATCCTGCTGGTGCTGCTCACATTCTTCGGATATAAGCCGATTCGCAGAATGCTCGATGAGCGTGCCAGCAGGATTAAGCAGAGCATGGAGCAAGCCGAGGCCACTAAACAGGAATACGATCGGGCTCGCGTTGAGGTGGACAAACAAATCAGCAAGGCACGCGATGAGGGGCAATCAATTGTCGGGCAGGCAGAACGAGCTGGGGAGCGAATCAAGGAGGAAGCGAGGCAGGAGGCCAGAGCTGAGGTCCAGTCTATTGTGGAGAGGACCCGTGCGGAGATGGAGCGGGAGCGGGATAAGCTTATCGATGAACTGCGCCGGGAGTTTGTTGCTACGGCACTACTGGCGGCTGAGAAGGTTATCAGCGAAACACTGGATGAAAAGACACATCGCCGTCTTATTGAGAAAACGCTCGAGGAGAGCACTTCCTTCAAGAGAAATTAAGTCGAGTAATGCCCTTTGTGAGTTCCGGAAAGCGATATGCCCAAGCCGCCTTTGAGCTGGCCTTGGAGAAAGGAACGTTGAAAGACTGGAGGACCGGCTTGAACCGGGCTGCCGGCATTGTGGCCGACGGAAAGCTTATGGGTATGCTGGAGAATCCGAAGTTCCCCTTCGAGGCTAAAAAGGCAATTCTCAAAGACCACCTGGGCCCTGTGGACCCCCTGGTGGCCAACCTGGCCTATCTCCTCATGAGCAGGGGTAAGTTGAAAATCCTGGGTGATATTTTCAGGCACTATGAGCGGCTGCTCGATCGACATCACGGTATCGTACACGCGGAGGTACTCACCGCGGTGCCATTGCATGACGAGGACAGGGAGCGGTTCTCGAGGCGATTTACGGAGTTCTTAGGGCATAAGGTCATCATCGATTCAAGGGTTGATCCCTCCATCCTGGGGGGGTTCAAGGCGAAGATCGGCGATGTGCTCATCGATGGAAGCATAAGAAACACATTGGAATCGATGAAAAAGGGTTTGGCATGGGCTGGAAGATGATGTAGCACTACAATCTACACCCCCACCCATACCCTCCCCCTTCAAGGGGGGAGGGCTGGGGAGGGGGTTACATGAAGAGTGAAGAGGTAGGAGATATAGATGACAGCCCGGGGTCAAGACATCGTTTCGATCATTAAGGAGGAAATCGAACACTTCGGCACTGCCGTAACCATGACCAATGTAGGAACAGTGGTCGAGATAGGTGATGGTATTGCCCGTGTACACGGACTAAGCGAGGCGAGATACAACGAACTGTTGGAATTCCCCCATGACATCTTGGGCCTGGCGCTCAACCTCGAGGAGGATAACGTAGGCGCTGTCATCCTCGGCGACTGCACCCAGATCAAGGAGGGAGATGAGGTGAGCGCCACAGGGAGGGTGGTCGAGGTACCGGTTGGCGATGAGCTGATCGGAAGGGTGGTCGATCCCCTGGGCCGTCCACGTGATGGCAAGGGGCCGGTCAAGACCGAAAAAACCCGACCCGTCGAAAGGGTGGCACCAGGGGTCACGATCAGAGGGCCCGTGAATACGCCGGTGATGACGGGCATCAAGGCCATAGACAGCATGATTCCCATCGGTCGAGGCCAGCGTGAGCTGATCATTGGGGACCGCTTCACAGGCAAATCGGCGATCGCCATCGATACCATAATCGCACAGAAAGGGGAAAACGTTGCCTGCATCTATGTGGCTATTGGCCAGAAGACATCCAAGGTGGCCCAGGTGGTAGCGATTTTAGAGAAATATGGGGCCATGGAGCACACCATTGTGGTGGCTGCCGATGCCTCTGATCCGGCGCCACTTCAGTACATCGCGCCCTATGCGGGCTGTGCCATGGGCGAGCAATTCATGGAAGGGGGAGGAGATGCCCTGATTGTCTACGATGACCTCTACAAGCACGCCTGGGCGTACCGTCAGCTCTCCCTGCTCCTTCGTCGTCCCCCGGGCAGAGAGGCATATCCAGGAGATGTCTTCTATCTCCACAGCCGGCTTCTGGAGAGGGCGGCCAAGCTGGCACCCGAGCACGGCGGGGGATCTCTTACCGCGCTTCCCATTATCGAAACCCAGGCAGGGGATATGTCCGCGTATATACCCACTAATGTGATCTCGATCACCGACGGGCAGATCTATCTGGAGCCGGACCTCTTTAACGCCGGCATTCGGCCTGCGGCGAATGTGGGCCTATCGGTATCCCGCGTGGGTGGCTCCGCCCAGACGAAGGCCATGAGGCAGGTGGCCGGCACGTTACGGCTAGAGCTGGCCCAATTCCGCGAGCTTCAGGCCTTCGCCCAATTTGGCGCCGAAGATCTGGATAGGGCCACGAGGGATCAGCTGGAGCGGGGTCGGCGCATCACCGAGATCCTGAAGCAGCCGCAGTACACCCCCATGTCCTTAGGCGAGCAGGTGGCGATCCTCTTCTCGGTCACGAACGGCTACCTGACTGACGTGCCCGTTGATAAGGTGATCCCCTGGGAGGATAGCTTCCACAGGTTCATGAGAAACAGCCACCCTGAGGTAGCACAGAGGATAAACGAGGACCATGAGATCACGCCTGAGGTAAAAGTGATCCTGGAGAAGGCCGTATCGGAATTGAAGCAGGGTTCCACCTATCAAGGTTGACCATGATTAGCACCCGTATACTTCGCCGGCGCATACGCAGTGTTGAGAACACCGCCAAGATCTGCAAGGCTATGGAGATGATCGCCACCGCGAAGATGAAGCGGGCCCAGGATCAGGCAACGGCGGGACGTCCCTATGCCGAGAGGATAACCGAGGTGATCTCAAACCTCGCCTATCACGCTCGAGCTGGCAGAGTCTCCCACCCCCTTCTTCAAAAAAGGGAGATCAAGAAAATCGCCATAATCCATTTCACCACCGACCGCGGGCTTTGCGGGGGACTCAACGCGAACCTCAACAGGGTTATTAGCACTTTCATCTCGGAGCAAATCGTGCCAGTCTCCCTTATAACAGTGGGGCGAAAAGGACGAATGTTCATGCTCCGTGCCGGGCAAACTATACGTGCGGAGTTTACCGGAATAAAGGATAGAGTGAGCCTCCAGGACACGCTGCCTATCTCTCGTGTTATTATCGATGACTATACCAGCGGTGAAGTTGACCTAGGGTATCTCACCTATCCCCGTTTTGTTTCCACCATGGTGCAGCGCCCTACAATGGAAATCTTGCTTCCTGTCGATCCAGTGGAATTGCCTCTCTCACAGAGGGGAGAATATATCTACGAGCCAGGGCCGAGCACGGTGCTGAATGAACTGCTGCCTCGATTCGTGGAAATGCAGGTGCACCACGCAGTTCTCGAGCTTATTGCCAGCGAGCAATCAGCAAGGATGGTAGCCATGCGCAACGCGAGCCAGAGCGCGAGGGAGGTGATCGAGGATTTGACCTTGACGTTAAATAAGGCCCGACAGGAAAGCATCACCAATGAGATCTGCGATATCTCCGGAGGGGCTGAAGCCCTGTACAGATAGGGAGGCTATGAGTGGCAAAAGGTAAAGTGGTGCAAGTGATCGGCACAGTAATCGATATGGAGTTCCCGCCCGATCACCTGCCCTCCATCAATAACGGCATCGTGATCAATCAGGGCGGTCTCAGAATTATCGTTGAGACACAGCAGCACATAGGGAACAACTGGGTCCGAGGCATTGCCCTCACCGCCACCGAGGGCCTAAAGCGCGGTGCTGAGGCCGAGGACATGGGCTCCCCCATCACCGTGCCTGTGGGCAAGGGGACCTTGGGGAGGCTCTTCAACGTCTTCGGCGAGCCCATAGACGGCCTTGGTGAGGTAACCTCCGAGCTTCGCTATCCCATCCATCGCTATCCTCCTGCACTCGATGAGCAGGAGACTACCCCACAGATATTGGAGACAGGGCTTAAGATAATGGATCTCGTGACCCCCTTTACCAGAGGAGGGAAGATCGGGGCATACGGGGGAGCCGGGGTGGGCAAGACGGTGGTCATCATGGAGCTCATCCGCAATATCGCCACCGAGCACGGTGGGTACTCTATCTTCACGGGGGTAGGAGAGAGATCCCGCGAGGGAAATGACCTATGGCTTGAGATGCGGAACTCCGGTGTTCTTCAAAGAACCGTGCTCGTCTTTGGCCAGATGAACGAGAGCCCCGGCGTGCGCTCTCGGATAGGGCTCACCGGCGTGACCATGGCGGAGTACTTCCGCGACGTCGAAGGGCAGGATGTGCTGTTGTTCATCGATAATATCTATCGCTATGTACTCGCCAATATGGAGCTGTCCGCACTTCTCGGGCGCATGCCCTCGGCAGTTGGATATCAGCCGACCCTGGGTACCGATGTGGGCGAGCTTGAGGAGCGAATCACCACCACGAAGAAGGGATCGATCACCTCGTTCCAGGCCATCTACGTGCCCGCCGACGACTACACAGACCCTGGCATAGTGGCCACCTATGGCCACCTCGATGCGGTGGTGGCACTGGAGAGGTCCATTGCCGAGTTGGGGATCTACCCCGCAGTCGATCCCCTCACCTCCACGTCTCGGATTCTCGATCCTGCCATTGTCGGTGAGGATCACTACCAGGTGGCACGAGGTGTGCAGCGAACGCTCCAGAGGTATAGGGAGTTGCAGGATATCATCGCCATCCTCGGAATGGAGGAATTGAGCGACGAGGATAAGCTCATCGTGAACAGGGCACGGCGTATCCAGAGGTTTTGCTCCCAGCCCTTTCATGTGGCCGAACAATTCACCGGCATCCCGGGGAAATATGTACCCGTGAAAGAGACAGTGCGTGGTTTCAAGGAGATCCTTGAGGGCACGCACGATGATCTCCCTGAGGCAGCCTTCTACATGGTTGGTCCCATAGATGAGGCGGTGAAGAAGGCCAAAAAGATGAGGGAGGTATAATGGCGACCTTCAGGCTGGAGCTCGTCACCGCTGAAAGAATGGTGTACTCCGATGATGTGGATATGGTGATCGCCTGGGGCACCGAGGGCCAACTGGGCATCCTCCCTCTTCACGCGCCATTGATGACCATGCTTCAGCCCGGGGAGCTCGTGGTGAAAAAGAACGATGAGGAGGCCTATCTCGCGGTGACCGGCGGTTTCATGGAGGTACGCCCCGATAAAGTGATCATCCTGGCCGATGCCTGTGAGCGGGCCGATGAGATAGACATAGCTCGCGCCCAAGAGGCGAGACGCCGGGCTTCGGAACTCATGAAGGTCCCCCCGGCTGAGGTCGATCTTGCCACAGCCGAGGCCGCGCTTCGCCGCTCAATGGTGAGGCTGAAGGTGGCTGAAAAGATACGCCGCAGAAGAGGAGAGAGGCGGGGAAGCCAGCAGGATTGAAATCCCTTGTAAGCGGAAAAAGGGAAGGCCTATGAGAGCATTCGCGGATAAGCTGATAGAGATTACCGAACGGCATGCGCTTGAAATCTCAGAGCAATGGTGCAAGGATATAAAGACGAATAACAGAACCCCTTCCTACCACACGATACCACAGGAGGAATGCGTGGCCCAGGCAGCGAACTTCTTTAAAAACCTGAGCCGGGTATACTTCAGCCAGAGACCGAGCAGGGATCTCTATGAGTATTTCACGCAGTATGCCGCGGACAGATACAACGATGGCATTCCCTGCCCTGAAGCCATCTATGCCCTTTTCATGATGAGAACGCATATGTGGGAATATGCCGATTCCCAGGCGATTTTCGTTACCCCTATGGATCACCTCAAGGCAATTGAGGCGCTCAACAGGACAACCCGTATTTTTGAGCTCGGCGTATTCTTCGTCGCTCAAAAATATGATGCACTGAGAAAACGAGACGGTTTTCTCTATTAATAAAATCGCTACACGATTTTATGAAACAAAAAATGTAACCGCTTAGGTAGATAGACTGAAGGTAGAAGGCCCTTCGATAAGACTTGTCGGCGAGCTCAAGTCGTGCCGCTCAGGGCCGTGCGTGAAATTGAACGGCTTTTAGGGATAAATCATGCGAGATCATACAAAACTAAGGGGATTTGAGCTTGCTGATGAGCAGGCAGTATTGGATTATCGTATGACCACACCATTTCCGAGAGAAAAACTGTATGGGCTCAATCAGGTGGATAAACTGAAGTTGAAAGGATGTCAGGATTCTTCCTGCTTCGGTCTTCAGCCTATCAACCTGAAGGGTTACCAAATATGAATGCTATAAAGATACTCGTAGTGGATGACGAGGAAATAGTGCTTGAGAGCTGCCAGGCAGTCCTTGAGGAAGCGGGCTTTGAGGCTGTGCTCGTCCCCAGCGCTGATAAGGCCTTGCAGGCAATGAAACATGAGGACTTTACCCTCCTTCTCATCGATGTCAAGATGCCTGAGCACGATGGGATGTACCTCATGGAGGAGGTGAAGAAACGGCGGCCGGGAACGCCGGTCATCGTGATGAGCGGTTACTATACCGCGGATACCATCAATGAGGCCATCAGGATGGGAGCCGCAACCTTTATTGCCAAACCGTTTGAACCCGAGGAACTTATTACCACGATCCAACGGGTTATGGAAAAGGAGGAACACCATGGAAAAAAAGAAGGCCCTGGTAATCGATGACGAACAGATAGTACTGGATAGTGTCGGTACATTGCTGAGGGATGAGGGGTTCGATGTGGATATCTCCCTGCATGGCCGGGAGGGACTGGACTGGGCTATTGAGAGAAAATACGACGTGATCCTTAGTGACATCCGTATGCCGGATATCGGCGGTATACGGGTGCTGAGGGATGTGAAGAGGATCCACCCATCCCTTCCCGTAATCATGATCACCGGCTATGCTTCGGTGGACTCAGCAGTCCAGGCCATGAAGTTGGGTGCAGCAGACTACATTGAAAAGCCATTTGAGCCTGAACAGCTCATCGATTCAGTGAATCGAGCCCTTGGCGTATCTCCAGAGGCGGAGGAGCAGGGGCTGATTCACAGGGAAGAGGTGGCAAAGGTTCTCGAGCGGGCCGAATCAGACGATGACTTCTTCATGAACCTCCTCCAGAACTCCGTTGACGCCCTTGAGGAGTATGATCTGACAAAGGCGGAGAAGCTTGCCATCGTAACCGGTGATGCTCGATGGATCGAGGATCAGCTCGGGCGCCTAACCCGTGCCCAGAGACGCATGCTCATTTTCCTCAAGATTCAGAGCAAATCGTAACGCATCGTGCCTCAAAAAGGACTATCGGGGATGTTTTACACCACCAGGTCAAAGCTTATCGCGAGCTTTCTGGGTATTTCCTTGCTGGTTGGCGGGGTATCGCTTTTCATTGGTGGCCAGCTCCTCTATAAAGCCGTGCTCAGTGAGGCCACGAATCGCGTGAGGCTGGACCTCAATGCCGCCCGCGAGATATACCTGAACCGCATAAAGAGCATTGCGTGTCCGTTATCTGTTGCCTCAGTGGAGCCGGCATTGTGCTCCGCCCTGAAGGCCAGGGATGTCTCTGAGATTACCCCGAGACTGGAGACCGTTGAGAATCGGGCCGAACTGGACTTTGTTGGTGTTGTGACCAAAGAGGGCGATACCCTCTGCAGGATAGGGAAAGGAGATATACGCTGCGAAACGGAAGATGTGAAGAACCCCATTGCGGAATTGATCTTTAACCGCATGGTACCCGTATCCGGTACGGTGATTCTTAGCAGGGAGTTTCTCTATGCTCAAAGCCCGGAGCTTGCTGACCGGGCGAGGATCAGCCTGCTGTCCACACCCAGGGCAGCGCCGAAACAGGAGGAAGAGGAAACATCGGGAATGGCGCTCGCTGCCGCTTTCCCGATCTTCGATAACGGTAAGCTGCTCGGTGTGATCTATGGCGGGGTGCTCCTCAACAAGAGTACCACGATCGTTGATACGGTCCGAGACACCGTTTTTCAGAATGAGATATACAAAGGGCGCAGCATAGGAACCGCCACCATCTTTTTCAATGACCTGAGGATCTCAACCAATGTGGTAACCAACGAGGGCAAACGAGCTATCGGAACCTATGTCTCAAAAGAGGTAAAGGAGCACGTCCTTGGTAAGGGTGAGAGGTGGACGCATCGGGCATTTGTGGTGAGCGATTGGTATATTACCGCGTATGAACCAATAGAGGATATCTTCGGAAACCGGGTGGGCATGCTCTATGTGGGTGTTCTGGAGGAGAAGTATGTGGATATGCGCAGAAATGCCCTTACCGTGTTGGTGCTCATCGTCGTGGCCGGCATGGCCCTGGCGATAGGGCTGGGATACTTCCTGGAAAACAAGATCATGAGGCCGGTGCACAAGTTGATCGAAGCCAGTCAACAGGTCTCCGAGGGCAACCTCACCCCTGAGATCGGCCCCATATCCAAGGATGAGATAGGCGTCTTGCAGAACACCTTCAAAGATATGGTTATATCACTGGAGGAGCGGGATAAGCGAAGAAGGGCAGAGAGCGAAAACCGTCTGCTTCAGTCCGAAAAGCAGGCAAGCGTTGGAAGGGTGGCAGCAGGTGTGGCTCACGAGATAAATAACCCGCTCACAGGCATATTAACATTTACCCGCATTCTCCAGCGAAGTCAAAGTATAGGAGATAAAGATAGGGAACACCTTCAAAAAATAGCCGAGTCCACCGTGCGGGTCAGGAACATTGTTAAGGGCTTGCTGGATTTCTCCAGACAGACAACCCTCGATAAAGAGCCAACTGATATAAACCGACTTGTCCGCTCTGTCATTTCGGCAATGGAAAACCATGCACTCATAAAAGGAGTAACTCTAGAATTCAATCCAGGGGAAGATTTACCCATGATTACCCTGGATAGGAATCAGTTCCAAAGTGTGGTGGTAAACCTAATTATAAATGCCCTTGATGCTACTGAACAAGGTGGAACTATCTTGGCATCTACCGGTATCAGCTTATCCGCAAGTAATATTGGTAAAAAGGGTGTCGAGATTTCCATCACTGATACTGGTTGCGGTATACCACCAGAGAATCTCGATAAGTTGTTCGAACCATTCTTTACCACGAAAGAGGTAGGCAAGGGCACCGGCCTCGGTCTAGCGGTTTCCTATGGGATCGTGCAGAGACACGGCGGGACGATCCGGGTCCAGAGTGAGGTTGGGCGAGGAAGTACCTTTACTATCTGGGTTCCGGTAGAGGCAGGCAATGGGCAAGACAAAGATGCTGGTAGTCGCTGATGGCCAAGCCGCGATACCTGCGAGAAGAGCTTCCCCAGGGAGATCCTACACCGCCTTTTTGTAAAGAGGCGAAAGCTTCCGCAGAGTGTTTACCGCTCCCTGTAAGGCCTCTAAGAATCGAACGATGTCTTCCTCGGTATTATCCACTCCAAAGGTAATCACCAGGGTACCCTGGGCATCGGCATAACTGCGCCCGATAGACAACAACACGTGTGATGCCCGAAGGGAGCCGGAGGCACACGCTGATCGGGTAGACACCGCGATGTTCTCATCATCCAGCATGAGCACAATGCTCTCCCCCTCGATATACTTTATGGACACCGATACAAGGCTGGGCAAGCTGTGTTCCGGATGGCCGTTAATGGAATATTCATCGATGTAGTGCGGCAACTCCTTGAGGAGCTTCTGCTTGAGCGTCGTAACGTGCGCGATCCTCGATTCCATATCGCGCATGGCCATCTCAGCGGCCACGCCCATCCCTACAATCCCGATGAGGTTCTCAGTGCCCGCGCGTTTATTGTGTTCCTGTATGCCTCCTTCCAGGAGAGGCCACACCTTCACTCCACGACGCACATACAGCCCCCCGATTCCCGTGGGACCATAGAATGGGTTTGATGCGAAACTGAGGGCATCTACCCCGAGTTTTTGCACATCAATGGGGACCACTCCCACCGAATCAACGGCGTCCACATGAAAAAGCACCTTCTTTTTCCTGGCGATTCCCGCAATCTCCTCGATGGGCTGGATGGTCCCGATCTCGTTATTGCTGTGCATAATGGATACGAGGATTGTCTCATCCCTGATCGCCCTGGCCACGTCATCGGGGCTCACCCTGCCGTATTTATCCACCGGGATTGAAGTGACCTGAAAGCCCATCATCTTCAATCGGCGCATACTACGGATCACCGAGTTATGTTCGATATTGGAGGTAACAATGTGTTTGCCCCTCTCTGCGTTGGCCCATGCCAAGCCCTTCACCGCATGATTGACCGACTCGGTGCCCCCTGAGGTAAACACCACCTCCCGTGGAGCTGCTGCATTAATGAGACGTGCCACGGCCCCGCGGGAATTTTCCAACCTCTCAGCGGCCTGCTCACCCATACTGTGCTGGCTCGAGGGATTGCCATAGTTGCCTTTAACGGCATCTATCATGGCCTCCTGCACCTCGGGAAGAAGCGGATTTGCCGACATGTGGTCTAAGTTTATTGTCTTCATATTTCACCCTCCCATCTCTGACGTTAATGTGAATCTTCGACCTCTAATTGGCAGTTCTTGCAGAAGGTCTCGCCCTCGGGAATCTCGGCATCACAGTAAGGACAATAACACTTTCCCCCTGGGTCATGTTCATGGGGTTCGCTGAGAGTTGAATCGTGTTTTGTTCTCCCCGCCTTCCTATCCTCATAGTCTTTTATGGCCATGTGCAGCGCATCGGCACCCAGATTCGAGCAGTGAAGTTTATTCTTCGGTAATCCCTCCAGCGCCTTTGCCACGTCCTTATTGGTGATCTTCTTCGCATCCTCAATGCTTTTTCCCTTCGCCAATTCAGTGAGCATGCTCGACACCGCGATGGCGGCTCCGCATCCGAAGGTCTGGAATTTGATATCCTTGATGTGCTCATCCTCAATATCGAGGTACATGGTCATAATATCCCCACAAAGGGGATTTCCTACCTCTCCTACGCCATCGGCATCTTCGATGGTGCCCGCATTTCTGGGATTTCTAAAATGATCCATTACCGTTTTCGAGTACATCGCTCCCTCCTTTTTTTCAGTTGGTATATTACAACCCATAATACCACATTGTGGTGTTGCTAAAGTAATCTTTTTTTATCCCCTGTCAAGTGCTTTTTATCGAGATACCCGCGCCTTATGGCGAGATCCGATTTGCTTTTAATCCCGCGGAACAAAGCCCCTTACATATGCCACCTTGAGCTATAAGTACTGAATGAAAAAGGAGGGAATATTTTAGCAAATGACCCCGATGCTTCGCTTCAGGGTTATACATGAAAGAAACTTATACCTTTAGCATGGGGGCGTCTTTTTTCAATTAAGCCCTTGAAAAGGCGAGTCGGGCTATTTCTCCTCGCCCAGAAAAGGGCCCGCGATAGAGCGCACGAGTCCTTCTGGGAGATTGAAAGGTGCCTGATGGTAACCAGGCAGATCTGCCCTGCGTGGGAATTTTAAAGCCGAAACCTCTGTTGGTTCACTAACGGGACGCTATGGCATGGGGAGCCCCAGGCAGGTTGGGGAGAGAAAATGGAGAAGTGCCGGAATTGCGGGGTGTTCCGGTCAATATTTTCATCTCCGAAGGGCTGAGTAAGGCCCGTATGTTAACTGACCTCATTGGGGAGGAGCTTGCATAGGCTTTAAACGCGAGAATCAGGCATCTTCTTTTCTCACGGGATGCGTGTCAGTCGGTTACTTTTCCTTCAGTTGGATGTTCCCGCCTCCATCTTGATAGGTGGTAATTCCCGCCTCTGGTTTAATTGCCTTTATGTCGGTATACTTCCTGGCCATTCTAAAGACAAAGGAATCCACATCCTCCGATGTCTTGGGGGGAATCCTTCTATAGAGCTCATAGAAGTTATTTCTCGCAAATGCTCCGATAAATATCTTCGCCACTCTGAGGAGAAAATCCCTCTGTTCTTCGGCCGGCCCTCCTTGAGAGGCATAGAGAAGCTCGCTGTGCTTGGCATCGAAATAGATCTTTAAACCATCAATTCCTCCTGTGAACTCCTCCTTGATTTTAGCCCCCAATCGATTGAGTCGGTTCTCGAATATCTCGGGTTTTACTTCGCCTTGCAATTGGCTTCTCACGGATTCCACGGCATCCCGATAGATATCGTGAAAATCCGCGTACCTCCCCCTGAGAACCTCCCTCGTGGTAAGTGGGATCTCCGCTTCTCGCCTCCCCGAATCCCTTTGAGGTATTGGTTGTGGTCTGGTGCCTTGCTCATGGTACAACTTGAGCTCTCTTTTCGCCCCGCTCAAAAGGTCCTGGAGGGTGCGCTGATTCCTGATGCGGGGCTCCAGATACTCGAGGATCTTTTCAATGCGGGAGATATTGTAGGGAATATCGGTATCGAACGGGAGTATTCCTGTGATCTTTTTACACGAATTTAATTCCTGTTTCGCCTCCCTGTTGCCCCTTTCAGGTCTTCCGGTCTTGGGATCAATAGTTCGTAAGTACTCGACCGCCGCCTCCAGGAACACCTTGATGTCATCATCTTCTGGTATCAACCCTTTTGCCGCCATTGTAGTGATATAGACCTCCCTTTTTGAGGCGGAAAGTATAAGGGTATTCTGGCTTTTGTGTCAAGACAAAAGACACGGCAAAAGACACGGCAAATGTCCGGCAATGAAGGGTTGATGGTCTCGTAAAAAGCCTCAACAACATATCATTTTGAGCAAAGCGAGAAATCTTACCAATGTAATATGTTTTAGAAACAAGATTTCTCCTTGCAGTCGAAATGACGGATTCACCGAATACGCATTTTTACGAGGTTATCAATAGTGTTAGTTCTCTTTATCATGTGGAAGAGTAACTACATATCTTCTTCTACGCATGAAAAGCGCTTCACGTTATAAAATCGTGAGGGGGTTTTATGGAATAAAAATATGCCAAAAAGCGTTAATAAAAACTTGACAAGCAGAGCGGCATTTTTCAGACAGGTAAACTTAGTGCTTCGATTCGCAAATATAGTCACGTATCTAAACGAGAGATCTCCTTACAAACGCTCACTCAGCACTTAGTCCCGAGTGAATAGATATGTTACCGTATTTATGAATCGAGGGACTTAGTAAGTATTTACTTAAGTTATTGAAAAAATCAAACGCATCACACTGGCAGGAGGGAACATATGACAAAGAGGATAGCACATAAAGAGGAGCCAATCATAGGAACCGAGAATTCCCGAAACTGCGAGGAGGCCCACAGGGGACCCGCGAAGTTCGTTTACAGGACATTGCAAAAGGAGATGAAAAACCTCATGCCCACGGGAGATTATCTAGAGGTGGGTGTCGGCCCTGGAATCCTGGCAGCGATAATCGCCGAGGACAATCCCGGTGTTCATATCACCGCCGTTGATATATCCCCTGATATGGTAGCTCTAGCCAAAGGGCATATCGAGGAGAAAAATCTTCAACATAACGTTCAATGTGTGGTTGCCGATGCAAAGGACGCTGTGGCAATTGAGTCGTTGGGTCAATTCGATCTCGTGTACTCGGCCTTTTCGCTTCATCACTGGAAGGACCCAGGGGGATGCATCGGCAATCTCTGGAATGCCCTCAAACCCGATGGGATGCTCTATATCTACGATTTAAAGAGGGTCTGGTGGCTTTATTTCCTCCCATTCACCAACGGATTCATCGAGTCGGTGAAGGCCTCGTATCTCCCTGATGAAATCAAAGGATTCTTTCGGAACTCCGGCATTATCCGCTACAAGATCACCACGCAATTTCCCTTTTTCATGCAATCGGCCATCGCATGGAAATGAGGGAGTCAGGATTACAGGGCCAAAAGCTTCAAGGAGATTGATCGAAAGCCCATCTTGTTAGAGACATCTTGCGGCAATTCGACAGAAAAAAGTTGACGGCATTGGCAAAATGAATGTAGCGTGAGGGCCATGGCGAAATACCTTCTCATTTGCATTGATGGATGCTCCCCGGATTACCTGCGCCACGCCGATACACCCACCTTGGATGAGCTCATGACTCGCGGGCTTTACAAAGAAGTCCAGGCGATGGTGCCAACTGTCACTAATTTGAATAATGTTTCCATAGTTACCGGCGTCTATCCTGAAACACATGGGATCACGTCCAATTATTATCGCGACAGGCAGACGGGTCAGGCGGTCTTCATGGAGACCGCCGACTTTCTTCTCAGCGAAACAGTATTCGAACGGTGCCAACACAATGGCATGAGCACCGGCGTGTTAACGGTCAAGGACAAGTTGCGGACGTTGATAGGGAGGGGCGCTTCAGTATCTATTTCAGCGGAGAAGCCCCCAGCGTGGTTGATCGAACGGGTCGGGCCGCCACCCGATGTCTACAGCCTGGAGGTCAATCATTGGCTCATGGCCGCACTGGGGGTGTTGATGGAGGAAGAGAACACGCCGGATTTCACCTACCTTGCCACCACTGATTACGCCATGCACAAGTTCAGCCCTGAGGATGAGCAGGCCATTTGGCATTTGTCTCGACTTGATCGGGTCTTGGGGGAGGCTCTAGGGAAGGCTCATGGAGAAATGAGCATTGCAGTAACGGCAGATCACGGAATGAACGCAAAGAGCCGCGCCGTGGATCTAGGAAAAGTCCTGGCAGGCGCTGATATCTCGGCAGAGGTCATCCCCATTATTAAGGATCGCTATGTCGAGCACCATCAGAACATGGGAGGAGCTGCGTATATCTATCTAAAGAACAAGATTCATTTAACCGAAGCAATTGCCGTATTAGAGGATTCACCCGGGGTAGAGAAGGTCATGACTGCCGAGGAAAGCGCAAAACGATATCGCCTGCACCCATCACGCATCGGCGATCTGTTGGTGTTGGCGGATAACACCAGCGTTTTTGGCACATTGGATACACCTCAGTCTCCTGTAGATCTGCGTTCACATGGCTCCCTTCATGAACGAACTGTTCCTTTGATTTTTTATGGCAATCGACCGGAGGCCGATTCCATGGTGGAGAATAAGGACGCGGTATCGAGCATGATGAACTCGTTTTAGGGCGCTTTCCTATAGATCAAGGCGTTGCAGGCATCTTCGATATACCGCCATGAGATACTCACCGAGGAATCTGGGGGGTCCGGATTCCAATTGAAGCGAAATAGAGCATTGTCGAGGGAGCAGATGGGAGAGCTAAACGTGACCTTCCTGGGCAGTGGTGATGCCTTTGGAAGCGGCGGCCGCTTCCAGACCTGCATTTACGTGGACGCCGGAGCACATCGACTCCTGTTGGACTGCGGTGCCTCATCTCTCATTGCAATGAAGCGTCAGGGGCTCCACCCAACGCTTGTTGATACCATCCTGCTGACACACCTCCATGGAGACCACTTTGGCGGGCTCCCGTTCTTCATTCTGGATGCACAGCTTATCTCGCGGCGGACGAATCCCATCACCGTGGCCGGACCTCCGGGCCTTGAGTCCAGGATTCGCGATTCCATGGAGATCCTCTTTCCCGGATCCTCACATGCTCGATTGAGGTTTCTCCTTCGGTTCCTTGAACTCGAAGAGAAAAAGCCCACTACGATCGGGCCATCGAGAGTCATCCCCTTCCGCGTAATCCATGAGAGCGGCGCACCTTCATATGCCCTACGAATCGAGTGTGAGGGAAAAATCATCGCCTACTCCGGCGACACGGAGTGGACTGATGAATTGCTCCCCGCCGCGCAAGGCGCGGACCTTTTCATCTGCGAGGCCTACTTCTTCAATAAGAAGGTGAAATACCACCTCGACTACGAGACGCTCAATGCACACCGAACAGCACTGGGTTGCCGAAGGCTCATCCTCACCCATATGAGCGAGGATCTTCTCTCCAAGCTTCAAAAACTCGACACGGAATGCGCGCAGGACGGAACACACCTAGTTCTGAAGTAGCGATGGAGAGGTGCGGTTCCCAGGACAACGGCTCATCCACCTCTTTTGCTCTTTCCCTCGTGAAGCTCCCCGCGCTTCCGCGCGGGGCATCTGTGGCATGTTGTGTCTTTATTGCTCAGATTATATCATTGAAGGATCGGTAGGTCTTGCGTTTCATACGAGCGGACTTATACGCTGATGAAAGCGGAATGCTCGACACCTATCCCTCGCCATAGGTATTCTACATAGGGTTGCAATATGACGGAAATATTGGCTATCGGTGCGTCATTTTTCTGGGGACTTTCCTACATTATCAGCCGAGTTGGCTTGAGACATTCAGGCGTTTTATCGGGGGTTTTCATCACCTCGTTGTCCGGCCTTTGCTATTCCCTCGTCATGTCTCTCTTATGTATCGACCTCGCAGTATTTGCCAACCGAGCCGTTTTGTTTTTCATTGCAGCCGGTGTGATAGGGCCTTTTATCGGCCGTGTGCTCCTCTACATGGGGCTCGATCGAGTGGGGGCCTCAATCGGCACACCGCTCTCCGAAATCAGGCCCTTGTATGCGGCTATTGGTGCAGTACTGTTTCTTGGAGAAGGACTTACCCCTTCAATTATCCTTGGCACCTTGCTCATCATCGTCGGGGTTATCACGATTAGTCTGGAAGAAGCCGGTGGGCAGATAGAGAAAAGGTGGTCGAAGAGTGATCTGATATTCCCGATTCTTGCAGGCGTATGCGGTGGAATACTTCATGTCCTCAGAAAAATGGGGTTGAATGGCATTCCAGTGCCCATCGCCGGGGTAACCGTGCAAAATGCCTCCGCCCTCCTTCTTTTCCCATTGCTGGGCCTCACGCAACGAGGACGGCACCGTTTGGTCTTAACCGATAAAAGGGCTTGGATAATCTTCAGCTTTTCCGGGCTGTCCATGTTCTTGGCTCAGCTGTGTGTCTTCTTTGCCCTCGGTTCTGGAAAGGTAGTCGTGGTTTCGCCCCTCTCTTCATTAAGCCCCTTTTTTGTTCTTCTGCTGGTAAGGGTATTTCTCAGGGAGCTGGAGAAAGTGACCTGGAGGATAGTCCTGGGGGTAATCCTTACTGTCGGGGGAACAGCAGTCATGACGCTGTTATCGTAAGGATAAGGTGTTTCATATACCTCATGAGCAGAGTTACATTTATGGGCCCCAAGCCACGGGCAATGAGGAGGCTGTTCCAACCTATCTTACCCAGTCCGGCAGCCTACGCGGCGTGTTTATAGGAGAATACCGCCTCCAGGAATCTCGTGTCTAAGGGGCAGGCTAGGGAAAGAAAGATAGCGACAGGGTTAAGAAAAAAATTATTAAAAGGTCTTGACATTTAATTAATTTAGATTATATTTTCTTAAGAAGAAAAGATTAAATGATATTGGTTACTTACTCCCTATTGACTATTTGATTTACCCCTCTTTTTTTATCCGTCAAGTAAGAAAACCAAAGATCTTCTAGCAGAGCCCTTATGAGTCCAGTTTCAATGTAGCAGGGGTAAAGTTCGCGATGTCGCTCTTTGAAAACTAAATAGTGGATATCTATTGTGGGCCGCACGTATGAATCAAGGG
>CAZJXD010000060.1:0-30040 GCA_964549945.1 uncultured Desulfobacteraceae bacterium | reverse complement strand
ACGGTAATAAAGCGGCTGTGTAATCCATAGAACTCAGCCCTTGCATGCCAGGTCTGGGCCAGGGGCATGCAGCAAAAAAAGACATCCCCATGCTCTTTCGCACAGTCAGTTTCTTGGAAGGCGCTTTAGGCACCTGACATTTCGATATAGGGCTTCAGTATCTCCAGCACCCTGTCCAAAGCACCCTGATTGCGCTGCACGAATTCCCGAGCCCTTGTCCCCATTCGTTCCCTCTCGCGTCTATCCCCCAGGAGCCCTGCCATGCTTCGAAGTAATTCGGGCTCATCGGCAACCGCCCTTCCGCCCCCATCGCTGATTATTGACTGTGCCATGGCGGCGAAATTGTACGTGTGAGGGCCGAAAAGGACGGGTATGCCGAAAGCAGCGGGCTCCAGCAGATTATGGCCTCCCTTTTTCACGAGGCTTCCCCCCACAAAGGCGACATCCGCGAGCCCGTATACCCGCCCCAATTCCCCGAGGGTATTGAGGATAAAAACATTATATCCATGCTGCTTTGCCGGAAGGTCAGTCCTTCGAATGACCTTGAATCCATTTCCCCAGGCAAGCTCGTGGACCTCATCAAACCTCCTCGCCTCTCTCGGCCCGATGATCAGGGCGAGATTGGGGAATACCCGAAGAAGTTCGCCGAATACGTTGAGTATGATAACCTCTTCGGGATAATGTGTGCTGCCCGCTACCCAAATGGGGCAATCCTTGAGGCCGAAAAGCGCACGCCACTTCTGGCGGTCCGCATGCCTCATGGAGCTCAATTTTCTATCGAACTTGATGTTCCCGGTGACCTTGACCCTATCCGGAGGGAGCCCTCCTTTCATAATCCGCTGTCGATCGATCTCCGTTTGAACGAGGCATGCCTCCAGTTCACCCAGGACCCGTTTCATGAAGAATCGCCACCTCGCATAGGATCTCTCCGTGCGAGGGGAAATCCTTCCATTCACGAGGATTGTCCTGATCCCCCTACTCTTAAGCGATTCAATGAGGCCCGGCCAGATGTCCGTTTCCACAAGGATAAATAGCGCTGGCTGTACGGCATCCAGGATCCTTCTCGACGACCACCAGAAATCAAGGGGCATGGGAAGCAGATAGTCGATTATTCCCCCAAGCCTTTGCCTTGCGATCTTTAAGCCGGTCGCCGTTTTGACGGAAAGCACGAGCTCCCTCGAGGGATATTCTCGTTTCAGGGCCTCGAGCAGCGGAATCGAGGAGAGCACCTCCCCAACTGAAAGGGCATGAACCCACAGCCTCTTTTCAGCCGGTTGACCCAGGTTTGGGAGTTCCAGCCCAAGCCTTTCACCTAAACGAAACCTATTCTTTAAGGGATACAGCAAGGGAAATAGAATGATAAGGATAATGGTAACGAAAAGGTGGTAGAACAGAAGCATCGCTCGTTACTCGTCTCTTGTTACTCGTTACCCGTTAACTCGAAACCAGTAACTTGCAACGAGCAACGAGTTTATGCCTTGGCGGGCAGCTCAATTATGAATTTTGTGCCTTTTGGTTTGTTGTCCTCAACCCTGATGAACCCATTGTGATCGCTCACAATCGTATTCGCGATGGTGAGGCCCAATCCCGTGCCGGATCTCTTTGTGGAGAAATATGGCTCGAAAAGCCTCCCCTTATCCGCATCGGGGATTCCCACACCAGTATCCATTACCTCAATCCTTACGGCCCTCGATGCCTTATCATATGAAAGTGTGACGGTGATCTTCCCCTTATTGGGTATTGCGGCTACGGCATTATCCAAGAGGTTGATCATTACCCTTTTTATCTGTTCCTTATCGAGTTTCAGAATGGGGATATCGTTATCATCGACGAAGCTGAACCTGATGTTCTTGTGCGTATCCTTATACAGCAAGATGGCATCCTCGATGATGGGCTTTATATTGTCAGGCATGAGGCGAGAAGCCGGCATACGGGCGAAGTTGGAAAACTCGTTTACCAGGACCTTTAGTTCCTCAACGTTATCTATGATCAATCTCGTGCATTCATCGAACACGTGGCCATCTTCCCTGGCCAAACGTTCACCGTACTTCCTTCTGAGTCTCTGTGCGGAAAGTTGAATCGGGGTTAACGGATTCTTTACCTCATGGGCAATACGTCTGGCTATCTCTCTCCATGCAGCCAATCTCTGTGCCCTCTCCAGTTCACTCAGGTCCTCGAACACCGCGACGAGGCCGAGATAGTTATTTTGCTCATCGGTCAGGACATTCAATGAGACGAGAAGTTTTAGTGAGCGGCCCTTTAAGGTGATGTTTATCTCCCTCTGTAAGAATCCCTTTTTAAAGAGGCCCCTATCCGCTATGAAGCCGTTGATAATCGAACGGTAGCTATGCCCCAGGATATCCTGATAGTTTTTTCCTATGATATCTTCCCCGTAGATATCGAGCATCTTCTCCGCGGACTTATTTATGGTGGTAATCACACCTTGAGAGTCCGCGGATATCACGCCGGCAGCCACATTTTCCAGAATAGTCTCGGTGTAGAGGCGCCGTTGGTCCGCCTCTCTTTTGCTCTTGATCAGGTCCCTGTTCGCCGAATCGAGTTTTCTTTTGCCCTCCTTGAGATCCTTTGTCATCTTGTTAAAGGACTCCACCAGAACGCCCATCTCATCCCTTGACTCGAGGGCTATATTAAAGCTGTAATCACCTGATGCAATCCTTTCAGTGGCCTTGGCGAGTTCTTCTATTGGTACTGTGATGCCCTTGGACAGGTAAAATCCAAACCAAATGGCTGAAAAAATGACCAGAACCGTCACGATAGACAAGGTAATCAAATGGCTCAGTTTTATGGGCCCCTTGAGCATCTTCAATTGCCTGTATCCCTGTAGGCCCTTGTTAACGGTTGCGAGCCTCGTCAGTATGACTCCAGGAACGATTTTCGCAAGAGCTATCGCTCCTACCTGGGCCTTTGTCTCGGTTCGAGAGAATATGGGCACAATACCCCTTACCAAATCTCCATGTGACGATGTTTGGATGAGCTTTATGTCGGTGGATTCCTTGAAACTCTTGCGAAGCACCTCGATACCCAGTTCCCTTAATAGCTTTTGGTCGACCGTGTTATCGAATGAGGAGGCCCGTGGAAGTAACTTCGATGAATAGATCTGGATGGCAGCGAGTTTATACTCCTTCCTCTTCTCATCAATGAACTCCTGGAGATCATCCTTCCTCGCTACCAACATGTACCCTTCGTGGGTGATTACGGAGCTCAATGTATTGCCAAAGCCCAGTACCTCATCACCTATTCTGTTGTAGTAAGCCTGCCCTACCTCCAGGGATTTCTGGAGGGACTGCTCGATTTGAAGGTTAAACCAATAATCGATGGATAGGAAAATAAACTGCACTGAGACGAAGAAGATGATTATCGTGGGGAGCAGCGAGAGGATCACAAAGGCGAACACAAGCTTGGCTCGAAGACCTGAGCCCATAGCCTTCTTTTTCCTCTCGAAGACGAGCTTGACCAGATTCCTCATGGTCAAGTACAGGAGAAGAAGCACAAGTATGACATTTATGTTTATCAGGGCAAAGATCAGGATGCTGTCGGCAATCGGCAGCTCAATGCCGAGATCAAATATCTTGGTTCCCAAGTAGATCAGCAGGATGATGATGGGCAGAATAATCCCTATGATGATGATTTCTCGCCTGCGCCTTTTTTCGTCCTGGCTTCTTGTTTTAGGAGGTTTTTTCATTTCCCTCAATATTTAAACACCACGGAGTACCAATCTGTTTCAAAGTCCCATAGGGAGAGAAAAAATAACACGTAGTCCAGGTAAAAGGGTAACTCGATCTTATCGAGTTCCGCCTTCAGGCGTAACTGGTAATGAACGCCCCTCTTTAGTTTATCGAGCCTGACTACCCTCAGGGCGACGACCTCCGCCATAAATTTATTTGCTTCTTCCGCGTCCTTCGTGGTTATCATCTTATTGGTATTCTCCGGCAAAAACACCTTAAACTCGTTCTTCAAGGCGTTGTATTCTACCTTATGGGTGAGCCTAATATCGGCCACCTTCCTGTCAAACCATGCATTCCTCACCTCATAGAGCTTCACGATAAAGGTGAACTTGGTTGGAATCCCGTTCATGATTGCCTTGTTCATATCCTCGGTGAAGCAGTCCTCCACGTTGAAGTATACGAGGAGATTATCTTTGGTATTCGTGACGATTATATCGTCCAAACGAGCTTCCCTCGCTGAGGAGAGTCCCGGCAGAAAATGGGAAAGGAACAATAGAGCCACGCTGAAATGGATGATCTTTCGGAGCATAATGTAGGGGCTTCCAACTCCCTCATACGAGTGGACGAATCCAGAGGCTATCCCTTTCGGCTTAGATCCCCGTTACCGTCGAGCCGAGAGCTGCCTCACTTGTAATGTAGATACTGCCATATTGCAGATATCATAGAAAAAAGGCGGGCTGAATGCAAGGCCTAATAAAGCGGATTGATGAGAATTGAATAGCTCGGAATATCGGGCAGTTGGTGGTGAGCTGTGCGCGCGAATGAAGCATCACCGCTTTGCTCAATCGATTAGGCAGGGGCAAATCCGAGGAACCCAAAAGATGGTATCCTCACATTTCTCTTGCCGTAGTCCTCGTTATTTTTAAATTGCAGTTCTTCCCAGCAGTTCTCCTGTGCCATGAAGGTCTTGAGCAATTCCTGATTGAAGGAGTGCCCGGATCTCTCTACCACGAAGTGTCCGATTATCGTAACGCCGAGAATCGCTAAGTCTCCGATGAAGTCGAGAAGCTTATGTCTCACGAATTCGTTTTTATACCGCAGGCCATCATCATTGAGGACCCTGGCCTCATCGACCACGATTGCGTTCTCGAGCGAACCACCCTTGGCAAGGCCATTGTCCCATAGCGTTTGTACGTCCCTGAGAAAGCCAAACGTCCGTGCTCTGCTGATCTCACGTATGAAGATGGATTTCGAGAAGGCAATCTCATAGGACTGGTCTTTGATCAAGGGATGATCGAAATCGATCCTGTAAGTTATCCTTAGCTCATCCGATGGGTGGAGCTGAACTGATCTGTTGCCATCGATAACCTTCACCGGCTTCTTCACCAGGAGGAACCTCTTATAGCTATCCTGTAATGAAACGCCAGCGCTATCGAGAAGAGCGACAAAGGGTGCGGAGCTACCATCCATAATGGGGACTTCTTCGCCGTCGATCTGTACTAGCGCATTATCTATGCCCATGCCGAAGAAGGCAGCCATAAGATGTTCTACCGTGGATATCCTGTAGCCGTTCATACCAATGGTGGTAGCCATATTGGTTTGAATGACATTATCGAAGGAGGCCCGGATCTTACAGGCATCAGAGGTATCGAGGCGTTCAAAGATAATGCCGCTATCAGCAGGAGCGGGTTTGATAGCTACCCCCACTTTCCTGCCGGAGTGGAGCCCTATGCCGGTACACCTAATCTCCTTCGCCACTGTCCGCTGTCTAGAATCCATAACCTTTCTTAAGAAATAGATTGATAAGCAATGTGAATAAAAATAAACGCACTAGTAATTAGCAAATGGCGTGCCACTGAAACAAATTGGATTAGAACAATGAACCAATGTACTAACTACTTGGAATTAATAGTAATTTTTGAAACCAACGATACCTTCATGGAACAGCCCCACACGGTCACTGTGGTAAATCTTCTACATGGTTTGTGTCCATCTGTGATATTGGCGGAGATCTTTCCTTGGATAAACACCATGTTTAGCGATACATACTATCCGATTTCAAAGGGTATATCAATACCTGAAAGATCAGGACTATACCAGCCTCTCTTGAACCCGGCGCATAGTGTCTGATGCCCGGCAATCGTTTTTTGAAAACCTCATTTTTTCCTTGTATTAAGGGGGAATTTACCTCTACAATCCATAGTATGCGTAATGTTCGCCGTTATTCCATATTCGCCTTAGTCTTCCTTCTCATCTGTAGCTGCTATCCCTTTTTCAAGAGGGAGGTGAAAGAGCCCGCCAAGGCCCTCAAGAAGGTGAGATATCTCTGGCCGGAATTCAAGGACGATATGGACATCGATTCGCTGGCCCTGGCCATAGACAGAAGCCTGCAATACTACGATAGTCTCGATGACGATGCGAATCTCACCTTTGGAACAGATATCTTTCCCGTTTCTCATATCAAAAAATCCATGAGAACCTTTCAACGCATTATACGACAAAACCCGGATATCAAGAGATTGAATCGCGAATTGAAAAAGCAATTCGTGCTCTACAAGGCAGCGGGCTCTTGGAGGGATGGAAAGGTCCTCTTTACGGGATACTATGAGCCGATCCTTGATGGCAGTCTCGTTCCGGATTCCATGTATAGGTATCCCATTTACAAGAAGCCGGATGACCTGGTCAGGATCAATCTAGGGCTCTTTCGCCCGAAATTTTCCGGGGAGCGCCTTATGGCGAGGATAGATGGTCAGAATATTATCCCCTATTACACCAGGGAAGAGATAGTCGGGGGAAAGGCCTTAGAGGGAAGGGATCTCGAGATCGCTTGGCTTAAGGATCCACTCGATCTCGCCATACTGCAGATTCAGGGCTCGGGCATTGTTCGTCTATCCAATGGAGACAGGATAAGGGTTGGGTATAGCGCGGCGAATGGGCATCCCTATAGAAGCATTGGCAGGTACATGATAGATGAGGGGTATATTCAGGATGAAGATCTATCCCTTCAGGCGATCAGATCCTTTCTCAGGGATCACCCCGACATCAAGGAGGAGATATTGAGCAGCAACCCATCCTATGTGTTCTTTCAAATGCTCGATAATGAGGGACCCATAGGTAATATCGGAGTTCCTTTAACGCCCGGGAGATCTCTGGCCCTTGATGATAGATTATTTCCGAAAGGAGCCCTTGTATTCATTCGCTGCGAGAAACCTGTTGCGGGAGAAGACGGGGAAATCGTTGAGTGGGAGCCATTTTCTCGATTCCTCTTGAATCAGGATACCGGCGGGGTAATAAAGAGCACGGGAAGGGCCGATATTTTTTGGGGCAGCGATTCCTATGCGGAGCTAGCCGCTGGCCAACTCAAGCATAGAGGCGACATATATTTCTTGGTGCAGAAATCCCCTTCCCCCTGAGAAACTCGATATGGTAGCGAGTATGGAGGTGTTTTTTTTTGTCCCATGCCCTATAATGAATGCCCCGGCAGACCCTGATAAATCGGGGCACCGACTGCCATGTCGTATCATAGTCAAATCCGCGTTGCGCGTGTGCCCCGATTTACGGGGCACGCTGAGGCCCCCTGTTCAAGGGCATGCAGCAAAAAAAGACACCTCCATACTCATTTAGTTTCTTTCATGAATAAGCCAGAGGGGAAGTGTCGAAGTCAGATACCCAAGCATGAGGCAGCCCCCGCGGCTAAAGGGCGAATTTCGAGAAATCGGCCACCTGAAGGAAAAACTCCTTGAGCCGGGATAACATGGTGAGCCTATTTTCTCTTATATCCTTATCCTCTGCCATGACCATCACTTCCGTGAAGAATCTATCCACCGGCCCATTTAATCCCGCCAGTAGATTGAGGGCATCGAGGTAATCACCCTCGCCGATCTGCCTCCGTGCCCTATCCTTTGCTGTCTGAAACATATTCCATAATTCCCCTTCACTTTCATGCTCGAACAGCTCTGGATTCACCATTCCGGCTCCCTCAAACCCCTTTGTAATATTCGAGATCCGCTTGAATGCGGTCACCAGGGTCTCAAAATCCTCGGAGGATTCCCTAAAAGCCATGAGGGCTTCGATTCTATGTTCAACCAGATTAAGGTAAGAGAAATCAACCGAGAGGGTTGCCTCTATAAATTCTTGTGGGATTCCGGTTGATAATAATAAATTCTTAAAGCGATCCTTTATAAAATTTATGACCTTGTTTTTCACTGCCGCTCTATCAAACGAGATGGTCTCAGCCAGGATGGCGGCGGATTTCTCGACGAAATCCGGAAGAGACACGGGTATCTTTTTGTCTCTGATAATCCTGATGATACCGAGGGCATGCCTTCTTAGCGCATAAGGGTCGGCGGTTCCTGAGGGCTCAAGCCCGACGGCAAAGCATCCCACAATGGTATCAATCCGGTCGGACATGCCCACAATCGAGCCTACGAGGGATTTTGGGAGCGGTGAGTCGGCATGAACCGGCAGGTAATGATCGGATATGGCGAGGCAGATCTCCTCAGAATGACCGTCTAGCCTGGCATAGATCTCACCAATGGTGCCCTGGAGAGAGGGAAACTCCATCACCATCTCCGTAACAAGATCACATTTGCATAGCCTCGCCGCAAGCCTGATATCATCAATCTTTTCAGGTGCTATATGTTCAGCGAGGTATTCTGCTAATCTAGTGAAACGTTGTACCTTCGCATGGGAGGTTCCCAAGTCGGTCTGATAGATAACCTTCTTCAGATCATCCAATCTTTCCTTAAGTGGCAGCTTCCTGTCCTCGGTAAAGAAGAAATCCGCATCGGCCAGCCTCGCCCGAAGGACTCGTTCGTGGCCCCTTCTCACCACTGCCTCATCCTTGGGAACCGTGTTGTTGATGGCGATGAAGTTCGGCATGAGGCGGCCTTCTGCGTCCCGAACAGAGAAATATCTCTGATGCTCTTTCATGGCTGTGATGAGCACGAGCTCGGGGAGCTTTAGGTAGGCATCATCGAAGCCACCGCAGGTTGCGAAGGGGATCTCCACCATATTCGTCACCTTTGCCAACAATTCAGGGTCTTCCTCCGGTACGCCCGATACCGTATGGGCGGCCTTGACAACGGCCTTCTTGACCTCCCCCATTCTCTCCTCTGCGTCAAGTATCACGGATCCTGCGCGCATTTTCTTGAGATAATCCCGGAGGTCTCGTACCTCCATGATCTGAGGTGCCATAAAACGGTGGCCCCTGGTCTGATCCCCACTCCTCACCCCAGCCACCTCAAAAGGGATAACATCTCCGTCAAAGAGGGCAAGTATCCAGTGTATAGGTCGAACAAAGGAGAACTCACCGCTCCCCCAACGCATCGATTTCGGCCAGGGAATATTTGCGATCAACTGGGGGAAAATCTCCGACAGCAGCTCGATCGTTGGCCTGCCCGGCATCATACGCCTTACATAGAGATATTCGCCCTTTGGGGTATCGAGGAGTTCTAAGGCATCAACAGAGACCCCCTGCTTTTGCGCGAAGCCAAGGGCCGCCTTTGTGGGATTACCGCCTTCATCAAAGGCAACCTTTTTGGGAGGGCCCGTCATCTCCTGTACCGCATCATCCTGGCTCTCGGCAATGTCGCTGTCTACCAATACCAGCCTTCGCAGGGTGCCACAAGAAACAAGACCTCCTTCCACCTTGATTCGACAGTCCCTCAGATAGGATTCCGCCAACCGCTTAAGCTCTCGTATGCCGTTATCGAGATAATCCGCGGGGATCTCTTCCGTTCCGATCTCTAAAAGCAATTCTCCCATCGTCTCCTACATACCTTTGCTAGCCATCTAAATTGATTTAAAATCGTACCGTTCATTATTTCTTCGTCAGGGGATAGTTCAGCTCTTCTCGTTGTGCGAGGTAATTGCTCGCCACTAGATTGGCCAGCTCCCTTATCCTCGCGATGAACGAGGTCCTTTCCGTAACGCTGATGGCGCCCCTCGCCTCGAGGATATTGAAGATATGGGAGCATTTGAGACAATAATCATAGGCAGGGAGCACTATCCCCCTCTCGCTAACCCTCTTGGATTCCTCCTCGCACATATCGAACATCTTGAGGAGCATCTCCACGTCTGCAACCTCGAAACAATACACGGAGTTCTCCAATTCCCCCTTTTTATGCACATCGCCATAGGTAACCCTGTCGTTCCACAGGAGATCGAACACGCTCTCCTTTTCCTGTAGATACATGGCTATTCTCTCCAGGCCGTAGGTTATCTCCACTGAAATCGGGTCTAACCTGATACCGCCTGCCAGCTGAAAGTAGGTAAACTGGGTGATCTCCATGCCATCAAGCCATACCTCCCATCCGAGACCCGAGGCACCAAGGGTGGGGGATTCCCAGTCGTCCTCCACGAAGCGGATATCGTGATCAAGGGGCTCGATCCCCAGGGCCTTCAGGCTCTCGAGGTAGATATCCTGGATATCGATGGGAGAGGGTTTTATGATCACCTGGTACTGGTAATAATGGCCCAATCGGTTTGGATTCTCTCCGTATCTGCCATCAGTGGGCCTCCTTGAGGGCTCCACATACGCAACGGACCAAGGCTCGGGACCCAACGTCCTTAAAAGGGTGGCCGGATTAAAGGTGCCTGCGCCAACCTCAAGGTCATAGGGCTGCTGTATCAAGCATCCCCTGTCCGCCCAGAATCTCTCCAGGGCAATGATTAATTCCTGAAATGTCATGCGATCTCCATCTTGTTATTGAAGAATTCAGCAAATGACCCCGACGCCTCACCTCAGGGTTATTAATCAAAGTAAGTCACTGTTGAGCATGGAGATGTCTTTTTTTGTCTCATGCCCTATTAGTAATGCATCGGCAGGCCCCAATAAATCGGGGCACCCACCGCCGTGTCGTATCATAGTCAAATCCGCGTTGCGCGTGTGCCCCGATTTATCAGGGCACGCTGAGGCCCCCTGTTCAAGGGCATGAAGCAAAAAAAGACATCTCCATGCTCTTTTTCACATTTAGATTCTCAGGAGCGATACATATCACTTGCCCTATATGATGTCAATATTACGGAAGATATTGAGCTGATCGCAGCCTTTTCCCGATGCGATGCTCAATGTGCGCTGCCAGGACCTTGCTAAGCTCTGTGAGCATCTCCTCATCACACTCAAAGGCCTCAGGCGGTGAGAACTCGTGCGACTGGAGCCGCGTAAGAACATGAACCGCCCTGGGGCTCATTCCTAGAGTGAGCGCTGTTTCTCTCTCGCAGGCCATGCAGGCTATTGAACCACTGGGTGGGTGAAAGAGCGCCCTCCCCTTCCCCTTATATGCCCTCCCGCAAATGCCGCATTTCAAGGTATTGATGCTGAAGCCGCCTATCCTCAAGGCCAGTGCCTGGAAGATAATCATGGTCTTGTTAAGATCTCTCCCATCGGAGATAGCACCCAGCGCCCATTTCAACAATTGAAACATCTCGGGGCTCGGCACATTGAGGGGAAAGAGCGTCTCGGTGAGTTCAACCACATAGCTGGCCCTTGATAACAGGGTGTAGTCCGATCGTATACCGGGAAATCCATCGATCAATTCACACGAATCAAGCCACACCAGATCCCCGCTCCTCCTCTCTCGAAACTCCAGATTGACGTAAGAGAAGATGTTCAGGGAGTTGACAAACCTCTTTGAGCTCCTCCTCGCCCCCTTGGCAATGCCCTTTAAGGTCCCACAGAGGGTTGAAAAAGCACTTACGATGCAGTCGGACTCCCCGAAATCCCTTGTCCTCAAGATAATTGCCTCTGTCTTCCTCGGCTCCATAATCCTTCTATCCTGCCCATAATAGCGATGCATTCAGCGCAACTATTTGCCTGCGTGTGTCTGCGGTTAAAGAAATAAAAGGCCCTGCCTACAGGTTGCAGGGCCTTTATCGATCTCCTTTGGTGCGTGCTCTACTGTTGACCATAGAGCTCCTTAACCTTGACCCTATCCGGAGATCCATCTTGCAAAAGGGGCAGCTGGTCCACGAACTCCACGTATTGAGGTTTCTTGAAGCGGGCTATACGCTCACCCACAAAATCGATGAGCTCCTGCGGCTCAAGCCTCTCGTCCTCCTTAAGCTGACACACCGCCTTGATTCCCTCCTTCCACTTGGGATCGGGAACCCCGAACACAACCGTCCTCTCAACAGCGGGGTGCTGAAGGATCACCTTTTCAACCTCAGCGGGATAGACGTTCTCTCCTCCCGGCTTGATAAGCTCCTTCTCCGCCTTTCTTCCGGCATACCAGAGGAAACCGTCTTCATCGAAACGGCCCTGGTCTCCCGTATGGTGCCAGCCTTCCCTGAAGGTGTACTCGGTTTCCTTTGGAAGGTTCCAGTAGCCTTTAAAGACCATGGGTCCCCTCACCACGATCTCACCGACCACCCCGGTTTCAACCTCCCTGTCGCAGTCATCGAAGAGCCGCACATCCGCGAGGGGCAGAGGCCTGCCCGCGGAGCCCGGCCTTTCGTTGTAAGGAGAGATGTTCGTCAGGGCGGAGACCTCGGTTTGACCATAGACTACAAAAAACTCGCCTCCCGTCGCCTTTTGATAGCGCTCGATGGTCTCTAGACTATCGAGGCCGGCCACCACCCGAAGAGAGCTGATATCCCTGCCGCTCCTCTCCTGGCTGTCGAGGATTGTGGCGAGTATCGGGGCGAAATCGAATAACATGGTAACCTTCTTTTCCTCAATGAGATTTACGGCCTGGTCCCCATCGAACTTATTCACATTGATGTTCAAGGCACCGGCATGAAAGGCGGTCATGGCGATAAAGAGCCCGCCCACATGGAAGAGCGGGAGCAGGTTAAGGTGAACATCCTCCTTTGTTATCCTAAAAACATAGCTAAATTGCGTTGTTGCAGCAAGGATATTGCCATGGCTTAAGAGCGCTCCCCTGGGTTTGCCCTCCACGGCCGCGGTGTGGATTATGACGGCACCGTCATCCGAGGAAAGCTCAAGGTGGCTGAAATCACCATTGTTGTCGAGCAACTCGTGCAACCCCTGAAAAGTCCCGTCTCCGCCCAAATTATAGTACCCTTCTACAGAGCCAAGCGTAGCCTTGAGGCCCTCTATCAATTCCTGGTACTCGGGATCGGCGAAGATCAACCGTGGTTCACCATCGGCGAGGTTGCTGCCTACCTCTTCGGCCGACAAACGCCAGTTAATGGGAAGGACAATCAGCCCCAGGGCGGAGGCCGCGCCAAAGAGGAGGAAGTACTCGAGGCTGTTCTTACCCATCACGCCGATTCTATCGCCCTTTATCAAACCCGCATCCTGGAGGCCCTTGGCCAGGTGATCAACCCTATCCTTGATCTGGCCAAAGGTGAACTCACGGCCATCGCTTACCTCCAACCACGCGGGCTTTTGGTTAAAGCACCTGGCATTCCGGTTGATTACATCGTAAATGGTGAAATCGTAGAGGCCCATGGCTCGTCCTCCTGGAATTGATATCTATGTGGGATATCTGAAATGAAGTTTTTAGGTTTTAGAAACCAATGGGATCGTCAATTCCGTGTATCCGAATATGTGGATAAAGTCAATAATCAAATGGACCGCCAAGGACATACCGTCTTTGGCGGTCCAGATTAAGGAATTATGGGCTGCTTCCCTGGCGTTTATTTTGGGTAGGTAGCCTTGAAGGGGAGTACCTTGGATACACCATCAGCCGTAAAAGCAAATGACCCCTCATGGATGTTAATGGGAAAGGCCATGTCAGGTATCGTGGTCCACCACTTCTCTATGGCAGTCCAGGCATCGGTCCCCTTGGCCTTTAATTTAAATCCCCCAGTTACCAAAAGACTTAATACAGCTGTATTGGGCGTAATCATAGTTGCGGCCCTGAGCTGATTTGTCTTCCCAGGTGGAATCCACTGGGTATCATAGCCTTTGACGGTAACCATATCAAATTCCTCAAATGCTATGGTAAAGCTGTACTCATCCAGTAAAACAGGGTATGGATTCGGATTAGTGATATTAAAGGTAACGGCTAATGGTAAAGGCGCACTACCTCCCCCTTTGCCCTTGGTGGGCTTCATCTTTGAATACACCCAATATCCATCATATTGGGTCACCTCAACTGATTCAAGTGCTATATTCGGGGCCTTGAAGTTGGCCTCTGTTGGTTTTGTTTGCATGCCGGCACAGGAGAAAAACAGCGCTCCCATGCCGAAAATAAAAGCTACTAATGCTACGGTAGATTTCTTAGGCATAATAACCTCCCTGTCAAAATGTTAGGGCTATGTTAACCATCTCTTTCTGCGCTTGTAGTGTTTCACCTCGGCGAAGCTCTTTGTCTTTCCCTTCTCCGAGAGCCCTAAGTAAAAGTCCTTGATGTCTTCATTCTCCTTTAATCTCTCCGAGGTGTCATCCATGACGATGCGACCGGTTTCCATGACATAGGCATAGGGGGCCACATTCAGGGCTAATTTCACATTCTGCTCCACCAGAAGGATAGATATATTTTCCTCGCTGTTGAGCCGCATCAGGATATTGAATATCTCGTGGATGAGCATGGGGGCAAGGCCCATGGATGGCTCGTCTAAAAGCACCAGCTTGGGCTCTGTCATCAGGGCCCTGCCGACTACCGCCATCTGTTGCTCGCCTCCGCTCACAAATCCCGCGGTTTCACTCCTCTTTTCCCTCAGCCGTGGGAAATAATGGTACACCAGCTCCAAGCCATCCCTGACCGATCCCGTCTTTCTCAGATGTGCCCCCACCTTGAGGTTCTCCTCAACGGTGAGATGCTCGAAGACCCTTCGACCCTCGATAACCTGTATGATGCCCATCTTGGCGATTTCTACCGCGGATTTTTTATGTATGGTAACGCCTTCAAACTCGATGGCACCGTCGGTAACTGCACCTACTTCCACCTTGAGGAGGCCCGAAATGGACTTTAACGTGGTGCTCTTGCCCGCGCCATTTGCACCTAAGAGTGCTACAATCCCGCCTCTCGGCACCTCGATAGAGACACCCTTTAAAACCAGGATGACCTCATGGTATTTGACCTCGATGTTATTGATCATTAAGATTTTTTCCGCTGCATCCAATCGGAAACCTCCATATTACCATCCAAGCCATTCTTTTTCGTACTTCTCCGGCCACCTGGCCTTCAGATCCACGAACTCCACCTCTTGGAATTTGCCGTTTTTCCATTCCTGGACCAGACAGCCGGTGGTGGGCCTGTGATCATCAGCGGTGAAGGTCAAATCGCCCGCGCCCAGGCCGATGTGGAAGTCTCTCATGGTCTCAAAGCCCTTTTTCATGATCCCAGGGCCGGTCAGATCGCCTGCCTTGTCCGCACGCTTCATCGCCTCCCAGAGGGCCAGGGTGTCGCCCCAGGCTTGGACGCTTCTGATCAGCCGTTTTTCCGCGGGTATGCCGGGATTATATTTCTTTGCGTATGCCATGACATGCTCCATGTTATCCGAAGGCTGGCCGAAGAATTTACATGGAGTAGCACCCATAACAGTTAATGCATCCGGTGCGTTCATGGCATCTCCTGCAAGGCGTGGAAGGTTTTCATCAAAGCCCCAGTTGTTTATAATATGATCCGCCTTCAAACCCAGTGCGTAGGCATCCCTGATGGTTGCGGCTACCGACATTGTAGTGTTCCCATGCCAGATAATATCGGGCTTATCCTTTTGAAGCGCCATAATCTGGCTCTTGGTGTCCAAGGCGAAGAGCGTAACATCCTGATCCCCCAAGACCTCAAAGCCGAGCATTCTTGCATGATCCTTGATGGCTTCAATGGGGGCACTGCAATAAGGATGTCCGAAATGGAAAGAGCAAGCAAGGCGGGGTTTTCTCTTGCCATAGTCCGGATTATTGGGCCACTTCTTATCATACCAGGCCGTCAGACAGGATCTTGCATTAGTCGAGTAGTCCGAGGAAAAGAAGAGGTTATAGGGCGTTCCAGTGTGTTTTTTCCCTTCTCTATCCGCCCAGTCCACTGGACAGGTCAGATGTGCAGAGTATGAAGCCGATACGTAAGGTATCTTATCCTTGGTAATGGTTGGTGAAAGGGCTTCGGTATCGCCGGTCCCCCATCCCATGATTGCGATTACCCTCATCCTTTTGAGGAGCTTATACTTAGTCAAGGCCTCCGGAATCCGGTACCCGTAGTCAAACCAGATATATTTTACCGGATTCCCATTTATGCCTCCTTGATCATTTACATAGTGCCAAGATTCCTCCATGCCAAGGGCGTAATCTTTGCCGACATCGGAGGTGGCGCCGGTGGTATCCATTATACCGCCTATCTCAATCGATTTAGCCACGGCCATAGAGGAAAGGCCGAACAAGAACACCAAGGCGACAACTGAAATAAGAATCTTTTTCATTTTCATAACTTCCCCCCTTCTTTAAAGTAGAACTTCAATAAAGTCCCCACAATCAAAGAGATTACCTGCTGAATTGACTCACCTCCTTTCTCTATAAAATCATCAAACGGAGTGAAAACGATTTTATATTAATACGAAAATGGCCAAAGATTAAAATAATTTTTCACCTGCCACCAGCGATATGAAATGCCGCGCGGTTCATAGATCAAAAATGCACATATCGCGAGTCCAAAGGCCATATCCTTTATAAACGCGAAGTTTACCATAATCTTTGGCCAATAACCCGCAAGGGGTATAGCCGCCATCTGTAGAAGTTCCATGACCATGACCATAAAGATAGATCCGAATATCGCCCCGTCTATCCCTGCGCCACCGATAAGTATTACCCCCACCAGCCAGAGCGACCAGGACCAGGGAAAGTGCTCCGGGCTCAAGGCCGCAAGATTGCTTACCCAGAATGCCCCTGCAATGCCTCCGATGAAGCCAGCCACAAAGAAATTAAGAAGTTTGTACCAGACGATATTGATCCCCAAGGTCTCGGCGGCGATGTCATTATCTCTGATTGCGATCCATGCCCTGCCAACCCTGCTCCTTAAGAGATTGGCCATAACCATAACAACAAGACTCACAAGAATAATCATTAAAAAATATACCTTTGTATCAGAATCAATAAGCCAGGGACCTATCTTGATAGTGCCCGGCGGAAGGGAGAAGGCCTGTCCCCTGCCACCGATCTTACTGACATACTGGGTGAGAATAAAATCTACCGTGATAAACTGGGCTGCCATAGTGGTCAGAATGAGATAAAATCCCTTGACCCTGGCTGAAGGCAGCCCAAAGAGAACGCTCCAAAAGCCTGCAACTATGGCGGCAATGACAATGCTTGCGGGATATGCAAGCCCCCAGGCGATAAATAGTTCAGGCCACGGAAATCTCAGGATCAAGAGTGTGCTGGTATAAGCGCCTACGGCGATAAAGGCGGCATGGCCTAAGGTTATCAATCCTGCATAGCCTATCAGGAGTTGCACGCCAAAGGCCCCGAGGGCGGTATAGCCGATCATGTTGGCAACACCAAGCCAGTATTCGTCTAAAAACAGGGGGAATCCAACGAACAGGATCAGGAGCAGGAGAATTATCTTTCCCTTGATTACGTTGGTCTGCCACCAACCATGATCCGCAGCATAGTCTTGATGATAGTCGCCGCATGGAAGCCAAACCCTTGTCATGAACCCATCTCCCTCAATCTAAAATTGACAATTGAAAATTGAAAATTACGAGCTACATCCTCTCAATCTTCACCCAGCCCCAGAACCCATAAGGCATAAAGAGCAAAAATACAGCCATAAATGCAAAGGGAAATATCTCCTTCACCCCACCGGGAAAATAGGCATCTAGGTACGTGCCCGCCAAATTCTGCAATACCCCAATGGTAATCCCGCCAACCACTGCCCCTGGAACGGAGTTAAGACCACCCAGCACTACGGCTGGAAGCACCAATAATCCCAGATAGCCCACAGATATATTGACCCCATTGATATTTCCCAGAAGTGCCCCCCCGACTCCCGCGGCCATAAAGGCAATGGCCCAGGATGCGGCATACACAAAACGCGCACTTACACCGAGCGATAAGGCAGCCGTTTCATCGTCCGCCGTTGCCTGCATGGAAAGCCCCCAGCGGGTATACTTAAAGAATGCCACGAATACGAGAAAGAGCACAATGGCCAGCACAAAGGACCAGAAATAGACGGTTGAGATCTTCAGAAAACCGACGGTAAACGGTTTAAGGGAGAATATGGCTGGCTCGAATACCTTGGTATCCGTTCCCCATATAAATTCAATCAGCCCCCTAAAGAAAAAAGAGAGGCCCACGGTTACCATTATTACGGACAGAATTGGCTCTCCGATAAGCCTATCCAGGAAGATTCGTTCGGTTAGAATGCCGAGAGCTATACCAATGATCAGCGTACATAAGATGCTGAGCACAAAAGGGATGCCGATCGAATAGAAATAGAGTGTGGTGTAGGCCCCGAAAAGGGTCAACTCTCCCATGGCCAGGTTCAATACCCCTGAGCACTTGTAGATCAAAACCCACCCCAGGGCAACAAGGGCATAGATTCCACCCACCATGATACCGGTGGTAAGGGTCATAAAAAACAGTTCCATTCTTTACCCTCCGCTTTAGCTGACAGCCCATAGCTCTTAGGGTATAGGGGCAGTTTCTTTATTCCTGTGAGCCGTGAGCGATACGCTCTAACTACATTTTTATTTCCTGAATTCGCAGATCTGTCTCGATAGGCTGTATCCTTCCATCCTCATAGGTGATGGTCATATCCAGGTGAACCTTGCCTTCGTTTTTATACAGGGCATCGACGATATCCTTATACCGCTCGCCCATAAATCCCCTCCTGAGCTTACTGGTCCTGGTCAACTCATCATCATCCGCATCGAATGCCTTAAAGAGGTTGACGAATTTGTTTATCCTGGCTGGTTCCGGAAGACCTTTATTGGCCTCCTCTATCTGCTTTTGGATTAGATCATACACCTGTGGATCCTGGGAAAGCTCAGGATAGCTCGTGTAGCTAATCTTATGCTCATCCGCCCACTTGCCCACAACGGAGTAATCAATGCACATCACAGCGGTTACATAGGGAAGCTTATCCCCGATAACCCAGGCATCCTGCACATAGGGGCTGAACTTCAGGCGACTTTCCAGATATTGTGGGGCAAAGGGCCTTCCATCGTTAAGGACCATCACGTCTTTTGATCTATCGAATACCACCAGGTGACCGTCCTCGTCGATAAAACCAGTATCACCGGAGTAGAGCCACCCCTCCTTCAGGGTCTTCTCCGTTTCCTCCTCCATCTTATAGTATCCTATAAAGACCGAGGGGCTTTTGGAGATAATCTCTCCATCCTCTGTGATCTTTACCTCGGTTTCAGGAATAGGGGTTCCCACGGTGTCGAACTTGATATCGCCATCCCGGTGTACGACGGATATTCCGGCTATCTCTGTCTGACCGTATATCTGCTTGAGGTTCACACCCAATGCATGGAAGAATCGAAAATGATCGGGCCCCATTGCAGCACCGCCGGTATAGGCATGCCGCAGCCGAGACATACCGAGGTGGTCCTTGAGTTTTTTCTGTACAATCGCGTATGCCAAATAATTGAGCGCTTTCCAGTACCATGGAATATGCTTCTTCTCAAACTTGAGGTCTGCCACGTAATAGCCAATCTTGGTAGCAAGTCCATAGGCCTTTCTCTTTATCCAAGTGGAGTCCAGGTACTTCACCTGAACCTGCCGTGTCAGGCCCTCGTAGAGCCGTGGAGCGGCAAACATGACATGAGGGCCGATCTCTCTAATATTGGGCTGTGCGGTTTCAGGCTCCTCCGGGAAATTAAGGGTATAGCCAATCTGAAGTCCGCAGGATATGGACATCATCTGCTCTCCGATCCATGCAAAGGGAAGATATGATACGAAGTCATCGGTATCGTAGCAGGGATCAACTGCCATGAGATTTTTGCCCATACTCAGCATGTTATAGTGGGTCAAAAGTGCGCCTTTGGGCAGGGCCGTGGTCCCGGATGTATAAAACAGCAGACAGATATCCTGCCCATGACCTTCATTGATCAACTTCTCGAAAAGCCCCGGTTCCTTGTGATCGAGCTCCCTTCCAAGCCCCTGAACCTTCTTTATGCTCATCAAAAATTCCTGGTGGTAGCGCCTCATACCCTTGGGATCATCCCAAACGATATATTCCAGTTTTGGGCACTCAGTCATAATGGCCAAAGCCTTATCCACCTCTTCCTGGGTTTCTCCCACAAAAAACCTGGTGTCCGAATGATCAACGATGTATTTGACCTCTTCCATCATACAGTCCTGGAAAAGCCACACCGGAATTGCACCTGCGCACATAGTCGCCATCTCTGCCCAGACCCCTTCCGGACGGTTGTCACCGATCATGGCGACCTTGTCCCCCCTCTTTAGCCCGAGGCTCACCATTCCCAGGCAGAGGTATTTCACATTGTCAAAATAATCCTGCCACGTAAAAGGCCGCCATATTCCGAACTCCTTCTCTCTCATGGCCACCTTTTCGCTCCCGTACCTTTTGCATTGCTTGTAGAATAGCTGAGGAATAGTCAGATCCTTCGTTATCTCTCTATTCTCCTCACCCATGCTATCTCCTCGTTATATAGAGGTCTTCCTCGCCGAGATATGCATTGACAACCTGAGGATTTTCGCTCACCTTTTTAGGTGGTCCATCGACGATCATATTGCCGAAATCGAGGACCAGCACCCTGTGAGAGATGTCCATCACCACCCCCATATCGTGCTCCACCAGCACACAGGTGACCTTCCAGCGGTCCTCTTCGTTGATATCCAGGATGAACCTTGCCATGTCCTCCACTTCCTCTAAGTTCAACCCTGCCATGGGCTCATCCAGGAGGATGAGCTCCGGCCTGAGCGCCAGAGCCCTTCCAAGCTCAACCCTCTTCTGCAATCCATAGGGGAGCATGTGGGCTACCTGGTCCCGGATACCCTCGATCTCAAGCAGATCGATTATCTCCTCCTCGATGAATTTTCTCTCCTCTATCTCCTCCCTTTTCGTCTTGCCTGCATACACGGACCCGCTGAAGATGCCGGATTTGAGATGGATATGGGAGCCCATCCTGATATTATCAAGTACGGTCATTCCCCCATAGAGTTCCAGCTTCTGAAAGGTTCTCCCGATTCCCAGTTCGGCCCGTTTATGAGGAGAAAGACCGTTGATCCGCTGTCCCTTGAAATAGATATTTCCCCTTTGTGGGCGGTAAAGGCCGTTGATGCAGTTCATCATCACCGTCTTGCCGGCACCATTCGGCCCGATAATGGAGTGTATCTCTCCCTTCCTCACCTCTAGATCAACCCCGTTTAGGGCTTGCACCTTGCCAAAGGCCATGAAGATATCTTCAAGCTTCAGGATAACCTCTCCTCCCTTCACTCCACCTGTGATATTCATGCCTGATAGGCCTCCAATCATGAGGTATAGAACTCTTAGCGAAGCTCCCCAAACCAATAGATAACCATTGGATTAAAATATGACCCAAATCGCTTTAGTCATATAGCTCAAGGCGTAGGGCACAAGGCTTAGGGTAAAGGTACATCCATAGAGTTTTTACCTCATGCCCCGTGCCTGGTGCCTTTGGCCTGTTCGCATATCATCCTACATCAATAGCAGAAACGTGATCTATAAGCAGGCCTTGACCTATAAAGACGTCTCGTATGATAGATATAAGAAAAGCCTGTGATGTGAGGGTCACATCACAGGCTTTTTGCTATTCGCAATAAATATACGAACAAGGGTGATACTAAACGATTTGTTGCCAGGAAAGATCAAGAAGAGCATATCCGCTGGGCCTATAGAATTAACAAGCCATATTATAGATTTGGGGATTTACTTATTTATTCCTGATTTGTCAACAACTTTTTTACAAGAAGATCAAAAATATCAATATTACTAATGAGTTATAATGTAGCTTTGAAATAGCTATTCATGTATTCTATCTATTACAGAGAGGAATATGTCATACATGGAAATTGTGAATCTCAATAACGATCTGATAGGGTCTGGGGAATGAGGTTCTCCTGGCATTGACGAAGAAAATAATCGTCTGTCATCCCCGCGATAAAATCGCGGACGATCATGGCAGGAGCATTGTTGTCCCGATACTGCGGGGACATGCCGTCCAGAAATTCCATGAAGATCGCCGAACTCCCGCTGTCCGATTCCAGGTCTTTGAGGTACTTCTCGAAGAGCAACCTGAACATCAATTCAATCTTATGGCTCTGATGTTTCGCGCGCGGGTTGGCGTAAATGAACTCGTGGTTGAATTCCTTGAGCTTCCGAAGGGCCTCTGCCACCTCGGCGCTAAAGGATATATAGGGCTTTTCAAGGCTCTCGGAGATCAGATCCTCAACCAGGGTGTACACAATCGTTCCGTTTGTGTCTCCGAGCATGCGGGTACACTCCTTTGGTATGTCGCCTCTTTTTATCAAGCCGAGCCTGATTGCATCCTCTATATCCCTGCCTATATAGCTGATGGTGTCCGCCATCCTCACCACGCACCCCTCCATAGTCATTGGCCATATAGGATAATCGACGTTTTTCGATAACGTCTCTATCTCCTCTTCAAATCGCCTAAAGTCTTTCCTCCTCTCAGGGGAGAGCGCGGGATTGTGCACCTCACCGTTATGGCTGAGGATGCCGTCCAAGACCTGGAGGGAGAGGTTCCAGCCAAGCCCCTTTCTCTCTAGCAGGTCTAGAAACCTCACCCCCTGTATATTGTGTAAAAAGTACCCTAACCCGTATTCCTGAGACAGATCGGAGAGAAAGCCCTCGCCATCGTGCCCGAAAGGGGCGTGCCCTATATCATGACCAAGTGCGATCGCCTCGATGAGATCCTCGTTAAGCCTGAGAAGACGGCCTATGGTTCTCCCGATCTTGGAGACCAGTTGTACGTGGAGAACGCGATGGGTAATGTGGTCGTTTTTCACGAGGTAGAAAACCTGCGTCTTATCGATGTACCTGGCATAGGCTCGAGAATGAAGAATCCTGTCGGCATCAAGAGAAAAATGCTCCCTGTGACCGCTCACGATCTCCTCTTCATCCCTTCTCCTGATGGCGTAGGTGCTGAGAGTGGCAAAGGGGGAGAGCCTGTCTTTTTCCGCAAGACGAAGATGCTGCTTTACGCCTTGTAATGTCTTTCTCTTGTTCACCTTCCTGCCTTGCTCGTACATGTGTGGGATCCAGAGGAAGATTAAATCATACCCGATAACACCTAACCGAGCCTAAAAGTACTGGAGATATGTTCTCTCTTGAAGTATAGCAGATGTTCCTTTGGCAAAACACCCCATATTTGTTACAATTATAAAATGGCTTTACGATTTTATAGAAGGATTATGTAAATAATCAAAGCGTATAAGGACTCCCTTTCAATAATGAACCTGCACCCAATAGAGAAGTTGGTTTTATCAACGATCCGCGAGCACGAGATGATCAGCAGAGGCGATAGGGTGGTCGTTGCGGTATCCGGGGGTCCGGATTCGGTCTGCCTCCTGGAGATACTCTTCCGGCTTCGAGAGTTCCTCGAGGTCAGCTTGATTGTGGCCCACCTCGATCATGGTCTCAGGCCTGGAGAAGATGAAAGGGAAACGGAGTTTGTGGAAACGCTGGCAAGGAGATTGGGGCTTCCCTGTGCTTGTGGAAAGGCTGCACAACTGAGGAATGCCCATGGGACCTCCCTTGAGGAGAGGGCCAGGAAGATAAGATATAGGTTTCTCGAACGGGTTGTAGAAGAACATCACGCGCAACGGGTTGCCCTTGGCCACAATATGAATGATCAAGCGGAAACGGTTTTTATGAATATACTCCGTGGAACCGGACCAGCGGGTTTATCCGGGATACCTCCAATTCGGGAGAATCGCTATATCAGGCCGCTGATCCACACCACCAGGGAAGGAGTCCTTGTGTATTTAAGGGAAAAGGGCCTACACTATATGATGGACAGCTCGAATCTCGAGAAGAAGTATCTAAGAAACAGGATACGGCTGGAGCTGATGCCAGGCCTTTTAACCTATCAGCCAAGGCTCATAGAACGCTTGCATGATCTCGCGTTCCTCTCCAGGGAGGAGAACCGGTATATGGAACAAGAGTCTGAGAAATGTCTGCAAAAGATGATCATACGCTCCTCAGGGCAAGCGTTCGATATGTCCCTCGATGCATTTATAGGCCTCCCATCCCCCCTCCGGTATCGCGTGATCAGAGGGGCGATAAAGAGGGCAAAGGGAAACCTCAAGAGGGTGAATTTAGGGCATATCAGGGCGATCATGGAGCTCGTGAAAAATCGCAAACCACAGGCAGGAATAAACCTTCCCGATCATGTGGTGGTGAAGAAGATTTATGACAAGCTTCGATTTTCCTCCGCCGAACCTATGTGCACAGCCGACTTTTCCTACTCCATAGAGGCGGCAGGCAGTGTTTATCTTGAGGAGCTCAACATGACGATCACCTGTGAGGAGATCTCCAGAGATGTATTTATGAGGCATCCTCGCTCCGATTGGAATTGTTTCCTTGATCTAGAAGCTCTAAGGTGGCCCCTTATGGTGCGGAACTTTAGGGCGGGTGACAGATTCATGCCCCTCGGCCTCGGCGGGTTTAAAAAGCTAAAGGAGGTATTCATCGACAAGAAGATTCCCCATGAGGAAAGGAGAAGGATCCCAATACTCGAGAGCGGCGGTGATATCGTGTGGGTATGTGGGTTCAGGATCGATCACAGGTACCGAGTGAGAGGGGATACGGGGAGAATTTTAGGGTGTAAGATTGAATAAAATGTGTTAAGTGATTATATGTTACAATACCTATCTCACCATTGAGATATTCTTACCCAATCTATTTTGTAAAGGAGAGGTAGTTGAATACATTTTCTAAAAACCTCACTCTCTGGCTCGTCATTAGCCTGATGATGATCTTGCTGTTTCAGATCTTCAAAAAGGAGACAAGACCCACCGGTCAGTTAAGCTACAGTCAATTCCTCAATATGGTAGAACAGGGAGACGTGAGCAAGGTAACCATTCAAGGGGATAAGATCTCCTTCGCCACCAATCAGGGACAATCGTTTAAGACCTTTGCCCCAAAGGACCTTGAGCTGATAAAAATCCTCCGCACGAGGGGCATAGAGATCACCGCCAAGCCCGATGACGCAACTCCATGGTATATGACGATACTGGTATCGTGGTTTCCCATGCTTCTGTTGATTGCGGTCTGGATCTTCTTTATGCGCCAAATGCAGGTGGGAGGAGGCAAGGCCCTGTCGTTCGGTAAGAGCAGGGCCAGGCTTGTGAGTGATGAGAGAAACAAGGTTACCTTTGATGACGTTGCCGGCATAGAAGAGGCAAAGGAAGAGCTTCAAGAGATCATCGAGTTTTTAAGGGATCCCAAGAAATTCACGCGTCTGGGGGGCAGAATTCCCAAGGGCGTGCTTCTCGTGGGCGCCCCTGGCACGGGGAAGACCTTGCTTGCCAGGGCGATAGCGGGAGAGGCAGGGGTACCTTTCTTGAGCATTAGTGGATCCGATTTCGTGGAGATGTTCGTGGGCGTTGGCGCCTCCAGGGTAAGGGACCTATTCGTGCAGGGAAAAAAGCACGCGCCGTGTATCATCTTTCTGGATGAGATCGATGCCGTCGGGCGGCACAGGGGAGCGGGGTTAGGCGGAGGTCACGATGAACGGGAACAGACGCTCAATCAGCTCTTAGTGGAGATGGACGGGTTTGAGTCGAATGAGGGGGTCATACTTATCTCTGCCACCAATAGGCCTGATGTACTTGATCCTGCGCTGTTGAGGCCGGGGAGGTTTGACAGGCAGGTAGTGGTCCCGGTGCCGGATGTGAAGGGGAGAGAGGGCATACTAAGGGTACATACGAAAAAGACGAGGCTGGCGGATGATATTGATCTTTCCATCATCGCGAGGGGAACGCCGGGGTTTACCGGCGCAGACCTTGAGAATATGACCAATGAAGCTGCCCTGCTCGCTGCAAGAAGAAATAAGGACAGGATAGAGATGGATGACCTGGAGGATGCGAAGGATAAGGTTCTCATGGGCACGGAGAGAAAGAGCATGATCATTAGCGATGAGGAGAAGAGGACTACCGCCTACCATGAAGCGGGCCATACCTTGGTTGCCAAGCTCCTGCCCAATACGGATCCGATTCATAAAGTGACCATCATCCCAAGGGGGAGGGCCCTCGGGCTGACACAACAGCTCCCCCTCGACGACAAGCATACCTACACCAAGGAATACCTTATCGACAATATCCGCATACTCATGGGAGGCAGAATTGCCGAGGAAATTGCCCTGAACACCCAGACTACTGGCGCGAGTAACGATATCGAGCGAGCCACCGATATAGCGAGGAAGATGATCTGTGAGTACGGTATGAGCAAGACACTCGGCCCCTTGACCTTTGGAAAGAAGGAGGAGGAGATATTCCTCGGCCGCGAGATTGCCCAGCACAGGGATTACAGCGAGGAGACGGCACGAAAAATCGACATTGAGGTGAATAACCTGATAGGCGAGAACTACCAGAAAACACATAAGCTGATAAGCGAAAACCTCGCTGTCCTTAACAGATTAGCCAAGGCCCTGTTAGAGAGAGAAACGCTGGATGGTGCTGAGATAGAGGAAATAGTGGGAAACAAGCGGAAAAAGGGACAGACGGGAAGGACCAAGAAGAAGGCCGACGATGATTCCCCAGCCACAAAACAGTAACCCCCTTAAATGGTCGAGATACTGTCTCGAGCTCGACTCGAGAACCCTCGTGATGGGCGTCCTTAACGTTACCCCCGATTCATTTTACGATGGAGGTCGGTACCACAAATTCGATCTTGCGGTAGCGCAAGGCCTCAGGATGGCCGAGGAGGGCGCTGATATCATCGACGTGGGCGGTGAGTCCACAAGGCCTTACTCGGACCCACTCCCCATTGATGAAGAGCTCAAGAGGGTTATACCGGTAATCGAGGTCCTCTCGCGGGAGATAGGGCTTCCCATAAGCATAGACACTTACAAGAGCGAGGTTGCGAGGCAGGCATTAGAGGCTGGAGCTGCAATGGTCAACGACATCAGCGCGATGAGGTTCGATCCCGCCATAGGCAACGTGGTTGCGGCAACGGGCGTGCCTATCGTGCTGATGCACATGAGGGGAACACCCAAGCGCATGCAGATTAACCCCATCTATGACGATCTGCTCGGCGAGATTGAAGGCTTTTTATGCACCGCCGCGGAAAAGGCGGTTTCCATGGGAATCAAACGGGACCTCATAATCATCGACCCGGGCATTGGTTTCGGTAAATCCTTTGATGACAATCTCGTGATACTGAGAGATCTAAGGAGATTCTCCTCCCTTGGGTACCCCATCCTGGTGGGTACCTCCAATAAGTCCTTTATAGGCCACGTGCTTGGCATTCCGGTTGAATCTCGTGAGACGGGGACTATGGCAACTATTGCCGCTGCGGTGATGAACGGGGCGCATATCATAAGGGCGCATAATGTGAAGGCTGCCAGGGAAACGGTAACCATTATCGATGCGATAAAGGCCGGTTATTCTACCCCTTTGCCCTGAACAGATCCCTTCTCTCCCCCAATCCGAGCATCCTTAGAGAGAGCGAGGTATATGATGTTGCTTTGCATTGACGTGGGCAATACCAATATCGTGATCGGGATCTACAAGGAGGAGGTGCTGCACACACACTGGAGGATAAGGACTGAAAGGGATATGACCAGCGATGAGTTAGGCCTGCTCTTGAACAGTCTCTTTACCCCGGCAAAATTGGAGGTAAACCGCGTCACGGACGTTATCATATCCTGCGTGGTGCCACCACTGCTTAGTGCCTTCAGGGAGTTCTGCGTCCTCGCCCTTAACCGTGAGCCCTTGATTGTAAGCCCTGATATAGAGGTTGGAATTGCCATCAACTACGATAACCCAAAGGAGGTAGGCGCGGATAGGATAGTAAACGCAGTGGCTGCATATCATAAATACCGAACCGGCCTGGTTGTCGTGGATTTCGGAACCGCCACCACCTTTGATTACGTGTCCGCTGAGGGCGTGTACGAAGGGGGAGCGATCGCTCCTGGAATCATCATTTCCGCGGAGGCCCTTTTCTTGAAGGCCTCCAAGCTACCTCGGGTTGAGATATTTGCAAAGCCGAAAGAGGTAGTCGCAAAAGAGACCATAAGCAGCATCAATTCAGGCCTCATATATGGGTACGCTGGCCTTGTTGATGGAATTGTGGACCGAATAAAGAAACAAGTGGGGTCTGATCTCACCGTGATTGCAACAGGAGGCCTCGCACCTCTCATGAAGTCCGAGGCCAGGACCATAGATCACGTTGAGGAGTTTCTGACCCTCGAGGGTTTGAAGATCATTTTCTCCATGAACTCTTCAAGATAAGGCAAAAAGCCCTCAACAGATGGCATTCGGGCAAGTGATATTTAGATAACTATTGAGGGATTCTAAGAAAATACCTGGCAATGAGATAAGCGTGCAAAAAGGGCAAGGTGCGTCTATGATGCATATCTACACACTGGATACCCTTCCCGAGGAGATCAAGAATCCCGTGGCCACCATAGGGAACTTCGATGGGGTACACAAGGGGCATCAGATACTCTTTAGAAAGGTCATCGAGCGGGCATCCGATATCTATGGGACCTCCCTTGTTATCACCTTCGAGCCTCACCCCATAAAGGTGATGTCCCCGGGTAGATTAAAGCCCCTGATAACCGGTTTAGAGCAGAAACAAGAGCTCGTCACCGATCTTGGAATCGATATTCTGGTCTTGATACAGTTCACCTTGGAATTCGCTGCCGTCAGCGCCAGAGACTTTGTCAAGGATATATTAGTGGATAGATTGGGGATTAGGGAGATAGTCGTTGGCTATGATTATGCCTTTGGACATAACCGGGAGGGGAACATCGAGATCTTGAAGGAGATGGGAGAGAAGTTCAACTTCATCGTCCATCAGATAGGCCCCGTTTTTGCGGGCGAGACGTTGGTGTCAAGCACCTCAATCCGGAACCTTATCATGGAGGGAAAGGTATCGGAGGTATACCAGTTGCTGAGCAGACACTATCAGATACGGGGTGAGGTAATTGAAGGGAGAGGCAGGGGTGAAGCGTTAGTGGGTTACGCAACGGCGAACCTGCAACCGGCCGATGGGCTCATCCCAAAAGAAGGCGTGTATATCGTTACGGTGGAGCGCGCCGGCATGCTCTATCAAGGCCTGACGAGCATAGGTTATAATCCCACATTCAAGGATAAAAGCCTATCGATTGAGACCCATATACTCGGCCTCTCCGAGAATATTATCAAGGAGAAGATCAAGATTAATTTCCTGGCTCGCTTGAGGGATGAGATTGCCTTTGCCAGTCCCGAGGAGCTCTCTCGGCAAATATCCCAAGACATCAAAAGGGCAAAGGAATTCTTTCGAACTGCAAAGATCAGCAAATGAACTGGAAATTTTGGATTGGCAGTGCCATCAGCGCCTTGTTCTTATACCTCGCATTCCATAATGTCGATCTGAATCTCCTCTATCGCTCCATAAGATCAACCAGCATACCCCTTATTATCCCAGTAGCAGCACTCACGGTCATCCTCTACGTAATAAGGGCGTTGAGATGGTTTCACCTCCTTGAGCCCATAAAAAAGATTGGTCTGGGCAGCCTCTTCTCTTCCACTGTTATCGGCTTTGCCGCCAACTGCGTGCTTCCAGCGAGGCTCGGTGAATTCATTCGGGCGAACTATATAGGGCGCATGGAGCGTATAAGCAAGAGCTCGTCTCTCGGCACTATTGTGACAGAGAGGCTCTTCGACACCTTCACTGTCCTCTTGATCTTCGCCTTTGTGATGCTTTTTATAGATTTCCCGGGGGAGCGGATCTCAATAGGCAGAGCCCTCAGAACGGGAGGGCTATTCATGTTTATCCTCTTTTTACTATCGATCGCCCTCATCATCTTATTGAAGGAAAAAACCAACACCTTCCTCACGATTGCCGACAAGGTGCTGTTCTTCCTGCCGAAGAAGCCGAGACATGGGCTTATTGCCATGCTCGATGATTTCAGCAAGGGGCTTGTCCTCGTGAAAGGCCCATCCAAGCTCATCGCGGTGATCTTTTATTCCCTTGTGCTTTGGGGCCTCTATGTGGTGCAGATCTATGTCCTCGGTCTTTCCATGGGCTTATCCCTGCCTTTTATGGCCCCATTTTTTATCCTCGTGCTCCTGTGCTTCAGCGTCATCATACCATCGGCTCCGGGATATATCGGCACATTCCACGTGGCATGTCAGTATGGATTAATCTTCTACGGCTTCAGTCGTGCCAATGCGCTCTCAATGGCAATCATCCTTCACGCCGCGGGATTTGTTCCCACCGTTCTCTTAGGCTTACTCGTATTTTCCCTGCACCATATCCCCCTTGGTTCACTCAGCAACGGGAAGCTAT
>CAZJXD010000059.1:0-30378 GCA_964549945.1 uncultured Desulfobacteraceae bacterium | reverse complement strand
CCTTGAGGACCTGAAACTCATCATACCATTTGCTCACGTTTTTGATCTGGATCAATTGACCTACCTCCTTATTTGCCCCTTTTCGAGTCGGCGGCTTGCAATGGTTCCGATGGAGCAAAAGATTAGATATACAAAACCAGCAAATAGATAGAGTTCCACCGATCGCAACTCTCGTGAATCCACCAGATAAATACGCCTCAAGAACTCTTTCAGCCCGATCACGTAAGCCAGCGAGGTATCCTGGAAGATGACCACGCATTGGGTCACGATGGCTGGAACCATATTCTTTAGGGCCTGTGGGAGGACGATGTAGCGCATGGTCTCATAATACCCAAGGCCCGTGGAATACCCGGCCATCACCTGTCCCTGTGGAATGGACTGAATCCCTGCTCTGACGATTTCGGCGAAATATGCCGCTTCGAAGGCAATAAAGGCCACGATCGCGGAGAAGAAGTCCCCGAGCGGCCTGCCGATTAGGAAAGGAACCATGAAATAGAACCAGAAGATCACCAGGATGAGGGGGAGGCTTCGAAAGAAATTGATGTACAGGGTTGCGGGATAGTATATCCACTTCCGGGATGAAAGTCGTCCCAGGCCCATGAGGATTCCCAGAAGAAAGCCCCCTGCCAGGGAAATAGCCGCCAATTTAAAGGTGAGCACGATACCCCCGAGCAAAAAGGGGAGATTCCTTGTGATGACAGCCAAATCCATGGATGAGATTACCTCCCTCTCGCGATCATGCCTGGTATGTGGATTCTTTTCTCCACCCATGCCATGAACAGGACGATACACAGGGTGAGCACGATGTAGACAACGGATGCAGCGGTGGTCGTCTCCAGCCCATGCCATGTATAGGAATCGATCAGGTAGGAGGCACCAGTTGTCTCCAAAACCCCGATCGTCATGGTCAGGGCTGAATTCTTGAAACAGGTCAGAAACTCGGTGGTGAAGGGAGGGATGATGATTCGCATGGCATAGGGTATGATGACGTAGCGGTAGGTCTGGGATGTGGTGAGCCCTGTTGCCAATGCGGCCTGATATTGATCCGACGGGATCGAGAGCATCCCGGCCCTGATTTGTTCCCCTAGGCGGGATGCGGTGTACACTCCAAGGCAGACTACCCCTGTCCAATAGGGCAGGCCAGGCACGTGATCGTAGAGCCACTGCTCACCTGTATGCGGAAGAAGCGAGGGGACCCCAAAGTACCAGAAGAACAGCTGTACCAGGTAGGGGGTGTTGCGGATCAACTCCACATAAGAGCCTCCTATGAACCGGGTGATCCGGTTTGGAAGAACCCTGAAAACCCCCACTATCAGTCCCAGGATCACGGCAATGAGGAATGCCAAAGACGATAGCGTGATGGTAGTCCATATCCCCTCTAACATCCACTGCCCATAGGGATGTCTCCAGAGCACACTCCAATCGAAATGATAACTAAGCATGAGCGCCCTATCTGCCTCGAATCAATAAGCGGGAGAGCGAAGGCTCACGCTTGATACCTTCGCCCTCCAAACTAGATCCGAGTTTCGCTTCTAAGAGGGAAAGGAGTGTTCCTCTCCCTCCATCGTTAGCGCGGCCAGGGCCAGCACTGGAGCTTGAGAAGCGTCCTGTATTCATCTGTCATGGGGATCGGAACCACGCCTTTTGGCCCCATCCACTTGTCATAATACTCGAAGAACTTCCCGCTGTTGATCAGCTCGATTATGGTGAAGTTCACCAGATCTCTGAACTCGGAATCATTCTCGGGAACGATGAAGGCGTAGGGATCATAGGTCAGCAGGCGACCGACGATCTCCCATTTCTCCGGATCCGGGGCCTTCTGCTTGATGCCTGCAAGGAGGCTTCCATCGGTACAGTAGGCATCGATCTTGCCCTGACGAAGGGCAAGGAACCCCTTTGTGTGTTCATCAAAGACCATCAGGTTGGCCGGAGGTGATATGGTGCCGGCTTCATTGGCCATCCTGACAGCGGCCTCGTTGGTGGATCCCCTGGCAGCTCCGACCCTCCTGTTTGCGAGGTCCTCAAAATCCTTAATAGGGCTCCCCTTTGGAACCAGAAGTCGGGTCCCTGTGAGGAACACCGTGATGGAGAAGTCAACTACCTCATCCCTGGGTACAGTGTGGGTCGAGGAGCCGCAGACTATATCGATGGTTCGGTTTGCTACCAGTGGAATGCGGGTCTTGGGATTCACCGGCTTAAAGGTAAGCGTAACGGACTTACCGATTTTTTTCTCCACGGCCTTATGGATTTCCCTTGCGATATCCATGGAGAAACCGTCCCATTTTCCATCCTTGTCATAGAAACCGAAGGGGACCGAGCCTTCCCTCGCGCCCACGAGGAACTCACCGCGTTTCGAGATCCTTTCAAGGGCACTTTCGGCGCCTGCAACGCTGGCGATCATAAGCCCTATCACCATCATACACGTGATTGCAATAAGATGCTTTTTCATGGCTTACTCCTCCGTTACACATTGTTGGTTTCAAGCAGACTACCCATAGCGTTATAAAACGATTTTGTCATCACCCCCTTTCATCCGCCTACGCAGGAGACCACGGCCTTGGCCGTGGAGGAATGCGTTAATGCATGAGATAGCATTTCAGCAATCAATCTATCATGCTTCGGCGGATTTCGCTCACCGGCGGATGACCTACCGACCTGCTCGCCGAACAAGTTCTTTGGCAGGCAAGAGCCCCCGCCTTCGCGAAGCCCGCTAAGGCGGGCGAAGGAAGGTTGGCGTAAGTGGGTATGGTTTTGGTGAACCTCGGCCTCGCCCGTGGAGCTCCATTTTTTTTAATATCAGATCTATGAAAGATGTTCAATCAGGTAATACACTCAAAGGCATACTAACATTACCCGTTTATGGTTGGAGACGAGAGTAATCTGGGGTTATGCCCTCATTTCCTTGGAGAGAAATACCTGGTTCAGGGGTTTCACAAATTAATCAATAGCGTGGCGTCACGTGTCAGAGGTAATTGCCGCATCTTTGATGTCCATGATGAGGGAGCGAAACTACTCGTGGGTTGAAAGAGGCTTAGGTTTGATGCAATGTCAGGGAAACGTTGGATTGAGGTGGATATCGATAAAACAAGGGCTTATCGGCATCTTGGGGGCATGGGTCCGGAGGCTACGGCGTTTCTTTTCCAGGCTCTCATTAAGAACACGCACGCGCCAAGAGACCAAGGCCCTCTCAGGGTAATTGTTGACAATAACCCCAAGATCCCCGAGCGTATTCCCCCTCTATTGGGTTATGGGGAAGATCCCCTTCGGATGATGATTGAAACTGTAAGGAACTTTACTCGCCAACCATGGTGACGACTGCGATCTCAGAGCTGATCTCCGATACCCCTTTTACCCCTTTCACTATTTGAAGCAGGCGATCTCTGGCCTCAGCCGATCGTGTCCATCCTGTCAGCAGAGCCTTGCCCTTCTCGGGCACCTCGACGTGGAACTGGAGCGGACTGAAGTTATGTTTCACCATCTCGGCTTCGATCTTTTTTCCCAAAGACAGTCGTTCCATAATATCAAGAGCGCCCACGCCGCATTCCTTGATTTCCTGTGATTGCGCCACCTGAATGATGAGCTTTGCAGCAGAGTCTATGCCCAGTTTATCCCTGTTGATGATCAAGTCATAGAGCGAGGGATTGTTCCAGTCCATGTGAAAGGCATACTGCTGGAATCCCTTGCGCTCGGAGTCACTTTTCTCGATCATCTTCTCGGCGGCCTCACGGCTCATCCCCTGCTTATCCATGAGATACTGGATGCGAGTGGGGAATGATGCGAGGATTCGCACCTGAAGTGCGCAGCCAAAATCGCGGAGCAGGAACTGAGCGCCGTGTCCAAATATGACGCCATCACCCCGACGGGCTACCTCGTAGATTACCGCCTGAACCAAATCCACGTAGGTCTGTGGTTTATGGCTGAGCAGGCGGCTAAAAAGCCCGGGAGCCTTTTCGTCCAGGCCATTTATGTCCTCGCTTGAAATACCGATCTTTCTGGCCTCTTCTTGGAGCCTCTCGTCATTGTAAAGCTCCAAATTTAGCGCATCGGCGACCTGCCTTGAAATAGTAATCCCGCCAGTGCCCATACTGCTCGTGATTGTGATTAACGGCATCTCGAAACCTCCTTCATTGATATTTAAGGATAAAGTTAAGCGCTTGCACCATAAAATCAATAGCCTGCCTGAAAAATTTCGCTTTTGCCGGCTGGATATGGGAAAAATTCTACTTAAGTCAATGCGTTAGATGTAGGGAATCCGGAACCTAGGCTATGGCCTCTTCGAGCCCTATTTTTTTAACTCTCTCACGAGGAGCGGCAGGATCTCCATGGCATCGCCTACAATGCCTAGGTCGGCAACCTTGAATATGGGCGCATCTGGGTCCTTATTGATTGCAATAACGGTCTTCGCCGAGCTCATCCCGACGAGGTGCTGAATGGCGCCGCTAATTCCGATGGCTATGTAGAGTTGAGGCCCTACGGTCAGCCCCGATTGGCCTACCTGCTTGGTGTGGGGGATCCAATCCAGTTCAACAAGAGCCCTCGAGCCGGCCGTTACCCCTCCAAGCGCGTCCGCCAACTCTTGGATGAGCGTGAGATTTTCCTTTTTCTTGCACCCCCTTCCTGCTGCGACAATGACGTCAGCATCATCAATGCCGATGTTCCCCTCATCGACGAGCTGTTCGACGGCTACGAGCTTTGTCCTGATCGCGGCCGGAGAAAGCGCCACCTCGAGGTCTTCGATTTGGCCCTTCCTTGAGCTATCAGGATCTCCAGGCGAAAACACGTTCGGCCTGACCGTGGCCATCTGGGGCCTTGTGTACGGCGAGACGATAGAGGCCATGATGTTTCCGCCGAATGCGGGCCTTGTCTGGATCAGATGCCCTTTTTCGTCAATGTCCAGACCGGTACAATCCGCCGTAAGCCCGAGCTGTAACCTTGCGGCGATCCTTGGGGCCAGCTCTCTGCCATGGGGTGTAGCGCCGAAGAGGAAGACGGAGGGTTTCTCCTTTGAGATGAGTGCGGACACCACATCGGCGAAGGCCTCGGACGTAAAGCGACCGAGGAGTCTATGTCGGCACCTTATCACCCTATTTGCACCATGCGCGATCAGTGTATCGAGCCCCGTGAGCCTCTCGTCACCGAGGACTACCACTGACAGTTCCTGGTTGAGTTTGTCGGAAAGCCTGCGTCCTTGAGAAAGGAGTTCCTTGACCACCTTCTTCGGGATGAGCTTCCCGGCTTTCTCTTCGCATTCCCCCCAGACAACGACGCCTGAAAATAACCGCAGTTCCTCTTCAGAGATCCTTCTCCTCTCAATTGAGAGGGCCTCAGCCGGACAACGTGGTACACATGCCCCGCAGAGCGTGCAATTAGCCTGCACCTGGGCTAGATTATCAACAACGGCAATAGCACCAAAAGGGCACATCTTCTCACAGATCTTGCACCCCGTACATTTCTCTATGTCGATTGTAAGCATTGTATTCTACAAATGTAACGTTCACTATCGCATTCTGCTTATCAGTGAACGGAAAACGGTGAACGGTGAACGTTTGCCTTCAAATGAACTTTCTTTCTCTAAGGAATTCAGTCACTTTTTCCGTCGCTGCCTCCGCATCACTCCCGTCTATAAGCTCCCCTTTGTCCTTCACCCGAGGAGGAAAGATCTCCACGACCTGGGTTGGCGAGCCGTGCAGGCCGAGCTTGTCCTGATCAATTCCGAGATCAGATGCACTCACGACCCGGAGCTCCTTTTTCCGGGCATCGAGAACTTCCTGAAAGGATGACACGCTCCTTATCATGGGTCCCTTGCTTATGGAAATGAGGCCAGGCAGCCGCATCTCCACGATTTCATAACCTTTTTCCACCTCCCTTTTTACCCTGGCCCTTTTCATATCCTGGGTGAGCTCAACGCCTACCGCATACATTATCCCGGGGAGACCAAGGATTTCTGCGAGCTCAGGGCCCACCTGGGCTGTGTCGCCATCGATTGCCTGTTTCCCCACGATAATCAGGTCGAAGTTCCCTTCCATCCTCTTTATAGCCTCAGCCAGGGTTAAGGCAGTAGCCCACGTGTCTGAACCGGCGAATTTCGCATCTGATAGCAGAATGGCCCTGTCAGCCCCCATCTCAAGGCATCTCATCAATGCAGCCCTGGCCTGAGGCGGCCCCATGGAGATGGCTACGAGCTCGGTATCACGCTGATGCCTTTTCAGGCCTAAGGCCGCCTCCAGAGCATATTCACAGAAGGGATTAAGGATCGAGGCCACTCCTTCTCTCATGAGGGTTCCCGTTTCCGGATTTATCGTTACGTCCGTGATTTCAGGGACCTGTTTTACGCAGATTACGGCTTTCATGTTTCCTTACATGTCTAAGAGGGTTCCCGGATTTATCAGAAGGCCTGGGTCGAGGGCACGCTTTACTGCCTTCATTTCCTCTATATCCTTATCCGAGAACATGATAGAGAGGAATTCCTTTTTGATCTTGCCAACACCATGTTCTGCGGAGATTGTCCCATTGAGGGATACTACCTTTTCGGCGAAATCTTGGTAGATAGAAAGCCCACGATGCATCTCCTCCGAGGTTCTGGGCATGATGTTTATGTGAATGTGATTGTTGCCTATGTGACCGTAGGCAACCCATTCGAGGCCCGCTCCCTCCAGTTTGGCTTTGTAGAATGCCCATATTTCCTCAAGGGCCTCATCCGGTACGGCGAAGTCGGTTCCGAGCTTGTGAAGTTCGGGCACCCTCTTTTTTCTCTCGGCTATGATCGCGTTGATGGTTTCAGGAAGGAGGTGTCTGAAATCCTTGAACCTCTCCAGATCCCTTTGCTCATATCCGGCCCATGACCTTGCCAGCGTGGAGCCGCATTGAGCAGCCAGGTCTTCAAGCCTGGAGTAGTCAATATCCTTGGCATCTGGATCGAACCTCAGGTCAAAGAAGATCGCGGCCTTCGCATAATCAGGAATTGTGGGCATTCCTACGGCCCTTGGGTCTTCTTCTTGTTTGATCCGTAGAAAATCAAGGGCAGAGGAGCTATAGAACTCGATAAATTCCAGGTGGAGACTTTTTTCCCTGCGCAGCAATTGAACGAACTCGATGGCCTTGTCATCTGACGGTAAAAACAGCACTATGGAGATGGGGTTCTCCCACCTCTGGAGCGCCACCTCAATCTGGGTAACTGCCCCAAAGATACCCTCGCTGCCGATAAAGAGGTCAATCAAATCCATATTAGGCGCAGAAAATATGCCTGCGGCGTTTTTTGTCCTGGGCATGGGATAGGTTGGAACGTTGACCTTTGTTTCATTCCCCTTGCTGTCGATTACCGTAAACTCACCGGCCGGTGTTGCAAAGTATTTCCCCCGAGGAATCTCAAGGACCTCACCTGAGGCGAGCATGACCCTCATCCACCTCACCCAATTCCGCGTGGGTCCGTATCGATAGGTTCTGGCGCCGGATGCATTGGTGGAAACGGTCCCGCCCAGGGCTGCCCCCAACTCAGTTGGGTCGGGAGGGTAGAAGTACGTGGTATGGCTCTGCCTGTATTCTTGGAGAAACGCCTTGGTTTCAGCAGAGCCCCTCTCATGGAGGCCGGGGAAGCTCTTTTTCATCGCCCAATTATTGAGATCCCGTACGGTCACACCGCACTCGGCCCGAACAAGCCATTCCTTTGCCGATCTATCATGCCTGAGCCCCAGGACCTTATCGAACCTTTCAAGGGATACCACTGCCCCTCCGTACGGGACTGCACCGCCAACGATGCCGGTTCGTGCGGCGGATAAGGTCACCTTGATGCCCCTTTTTGCCATTTCCCGAAAGATTGCGGAAAGCTCTGCTTCGGTGGTTGGGAAGAAGAGGTATTCGGCTCCCTGGTGAGAGAGCTTCGACTCATCGGTGAGGTACGTGCTGTAATTCTTGGTTATCTCCTCGGAGCTTTCGACACACCGAACCACCTCGAGATCAACATAAGGCACCGCTTTAGAGGTTATCTTATCCATGGCTATACCGCTTGAGCATCTTCGGCGAGAGGTCGCCTCGCCATCGGGACTTGTATAGATAGAACGAAACAGAAACAAATTCAAGAGAATTAAGGATATCCATAAACAAAACCCCTTGACCGAAATACCGGAAGCGGTTCACATCCTATATTGCGGTTGTCGGAGTAACTGAAAATAAGAGGTTTGCCTCCGTCTTACTCTTCTTGACAACGAAATCAAATATCGATAGCCTAACGGAAATTCTTGATGATGAAAGGAGCTATGCGATGAGAAACAAGGTAACCATTGTTGGGGCTGGAAATGTAGGCGCAACAACCGCTATGAGAATCGCCGAGAAGGAACTGGCGGATGTCGTTTTGATAGACATCCTTGAGGGGATTCCCGCGGGAAAGGCACTCGACCTTACCGAGGCATCGCCTATAGAGCGCCACGATTCAAAGATTACCGGCACAACCGGTGACTACTCCCCCGCAAAAGACTCGGATATCGTCGTGGTCACCGCAGGCCTTCCCAGAAAGCCGGGGATGAGCAGGGACGATCTCCTGGCAGCCAATGCAAGTATTGTGAAATCGGCTGTAAAGGAGATCTCATCGGCAGCGCCTGATTCCATTTTGATTATCGTAAGCAATCCCTTGGATGCCATGTGCCATGTGGCCTTAGAGACAAGCGGCTTCGATAAAAGGAGGATTATCGGTATGGCAGGGGTGCTGGATTCCGCAAGATTCAGGACATTTATCGCAATGGAACTCAACGTTTCCGTTGAGAATACCCATGCCTTTGTACTCGGCGCTCATGGTGATACCATGGTTCCCCTGCCAAGATACTCCACTGTCGCAGGCATACCCATAACCGAGCTTCTTTCGGCTGAAAGGATTGAGGCCATAGTCGAGAGAACCAGAAACGGCGGAAGTGAGGTTGTGGGCCTGTTGAAAACCGGTGGGGCCTACTATGCCCCCGCATCCGGGGTTACGGAAATGGCGGAGGCCATTCTCAAGGACAAAAAGAAGATCCTTCCCTGTGTTGCCTACCTACAGGGAGAATATGGGATCCATGACCTATTTATCGGTGTACCGGTGAAGCTGGGTTCCGCGGGGATCGAGGAGATAATAGAGATAACGCTTACCGAGGAAGAAGGCGAGGCCCTTCAGCGCTCTGCCGGGGCGGTTCGCGGCCTTGTGGATGATTTGAAGAGGCTCGGCTAGCATCTCAGCCAGGGGATGGAATTATCCGGATAGTTAAGATGGAGATAATCAGAGAGAGCTTGTTTGAAGGCGCCAAAAGGGCCCGGGGAGTGACGATTGTGATTGATGTGTTTAGGGCGTTCACCTCAACTCCGCTGTTCTTTCATCTCGGAGCCCGGAAGGTAGTCTTTGTGCGCACTCCAGATGAGGCCTTCTCCCTTAAATCCCGTGATGGCGATATACTCCTGGCAGGGGAGGTTGACGATCGACTGGTTCCCGGCTTTGATCTGGGGAACTCTCCCTCTGAAATCATTAACACACCCCCGGAATTCTTTAAGGAAAAGAAGGTAGCTCAGCGGACCACGGCCGGGGTTATCGCGGTACTGCACGCCCTTGATTCAACTGAAACAGTCTTGCTTGGAAGCTATGTCATGGCCCGGGCCATCTCACGATATATACTATCGCAAGATCCCCTTCCTGAAGCGGTGACAATCGTGGCCACGGGCAACTATGGAATTGAGAAGACGCCGGAAGATGAAGGGTGCGCTGACTACTTAGAGCACCTTCTCACTGGATCCCATTACGATCATCTAGAGGCTCTAAAGAGTATCGTATTTAATGAGAGCGCCCAGAAATTCATAAGGGGCGATAAGGATTATTTTCCGAGGGAAGATCCCCTGTTCTGTTTGCAGAGGGATCTATTTGATTTTATTTTGCTGGCGAACATGAAAGATGGCGTGGTGACGATTGAGAAGAAGCAATGCATCAAATAGCCTGTAAATATTGAGAGAAGAAGAGGATATCCAATATTTATAACTCGATTGTATAGGAATTTTCTTTTTTTAGAGCGGCAAAGCCGCTCGCTCGCTTCGCCTGAGTTATAGCGACGGCGGGCAGGCGTTGTATAAAATCGCGAAGCGATTTTATCATTCTATGAGCTCAAGGATACGTAACTTGGCTAGCATGAACGAATTGTGAGTGGGCATGAACCATGAATGAAGTTACACAGAGCAAGGAAGAAGTATACGATGTGATTATTATCGGAGGAGGGCCGGCGGGCCTCACCGCTGCGATATACACGACGAGGGCGAGGCTTTCCACCGTATTGATTGAAAAGTTGGGGACAGGCGGCCAGGCCGCCCTCACCGATAAGGTGGAAAATTACCCAGGTTTTTCCGGGGGTGTCTCCGGCCCGGAGCTCGTGCACCACATGGAGGAACAGGCCAGATCCTTTGGCGTGATCAACATATCAGGCGAAGTCACAAGGATCGAGTGCAGCGACGAGGGCACCATCAAAAGGATCTATGTCGATGGCGAGACCGAGCCGTACAAGGGCCTGTCGGTGATCATTGCGGCGGGCCATGAGCAGAGAAAACTGGGCGTGCCGGGAGAGAGCAAGTATACCGGCAGGGGCGTTTCCTATTGCGCGACCTGTGACGGCGCATTTTTCAAGGATCTATCCGTGGCGGTGATCGGTGGGGGAGACGTGGCAGTTGAGGATGGTCTTTTCTTAACGAAGTTCGCGAACAAGGTCTACCTCATCCATCGCAGGGACAGGCTGAGGGCCACGAAGATCCTTCAGGAGCGGGCCTTTCGCCACGACAGGATAGAGCTTATCCTCGATTCGGTGGTGGATGAGATCCTTGGAGGGACCATGGTCGAAGGGGTAAGGGTGAGAGACCTCAAGACGGGCGAGGTCAAGGATCTCAAGGTAGATGGGGTATTCGTATTCATCGGCTGGACCCCGAGCCTCTCCTTCCTCGGAGACACGGTGGAGGTGAGCGACGATGGCTATATCATGGTGGATACCGAGATGAGGACCTCCCGCGAGGGTGTGTTTGCCTGCGGTGATTGCTGCAAGAAAAGGCTCAAGCAGATCGTGACTGCCTGTGGCGATGGTGCGACTGCCGCCTTTTCAGCTCAACATTTCGTGGAGAGGGTCAAGGGCGAGGAGTATATCTAGCTCGTCGATGTTTTTTCCTTAAACCTCCACCTCACCAATAGAAGTGTTCTCATTATTCTCATGAGCGTCTGATCAAAGCCTCCCACTTGTTGTGAAGGCCTTTCACGTTGACACAGAAACACTTTTCGCCTATAGTCTACCAACGGATATAGGAAGTTTATCGGCCGAGGACTCTTCTCTTAAGGCGCCAATCGTTTTATAAGGGATGGATTCATAGGATCTATATCCCCGAGAAATCATTACCACCTTGCTTTCATCTACCATGACGGGGGGAATCGTGAACACGCTCTATGTTATCGATGGGCCCCTGAAAGGAAATTCCTTTGCCCTCAATGATGGCACCACATCTATCGGAAGAGCCCCTGATAATGATATCTGTGTTTCGGATATCGGGGCTTCCCGGCGTCATGCAAGGTTAATCAAGAAGGACAACAATCTTTTTATCGTGGATGTGAGCAGTTTTCAGGGTGTCTATATCGACGGAGAAAGGATAGAGAAAGGGCAGGAGGTTGAGTTAAAAGAGGATAACATCCTGATGATAGGCAGCACCGTCTTATCATTTCAAAAGGAGCCCTCAAGGGCAGGGGTGGCTGAACCTCACGTTGAAGACATGGATAAAAGATCCGATGATCGCCCCAGGGACCACAGCAGGAGCTTGGAATTACTCCTCAAGGTATCGAATATCTTCGCGCAATCGATCGATATCGAAAAGCTGCTTGATGAGTTCCTGGATCAGATTTTCAGCCTTTTAAATAGAATAGACCGGGCAGTCATACTGCTTGTGGATAAGAAAAGCGGGGAATTAATCGAGGTGGTTTCAAAAGCGAGGATGGGGGATACACCGGGTTCCTTCTCAAAGATCAACTACAGCAGGACTATAGTCAAGAGAACTATTCAGGAGCGCGAGCCGGTGAAGATGGCCAATAGGAGTAATGTAAGCAAGAAAGAGCTATCCGATAGCATAGAGTTAATGAATGTCATGTCAGCCATGTGTGTGCCGATAGTCTATAAAGGAGAGGTGCAGGGGGCTATTTATGTGGACTCAATCGGGTTGCCCTACGGATTTAGAGATGATGATCTCAGACTGCTTACCGGGTTGAGCAACACGGCGGCAATCGCTCTTCAGAATGCCCGTCTTTACGAGGAACTCAAAGGGGAGTTGAGTGAGCGCAAAAGGGCAGAGGAGGAGCTGAGAAACACGTGCCAGGAACTCCAGGAGACACGGGATATGCTGGTTCAGTCCGAAAAACTCGCTGCCATTGGGAGGCTCACGGCAGGTGTTGCCCATGAGATACTCAATCCCGTCCACATCATATCCATGAGGCTTCAGTTATTGGAAATGAAGGAGGGGTTGCCAGATGAAGTGAGGCATGGTATCGATATCTGCAAGAATCAACTACATCGCATTATTGGGATTATTGAGGATCTTCGTCAGTTTTCTCGAAGCTCTGAGAAGCACGTGACCATAAATGACCTCAATAGCATCATTGAGCATGTGTTGGCGCTTCAATCGCCTCTGTTCAAGGAAGAGGGTATCAGAACGGAAGTCCACTATAATTCGGACCTGCCCTCGATACCATTTGATAAAGACAGGATCCTGCAGGTCATCTTTAATATCATCTCGAATGCCATCGAAGCCATGGAAGGGCAAGAGACAAAGGTTTTGCGAATAACGACCAACGCGGCGACTTCGGATGAGTTCGCGCGGGTGGTAATTTCAGATACCGGTACCGGCATCGATCGAGATAATATGAGCAAGATCTTCGATCCATTTTTTTCCACCAAGGACCGAGCTCAGGGAACCGGTCTAGGGCTCTACATATGCTACCGCATCATTAAGGATCATGGAGGAAGGATCTGGGCAGAGAACAACGAATGGGGAGGAGCATCCCTGTATATTGAACTTCCCGTAGGCAACACCCAAGAAGGGTAACATCTGTAAAGGAGAGCTGAGAAATGGTGAAAATCCTAGTAGTGGACGACGAGATTGAGGCATGTAATGCCCTAAAGGAGTTTCTGGACGCGAAGGGCTATGAAGTATACACAGCCCAGGATGGAGAAAACGCTTTAGATAAGATCCGAGAACTCAGGCCTCAATTGGTTCTGCTCGACATGATAATGCCGGGAATGCACGGCATTGAGGTCCTTCAAGAGATAAAAAAAATTGATCCGAAGATCGGGGTCATCATGGTCACGGTGGTTACCAATGAAACACAAGCCAAGAAAGCTATTCAACTTGGCGCCTACGACTACATCACCAAACCCGTTGACCTTAATTACCTTGATACCGTGGTCATGGTGAAGATATTGGATTACCTGAAGTAACCTCATTCCATCTTGCTACACTTTACGTCAGTGCAGGTAGATCGGGTTGGAGATTTCATGGAGTGAGGTGAAATCAAATAAAAAACGCAGTATGTAAAAGGGGCTTACATGGCTGGTGGAGCTGAGGGGGATCGAACCCCTGACCTCATGACTGCCAGTTGTCTTGAAATCCACGTCTGTCAAGGATTTCAGGGGTTTAGGTTGTCAGATTGTGTCAAATTCTATCAAATTATGGGGGTAACTTGCACCCTATACGCACCCAGTTAGATAAATTGAGTTGAATGTATATGGTATTGGATTTACAATCAATCACAAAATGTAGGGGCTAGGTTTCTAGGACCGAAAAGGCGTTTCCCGGACGCCCTGCCCTTCAGTAACTACCGGGCCATGGCGGGGATGGCAATGACACAGAAACTATTGGATTTTTATTTAGAGCACCAAGGGCAGATTAATCAATCACACCCTATGAGGGCTTGGCCTACACAAGAAGCCTATGAGCTATTGAAAAATGCTCAATCCGGTGTATTGAAGGACCTGAAATTTCTTTGTGCAGGCGGTAAAATAGATATGACTGATATGTTGGACCATTTTATAAGGTTGCCCGCATTGCAGGGAAAAGACAGGTTTGACAAACAACGGCGGAGAGAAGAGCGCCAAAAAGATATGCGGGCGAGAAAAAAGGAGATGTTTGAAATAAGAAAAAGGACAGCAATAAATTTGAAGGTGGCAGAGAAATTTGACGGTGAAAAGCGGGATCTTGTAAAGGCACTTGTCGCTAATCCCGAATACCGAAAATTAGTGCTCCTAGACGAACAAGAGAAACGTACTTCCAAAACGAAAGCCAATACGAATTTCAATATAGGGCTCTATGCAATCTATCTTTTAGGGAGACATTACAATAGTGGAAAAAACAGTGATACGATCATAAGGCGCATAGAGAGCATCCTCAAAAATCTCAAAATAAGAAATACGCGGGGAGGCTCCTATTCCCGCAGTGCTATTTCTCACGTGATAAAGCAAGCAGAGCATTCGATTTAAAATCCTACCCTAAAACCCTCCGATATAGAATAGTCCTTATTTGCCAATTTGCTGAGACATTCTTGATTCAGCAAAATAGCAAAAATCTAATCATTTCAATGAGATAGATCAATATTTAAGTTGATTTTTCTTTCAATCGTATTTAAAATTTCTTTTAAAAGCAAAAAGGGATGTACCTATGGAAAAGAAGATCCTCAACTATAACAAAGTGGCAGCTCTGATAAGGGCCCGCCTAGCGGCGCGTAGGATAAAACAAAAAGATATTGCGGCGAAAGTAGGCCTTAGCACGGTCGTCTTGAATCAATTTCTTTGCAGGCGCTTGAATCTGCTGGATAGCGATATTTACCGGGTGCTCGAAGAAATTGGACTAAATGACGAACAGGTGCTTTTAAGTGTTGATGCCTCATTTACCTCAGAAGAAAATTTATAATGATCGAAATAGTCAATTTCCGTAAGTATGAAAAAAATACCCTCCGTGGTTTTCTCACCATCCGAATGACAAATATAGGTGCGGAAATCAGGGATTTAACCTTGCACCAAAAGAACGGGAAGAGGTGGGTGTCCTTACCGGCTAAACCATACGAAAAAGAGGATGGCTCCCAGGGGTGGAGCTATATCATCAAGTTTTACGATGAAGAGCGGGGGAAGCAATTTCAGGATGCTGTTTTAGGTGCATTAGATATTTATGATGGAAAAAGCAATCAGCATGACACAACTTAGTATTTCACGGAAAGATTTCTACACAGTCCTTTTCGCAGATTGTGAAGGCAAAATCGAGTTACGTGCAATAAAAAACGGGGAAGTCAAACGCGAATTTTTTCAAAAAAATGGCTTTGCTGCAATAGATAATTTCTGTGAAAAATATCACGACTATGACCTTTATCATGGTGTAGCTTCGCGAGACGGGCAGGGAGGCAAGAAAGAGAACTGCATCAATATCTATGCCGTATGGTGCGATATTGACTTCAAGGATATTTCAGAAGAAAAAGCCAATGAACTTTTGAAATATTTCCCCCTTGAACCATCTATCGTAATCAGATCCGGGGGCGGTTACCATGTATATTGGTTTCTATCCGAGCCTTTAGGAAAAGAATCGTTTGAAGAAATCGAAAAAATCAATAAGCGTCTTGCACAGTATTTTACAGGGGACCGGGGTTCAACGGATATTACACACGTTTTAAGGGTTCCCGAAACACTGAATCACAAGCCGGAGAGAGCTAATCCCCATGCCCCTACTGTTAAAATCGAGAAATTCAAGCCGGATGTATATTATGAACTCGATGATCTAGGTCAATACCTACCTAAACTTGAAAAGCCTTTATCCAATACCCTTACTACCGGAGTCAGTCTCGCGAGCTTGCCGATATCATTTAACATCAAAAAAATAATCCAGGAAGGCGAAAAAAAGCCTAATAGATCGGAGGCCATTTTCAAGGTACTACGTGAATGTGCGAAGGCCAAAATCAATGACGATACCGTTGTTTCGATATTTGAGAACTACGCAATCGGAGAGAAATTTTATGAGAAAAACTCCACTAGGAAGGAGTGGCTTCTCAGGCAATACAATAAGGTCAAATCAGAATCGAGGCAAGGAAAGACCGCTATCTTTATGACAGGTGAGAAATTGAGTACAGAGTTTAAGGGTGAGGTGACTTGGTTATGGAGGCAACATATTCCTGCGGGAATGCCTTCACTTATCGGAGGTCGGGAAGGGGACGGAAAAACTACATGCTGCCTCCAAATTTGCAAGGAATTATTAGAGACCTATTCCAAGGGTTTTATTGTGTGGCTCGCAGTAGAGGGTTTCGTTGAAGATACTTTTATCAAAATCCGTGAAATGGGCCTGGATAAAATTAATCGATTCGGCATAGCAAAAAAACCGACCGGGGAGTACCGCTTCGACCTGAGAAATTTCAGGGACGTTGAACTTATCGAGAACCTTCTGGATGAGCTCACCACAAACGATAGAGTTTTGATGGTGGTAGTCGATAGTCTCAGATCCGCTACTGCGGGATGGGATGAGAAAATAAAACCCCACATAGACACCCTCAACGCCATGGTGTGCGATAGATTCAAGTCTTCTTGTCTTTGGATTCATCACATGAAGAAGGGAGAGGCCCACAATCTGCTTGATAAGTTTATCGGGGATACCGGAATCACGGCTTCAATGCGGGCGGTGTTTGCAATCTTGAAGAAAAGCGGTTTCGTTCGCACAATAACGCAGGCAAAATATAATGTGGCGGAATCCCCAGAACTTGAAATGATAAAGGCCCAAGAAGATGTAATAATCCGGGAAACACAATCAAACAATTCAGACGAAAGTAAAATCAAAAAGGCCGAAACATTCCTGATCGAGATATTCAAAGAGAATAATTATAAGAAAATATTAGCTGCGAAAATATATGAATGGGCGGAAGAAGAAGGGATTAATGGCGAAACCTTAAAGAAAGCCAAAAAAGGACTAGGAATTGAAAGTCAAAAAGACGCAGGCGAAAAGGTATCACCTTGGTATTGGGTATGGAGGTGAGAGGCAAATGGAAGGAGTAAAATACCCCCTAGTATATAAAATCCGTACCCCTTGTCTTTTTGGACGTTTTTTGAGGAGAAAAAGTCTAATGATTTCAACAAGAAGTACAAGGGGGACAAGAGGTACAAGAGGTATTTTGAAAAATACAATACCCCTTGTCTTAAATATAGATAGAGTGTGGATTAGAGAGGATTACACACAGATATTATAAAGGAGATTGTAAAAAATGGGAAGAAAGGATTTCAACTTGAAGGCGGAAAAAAGAAATAAAAAGCCTGAGAAAGGCAATAAAACCGATAATTTACCACAGCCGGATATTGTAAACCAAATGGCAGCGGAGATAATAGCGGGTTCCCAGGGGAAACGAGATGCACGCGAAAGTAGGTTCTTATTGTATTACCTCGTAGGTTATGACGTTCCTACTGCTGGCAGAATGGCGGGTTATGCTGAAACGACGTGTCATACGAATCTATATTCCAAGATTAGAAATAGTAGGCAATTAAGGGAGAAGGTAGGCGAGATTTTGAGCCTGCTACCCGAAAAGTACCGTGAGTGGTGCAAGTCGCGCCTTCTTGACGTTGTGGAAATAGACCGAAAAGTCCTGGATCGATACCTTGACGACCCGGAACTTGCCATTAAACACCCTCGGGCATTACGGCAAATTAAAGAGGCTGCCGGTGTCCTGGATCAGGAAAGAGGATCGCAGCAACCACCGATTAGGATAGGACAGATTCAGATCATGGTAGCTGGAAGAGCGCGGGAGTTGGAGCAGGGCGCAGAGCCACGTATTCCTTTGCCAGCGCGGATTATAGATATCCCAAAAGAAAATGACGAGGAACCACAGACAGAATGATCTTACCGGACGACACCATAATTAGCCTGCGAGACCAATACATGGACCTAAAAGGTCTTTCTGCTTACTCTAGCTTAGCCGTAGGAACTTTGAGGGATCACATACGCAGGGGTAGCCTTCCGGGTTTTAAGGTCAAGGGTAAGGTCCTCATCAAAAAATCAGAATTTGATACCTGGATTGAGGCGCATAGAATCAATAGGAAACGGAGAATTAACGACATCGTGAGCGAGGCCATGAAGAGCCTGAAATCTAATTAGTAGATAGAAGGTCATAGCCATGAGAAGCACAACAGATAAGGATTTCAATGGAACTGATATTTACAGGGTGCGGGGAGGGTGCAGATATGGAGGTAATCACTGAGGATCGAAGGGCGATAGGATGAGGAGGGCAATCGAGATGCCAAGGACAGGCCAGCGCCAGGGAGCCAGGCCGGAGAGCGGAGCCCAGGGCCAGAAAAAAGATTTTCCCAGAGGGGGGGTACCGGGTAAGCCTGGGCTACCCTTCATATATACGCTATACCCCCTTCAGATAACTCAACCATTTTTCGGCTTTCACAATGAAGAGTAACTACACAATGCTCATCATATCTCTAAAAACGAGAGCATATCTCATCATATCTCAGCTAATGAGGTGTAATCACCGATTATGGGCTATAACAATGCATTATTGGGCAAAACACCCTTTGAAAGGATAACCTATGATTTCCTTCCACTTACGCCAGTTATACCTTGCAAGCGATAAAAAAGCCTATATCCGGAGGCTTACCCTTCCCGAGGTCCAGGCATTGAGAAACGAGATAGACGACCTTATTCAGGCTAAGACTGGCACACAAGAGGGCTTTGAGGATTTCAGGGGCGATTTCACCCATGTGATTCATATCACCTATACACGGGATAGCATTGACGAGGACCTAGACCGGGCCTTGATCGACCTTCTTACTGGCCCCCGTTTCTGCTTTAAGCTAGAGGGGCGATTTTTTGAGGGCGTGAGAAGAGACATCCATTTTTCCAAAACAGATTTTAAAGTTGCAGGTACGGCATGATAGTCATTTTTCGCATAGTGGGGGCGGTTTCCGGTTTATCCGGTGGGGGCCTCCTCTCCCCCCCTCCTCCCCCTCCTCCCCTCCCAAGGGGTGAATTGTGAACGGAATTATCAGAAAATTAGTACGTGATAAAAGTTACGGTTTTATCCGGTATGGCAAAAACCAAAGCATTTTTTTCCATTATTCGCATGTCACAGATCCCTTGGGTTTCGGGGTATTCGCAAAGAGCATGTGGGTGAGCTTTGAATTTTCAACGAATCATAAAGGGGAACCCATGGCGGTTGATGTTAAACGAAAAATATTAAATGACGAGGAGAAGGCATTATGGCGAAGGCAGTGAAAAAGACATCCCCCAAGAATACCTTGAATGAGATGAAATCCTGTCTGGACAGGCTCATTGAGCTTTACCTTGATTCAGAGCTTTTCGATACATGGGAGCGGTTATTAGATCTAGCGGAGACCTGCCCTTTCGATTTCGCAAAGTGGCCATATAAGGGGGCCGACCGGCTCAGTTACGTGAAGGGGTTAGGCTTTCTCTCTGTCCAGAAATATCGGCAAGAGGTTACTTTGAGGCGCTACATCCGGAAGCTAAAAGAACTCAATTATTTTCTAAATCAAAAGGGCAAACCAAGCGGTTTTAAAGAACTTGGGGAGCTCTTCAGAGCTTCATAAATCTAACGGAAAGGAGAAAGATACCATGGGGAAAAAGACAGAACAAAAGAATCAGGTCACGGAGCCTGAAAAACCAAAGACTTTCAGAGAGAAGATCGAGGCGGAAATTGCAGACCTGCCCGACAGTGAAAAGTTGCAAGTAATAGTCGGGAAACTGGAATCAAATCGTGAGCACATAGAGGAGCACAAAGAGGAGCTTTCCGACTTAGAAGCCAGTTACGAGCAAGAGAAGGAAGCGCAAGCCAAGGAAATTGACGCGCTACGGGATAAATTATTCGATCAAAGCGCGGGGAAAATGCTTGATGAACTTTTGAAAATTGGCATTTCCGGGCAGAAAAAACAACTTTTGGATTCGATAGAGAAAGTTAGAACCAATTTACTCGCCTTCACTATGAATCAAAAGGACCTGCTTTCCATTAAGCGGGAGATCGAGCACAGGATTGACGAGAATGAACGAGACGAGCGGGTGCGGGAACTGGCAGTTATGATTGAAAACACCTGTGAAAAAATTCTCAATGCGGAAGATAGCTTTTCTCAGATGAAAGAGCTCGCAATTCAGGTTTCTGTCAATGAGCCCGGCTACTGGGCCAGGGCGGATAAATTGAAGCTGCCCCCCTGGATGATTCAGCTAATGGGATTAAGCAATATGGGCGCGGGGAGCCTGCCCAGAATAAATGTGAACTCATGGGCGGAGATGTGCGGAAATTTTCCCGATTCTCCTTTAGCCGGGGATCGGCAATATCAGAGGCGAGAAAGCAAGCACGTTTTAGAGGATTTCAAGGGTGAGAATATCCGGGGGCAGTTGGCGACTGAGGCGGAGCTTGAAACGGCCCTATCCCGGAGCCTTACAGGCGGTGGAAGGTCGCCCTATGAGATGCCAGTTGTTCCAAGTTCGATATTCAATGAATAGTGGGGTAGCATTATGAAAAAGCAAGTCAAAAAGCCGATTGATAAACGTCAACAGGTTTACGATCAGGCCCTTGAAATGTTGAATCAAAAAATAAATCCAGTATCGAAAAAACCGAAAGTGAAAGGTGGTGAGCTATCCAAAGAACGCAAGGAGAATGAACTACTATCAGAGGAAAAACTTATTGAGATACTTGAACGATAACATCAACAAATTTTAACCGTAAAGGAGAAAATAAGATGCACAAGGACGAACAGACAGGACGATGGGTTAGGGATGATGTCTTTGACGATGAGGCAGACATCTTAACCGAGAATGCGGAAAAAATGGAATCAATCCTAATTGAAAGGCAAATTGCGAATCAGAAAGTACAATTCCAGAACTTTCAGGCGACAGTATTTAAGGAAGCTCTGAAAGAAAGCAATGTTGAAAATGACGCTGCTTATGCACTTTTGACCCCTGCAAAGCAGGCGAAAATCAACGCCCTTTATCACAAAAAGATGTCTGAGGCATATTCAAAAGGTGCCGAAATCGAGACGGGAGGTAATAGGCCCCAGGTGCAAGGAGCACAATCACGCGAAGGCGCGGGCCTAGAGGGCTTTATTCGTTCTGAGCCAGTTCCACGCGGACACAGCGAAAAGTCTCAGGCGATCATAGACAAGGCCAGCGACAAGACAGATAAAGGCGCCCGCCTTTCTGAAGAGGATGAATTGTCGGTTTTGATGGCGGTGCTTAAAGATTTCTGATTGAGCCCGGATGATTTACCTTATCCTGCATGATGAGGATCTTGACCAGCGCGAGGAGCCTTGGCACAGGTGGCTAAGATCCTGGTATGAAGAGCCAGACCCGGTAACACAGGCACAGATTGTGATCCTGGTAGCTCACGGGCAGGGGATGCGGAATGAGCGGGATGGGGATTGACGTATGGGAAATCAGAAAAGCCCAGGCGATAGGGCCTGTATTTTGTGCGGGGGCTCCGACAAGGCACCATGTGAAAGCTGCCGGGATCATCTCAAAGCCCTATCTCAAGAAGAAATAGGGCGGGAATTTAGGGAGGCCCTTAAAGCCGGTGATAAGCTAGAGGCGAGAATTTTCCGTTCCCTACTGCCCCGTCATATAGTGGCTCAAATAGCCACGGCAGTTCAAGCCGATGGAAACAACACTTCAAAACGTATTGACGGAAAAAGACCTGTGCGACTTGCTAGGAATGACCAAAGAGCAAATTGAATTTATCTAATGGGAAAAATCTCAGTTTTACATCTAGGACAGAAATGAAAATCTACTTTAGGACCTGTAGTATATTTTTGCAGAATAGATTTCTTTCGATCATCAAAGCAATGTGTACAAAGCCAATGTTCGGGCTCGGAAGACTTATCATCTCTTTTAGAAGCATATACGAAAACACCATGTCCAACTTCTTTAAGTTCGTATTGAGACTTTGTTTTGTTCCAATTTTCATACTCTATCAACTTCTTTTCGAGCTCGTCTTTAATATCCAACAACTTGCCATATTCCGATTGTATAGAAAAAATATCAGATTGAAGGCCGATAATACTATTCTGAAATTCAATAGTTTTCTCCTTAAGTTCAATGTTTTCGCTCATATTTCGGATGCTCGTAGCTATTTCAATGACCGTCTTAAGGCTCGTAAGAACCATTGTAAATTCAGCAAGTGCCATAATTTACCCTCCGACTAGGGGTTATCAGGTAGGATGAGACTTGAATTTATCTCACAAAGGCAGAATAAGCCACTCAAGGCTCAGAAATCAATGAAAATAAAAGTTACTTGGGGGTACCCGAGATATGCGATTGTGGGCAATTTTGGCCTTTGAACTTAGATGAGGGATAGCGAAAAACTTTTCTATCTCAAATGTTACCTTGAACAGGTCAAGGCGGTAGCCGGGGCCTACATCGAGCTTATCCAGTGTACCGATAAAGAGGGTATCCGTCTCCTCAATCGGATTTTTAAGCTATTAGGCAGTGAGGCAACGAAGTTGTGCGAGGCGAAGATCCGGGAACATGCGGAGAAGGGCCAGGAATCGGATACCCCGGAACCAAGGCCCTGCTTAAAATGTGGGAATCTTTTCATACCTGAGAGCGAGGATTTCTTCTTGTGCCCCAGGTGCAGGCGAAAAAATGCTAAGACCCCCGATGAGTTTAGCAAGATAACGGTTGCTTATGAAAACCTTGACGTGCCCCTCAATTCAGAGGATTTAAAAATTTTGGTTGGCACATCCCCGAAACTGAACGAATGAGGGCCTTTAATTGGCAATGAGGCCCATATTTGCCCTACAATCGACGATCTTAAAAAGGCAATGGTTTTCCACAGGGGGGGGCGAGATATTGCAGGGGTGCATGAGGATGCTAGGCTATCATGTAGATTTTGAGGGTTTCTCAGGTGGTTCTCTATATTCCACATCCCTATGTTCTTTAAGGTAGGTGAGGAGAGCATTTATAATGAAATTGCTAAGAGTGCGATTTTCCTCTTTAGCTTGTTTTTGTAAAAATTCCTTGAAATGCTTATCGGCTTTGAACCCTATCATGATTTTCATGCTCCTTGTATAGCAGGGTGAAAGAAAAATGTAAAATCTATTTGACAAAGGGTTAAACCTAGTATATATGTAGTTTAACAGTAAGTCAATGGCAGAAGGTGTGAATGAAAACTGAAATTAAATATAGCCATAAGGTCAGAGCCGTAAGGCCCTGGGGGAAATCACACGCCCTGCCAAGCCTTATGGCTTTTCTTTTTCTGGAAAGGGGGACCGGCCACCACACCTACACCAGGGAAAAGACAGAGGGAGATCCAGCCCGGCCAGCTAATCTCCCCTATCCAATAAAGAAGGGAGGGGCACAGGTGAAAACAATCGTAAATCGAATGATCTATGATACCGAAAAGGCGGAGGTAGTGGCGACCGACCGCTATTGGGACGGGCACAATTGGGATCGGCATGGGCGTACACAAACCCTCATGAAGACGGAGAGGGGCAATTTCTTCATGTTCTATGAAACCAGGTGGCAGGGGGAAAGGGATCACATTGAACCGCTTGACCCGGAACGTGCAAAGAATAAATATGAAGAACTTCCGATTCAGGAAATGGACTATAAAGAAGCATTTGGGGAGGAGGTGGAATCGGCATGAAAATTTTTTGGAAACTATATCTCGATAATTCGATGTCAAAGCGCCTTCATGCCTTCCCGGTTGATGAGGAGCAATATGGCGATTGGTCCCTATGCGGGAGGGGGGCAGGCTCACCCAAAGCTGAAGGAGTAGGCCGGTATTGCGGGAAGTGCCTTCAGGTCCTAAATAAAGGCCATGACCTTGAGAGCTATAGGCGGAGAGAGAAACAACTATCAGAGGAGAGGAGATAATGGAAAATTTAGACTTTTTGTCATTTCAAATGCTGGATGAAATCATGTGTTCACCGGATAACATCAAGGAAAAATACAAAGAGGCCCTATCCCTTATCACTGATAGGGGAATGAGGCTGGAAAGAGCTTTTAAGGAGAGCGGCTTTACTGAGGCATACGAGATGTTTAAAAACGCCCCTGCCACCACACCGGCAAGCGAGGAAGCAGGGGCATAACTCCACCACAAAAAATGTGGCAGAGAACGGAGGTAATTTATCATGGCAAAGGCCAAAAAGCAAGAGCCAAAGGCCGAAGTTAGCGAGGTAGTAAAGCGGGTAAATGAATAAATCGATCTTGATTAAGGGGGTGATATCATGTCAAACGGCAATGAAAATAAATGGCTTACCGGATGGAAGGCAATCGCCAGGTATCTTGACGTTTCTATTGATACAGCTAGGCGCTACCATGCGGATTTACATTTACCTGTTTATTCAGTGGGAAAAGGGCGATTCATACGGGCTCACAGGGATGAGGTTGACGATTGGATAAGGGGAAAACAGGGCTCCCACCACGGCAAGAGCTATCTTGGAATTGCCAGGATACCTTTAAGGAATGTTATGCAAAAAACGGCCCAGGCCAACACTTAAAAGGGTGATTGTTTTGAGCATAGAAGAGATTTAACCTTTGACTACCCCCCGGATGAGGCCGGGGGATTGTGAGGGGTTAAGAAATGAGAGATTATTTCCTTAAAGCGATAGAAAAAGAGAGAAAAAATCCGACCTTACCTAATTTACAAATAATCTATGATTCCGCTATGAAAGGGGTGGGTGATCCTGAAGATTTAAAAAAAATCGAAAGATATGCTATTGAAGATTGGAATAAGGGCAATATCGAAGGTGTTTTTTGTTATATGCCTAATACCTATTATTTGAATTTTGTATATTATAACATCATAAGACTACATGCCATAGGAAAATATGAAGAGGCGCTTTTAATTGCCTATACCGGAACACGCACAAATTGGGCTCATTGGCCTATAAACGATATTAAATATCTTTTCGATCTAGCCGACCCCGATAAACTATGCGCTGCGGGTGATCCTATACCGGATCAAGATATTTTCAAATTATATAGAGGGGTATCGGGGAAAGGACCGAAAAGAAGGGTAAACGGATATTCATGGACTGATTCATTAGATTCAGCAATATGGTTTGCAAAACGGTTTGAACGTTTTGGTTGTGAAAATCCAGCGGTTTTTGAGATAATTGTTTCAAGAGAGCATATCCTTGCAGCAATGAACGAAAGAAACGAACATGAATATTTATTGAAATTGCCATTACCAAAAAAGCCAAAACGTCTTTCAATAAATCTCGGAGAATATGAAATTCAGGCACAAGGCGAGACCAAATTAAAAGCGAAAAAAGCAGAGGTCCTGAATGAAAATCAAATGGCTCACATACGATAATAGCGTCAAAAGACACGCCTTCCCGACCGATACGGAAAAGTATGGAGACTGGGCCTTGTGTGGTAGGGGATCGGGAGCAAAGAAAGCGGAGGGCGAGCAACCTTTGTGTGGGAAGTGCCGGGGGATCCTCGAGGATTTTTCGGAAAGGGAACTGGCAGCTAATCGGCTAGTACGGGGAGGGGAAAGGAGTTCTTATTAAAAGCAATGACCATGCAGCAAGAAACTCTCTCTTTCAAGAATCAGATGTTTGAGGCCCGGAAGCAATGCGCTATATGCGGGAGGTTCAAGCTGCTATCTCAATTCTATAATTGGAGCGGAGGGAAGAAATCCCCTTACTGTAAGGTATGCGAGAATAGAGAGACGCGGAGACAAACACCCGGAAATCCGCGTTCTCAGTGAAAGGAATGATATGCTTCAAGGCGAGATAAGCGATTGTGGGGGCACTGAGAGGCCCGGAATAAGGGAAAACGCCCCTAGGATATGAAAACAACCACAAAATTCAGGATCTTGATATTCGCTATCAATATGACGGCTATATTGCTATGGGCCGGGGTATGTATCATCGCGGGGAATGTATGGCGAAGGGTTAAGGAGATTATTGAAAATCTCAATACCACCTATTGAAATAAATCATTTGACAATCTATAACCCAAAGGTTATTTTTTAAGGCATGGAAAATCTATTGACCACAAAACAGGCAGCCGAAAAGCTAAACGTCAATCCTTCCAGGGTAAGGCAGCTCATCTTAGCCGGTAGGTTGCCAGCCCGGAAATTGGGCAGAGACCTATTTGTAAACGAGCGGGATCTTGACAAGGTCAAAGATCGGAGACCTGGAAGGCCAAGGAAAAGCCCACGGGATAGCCTGGGCCAGGCGAAAGGCGGGGACCCTGCCCGCTTGCCCGTGGGTAAACAATCAGGGGGAAAGTGAGGGACTTTCATGGGCGTTACAGTAAGACAAAAGGCAAAGGGCAGAGGTAAGCCGTGGTGGGTGTTTATCGCTTACAACGGGCAGAGAACATCAAAGAAGGTAGGAGACAAAGCGGCAGCCGAAGAAGTAGCGAGCACTATCAGGGCGGAACTGAAATTAGGGAATTTTAGCTTTGAAGAAGAAAAGCCGGTATCTACTTTCAAGGAGTATGCGGAATCATGGTTAGATACCAGGGTTTCCGTCAAATGCAAGCGGCAGACGAAAGAAGGGTATGAAGATGCCTTGAATCTTCATATCATACCTGTATTCGGAGACAAGAGTATAACGGAGATAAAGAAAGGCGCTATCAAGAATTTCCTGTTTGATAAGCTAAACCAAGGATATTCTATCAGTACAGTAAAGCAAATGAAAAACGTGATTGCAGGGGTTTTCAACAAGGCCGTGGACGATGAGATTATTCCCGCGAACCCCGCGCATATCCTCAGAGATGTCTTTAATGGAAAGAAAGGTAAGGAATCCATTGACCCATTAGACAGAGATGAGTTGAATCTGCTGCTAAATGCAGTACAAGAGAATTATTCAGAGCACCACGCCTTATTTCTCCTACTCGCCAGGGCAGGGCTCAGGATCGGTGAGGCGCTCGCCCTGCAATGGGGTGATATTGATTTCAACGGTAGGTTCATAGATGTCAAGCGTACCCTTGTAAAGGGCAGGATCGAGACACCCAAGAGCGGGAAGCAACGGCGGGTAGATATGTCGAGACAGTTGACGGAGGTTCTAAGGGCTCACCTAATAGAAAGCAAGAAGAAAGGCTTTGTCCTGGGCCTGGGCGGTATTCCCGAGTATGTATTTACCAACGAGGCAGGGAATCCCATAGATGTCGATAATTGGAGGCGCAGGGTATTTAACAAGGCCCTGGAAAAGGCCAGTTTAAGAAAGATCCGCATACATGACCTTAGACATAGTTACGCCACATTGAGGATTTCTAAAGGCGATAATATTCAGGATGTATCAAATCAGCTAGGTCATCATTCGGTTAAACTTACCCTTGATGTTTATTCCCACTGGATGCCGGGCAAGAAAAAAGCTGAGGTAGATGCCCTGGACGATGCGGAGTATGATCTTGAATCTGAGAAGGCGGAGAATGAGGAGTAATCTTTTGCACCCGATTGCACCCTATACGCACCCAGGCACAAAAAAAGGATTCACCCAAAATCGGCAAATCCTTGCTAGATGTGGTGGAGCTGAGGGGGATCGAACCCCTGACCTCATGACTGCCAGTCATGCGCTCTCCCATCTGAGCTACAGCCCCATCATGGGCAATAGCTACCAGATAAATATTTTCGTGTCAATACCTTAATATGAGCTCACCTTTGCTATCAAAGCATTTGGTATCATTTAGCGTCGGATACCTCATCCAAGGAATAGGTAAAATAAGTGCTTTGATGCGGTTGACTAATGGGAAGTGATTGTTTAGATTATAGTTATATTATTGATAACTATTACTAAAAAGGAGATCAGTCATGAATGATATCATGAAACAAGGGCCAAACAATCCCTTGAAGATTCAGGACATGACCTTCAGGGATGGACACCAGTCGAATCTGGCCACCAGGATGCGCACCGAGGACATGCTTCCCATCGCCGAGGAGATGGATGAGGTGGGTTTCTGGGCCATGGAGGTGTGGGGAGGGGCCACCTTTGATACAATGCACCGATTTCTGGGGGAGGATCCCTGGGAGCGGCCGAGAACCTTGAAGAAGTACCTCAAGAAGACCCCCTTCTCCATGCTCCTGAGGGGCCAGAACCTCGTGGGCTACCGCAACTACGCCGACGATGTGGTGCGGGCCTTCGTGGACAAGGCATGCGAGGTGGGAATCGATATCTTCATGGTCTTCGATGCCCTCAATGACCTCAGGAATTTCGAGACCGCGGTGGAGCGCATCAAGGCGAACGGGAAACACTTCTCCGGCAACATCTGCTACACCCTCACCGAACGACACCTGGGCGGTGATGTGTTCAACCTGGACTACTACATCTCGAAAGCCAAAGAGCTCGTGGAGATGGGGGCCGATTCCATTCGTATCAAGGATATGGCCGGGCTCATTGCCCCCTACGATATCTACACCCTGGTCACCGAGCTCAAGAAGGTGGTAAACGTGCCCCTTCACCTGCACACCCACTATACCAGCGGCATGGCCTCGATGAGCTACCTCAAGGCCGTGGAGGCGGGGATCGACATCGTGGACACCTGTCTCGCCCCCTTTGCCATGAGGACAGCCATGCCCGCGATCGAGCCCCTGGTAGTGTCCCTTCAAGGTTCAAAGCGGGACACCGGCCTTGATCTGGATAAGCTCCTCAAGCTCGGTGAGCACCTCGAGGCCGTGGCCCCCAAGTACCGCGACTACCTCGCCACCAACAGGATGGCGGTGATCGATACCGGGGTCCTGGCCCACCAGATCCCCGGGGGCATGATATCCAATCTCGTGAGCCAGCTCAAGGAGGCCAATGCACTGCACCGGCTCCACGAGGTCCACGCCGAGGTACCGGTGACCAGAAAAGAGCTGGGCACGCCACCGCTGGTGACACCCACCTCGCAGATCGTGGGGGTGCAGGCGGTCTTGAACGTGCTGCTCGGCAAGTACAAGATGGTCACCAACCAGGTCAAGGACTTGGTCTACGGGCTCTACGGCAAGACTCCCACCCCGGTGGACCCCGAGGTGCAGAAGATCGTGCTCAAGGGCTACAAGCGTGGAGAGACGCCCATCACGGGAAGGGCTGCCGACTATCTTGAGCCCGAGCTCGAGGAGGATAAGAAGAAGATAGGGGATCTCGCCAAGACCGAGGAGGACCTCCTTACCTACGCCCTTTACCCCACCACGGGGGAGCAGTTTTTAAAGTGGAAGTATGGATATGAAGAGAAGCCCGACTACGTGAAGCCCAAGACCCTGGAGGACGTGAAGAGGGAGGATGAGGCCGTCGCCCAGGCCAAGGCGCAGGCGAAGGCCTAAGAAAGAAGCTCGTTCATGCTCCCGCTCCTGTAGCCTGAGAGATCGAGGGTAATATAGGTAAAGCCAAGGCTCTTAAATTTCTCGATCACCTTTTCCCTGATGGGGTGTTCCGCTAAGCGCGGGATATCGCTGTCTGATACCTCGATTCTGGCTACAGGAGCATGGTATCTCACCCTTACCTCTCTGAAGCCAAGCTCATGGAGGAGGGCCTCGGCGTGCTCGATCATGGAAAGGTCGGTTTCCTTTATCGGAGTCCCATAGGCTACCCGTGAGGCAAGGCACGCGGAGGCCGGCACATCCCAGAGCTCAATATCTCTCCTCTTTGCCTCTCGACGTATATCACCTTTCGTGAAACCAGCCTCCATCAGGGGACTTCGTATGCCCGCCTTGCGTGTTACCTTCAGGCCAGGACGGTAATCCCTCAGGTCATCCTGATTCGCCCCATCCACGATATTCCCGATGCCTTGTGTTGCCGCCTCTTTTTTCAGTTCCTCAACCATCTTCATTTTACAGACACGACACCTCATCCCATCATTTATCAGGAAGCCTTCCTGTGAGAGGATATCGAACGGCATTTTGATGTAAGCTACTTTTAGCTCGACGGCGAAGTGCTCTGCACGAGCGAGATCGATCCTGGGGAAGATCGGGGAGATAAAGGTGACTGCCTTGGCCTTTCCCCCCAAAACCTCGGAGGCCACATGTAGCAGCAAAGCGCTGTCCACCCCGCCCGAGAAGCTCACCAGAACGGATCCCATGTGAGACAGGATTTCTTTCAACTTTTCGGTTTTAGGATTTTGGGTCTCGACCATTAATTAATGCCTTATATTCGTAAACGTAATCATCGCCATTGAGGAATCTTGCCCCGGCACACATCTTAGCATATATGAAATAATCATAAACCCCTTTTCTCTTTCCGCCTGATAGCAGCTACCTCCAATAGGGGAAAGCACTGATCTCAGACCATATCAAAGGTTTTTGGGTTTGCTGATATCCTGAGTGTTCGGATGGATATCTCAGAAGTCATCAGGGTGAAAACGGAATTGGTTTCACCCCGACTCCTTCCGGCTACCAACTCTCTTGCTTCCCGGCTTTTCGCGTAGATAGCCTTTTAACTGAGTCTGACTTCA
>CAZJXD010000058.1:0-30551 GCA_964549945.1 uncultured Desulfobacteraceae bacterium | reverse complement strand
TTTGATGCCCCCATAGGCCGGCTGGTAAGAAAGAAGTACCGGCTGTAAAAGGGGTTCATCTTCATGGGTCAACGCTAGGCAATCAAGCCTTGAGGGAGTTTGCGGGGAATTGTTGAGCGATTTTCAGGGGATCTTATCATGGAAATGGGACATTACCCCTTCCTTATGCGGGCTCTCCAGCCTTTTCCAGTGCGGCAACTGCGGGCAGGGTTTTTCCCTCCAAGAGGTCGAGAAATGCCCCTCCACCGGTGGATATGTAGGTAATCCGATGGCTCTCGCCAGCCCTGTGGATCGCCACATCCGTTGACCCACCTCCTGCAATACTGAGCGCATAGGAGTTCGCAACGTAGTTGACAATCGATAAGGTACCCCGACTGAAGGCGTCCATTTCAAAGACGCCCATGGGCCCATTCCAGATGATAGTTTTTGCACCGTAAAGAACCTCTGAATAAAGAAGAGAGGTAGCCGGGCCAATATCCATGATCAGCCACTTTTCAGGTACTTCCTGAATGGGCACAATCTTGCTTTCTGCATTTTTGTCAAAGCGGTCAGCTACTACCGCGTCAACAGGAATGTAGAAACCCGTTCCTCTTTTCGTGGCCGTTTTCATAAGGGAGCGCGCATCCCATAGGAGCCCGTTTTCCACAAGGGATTCCCCCACCGCGTAGTCCATGCATTTCAAAAAGGTGTTGGCCATTGCCCCTCCGATCAGCAATTTGTCTACATTCTTGAGGAGGTTTTCCAGGGCTCCGAGCTTATCCGAAACCTTCGCTCCACCGATAATTGCCACCAGGGGGCGGGCCGGGTCCTCCAAGGCCTGAGCGAAGTAATTGAGTTCATTTTTCAGCAGGAAACCCGCCACACAAACGGGGGCGTGGTGGGTAATGGCAACCACCGAAGCGTTTCCGCGATGGGCCACCGCGAAGGCATCGTTCACGTATACATCGCATAGAGCAGCCAGCTCCTTCGCAAAGGAACCCTCATTCTTTTGCTCCCCTGGATGGAAGCGAAGGTTTTCAAGAAGCAGAACATCTCCTTCTTGCATCTCATTCACCATCGAGGTGACTTCCGGCCCCACACAGTCCGGGGCAAAGTTCACGTCCTTTCTTAAGAGGCGAGAGAGGCGTTTTGCCACCGGTGCAAGGCTAAACTTTAAATTGACTTTCCCATCGGGACGGCCCATGTGCGATGCGATGATTACCTTTGCATTTTCGTCGAGGGCATAGTTTATGGTAGGAAGAACAGCCCGGATGCGGGTATCATCGGCTATATTGTTGTGCTCATCCAGCGGTACGTTCACGTCAACCCTGATGAGCACCCTTTTCCCCGAGATGTCGATGTCTTTGATTGTTCTCATATTCCCCTTTCAAGATGTGAAGCATCGGTTTTAGTAACGCTATCAGCCAAACGATACAAGGAAACCGGGTTAGATTTAACCCGCGAATGGGCCATTTTCGTTAGCTATCAAAATCGGGGCAGATCCAAGCAAGCTACCCCTACATACCATCTCCTTCTCTATTTCACAATCAATTTATGGTTGAAATGCACTTGAGGTTTGATTGAAAAGGAAGAATTCTACGCTGAAGCCACGTTCCCCTTCTTAGAAAAGCAATCACCAATTTTTGTGCTATTTAGCTTAATCTCTTCTGATTTGATACTCTTATGTGCTACCATGATATCGTAAAAAGTGATTTTCCTGAGGCGGTACGTAAGGGAGGATCCAACGGCGAGCTTTAAGGATTGTATTTTTCATGCCCTCAAGCTCGATGTGAACCTGTACGAGGAGGTTGAGGCCGACAAGGGAGCACTGAGTCAGGCCATGGTCATGTGGTGCTCTTTCGGATTGCGGCAGGAATAGGGAGGATTGAGCGAGCATGGCTGTAATTATTACGTTAGAAAACCGTGTGAAATAGTAACTCAGTTAATAGGGGGTAGTCATGAATGATGAAAGATATGAAAAGGCAAAGAAAAGAGTAGAAGAGCTGAAGAAGTTCTATGGAAATCTAGTTACCTACGTTGCCATAAATATTATTCTTATCATCATAAATCTCGTCACGAGCCCTAAACACTTATGGTTTTATTGGGTGACGATTTTTTGGGGAATCGCAATCCTGCTTCATGCCTCAAGGGTCTTCATTCTCAGGGGCAGATTACTCGGTGAAGAGTGGGAGGAGAAGAAGATAAGGGAACTCATGGAAAAAGAGGAGAGACATAAAGGATAAAAGGGAATTAATACTAAATTGGTCTCGTGAACTTGGCTGGCGGGGAGCCAGCCCTTCTTTTTTTGGAATCCCTATTTATTGCGTATGAGCCATGGAGCCACCCTTTTATCTTATGGCGAAGCGATTCAGAAGCGATCCGATGGATGGACGCCTGAGAAGCTTCTCATGATCGATCCTCGGTGCGGATATGGGCAACTTTAGAAACTACCGACAGCTTATGATGTGGGAGAGGGAGGGGAGGGAGTTCTTGATTCACGTGAGGGAGGGCTCCTCCGCCGTGGCTGTCATTGCGCCACACGGGGGTGGCACTTCCGAACCCCGTTGATCTATTCCATTTGGATCATGGCTCACTTTGCGGCCAATCGCCTGTCGAGCTTTGACTTGAACCGCATCTTGGCGAGGCTAAGGGGGCCGAGCTTACCTCGCTCCCGCGATAGATTAAGGAGGGCCTCGTTAATGTTCCGGGGCACCTCCTTCTGCTCGGCATCGGGCTTTCGCACAAGGGTAAGGGAGCCCGTCGGGCACGTGGAAACGCACAACCCGCAGCCGATGCAACGATCCACATCCAGCACTGCTTTGTCATCCTCGAGATGGAGGGCCTCCATCTGGCAGCGCTCCACGCATTTGCCGCAGCCCTTGCAGGTAGCAGGGTCTAGCGAGGCCACGAATGGAGTGGAGACCAGGGTAGCTGGCCGGGGATGGCGCTTGAAGCTCTTGAGGACCTGGCAGCAGCAGCCGCAGCAGCAACAGATGTTCACGATCCTCTGGGCATTGCTCGGTTGAAGCACGAGCCCCTCCTCATCGGCCTTTCTGAGTATAGCGAGCGCCTCCTGCTTATCGATTTCCCTTCCGATGCCGTTTCGTACGTAGTAGTCCGCTGCTGCCCCGAACACGAGGCAGGTCTCCAGGGGCTTGTCGCATGGATTGCCCATTATCTCGGCCTCGCGACGGCAGATACAGGGGGCTACGGCGAACCTCTTCTGGGCACCCACGAGCTCCTCGGCATTTTCATAGGTTAGAACCTCCCGGGTGGTATCGATGCTTCTGCTCACGGGTACGGTGCGGAGCTGGGGAGTTTTCTTCCACGTCTCCATGTCAACTAACGCGGGCAGGTACTCGTTCATGTCACGGATGAGCCCGGGATTCAGGTCATTCACGTGGTACTCCCAGATCCCGATAATATACTGGGAGGCCATGTACCGGGCTGGGCGCTCTCCGAATTGTAACCTGAATATGAGTCCCTTTCCCGCCATCTCCTCAAGTCGATCTGCCGTCTCCTCAATGCCGAGTTTGGCCCTACGCGCGATAACACGCGGCTCCTCGGGGATCAACGTGAGGTTGAGGGCAAGCTCGGCCTCCTCGGGGGAGAAGAGCCTGCGAAGGATCCTTAGCTCTACGCCGTTCTGGGTGGGAGGGAACCCGCCTGGAAGGTTGTCGAGATGGTGGGACAGCTTCTGGTAGATTTCTTTTGACATGTTGCTCTCCATCATACGTTCAGAGGGTCATGCACGGGCGTTTAAAATAGGGTACAGGTCCCGGTCAGCAATCGCCCGTGAAGGGGGAGCTTCGCTGCAACGCTATGGCGTTATCTTCTCAAGGATCTCGCCCGCATTGTTCAGGACAAAGAGCATAAATCCATGTTCGGTTGCATCGCGTGCGAGATGTTCATACTGGATTGCCTGCACCTCGTATTTCTTCTTCTCGTCACGCGTTAAGAGATTGAGGCACTGCAAGGCGTCATCCTTTTCGAGAAACGTGGGTAGGTAGGAGATGTCTTTTTCCTCGTCATGCTGTCCCAGGAACTGTTCGTCTTCTCCTGGATCCTGTACCACGACCCACACCCACGGATTTCCTTGGATTAATGCGCTCATTCCGTGCTCCTTGCCAATAGGTTATGGAAATTACGTGAGTTCGCATTTATGATCCAAATCTTCAGGCCTCATTTGTATGTACCCTTGATTCACAGGTGCTTAATGAAACCCCTGAAAGCCACCATTCAGAAGCGAGACTAACCCGATACTGAGGCCCGAATCGGCATATTAATAATACCATGTAGCTTATAGTTCAAGGCATATATACAGTGGGTCGCGTGAAAGTAGGTAGTTTCACCTAATGAGATAGGGGCAATGGACTAAACAACATTAGCCCAGTTTGTGAATAGGTGTATTTGTACTAATTTTGAGTACATCACCGGATTGCACAACTCCGGGAAAACCTTTATGCTTACTAAAAATCGTCAAAGGGCAAGGCCATTTCAACTGGAAGTATTTAATCTACCCCCCAAGCGCTTCCAGCCGCCTAAAACCTCGCTGGGCCAAGTAAGCGGCGGCTGAAGCGCTTTCCCTTTTCCTCATGATATCGAGGGCATAGCCTCCATTTGAACCACGCCACAATTCCTCACCGAAAGAGAAGTCTCATGCTCAAACAAGGGATCAGCGGATATAAGTGGCCTTCTCCTTCACGTCCTTTCTGGGTACCGGTCGAGGTTCACCATCTGCCTTGCCAAGGCACCCGGCGGCATCACTCGCCCTCGGAGAGATCTTCTCCTCGGACTCCTGATTGGTGATCACGATGAATTCCAACGGCTGGCTGTTGAGCAGAGATGGCGCCCACGCGGCAGCCTTGAGGGCAGATCTAAGATATGCCACTTTACCCGTTTTCGCTCCCTCACCGATATAGTTCGCTAGTATTGCTCGTATACCAGCCCCGAGAGGATCGACTCGTCATAGAGCCTGGCCTCGATATCCACGCCGAAGAAGTCGGCGATCGGCTTGAGGATTGCGGGGTTGTTCTTCCACACCGTACGGCCGGCCTCTAACACGACCTGGATTCCCTTCTCGGTCATTCTGCCGAGGGGTGGGCGGCATGGTCCTACGGGCATGCCCAGGATTGCCATCAAGGTCTTGGCCGGAAGGGGGTTCCTCCCACGGCACAGCACTGTTCCAAAGGGGGTCTCCTCCTGGGTCTTGACCGTCACGATTCCAAAGAGCGGTTTCAGGGCAGCCAGGAGTTTCTCCCCTTCGGCCCGATTGCCCTCATTGAGCATCACGGTCATCTCATGAATCGCCTTGGGAGCAATGTTGGAAGCCACGGAAATGACGCCGCTCGCCTTTATGACCGGATCGGTCATCATGGAAAAGGTCTTGTCGTCATCGCCCGAGAGGATCGAGAAATCCTCGCCGCAACATTCACGCGTGCGTTTCATGTTTTCAATGTTGCCGGTCGCCTCTTTCACGGCGCTCACATTGGGGTATTGCTGGTGAAGTATGGCGAGGTCCTCGGGGAAAAGCTGTGCGCCAGTGCGTCCCGGGATCACGTAAGGGATAATCTGAATCTGCGGAAACCCCTTTGCTACAGGGGCAACGTATTCCCTGCGGATCTCCAGCGAGCTCGGTCCGTTGTAGTAGGGATCAACAAGCAGGGCTGCATCGGCCCCTGCATCCAACGCATGCTTGGTGCTCTCAATAGTTTCCCGCGTACTGTTGCTCCCTGTTCCCGCGATGCTCTGGCACTTCCCCTTGCACCTCTCGGCCACTGATTCGATTACCTTGTTGTGTTCTTGCCACGTCAACGTGGGGCTCTCGCCCGTGGTACCCACGGCCAGGATCCCGCTCACACCGGCGGAAATCTGGAACTCCACGAGTTTTTCGAGATCCTCAAAATCTACCTCGTTATCCCTGAATGGCGTCACAAGGGCCGTATAACACCCACTAAACATCATCGCACCTCCTTTTATTCCTGGTATACAGTAAAAAAAAGCAGCTGGAGCCCGCTCCAGCTGCACGTCACCCAAGAGAGCGCTCCACGGTACAGACCGTGACAGTCCTGAGGATCTTCTCCCCAGTCCCAGCCCACTTTCACAACAGGTAGAAAATGCGCTTCGGCGATACCCCCTTTTGCCGTGAGATATGAATGCAGGCCCTGTTTCCCTTTCCCACGGTTACTTATGGGTAACGCTCCTCAACTCCTGTATATATCAGCCTAGAAGATGAAGAACCAGGTGTCAAGAAAAAAAGCCGGGTATCCGATCGGCCTGAAGGGGTGGTCTGCAGAGACGAATGAGGTTTTCCTGGATGCCCTGCGAGACCTTTGCGAGGCAATAGGGCAGAGGTTTCACCCGCATGGTTACGATCCGGATATTCAAGCTCCAGGTTTCCTGCATTCGGGCAGCATGTTTTCCCTGGCGAGACTATCATGAATCTGCCTGGGTGAAAATTTGGTCATATCCTTGGCCACTTTCTTCACTTCTACGCCACGTTTATTGAGCCCGTGCAGTTCCTGACGAAGCATTCCAAGCATAGGTGCTGGGGCTACTACTACCATGTATCGGGCATTATTGGCCTTGACGAGGGAACAAGCCTCTTCAAGGACCTTACGAGAAAAGCGTCGATCGAGTTCATCTTTGTGCTGCGATCGGTGGTCGTCATACCCGTGCCCCGGGCCTCCGCGAGCCGCTCGGCCCCGGCCTGTCTTTAAGTCTGCGTAGAGGTCTTTTCCTGCCGACTCCTTTTGCGGGTTGAAGAGATCCCTGCGATGTATAAGTCTCGGCCCTGATTCCAGTTCAGGAAACTCCACCGCCTCCAGGGTGAAAAAGCGCGCGTGCGCTCCCCCGGTAACCACGACACAATAATCGCTCATGTTTCCCCCATGAGTGCTTAAAGGAAAGAAAGAAAGTTCGACCCTCTCAACACGAGATAGCGAAAACCCGGAAAGAGGGCTGTCCGTGGCCCCCTTTTCAAGGCGATGAATCACGCTTCTTATCTGGTTTTCTTTCCGGTTTCTGGATTAAGATCCATAGTGCTGGTTGAGAAAATGGGCTTCATGTGGAGCGGTATTTCCGGGTATTTGCCATGGCTGCTTCCACGGTGACAGCCGGGCCAGCACCTTACCCTGTAGTAACGTACGGGTTTTTCAGGCAGGTCACCACATCCGGGATACCACACGCCGGGAGCGATGGGATACATGTGAGGGGTTTCTGAGGCTGTCGTGGGCGCAGCCGCGGATTTATCCATTGTTTGCGCCAGAGTGCTCAAACCCGCAACTATGGCTATTAAGGTGAGAACGAGAAGGATATACTTCATAATTTACCCTCCTTGCAGATGATATTTAGATGAGATAAAGCAATAAATATGAACCCGGTTAAAGGCCTTAATTATTTCCTCCTGTTTTTGGTTGGCTCTCTTAAACTGCACACCAATTCCCGGGGGCAGGTTCTTAGGATCTCACTTGAAATCTTGATGCACTTCTGGTAGTTGATCAGCGGGAGACTTCTCTGCTCATTCCCTGATAGGCTTTTAATTAACTCGAAGAGACGGGCGGTGAGGCTTGATTGGTTAGATTGATCTATGAAGGTGCTCATACGAGAGATCCTTGAAGGCAACTTGCAGCTCTCCCTGGATATCGTGAGAACCATGCTATAATTTTTATTATAATGAAAACCAGCTTGCGTGTCAAAAACAAAGATAAAAGGGCGCACTGATTTTATAATGGGGCGACGATGGTAGCGTAAGAGGCCTTTATTTGGCCTTTCCAGGCCTGAGGTCACAGGGTGAATCGTGCCAGGAACTGAAGCTACCCGTATTCGGTATTTGGGGGCATCTGACGGGAAAGACCTTCCATGCCTTTGATAGGCGGATTCAACCTCGTTTGATTCGAAAAACCGATTGTACTTGACCATCTGGAAAGCTTTCTCTATACTTGCCTTTCAAAAATGGCAGTTGATCTCTTGTTTTATTAAACTCTGGCGTGATATTTGCTTTATACTTGTTATACGCGCTGTGCGAACCTGTGTGAGAGAATGGAAGCTCATCCTAAGCCATCCAGTTTTCAAATATTGCTCATAACGGTCCCCTTGCTATTCTGGGTAAGTTGTGTTGCTGATACGGCTTTTCTGAGATCACCGCAAAAACTGCCACCCGATAGCACAATCGTAAGGGAATCAGAGGAGAGACCATCCCGGAGCCTGCCTGACGAAAGAGCCGCCTCCTCGAAGGGAGTCGATCTGGCGAGACCATTACCCTCTCGCGCTAATCCGCAAAGGAAGACGCAGGACGCTGGATCGCCCGAAACAGGAGACGAAAAGCCGGTTGCTCATTTAGGTAATATTGAGAAAACAGGGGATATCGCTGCTTCTTCCAAGGCCGAGGGCACGAAAGCGGAATACGCTACCCTTAAGAGCAAGCGAGAGAAGTCGGCAGCTCGCGAGGCTGAGCCCGAGGGATCAACTTCCTCGGCTATGACTCCACTCGCCGTTGACGAGGAACGCCAGCTCGCCCCGTCCTCGATCAGGGCCGCAAAGACTGATCTCGTGCCGCTAAGCCATGAGGAAGAACCGTTAGTGCTTGCTGCTCCTGATCGCGCACAAGAAAAGCCCGTTTCCTCGAGTGCCCCTCCACGTCTTATCGACGAAGTACAAAAACCAACTTCTCCTCAGATTATCGATAAGGAGAAGATAGTCCCTTATCCCGTAAAGATCGAGGAGCAGAAAAAAGAAGAGCCTCCAAGGTTTCTCACGCTCGAGCCGGGTGCGGTAGTCCCTGCCCCAACTGATGTGGAAGAGGAGCTCACGATAATTTCGACTCTTCCAATTGAGGAACAGGAGGCTGTGTCCTCCGCCTCTCGGCTTGCTAAAAAGCCCGCTGGCCGAAGCAGCCCAGTGGCAGAGGAAGCAGGAGCAGTCGCCGTGCCGGTCATGATGGAAGAGGCGGGTTCAATTTCCGGCACTGACCAACAAGAGGAGGAAGAGAGGGTTTCTATTCCCCCTGAAATCAAGGAACCCCATGAGTTCGTAATGCTTGCCCGAAGCGATGACGAGCGGCCAATTAGAGTTCCCATATGGCTCGAGCAAGGGAAGCCGATTCCCTCTCCTGAGGAGGGCGAGGAAGTACCGCAGATCGCATCTATACCGAAGGACAAGGCTGCTCGAACGCCTTCTTCTCCTGGGGGCGGTGAGGAAGGACAACATCCGCCAGTGGAGATCGAGAGTCCCGCGCCCCTGGGCTCAGAGACGCAAAAGCAGTCGGGCCAAGGGATGCTCGATTCCGCGCTCGAGTTCTGCCAGGCCTCAAACGATTTCTGGGAACAGGGGGATCTGGACAACGCGATCGATGCCCTTGACCAGGCGTATTCCCTCATCCTAAAGGTTAGTCCCGAGGATGATTCGGAACTCCTCCAGCAGAAAGAGGACTTACGTTTCACCATATCCAAGCGGATTATTGAGGTTTACTCCTCCAGGTTTACCGTGGCAAACGGCCTTAATTCGGTGATCCCGCTTATAATGAACAAGCACGTAGAGGGGGCGCTGAACCTGTTTAAGGACAGGGAGAGGACATTCTTTCTGGATTCGTACAAACGTTCAGGCAAGTACCGCCCGGCAATACTGAAGGCTCTCAGGGAGGCAGGCCTGCCGGAGGAGCTTTCATGGCTTCCGCTCATTGAGAGCGGATTCAAGATTAGGGCCCTCTCGAGGTCTCGAGCATTGGGCCTATGGCAGTTTGTCGCCTCAACAGGATATAAATTCGGCCTCAAAAGGGACAGGTGGGTCGATGAGAGAATGGATCCGGAAAGATCGACTCAAGCCGCGATTGCATATCTGAAGGAGTTGCATCAGATATTCGGTGACTGGACCACGGCCCTGGCAGCGTATAACTGTGGCGAGGGCAAGGTGCTGAAATGCATTCGGACCCAGAAGATCAACTACCTCGACGACTTCTGGGATCTCTACGAGACGCTCCCCATGGAAACGGCATTCTACGTGCCGAAGTTCTTGGCAGTACTCCATATCCTGAAAGACCCCGAAGCATACGGCTTTACATTGCCTCCCGCGGATGAGGAAGTTGAGACCGAAGCGGTCACCATCGACAAACAGGCTCACCTGAAGACGATCTCAACGCACACCGGAGTGCCCTATGCGCTCCTGACGGAACTCAATCCCTCTTTACGATACAGCTTCACCCCGGACAGGCCTTTTTCATTCAAGATCCCCAAGGGCAAGGGGCAGGTGCTGCTCTCGAAGCTGGACGAGATACCCGTGTGGCATCCCCCCACACCGGCCTATGTGGTACACAGGGTTCGAATAGGCGAGTCCTTGTCCGTGATTGCCCGCAGGTATGGAACGAGCGTCAGGTCAATCATGAGGCTCAACGGCCTCAAGAGCAGCCACTTCATAAGGACCGGCTGGAGGCTCAAGATACCAACGAGCAGGAAGTACCCGATCCCCACAGGAGCACCTTCTCAGGTATCCGGATCGAGTGGGAGGGCGGAGTTGGTGCGGTATGTGGTGCAAAAAGGCGACTCGCTCTGGAGGATTGCCGAGCGATTTGGGACTACCACCAAGGCAATACAGTCCGCAAATCGGCTCAGTGATACCCCCCTCAGCATAGGTCAGATCCTTATGATTCCTCAAGACCTGACCGCTACCGAGGAAGTAAAAACCAAGACCTATATCGTATCAAAGGGGGACTCCCCGTATTTGATCGCCACGAGACACCGTATGAAGCTCTCGCAGTTTCTCAGGATCAATAACCTATCACCCAGAAGCACTATTTTCCCCGGTCAGGCGCTCCTCGTGAAAGCGGATTAGGTCATCCTGCCAAAATACTCAAAACGCGATCGTACCTCTTCCTTAGACGATTCTAATCATACCCCCAACAATCATGATTATCAGGCTAAGCGTTTCAAACTGCAAGGGCAGGTGATCACCGGCATCGAGTTGTTATCTCGATAACCTCGTTATTCCTTGCCTTGGGTAGCCTTAAGAAGCATCTCCCATGCTGTGCCCCCTATGGTGAGAGGGCCGAGGCCGTGAAGGAAGACGATACTCTCAGGCCCCCCTCGTCTCAGTATATAGGCGAGTTTTATTTCACCTTTTTGTGTCATACTTACAGGTAGCCCTCGTGCTCCTGGAGAAACCTTTTGAAAAAGCCCTCCATAAATGAATGGCGTTCCCTGGCGATTCTATGGCCTTCTGCGGTGAGCATGTGCTCTTTAATCTTGGATAGCTTTAGCTTGAATTCCCGGTAGCCGGTATCTTCCTCGGTGTATTCTTGAGTATCTTCGGGATCGATAGAAGGGTTGTGGAGTTTGGCGCCTACCTCGCCCGCGAATTGGAATGTTCTGGCAACACCAATTGCCCCGATGGAATCCAGCTTGTCGGCATCGAAGAGGGCCCTTGCCTCAACGGTCTCGGGCTGGCGATTTCCCCTGAACCTGTGAGACAAGATGCAGTGGATTACATTCCCCTTCCGGCCCTCGGATATGGGGTAGTCTTGAAGAAGGTCACCGGCAATTTCCGCACCTTTTTCAGCGTGGCAAACCGTTCCTTTTGATTGATCCTGAAGGGGACGGGCCACGTCATGGAGATAGGCCGCAATCTTTAAGACCTCAAGATCCGCCCCTTCGACTCGCCCTATGTGCATGCACAGGTTATAGACCCGTAGCGTGTGGTCCCAGGCATGACTGCCACGGGCATCGGTCAGGTGTCTCTTCGCAAAGGCCTTAATATCCTCTAATTTCGATGCCATCGATGAAGGAAAGCCGGGCCTTTCCACCCAAGGTTTTAGAATAGGGTTTCTCACCGCTGCTGCCCGAGCCTGAAGCGGCGAATCAGAGTCCATTTCACCACAAAAGCCACGCAAAGTGGCTATCCGGGGCCCTGTTTGTGAAACGCATATTGTTCAACACATGGCCGAGGAACGCTAGGAGGTCTCCTGTAGGTAGCTGAGTACTTGTGAGCGCATGTCAGGGCCCACGACCAGCAGATGATCATCGATCCTGTCCCCATCAAGATAATCATCGAGCGAGAAGTCGCTCCCGTCCATCCTGAAGATCTTGGCTCCTGCTGTTTCAGTAATGATCCGTGCCGCGGCGAGATCCTGGTAGGACTCATGGGCGATTATTGCTGCCTCAGCCCGGCCCATGGCCACGTAACATAAATGGGCAGAGGTACACCCCAGATCTCGGATCTTTCCGGGAAACGTGGAGTGATAGTACTGGTGAAATCGGGAGTGGGTGAGCAGCAGGCTTTCGTCGTTTATGCTGTCCTGAAATGAGGTATGTAATTCCTCCTCACCCCTGAAGGCCTTATGGCCGGCACGGGCATGAAACAAATCACCTGTTACGGCCATGTAAAATAGCCCAAGAATGGGCCAGAAGTTCTCGAGAAGGGCCAAAGAGGTACCCCAGATCGGGATTCCCGCCTGGAAATTGGCAACCCCATCCACTGGATCGAAAATCCAGAGGTATCTTTCACCCTCATGGGAATAGCCCTTGTTCTGCTGATCGTACTTAAATACCAGATGTTCGGGAAAGCGTGCCTTGAGGTGCTCTTGAAAAAGATTCGTCAAGAAGAGCTCGGCCTCTGTCACCAGATCATCGTCGAATTTCATCTCGGGCCTGCCTTTTCCATAGTAGCGAAGCGCTTCTTGTCCTGATTGACGGATTACCTCGGTCGCAAATGTGGTCAACTCCTCGATACTCTGATTTTTGGATGCCACTGTTTCCCTCCTTATTCACCGGTTACCCTTAAAAACCCCTGTTCCCTTTAAAGTCTCCACGTGTTAAGCGAACATTAAAACTCATGACACCCCTTTCAAGGTAATGGCAAACATCGTACTTTGTCAACGGGTAAAATACCCTCAATCATAAAGGCATCGTTGACATGGAAATGATGAAAAATACCATCTTATTCCATATGTTCGTTTACCTCACCGAGAGGCGTACGGGCAGGATTCCATAAGATAACACCGTAAGGGGCGAGCAAGATGTATTTACGCTCACCAAGGAGAAGATGGATATCAAGAGGACGGAGGCTCCTCAATGTGCTCGAGTTTCTGGATGAGAGCAGGATCGAGATAAGTGCCCGAAAGCGCGAAGCAGATCGTTGGTGAGACGATCACCGTTTTCGGTGAATATGGGTGCTTCTAGGATCAGGAGGTGGGAATGAGAAATGAAAAAGCCCCCATTTAGTTCGGGGCCTTCCTATATTTGGGGATTGTATACGACAGCTATTTTCCGTTATTCTCGAACTTGGGGCAGGGCATGTTGGCATTTACGTCCTGTGCAGCGGTGCATCTGACCTTATGATCGATGAGAACCTGCACAAAACGCTCTGGCTGATTTTTCACGTAGTTTTTACAGTCCCTGCATCTGCTTCTGATCCTCGTTACCATTCTATCTTCACCTCATTTTTTATCCAAACGTTGCTCGTTCCCTCACCGACGCATCCCCAGAAAACCGCGAGGAGGTGCGAAAACCTTACTGAAGCGTAACTTGCCGTTTCTGTAAGTCCCATAGCGGGGTAGGTGGTTTGAACGGGCAAAATCAATAGGACATAATGTATTATATTATGATACTAAATATTACAATATAAATTTTTGTTTGTCAAGCTTAAAAATGTTCGTTTTCAATTCAAGGGTCTGAACTGGATATACGCTGAGATCTTTAAAAGGCTATGCCTGAGACAACATTGATCCGGCCTGAGTTACAGCATTTGATCATTTGGCGGATACGCCGATAAAGCAGCCACCTCCGTTATCTTGCGTAAGAGAGTGTCCGTTCAGGTTCAAGAAGATGAAAGCGGCCGTATCATATGCGCACGTATCGGTACAGTCCTGAGGATTATCGCGGGGCATTTTCGCGTTTATCTCCTCGAAGAGGGCCTCACGGGAATCACATATGCTACAGCCTCTTAGGGGTGGGCCAATGCCGCCTTCACCATCCGATCCATGACACCTGGCGCACTTCTGTGCGTAGAGATCAGCGCCGTTATTCGGATCACCGTCTTGAGGGCCGACATTTGAGCTCAAAAAGAAGAGGGCCAAGATCAGAATAAATAAACCCGAGATCTTCTTCATCTCAAATCCCCCATCCTTGTTTCTCGTCTCTTAGGAGACTTCTCAATAATAAATTAGCATTTTGATTATGGCTCTAACTCTGTAACTATATTGCCACCAGGGATATGGATGTCTTTTTTTACAACCGAAGAATTCCATGCTGTTGTGCCCGCAAAAGGTGCAGATAGAGGCGGGCGGTCTGCTCCTCAGGGACATCCCACATCTCCGTATATGGATGTCTCTCTAGGCGACGGGCGCCCGCCTGGATCATCGGGAAAGAGCCAGCTCATAGCACCTGCCTAGTTCGGTCGCAAAAAAAGACATCCATATCCCTCACTATAATTCTGCTGAGTTAGATACATAATCGATATTAGCATAAATCGGTTTTTGGGATTGTCAAATAATAATCGAGCCTTAAATGAGAGGATGGGTCTTGCCTGGACCATAAGTCCGCCCCTATGTGCTTTTCGATAAAGGTTATGGCCTGCTTTATTAAGAAAGCATTCGATATTTCTCTATCTTGTTTTCTATTTGTCAATCATCTTTCCTAACGGAAAAGCCCCATTTCTCACTTAGAGAAATGGGGCTTTTCCGTTAATGCTCAGAAATCAAATAGGGTCTTTAGGTGAAGCCTTACCCATTATCTCGTGCGCTTGCCGGCCTGGATCTTTCTGCACACCGCGCAGAGCTTTCTATCATCACTGCCCTGCTTCTTCTTGGACGCCGGGATGTTATTCCCCACTGAACAGTCGCTGAAGATGTGATAGACATCGCTTTGCACTGAATGGTAGGGACGACATTTCTTGGCCATAATACTACCCCTCGCTTGCCTTTTCCTTTACCTTCGAAAAACTATATTACGGAAAAGAGCAAAATAATATAAGCCTCTTTGGTTTGCTTTGGTAAAAAGGTTAGCAGAAAACCCCATGAAATACAAAGGCTTAATTCTCTCCATAAAAAATGAGTTTCAAAGACTGAAATATCTCCTGATTGGTCAGGATTATGATTTCCCTCATTGATTTACCCATGCCCCGAGCCTTTTCTGGTATTGGATGAGGGTCTTTGAAGGATGGGATATTGCTATTGTTCGCTAGCCCAAAATGGCCCTCGAGATGATGGTCTTTTCCATCTCCTTGGTGCCCTCGTAGATCTCCAGCACTTTGGCAGCGCGGTAGAGGCGGTTCACCTTGAACTCATCGATATACCCGTAACCGCCGTGCATCTGGACCGCCTCATCGGTGCAGCGAACCGCGATCTCTGCGGAAAGCCACTTGGCCATAGCAATGAGGGCATGATCCACCTTGCCCTGGTCCACGAGCCATGCCGCCTCATAGTATAGATTCCTTGCGGCTCGTATCCAGGTGGCCATCTCGGCGATCTTGAACTGAGTCACCTGGAAGGATGCAAGGGGTGCACCGAATTGATGGCGTTGCTTGGTGTGGCGAACCGATTCCTCAAGCGCTGCCCGTGCCACCCCAACGCCTTGTGCGCAGATATGGACTCTGGTCCGGTTAAAGAAGGACATCAACTCGTGAAATCCATCGCCCTGCTTTCCCACCAGGTGATCAAGCGGCACGCGAACGTTATGGAGGGAGATCTCAGCGGTATCCGATGCCCGAATGCCCATCTTGCCCTTAATCTTTTTGGCCTTAAATCCCTGCGTATCCGTGGGAACTAGAATAAAACTATGACGCTCATGGCGGGATGGGTTTTCCGGGTCCGTCATGCAGAATACCAGTATCCATGTGGCGATAGTTCCATTGGTAGTAAACATCTTGGTGCCATTAATTACCCACTCATCATCATCTTTGACGGCTGCGGTCCTCACACTGGTCACATCGGAACCCGCATCGGGCTCCGTGATCGCGGTGCTGATAATGGCCTCTCCGGTGACCAGCTTGGGAAGCACGAGCTGTTTTTGATCCTCAGTCCCATAGAGGAGGAGGATTTCTGAGCCGAAGGTGGTTGAGAGGATGGCCTGGCCGATCCCTGGGTCTACTGCCCAGAACTCCTCATTTAGGAGGCTGTGTTCCAGGAAACCCATGCCCGCGCCATTGTAAGCTGGATCTATGAAGACACCAACGAACCCAAGCTCGCAGGCCTTTCGCCACAGCTCTTGATCGAAGGTCTCTTCGCGATCGAATTCAAGCGCCCTGTCGGGAAACTCCCCGGTAGCGAACTTCCTGGCCGCCCTCACGATATCGCGTTGTTCCTTGCTGAGCGTGAAATCCATGATCCTCCCCTCAATATGAATACCACTTTCCTTGCCTCTACACCCCATAGAGGTGACGAGCACGCTGAGCCCTGATTTGCGGGATTTAATGTCTCGCAAGCTTTCAGGATATTGGAAAAGGTCAAGCTATTTTCTCGCAAACTTCTCGGTCAACCGTGGCATTATCTCTAACATATCCGCTATGATGCCGTAGTGGGCGATGTTGAAGATGGGCGCCTTGGGGTCAGTGTTGACCGCGATAATGACCTCGGAGTTCTTCATCCCGGCCTGGTGTTGGTAAGCACCGCTGATGCCCAGGGCAATATAGATCTTTGGCCTCACGGTCTTACCGGATGTCCCGACCTGCCTGCTTTTAGGAAGCCACTGCTCGTCGGCAACCGGCCGTGAACAGGCGAGTGTTGCCCCGATGGAGTCGGCGAACCCCTGTGCAAGGGAGATATTTTCGGGTTTTCCGATTCCCCTGCCGATGGACACGAGGATATCGGCGGCCCCGATGTCCACATCCTCGAGCTCGGCCTCCAGATAATGAAGGAATCTCCGGCCTTTAGCCTTTGTCCAGGAAGGCACGGAAAGGGCCTCCACCTTTCCGGATTTCCCCTGCGCTGCTTGAGCATCGAAGGAGCCTGTTCTGATGCTGATCAGGTATCGATCGGAGGGCTTCATGGTAAGCCGGGCGTCGATCTTCCCGCCGTAAATCTGTCTCAAGACATCGAGCCTTCCCTCGGCTAGATTCACTTCCACACAATCGGTTACCAGCGGAAGAGACAACCGAGTGGCAAGGGCAGGCACTAAATCCATGCCCATCGAGGTATGGCCAATGATTGTCAAAATGGGATTGCGATCCTTGACTACCTGCTCCAGCGCGATGAGATACGGGTCTGCATTGTAGTTCGCGAGCTCGGGGTCCTCCATCAAAAGGACCGTTTCGCAGGCACCTGTGAGTTGGCGGGCAAGATCGGATGACTCGTGCCCCAGGAAGAGGGCGGTCACGGCGAGGTCGTTCTCCTTGCCCAGTCTATTTGCCAGGGTGAGCATCTCAAAGGTAACGTCGCGAAGCTCCCCAGCTCTATGTTCAGCCAGTACTAAGATCTCACCCATCATACCACCCCGCCCTTGTCTCGGATGATTTGAGCTGTCTTTTCAGAGATCTCATCGAGTGTGCCAGTGAGGAGTTCCGCTCCCTCACCGGCTGGCGGAAGGGAAAGGGAAAGGGAATCCACCGATGATCCCTTGAGCCCGATTTCCTTCTCGGACAGTCCAAGTTCCTCTGCGCCTGTTTCCTTGATCTCAATTGTGCGCACCCTCTGAATCCCCATGATAGAAACATACCGTGGGCTATTGAGGCCCGTTTGAATAGTGAGGACCGCGGGAAGCGGGAGCTCCACCTTTTCCTGGATGTTGGATTCCAGCTCTCGAGTCGCTACCAGTTTCTCATCGGCGATCTGGATGCCGACCACCAGCGAGGCATAAGGGAGATCGAGGAGTTCCGCGAGGATGAGCCCCACCTGTCCCCAGCCGTCATCGGAGCTCTGTGCCCCGGTGAAAAGCAGATCAAAGGGCAAGTCCCTGATGGCGTGGAAAATACCTTTTGCGATACCCCGGGCATCGGATAGCTTGAAGCCCTCTTCATCCACACGGATGGCCTCATCCGCTCCCATGGCCAGCGCCTGACGCAGGACATCCTCGCTGTCCTCATCTCCTACGGTGACCACCGTAACCTTCCCGCCGCGAGCTTCCTTGATGCGGACGGCCTCTTCAACGGCGTAGTTATCCCATTCGTTGATATCGTATTCCAGGTCTTCGGTGATGATCCCCGTGCTATCCCTTGTGACCTCGAGCTCGGCATCGGTGACCTCGGGCACCTGTTTCACACACACTACTATGTCCATTGTCCTCACCTCCTGGCCCGGGCAAGCCGGGAATTGTATAATTTAGTTTTATCCATTTTAACTGCTATTATCAAGGCCCAAAGCCATCACCACGAATTCGTTTAAATCCATCACGCGGAGGGCTTGTTCAAGGCCGGTGGTCTTGCGGGCATCTTCAAACATGATGAGGCACAGCGGGCAGGCAGTGATGAGGATCTCCGCCCCGGTAGCCTCGGCTTCCCGTATCCGGATCTCCGCCATCTTCACGTCCGCATCCAGGTCTTCCTGCCATATCCTGTCTCCTCCCCCACCGCAACAAAGGCTGTTGATCCTGTTATGTGCCATCTCCACCCTCTGAACCCCCGGTATGGCGTCTATGATCTGCCTTGGTGGATCGAAGATCCCGTTGTGGCGGCCCAGATAACAGGGATCGTGAAAGGTCACCTTTGCCTTGAGCGGCCCTGCAAACCTCAGGGAGCCGGTCTTCACGAGCTCGCCTAACAGCATCGCATAGTGACGGACCCGGAGCTCCAGCCGTTCATCGGGAGGCAATAAGGCCTGAAATGCCGGATAGTCATTGACAAAGGTATGGAAGCAATGGGGCGATGAGGTGATCAGCTCATTGATGTGAAAACGCCCGAGGAGTTCAAGGCAGTCCTCCATCTGTTTCTCGAAGAGGCCATCCTCCCCCGCGCGACGGGCGATATCCCCGCAGCAGGGCTCCTTGTTTCCCAGGATGGCGAAAGGAACCTTGAGGTGTTTCAGGATCCGTGCAAATGATCGGGCAATTCCCTGTGCCCGAATATCCATTGAGGTGGTACACCCCACGAAATAGCAAAGCCCCTCTGACCCCTCATTCTTGGTGAGATCCGGTATCTCCATGTCCTGGGCCCAGGTCGCGCGCTTCTTCTTGGTGGCCTCCCAGGGGTTGTTATACTTATAGAGGTTTCTCAGGCTCTGTGCCAGAAGGGGAGGCACCTGGGTTCCCTCCTCCACGGCCTTGCACCTCGCCTCCCTGATTGCATCTGGTGTTGCCACATATACAGGGCATACCTCGAGGCATGCCTTACAGGTGGTGCAGTGCCAGAGCTTGTGGGAATCGAAATCCACTTTCTTTGAGTTCCTGCGCTGCTTCCAGGCTTTAAACCACTCAAATCGGCTGAGGGGATGATTTCGCGCCAATAGATCACTCCTGGTCCAGACGATAAAATCCCTTGGCGAAAAGGGCTCTCCCGCTCCAGATGAGGGGCACTCCTCCACGCAGCGACCGCAACGGGTACAGGCATCGAGAAAGATCATATCCCTGTAGGAAAAGAGCTCTTCATCAGGGCTGCGTGTTTCAATCGGGATAGCCTGGGGGGGCTGGATCTCCAGGTAGATGCCTGCCGGGGCAGCGAGCATGTGGAAGAGCTTGGAGAAGGGGATGTAGCCGATAAGGCCGAGGCTCAGAAGCGCATGAACCCACCATGAATAGGGATACCATGCGAGGGCAGCCTGGGGGTCGGCCCACACGAGCCCCACCCAGTAACCCGCAAATGACCACCCTGCCCAATCAGGCCTCTGGGCCGCAAGCCGCAGTCCCTCCACGAGAAAGCCGGATATGGCCACGAGCATCAGTAACGCCACCACGGTGAGATCCTCGAAACGCCGCTCCAGGCGAGATAGCCTCTGGAGATATCGGCGTATCATGGCCCAGGTGAGCCCTCCTATCATCATCAATCCCGCGATCTCAAGGCACGTTGAATAGGCGAGAAACACAGCGCCCTTGAGAAAATGGTACACCCAGTAATCCGCGGAGATGAGCACCGTTCCCACAAAAAGGCCTGCGAAGCCCCACATGATGAGCAGGTGCATTGTTCCTGCCGCAACATCTCCCCTGAAGATCCGCCGACCCAGGAGGCCGTCCAGGATCAGCTTAGCCATGCCGTGCCATGAGAAGGGTATCCTTTGGCGCCTGATGCCCCTCATCCACACGGATAGGTGGGCCATGAGCCCAAAGGCAAAAATCCCCACGGCTATGGCCGCGAGGAGGTAGAAGAGCCAGACGGGCTCAATATGCCAGTAGGAGGTTCGGTACGGCGTCATGGGAGTTTAGCGGTCTATATAAGCTAAGATTTTAAATTTAATCTCAATTTTTTGTTATTGACTTAGGATGATATTCGAAAAGGCCAAAGGTACAAGGCGCAAGGCATAAGATGAAAGGCGCAAGGTATAAGGCATAAGGCCAATCGCCCTGTGCCTTGTGCCCTAAGCCATTTGACTAAAGCAATTAAGGTCATCTTTTAACCCACTCGCTACTTGTTGGCTTTAGCCGGAGCTCCGCTAGTTACTGTAATATTCCCCTGGTAAAGATTTCCACAAACAGCTTGGCCAATTCGTCAAGTGTAATAGGACCATCCTCGCGGTACCATTTGATGGTATAGTGGACCATACCGAAAAAGGCGAACGTGGCCACTGTTGGTTCGATCTCCCTCATCTTGTCCTTATCGACCAGCTCCTTTAGGATGGACTTGATCAGTTGTACGTATTGTCTCTGTTTCTCCACGAGGATGAGGCGGTTAGCCCCTGTGAGGGAGTTCATCTCGTTGACCAGCAGGATGAGCCTCTCCTGATCTCCTGCATATGATCGTATGTAGGAATGAAGCATCTTTTTCAATTTATCCTCGGCTGGCAGGTCAGAAGCACAAATCTCCTCCAGCTTTTCCAGGACATCATCCATGGCGTCATTCATGAGCCTGAAGAGCACGTCTTCCTTGCTCGTGAAATAATGGTACAGGGAGGACTGATTCATGCCCAGCTCCCTGGCGATTTCACGCATGGAGGTGTGGTGGTAGCCCCTGTACGCGAATAGTCGGGCTACCACACCGTGGATTTCGGTGATCTTTTTCTGGCTCTTTGGCCTTGCCATGGAGGGACTCAAGTTCTTCAAACGAACGTTTGATCTATAATTACAAAGGGTTTTTTCCTTGTCAATCTTTTTAAAGGTTAACGGGGTCACATCTTCATTTGTCATTTATCTTGGTAAATCCTGACCTTGGGGAAGCAAAAAATTAGGCCATAGGCTTTAACACTTGGGAAGGGGAAAATAATTTCTTAAAGGACTTATTTTGCCCAGGAAGACAGAATGCCCCAGCCAGAAAGGCGCAAATATTCACTATATCTGTGCCCAATAAGATTATTATCCAGTAATTACCAGCATTATCGATGAGGGTAACGGGAGGGTAAATCCTTCACCCATTTTTCAAAATCCGATTTTAGATCCTGCCATATCACGGGTTTTATCATCTTGAGAGGGGGTTCACCTTCAGCATCGGCAAAATAGACAAGGCTTCTTACCACATGGCCTATATCCCTATTTTTGTATTTCTTAACATAGAGCTGCAAGTAGTCCTCGAGTGAGCGAACGTGTGTGATTAGATAATGGAGGTCAACGAAATCCTTTCGTGAGCCCCTGAGGGCAATTGCGGAAAGCTTCATGCAGGCTATATCGTCCAATCCAGCCAAGTAAATGCCATACTCAGGCCAGAAGACTTTTGGTTGAATCAGCGGGTAATCGTAGCCCATAAAGCTGGCCTCTACGGTATTAATAGTTAGGTACACCGTTTCGGGGCTCACGGATTGGATTTCAAAGGTAATATTACATGAGGTAAGCCTGCTGAAGAGGATTTCCGGATCTCCGAGTTTATCTATAAACCAATCAAGATCCATGGATGAGCGATGTCCTAACTGCAACGCAGCCGCGGTTCCACCGGCGAGGTAAAAATCGGTATGAGCCAGTACCTTTCCCAGGCGAGCAATGACTTCCTTCTGGGCATCACTTAATATGTCAACGTGAATACCGGGTGTTCCAGACATCAGGTCTTCCCCTTGCATCTTTTAGCCATTCCCCCCTTTTTTGGGGGGATATTCCATACATAAGGGCCCAGTAGTTTAATTCTCGGGGAGGCAATGCGTGCCTGCCCTTTCTTTCCAAAAAGGAGACAATCTGGGCCTTGGAGTATGTTTTTTGGAGCCAGATCATCGCTTTCCACGATCCCTTTTCCATGATACGACCGATGATCAGGGTGGCATGGTGCCTAATATCAATGGTTTTGGGCTCATATTCCCAGAACAGGGGAAGGAGAAATTTGGGAATTTCGACATCCTTTGTGGAATTTCTCTTTATCTTTTCGCCCATAGAGCTTAAGAATTTTACAAGTTATTTAAGGGGTAGAATACTAATAGGGGCAATCTGAGGTCAAGGAAAGATTGCCATATGTATGGAGCCAGCTACAGTGCTTCATTCTCGTTTACGACACCTTGTCGCCGGGGAGGGGATCGCCGTCAAAGGTGGTGAGGCACAGGCGATCCAGAGTACCTCCTGAGAGGATCATTCCCTCGGAGATGCCGAAGCTCATCTTACGGGGCTTGAGGTTCGCTACCACGATCACCTTCTTGCCGATGAGCGTTGTGGGCTCGGGGTAGGCGGAACCGATGCCCGCGAATATCTGACGAAGGCGACCTTCGCCTATGTCCACCATCAACCGCACGAGCTTTTTCGCGCCCTCAACGGGTCCTGCCTCGCGGATAAGGCCCACCCTCAGGTCGATCTTGGAGAAATCCTCGATGGCGATCTCCTCGCCGATGGGCTCAATGGTCTCTCGGCCCTTTCCCGCCTCTTGGGCCTTTCCTGAAGGGGCTTCCCCTGCTTTCTGGATCTTTGCCCAAGTGTCGCGCAGGGTGGCCGTACGGTTGAACACAGGCTTTTCGCGGGATGAATCACCGGTATCGGCACAGAAGTAGCCGAGTCTCTCGAACTGGTATCGACTTCCGGGTGTGGCATCCTTGAGGCTCGGTTCAGCACGGCAGTTGGTCAATGTCTCCAAGGAGTTGGGGTTTAAATAGGCCTTGAAATCCACCTCTTCATCGATGGTGGGATTTTGAGCGGTGAAGAGGTGATCATACAAACGCACCTCGGCTTGGAGCGAGTGGGCGGCGGAGACCCAGTGAAGTGTTGCCCTGACCTTTCGTCCATCCGGCGCATCCCCGCCTCGTGTCTCAGGATCATAGGTACAGTGGAGCTCGATTATTTCGCCTGTTCTCTCATCCTTGATCACATCAACGCACCTGATGAAATAGGCATACCGCAGCCGCACCTCTCTTCCGGGGGCGAGACGGTAGAACTTCTTAGGGGGATCCTCTCGAAAGTCCTCCTGCTCGATGTAAAGGACCCGTGAAAAGGGGACCTTTCGGGTCCCCATGCCTGGATCCTCGGGATTGTTGAGGGCATCGAGCTCCTCAACCTTGTCCTCCGGGTAGTTGGTGAGCACGACCTTGAGCGGGTGGAGCACCGCCATCACCCGAGGAGCCCTCTTGTTTAAATCCTCACGCAGGCAGTGCTCGAGGAGCACAATATCCACCATGCTCTCTTTCTTGGCCACTCCTATGCGCTCGCAGAAGTCCCGGATGGACTCCGGCGTATAGCCGCGTCTCCGTAAGCCCGATATGGTGGGCATCCGTGGGTCGTCCCATCCGGTGACATATTCCCCCTCAACTAGTTCGAGAAGCATTCGCTTGCTCATCACGGTGTAGTTGAGGTTGAGGCGCGCGAACTCGATCTGCTGGGAATGGTAGATACCTAATTCCTCGATGAACCAGTCATAGAGAGGCCGATGATCCTCGAATTCCAGGGTACAGATCGAATGGGTGATCCCCTCGATGGAATCCGACTGCCCATGGGTAAAATCATAGGTCGGATAGATGCACCACTTATTTCCCGATCGGTGATGTTCGGCATGGAGGATTCGGTACATCACGGGATCCCGCATGTTGAGATTTGGTGCCGCCATATCGATCTTTGCGCGGAGCACGCGGGAGCCATCCTCGAACTCCCCCCTGCGCATGCGCTCGAACAGATCCAGGTTCTCCTCTGCCGAACGGTCTCGATGGGGGCTTTCTCTGCCCGGCTTGGTTAAGGTGCCTCGATATTCACGGATCTCCTCTGCGCTCAGGTCATCGACATATGCCTTTCCTTTTCTTATAAGCCGGAGGGCGTACTCATAGAGCTGGGCGAAGTAGTCAGATGCGTAGAACTCCCGATCCTCCCAGTCGAAGCCAAGCCACCTTACATCCTCCTTAATGGACTCCACATATTCCCTTTCCTCCTTGCTCGGATTGGTGTCATCGAACCTCAGGTTGCAGAGGCCTCGGTAATCTTGGGCGAGGCCGAAGTTAAGGCAGATCGACTTGGCGTGTCCAATATGGAGGTAGCCATTGGGCTCGGGTGGAAAGCGGGTATGGACCCGACCATCGTATTTGTTCGTCCTCAGGTCCTCCTCTATGATGGTGCGAATAAAGTTCGGTGTACGGGTTGTATTGGGTGTCGTCATTTTTCTAACCCCCTCTCGATGTCGCCAAGAGCAAAGATATCGCTCGCCAGGTTGCTAGGTCCTTATTGTATCGAATTTGATCGCGTTATGAAAGGCCTGTTTATCGGGCCCCCGGGGTAGCGTCAAAACATAATCCATTGGTTTCTGAGCCTTGGCTTTTACGTTGCCCTGATCGTGCTCCTTGGTTGTCATACACGAAAGAGGGCTCGCCCTATGAGCAGCCAACCCTCTGTTGAGCGTTCCTCAGAACTATAGGGTAGCCATGGCGATTGGGCATCTGGCTCTTTTCTCGTGGTTCTCTGCCCTGCTCAAATCCTTTGAAGGTATTTCACAATGGTACACGACAGGGTGGTGAGCACTCCTAGAAAGAATATGCCCCTCTGAAAACTCCAGAGATCTGCTACTGCTCCCAAGAGGGGAGGAGCAACCCCTAATCCGATCAACATGCCGATCGCTATGGTAGTTCCCATAAAGGTGCTCCGCTCGTTCGCATCAGTGAGCATAGAGATGGCTGCCTGGCCAACAGGAAAGAATGCAACAGAAACCGTCGCCTGAACAAAGAGGGCTGCTGCCATAAGGGGAAAGATATTGGCTAACGCGAGAGCCGTGGTTGAAAATCCTGTAATAAGCAATAAGATGAACAGAATCTTTTTCGCCCCATATCGATCCACGAGAAATCCCGCTGTAGCAACACAAAAAACTCCTCCAATCCGGGAAAGGCCGAAGATGGTGTTGGCAAATTCCAAGGACATCCCCTTCTCCTTCACGAGAAACAGGGGTATCACGTTGTAAAGGCCAAAGCCATTTGAATTGGCAACCATCCACAGAATGGTTAATATCCAGAAGTCCCTGCGGCGCAGAATATGTGGCAGGCGGACCCTTTGTTCTTCCTCCGGCCGGGGGTTTGGAGAGAGCACCCAGAAAGAGCTAAGCACAATCAAACTCGCCGCAGTCAGGATCAAAAAGAGATCCCTCCAATGAAAAAAGCGCAGGGCAAGGGCGGTGAGCAGCGGGATCGCGAGGATGCTCAAGGGCGCAGCTGTTCCATGGAAGGCAATGGCCCTCCCCCAATGGTTACGTCCAAAGGTTTTGGTGATAAGGGGTATGGCGCTTGGCAAGTAGATTCCCCCGCCAAACCCGATGAATAGTGAAACGGTCACAACGGATGCATACGTGTGGGCATATCTGAAGCAGAACATTGCCGTGGTCAAAATGGCAAAGCCCACGATGATCGTTCGCTTGTAGCCGATACGAGGGGAGAGGAGGCCCGACAAGAACTGGGTAATCGTATAGCCTAATGATACAAATGATAAGATGAGGCCGGCCAGGGCGTGGCTGATAGCGAACTCATCTTCGAGAATGGGCAAGATGGGAGAGAATACAGTACGAGCGGAAAAGTTGACAAACCAGAGGCTCCAGAACAGCAAGAGAAATAGCATTTTCATGAGAGGACGATATACACAGTTCAGAAAAAATTCACAATAGCTTATATATTAACCTTGAGATGTCTCACTGAATTCGATAATCCGAGGTCATTTACGCCAATGCTCTATTTGAACCGGGATCAGTTAATTTCCATAAATTTTATTGTCCCGTATTTCCGCTTTTCCAAATTCAAGGTAACTCCTCCTGTTTGCACCCCCTACGCACCCAAGAATAGAGAAAGGGATTAGCGAAATAGCTAACCCCTTGAAATTACATGGTAGTCCCAACGGGACTCGAACCCGTGTTACCGGCGTGAGAGGCCGGCGTCCTAGACCGCTAGACGATGGGACCATAGTGGCTGGGGGAAAGGGATTCGAACCCCTGTTTGCAGGGCCAGAACCTGCCGTCCTACCACTGAACGATCCCCCAGCTTAAAGGTATAATTGTCTCGATCCTTTCGGTAATGTCAAGTAAAATATCACCATAAAACAGTATCGAGGATATGCCGTGACATTACATCCCATAGCAGTTGATGCCCGTGAACTTCTTTCTGTAGGATTCAAGAAGAGGTGTGAGCTTCCTCTCCGGTGCCCTCAGGTGCTCAAGCCTCCGTTTCATCTCCTCGTTGCTTACCCTCGCATTCAGGGTTCTTCTTGGAATATCGATCTCTATCACATCACCGTCTCGAAGTGCGCCGATTGGACCGCCATTATATGCCTCCATCTCAACATGCCCGATACAGGGTCCTGTGGTGGCACCGGAGAACCTCCCATCGGTGATGAGGGCCACATTTCCATACCCGGCCCCTTTTAGCGCATCAGTAGGTGTCAACATCTCGGGCATTCCCGGTGCTCCTGCTGGCCCCTGGAATGGGAGCACTACCACGTCTCCTTCGGCAATCTTCTTCTCTTCGATGGCGTTGAGTAAATCCTTTTCGGTATAGAACACCCTGGCAGGCCCTGAGTGGACCCTCATTTTGTCCTCGACCGCGGTCTGCTTTACAACCCCGCTGTGGGCAATGTTGCCCTTTACTACCGCAATGCCGCCCTCGGGATGGTAGGGAGCATTGAGGGGCCTGATCACTTCATCGCTTAATACCTCTCCCTGATCAGCTATCTGCTTGATTGTTTTCCCGTTTACCGTTTGGCCGTCCTTTATGGTGTCCTTTAGCCTGTGAATCACCGCGGGGATACCTCCCGCCCTATCAAGGTCTGCTATTTCATGGTCTCCCGCAGGGATTATGGAGCATAGGTTCGGCGTTTCCCGGGAGATGATATCAAAAAGGTCAATATCAATACAAAGGCCTGCCTCTCGTGCGATTGCCGGGATGTGCAGCACGGTATTTGTTGAACCACCCATGGCCATGTCCACCATGATGGCGTTCTCAAAGGCCTCCTTGGTCATGATATCCCGGGGCTTGATATCCCTCTTGACCAACTCCACTATCCGCCTCCCAGATTCATAGGCCTGCCCTTTTTTGAGCCTATCTATTGCCAAGGTGGTTGCACACCGTGAGACCGACATGCCCAATACCTCGGTGACTACTGCCATGGTATTCGCCGTGTATAATCCCACGCAGGAACCCGCTCCGCAAACCATTCGTGGAAGCAGTGCCTCTGCCTCTTCGGCGGTGATTTTTCCCCCCTTCACCTGCCCAACAAGGCCAAAGCCCTCAATTGGGTGGTGTTTCCTTCCCCCTATGACGTTCGCCTTCATGGGCCCGCCCGTAAGGATAATGGCTGGTATGTTTAATCTTCCCGCGGCCATCAACATGCCCGGGGTAATCTTATCGCAGTTCGACACACCAACCCACCCATCCAATGAATGCGAAAGGACCATGATCTCGATGTTGTCCGCAATATGCTCTCTGCTCGGGAGGCTTAGCCTCATTTCCACAAACATCGCAATACCGTCACACACGCCCGGAACTCCCCACTCAAGAGGTACCCCTCCCGCATCCCTGATGCCCCGTTTTACCTCTTGGGTAAGCTCATTCAAGTGGATATGGCCAGGAATGATATTGTTATAGCTATTCGCCACTCCAATGAAGGGTTTCCCAGGGGAAAGTTCCTCCTTCGTTATGCCTGCTGACATCAATAAAGCCCGGTGCGGGAGCGTTTCGACGTGTTTTTTTAAAATTTCCGATCGCATGGTAGTCCTTTCATCCCGATCTTTCATTCCCTCAAATCCCTAATGATAGCGAGATGTCGTATCTTTTCTCCTATCACCGGATTCGATGTACATGATGCTCACAAATAGCCGGCTACCAGATCCCCAACCTCTTCGGTGCTATATCCCATTTTTCCCGCTTCCAGGCTCTTGAGGTCATCTCTCACCATCTTTTTAATAGCGTTTTGCAGGGCTCCGGCTGCCTCCTTCTCCCCGAGATATTCCAGCATCATCTGGGCTGCGGATATGGCCGCCATAGGATTGATCTTGTTCAACCCGGCATATTTGGGGGCGGAGCCACCGATGGGCTCAAACATGGCGGTGCCCTCGGGATTGATATTCCCTCCTGCGGCGATACCGAGGCCGCCCTGAATGGCAGCACCGAGGTCAGTGATGATGTCCCCGAACATATTGTTCGTTACGATGACGTCGAACTGCTCGGGGTTCTTGACCATCCACATGCAGATGGCATCCACATGCTGATAATCGGTGGTGATATCCTCATATTCCCTGTGTACTTCATGAAAGACCCTGTCCCAGAGATCGAATTCATAGGTCAGCACGTTGGACTTACCGCACAATGTCAGGTGCTTGTCCTTATCACGCTTCCGGCAGTGCTCAAAGCTGTACCGGATACAGCGCTCCACGCCTTTTCTGGTGGTAATGGATTCCTGTATAGCCACCTCATCGGGTGTGCCTTTTTTAAATACGCCGCCGCTACCGGTGTAAAGACCTTCGGAGTTCTCTCGGACAACAACAAAATGAATGTCTTGGGGCCCCTTATCCTTAAGAGGTGTATGCACGCCGGGGAAGAGCTCAACCGGCCGAAGATTGATGAACAGGTCCAGCTCGAACCGAAGCCTCAATAGGATGTCCCTTTCCAAGATGCCCGGCCTCACGCCGGGATGTCCTATGGCACCTAGGTAGATTGCACCCATCTCTTTAAGTTCGTTGATAACCATATCCGGGAGAAGCTCGCCTGTTTTCAAATAATGCTCCCCGCCCAGGGGGTAGGTACGAAATTTGAGACGTATACCGTACTTACGGGAGAGAGCTTCCAATACTTTTATGCCCTCCGCCACTACTTCGGGGCCTGTGCCATCTCCCGGGATAACCGCAATGTTGTGTTCTGTTGACAAGGCATGGCCTTTCCAAAGATATCTATCTATTTTTTCTTCTCTCAGGTCTCAGGGAGCGTACCGCCGCGCCCGCCCTCCACATTTCAGAAAGCCTTATTTCATCCAATTCCTTCCGGAGCTTCTCCTTATAATCAGGGGCGCTATTGGCTTTGAGCACGATTTTCGTTTCCTCGCCTGAGACGACGCTCTCGTAGAGCCCTTCAAATACCGGTGCAATCGCGTCTCTGAACCTTGACTTCCAGTCAAGGGCACCCCTCTGGGCCGTGGTGCTGCAATTGGCATACATCCAGTCCATACCATTCTCAGCCACAAGCCGGATGAGGCTTTGGGTAAGCTCTTCCACGGTTTCGTTAAAGGCCTCGCTCGGCGTGTGGCCGTGTGCTCGAAGGATGCGATACTGGGCCTCCATGACGCCGGCCAGGCAACCCATGAGAACACCTCTCTCGCCCGTTAAATCACTGTAAACTTCCTTCTCAAAGGTCGTGGGAAATAGGTAGCCAGATCCGATGGCGATTCCTATGGCGAGGGTCCTCTCCTGAGCCCTCCCCGTATAGTCCTGGAACACCGCATAGCTCGCATTTATTCCCATTCCCTCTAGGAAATTAGACCTCACCGTAGTGCCCGAGCCTTTTGGTGCCACCATGATTACATCCACATAATCGGGAGGGATAACCCCTGTCTGATCCTTATACACAATGGAGAAACCATGAGAAAAATAGAGGGCATCGCCTTCTTTTAGATGCCCCTTGATATTCGGCCATGCGGCCATCTGCCCCGCATCGGAGATGAGCATCTGGATGATCGTGCCCCGCTCTGCCGCCTCTTCCAGTGAAAAGAGGGTCTTTTCCGGCTCAAATCCGTCCTTGATCGCCTTGTCCCAGAATTCCATTTCCTCCTTTCTCTGCCCTACGATCACGGGTATGCCGTTATCCTTCATGTTCAGGGACTGCGCGGGACCTTGCACGCCATATCCGAGCACTGCCACCGTTTCATGTGCCAGGATTTCCCTCGCCTTCTCCAGTGTAAATTCCTCTGATGTCACCACCTCTTCGATAACACCTCCGAAATCGATCTTGGCCATAGATAACCTCCTTTTCAGTGTGCTAAAAATCCTTAATCGATTATGTATCTAATTCCACAGAGTTATAGTGAGGGATATGGATGTCTTTTTTTGCACCGAACTAGGCATTCGCTATGAGCCTGCTTGTTCCCGATGATCCAGGCGGGCGCCCGTCGCCTAGAGAGACATCCATATACGGAGAACTGGGATGTCCCTGAGGAGCAGATCGCCCGCCT
>CAZJXD010000057.1:27858-30869 GCA_964549945.1 uncultured Desulfobacteraceae bacterium | reverse complement strand
GGGGTAAGGTCACCTACAAGGGCGTTGCCGAGGCATTGGGGCTTGGGTATGTCCCAATCGAGCGCCTGCTATAGGCCAATGGTGATCGCCACTGCTGGAACTTATGGCGCTTCATGGATTCCAACTCCTAACAGGGATTTTAACTCCCCCTTCAATAACTGGAGATGCCATGGGCGGTGAAACCCTGAGGGATTGTTTTGCGGGCAGTTTTCTCTCCCACGGCGAAAAGCCTGCCATCGCCTTCTTGAGGGAAGGAGTACTTGAAACAGGGCTCTCCTACGGCGACCTGGATCGGGACACAAACCAAATGGCCCACACCTTGCTCACGAGAGGAGTTCGGAAGGGCGACCGGGTCATCCTGTATCTGCCGAAATCCCTCGCCTTTGTCGCTGCCCACCTGGCAGTTCAAAAGATCGGGGCGATCTGCGTTCCCCTCAATCCGGGGTTTACGCACTCGGAGATGATCTATCTGCTCGATGACACGGAGGCGAACCTCGTCATCGTGGGGACCGAGCAAGAGGCGATCCTGCGGGAGATAGACCCTGCGCTGAACCGCATCACAATCCCCACCGAGAGGTCCTACCAGGATCTTGGCTTCTTTCGATCCGCCCCGGATAGTCCTCCCGGGGTAGATATCGGGCCCGATAATCCAGGGCTCATCATCTACACCTCCGGAACCACCGGCCAACCCAAAGGGGCCGTGCTCACCCAGGGAAACCTGGTCCACGATGCGCGAAATATCATCCACATCTGGGAGATCTCGGAACCCGACGTCGTGTGTCACGCCCTTCCGCTCTTCCACATACACGGACTGTGCTTTGCGCTCCATACCGCCCTTATGGCTGGCGCACATATCATCATGCTCGATCGGTTCGACCCTGAAACGGTGATCGAGGTATTGAGCAGGAGGCAGGGGGACTACGTGTGCACGGTCTTTATGGCGGTTCCCGCGATGTATGGGAAGTTGATGGATGTTATGGGAGGGATGAGGCCTGATTTCAGCCACATGCGGCTGTGGACCTCGGGCTCGGCGCCGCTGCTCGTGGGGGATTTCGAGAGGATCAAGGAGGTATTCGGAAAGGAGCCGGTGGAACGCGAGGGCATGACGGAGACGGGCATGAATTTCTCCAACCCGGTACGGGGCACAAGAAAGCCGGGATCCATTGGGGTGCCGCTTCCCGGACTTGAGGTGAGGGTCGTGAATCCCGAAACCCTGGTGGATGTGGAGCCGGGGCACACGGGTGAGCTTTGGCTTAAAGGACCTTCCATTACCCCCGGCTACTGGAGAAAGCCCGGGGAGACGGCCAAGGCCTTTCGAGACGGGTGGTTCAGGACAGGCGATCTGGGCAGGGTTGATGATGACGGCTATTACTACCTCACGGACCGCATCAAGCACATCATCATCTCGGGAGGTGAGAACATCTCGCCCAAGGAGGTGGAGACCGTGATAAACCGCCTTGACGGGGTGGCGGAATCCTCGGTGGTGGGCATCCCCGATGAAAAGTGGGGTGAGAAGGTGGTTGCGGCCGTGGTGGCAAAGCCCGGCTCAATGCTCGCGGAGCAAGAGATACAGGCATACTGCAAGACCCATCTTCACGCCTGGAAATGCCCAAAGCAGATCGTGTTCACAGATGCGCTTCCAAAAAACAGGATGGGCAAGATCCTCAAGGAGGAGGTAAGGGATCTGTTTACCTCGTAATCAATCGCTCATAATTCCTCTCCAAATTGCCCCGGGTCCCTCCTGAATACTTCCCTTATCTCCCTTTAAAATCCAGCCCATCCATTTTAAAAGTTGTGCTCATTCAGTCTTCCATTTTCGCGATGGAACCAGATATCTCTATCCCACCTAGCATGATGTGTGATTCTTCCGGCTGGTTATTGCACGTTTCAAACGCCATTCGATACAATCAGCAGAATTGGAAAGAGAAGCAATGGAAGGGATGTATATCATATTCTGGGATAACCGTAAAAAAAGACAGGGCCGTTTGCGGCCCTGTCTCTGCCTTCCCGTTATCTCATTGTTTCACTTCAGTAGGCCGCAGCGGCAATAAAACATCCTCCCCCTCCACCACCACCTCCTGCCGGTGCTACAGGGCTACCGCCATCACCGTTTTCACCATCAGATGGCGGTGAGGTTGCCGTCACCGTCCAGGTATTGGTGGTGACCGATCCTCCCCCGTCTCCATCCCCTGAGGTGCAGGCCACCGGATCGGGGTTGGCGCTATCATCCAGGGTGGAGGTGAAGGCAACCCCCGAGTCCACGGCAGTGGGGGTGTCGGCGGTGAAGTCCACCCGGAGGACGGTGCCGGTCACCGTTGTATCCAAGGTCACGGAGATGGTGTTCCCCGAGGTGGTGTCGGTGTAGGAGACGGATGAGTCGTTAACCAGGACATCGGTTACACTTACATCTGCGTAGGTGTCCGGCACGGTGATCTCTATCGTGTCCACCCCCGAGTCACCGGCGCTGATGGTGGGCTCGATATAGTAGGAGAAGGCCTGATCCTGGGTGTTAATGTTGACCTGGGTGGGGGTTATCTCAGCGACAGCTGCGGTGCAGGGGGGTGTAGGATAAACGCGGCTGAGGTAGATGTGGAAGTTTGCCCCGTCAGATTGGAAATAGCTGATATAGACTACGCCGGTGGAATCGATGGCCAGCTGAGGAGGGAGTGCGCCAGTTGCCGTCCCGGTATCGATGGGGTCGCCGTCGGCAAAGGTGGTGGTCCATTCTTTGGCGCCGTTGTCCCAGATGCGGACATCGGTCCCGTCATAGCGGCTGAGGTAGATGTGGAAGTTTGCCCCGTCAGATTGGAAATAGCTGATATAGACTACGCCGGTGGAATCGATGGCCAGCTGAGGAGGGAGTGCGCCAGTTGCCGTCCCGGTATCGATGGGGTCGCCGTCGGCAAAGGTGGTGGTCCATTCTTTGGCGCCGTTGTCCCAGATGCGGACATCGGTCCCGTCATAGCGGCTGAGGTAGATGTGGAAGTTTGCCCCGTCAGATTGGAAATAGC